>MKVH01000024.1:0-600000 GCA_001899175.1 Candidatus Kapaibacterium thiocyanatum | reverse complement strand
CTCATCGGCGGTTGTACGGCAGTCATCCTCTCGCTCGGCTTCATCGCCGTGGGTGAGGACGACGTCTATGCCCGTATCGGCAGGTCGATGACGACGTTCGGCGCAGTGTACCGCGAGATCGCCTCGAACTACGTCGACGATATCGATCCGGCTACCGTAATGGAAGCCGGTATCGACGGCATGCTCAGCAAGCTGGATCCCTACTCGGTCTACATGAAGAGCGAGGAGACCGAGGACGTGGACATGCTGTCGACGGGTATGTATACGGGCTTCGGCATCACCGTCGGACTGCGCGACAAGTTTCTGACCATCACGAACACACGTACGGGTCTGCCGGCACAGCAGGCAGGGATCCGTATTGGCGATCGCATCCATTCCATCGACGGCATCGTC
This sequence comes from Candidatus Kapaibacterium thiocyanatum, assembly GCA_001899175.1. NCBI lineage: Bacteria > Pseudomonadati > Bacteroidota > Eximiradiia > Eximiradiales > Kapaibacteriaceae (SeqCode) > Kapaibacterium (SeqCode) > Kapaibacterium thiocyanatum (SeqCode). The sequence goes on along the minus strand of MKVH01000024.1, from coordinate 599,607 downwards.
GTCGACACCATGGCTCCTCGCGATCTCCGTCAGTTCACACGCGGCACACCGGGCTCCATGGCCGCCTTCCGCATCATTCGCGAAGGACGTCAGGACACCTTGGACTTCATGCTCCGGCGCGTCGAGATGGACGTCGAGAACATCGCCCATCAGGAACTGCTGCCGGGAAGGATCGGCTACATCAGGCTCGCGCGGTTCTCGCGGCGCTCAGCCGAGGACATTCGCAAGACCATCGGGGCGTTGCGTGAAGAAGCGGACCTGCGCGGTCTGGTACTCGACCTTCGCGACAATCCCGGGGGCCTGCTCGACGCTGCCGTCGGCGTGGTCAAACTGTTCGTACCGAAAGGCAGTCGAATCGTGACGACGCGTGGTCGTTCGGCGGCTGAAGAACGCACCTATGCATCGGATACCGATCCGGTGGAACCGGTATTGCCGCTCGCCGTCCTCATCAACGAAAGCAGCGCCAGCGCCAGCGAAATCGTCGCAGGCGCCATCCAGGATCTCGACCGCGGCGTCATCATCGGCCGCCGTTCGTTCGGCAAGGGCCTCGTCCAGACGGTCATCCCTCTTCCCTACGATGCCATGCTGAAGATGACGACGGCTCGCTATTACACGCCGAGCGGCCGCAGCATCCAGAAGATCGACTACGCGGCCCGCCGCGGAGATCACAGGACAATGCCCGATACGGCACACTTCCTGACGAAGAACAGGCGCACGGTACGCGAACTGAACGGCATCGAGCCCGATACCCTCGTCAGCGACAGCGTCTATCCCGCCATCGTGGAACGCCTTCGCGACAACGATGCCTTCTTCCGGTTCGGAACGGTCTACACGGCTTCGATGGATTCCCTGCCGGCATCGTTCACGGCCGACAAGGCCGTCATCGATGCCTTCCTGCGCTTCGTGGAAACCATGCCGACGGAGCGACGCTCGCCCGTCCTGGCCGACCTGGAATACTCCAGACGTCAGGCCGAAACCGAACGCTGGCCCTCCGCCGTCCTCAAGAGCATCGAACAGGCCGAGAAGGCTGCCGAACGGGAATTGACCAAGGTACTCAGACAGCATCAGGATGCGGTCAAGGAGCTTCTCGAGCAGGAGATCCGCGCCCGCTTCCAGAACGACCGTGTGCGCCTCTCACGCTCGTTGCGCGTCGATCCATGCGTACAGGCAGCCGTACGCGTCATCGGATCCGCGCGGTATGCGACATTCCTCGAGGCAGTAACTACGGACGAACAATAGATTTGCACGGACGGAGCGACACTACCGATATCCGTCGCCCGTCAATGCAAGGCTACTCCCACAGCAACGAACATCCATTCAGGGACTCAGCGGTACCAACATGAGGATTACCAAACAGTATACGAATCGTGAGAGCCAGTCGCTCGACAAGTACCTTCAGGAGATCGGCCGCGTCGAACTTCTGACGGGCGATGACGAAATCGTGCTGGCCCAGGCGATCAAACGTGGCGGCTTCGACGGAAACCTGGCCCTCGAGCGTCTCGTCAAGGCCAACCTCCGTTTCGTGGTCAGCGTGGCCAAGCAGTATCAGAACCAGGGTCTCTCCCTCGGCGACCTCATCAACGAGGGCAATCTCGGTCTGATCAAGGCGGCGAAGCGGTTCGACGAAACGCGGGGCTTCAAGTTCATCTCGTATGCCGTATGGTGGATCCGTCAGTCCATCCTCCAGGCTCTCGCCGAGCAGTCCCGTATCGTGCGCCTTCCTCTCAATCGCGTCGGCGCGCTCAACAAGATCGGCAAGAAGTTCAGTGAACTCGAGCAGGCCTACGAGCGCGAACCTACGGCCGCGGAACTGGCGGAACAGCTCGACATGAGCATCGCCGAGATCAGCGAGACCATCAAGATTTCGGGACGCCACCTCTCCGTGGACGCTCCGTTCGTCCAGGGCGAGGACAACCGTCTTCTGGACATCCTTCCGAACGATCAGCAGCCGCCACCCGACAGCGAACTCATGCGTGAATCGCTGCGCGTGGAAGTGCAGCAGGTCCTCAAGACCCTGTCCGAGCGCGAAGCGGAAGTGATCCGTCTCTACTTCGGTCTGGACGATTCGCAATGCCTTACCCTCGAAGAGATCGGCGAGAAGTTCAACCTCACGCGCGAACGTGTCCGCCAGATCAAGGAAAAGGCCATCCGGCGCCTGCGCCACGCATCCCGCAGCAAGGCTTTGCGTGCCTATCTCGGGTGATGGCCAGCCCGTTCACTGAATATCTCGGCGTAGTCGGACGTACTCACGGTACCGATGGCACGGTCGTCCTGCAGGACACCGTGGGCATCCGTACCGTGCTGCGTATCGGGAGCACCATCGGCATAGGCTATTCGAGAGAATTCGCCCGCCCGTTCACGCTCGCAGGCTTCGAGGACAATCCTCCCCTGCTGCGCCTGCGCCTGCGCGAGTGCCCCACCGTCGAAGCCGCACGAGCCCTGATCGACCAGGCCGTCTACATCAGCTCCGAAGACCTCGTCGCGGATCAGGACGGACGCTTCGCCATCGGCGACATCGAAGGCAGTCGCGTCATGACCGACGACGGGCTGGAACTTGGTACGGTTTCGGAAGTATGGCTCTTGCCGGCCAACGACGTATGGATCGTGACCCGCCCCGATGGGTCGACGGTCCCCGTACCGGTAGTGGACTCCGTGGTACGGTCGGTCGACGTCGAGCACAGGATCATCACGATCCATCTGCTCGATGGTCTCGTGGACGTCGATACTCCATCGTCACCGGAGGATCACGATGAGTGAGACCGTCCGCCTTCGCATCGACATCGTCTGCGCCGTTCCCAAGACCCTCGACTCCGTCGTCACGACGAGCATCGTCGGCCGTGCACGGGAGAAAGGCCTCGTCGACATCCACGTCCATAACCTGCACGACTATGCCACCGACCGTTTCCGTCATATCGACGATACGCCCTACGGTGGAGGTGCAGGAATGATCCTCGAATGCGAGCCGATCTTCTCCTGTATCGAAGGCCTTCAGGCACAGCGCACGTATGACGACGTCATCTATCTGACGCCGGATGGTGAACGCCTCGCCAACGCACGATGCGTCGAACTGTCCATGCGCAGGAACATCATCCTTCTGGCAGGACATTACAAGGGCGTGGACCAGCGCGTACGCGACGTTCTCGTGACACGCGAACTGTCGATCGGAGACTACGTCCTGACCGGTGGCGAACTGGCCGCAGCCGTTCTCACCGACGCCATCGTCCGCCTCGTTCCGGGCGTTCTGGGCGACGCCGAATCCGCCCTCGACGATTCCTTCATGAACGGTCTGCTGGATGCGCCCCACTATACCAAACCCGCCGATTTCCGCGGACATCGCGTCCCCGACATACTCCTGAGCGGCAATCATGCCCGCATCAGGCAATGGCGCCATGACCAGGCGCTGACCAAGACACGGGAGCGTCGACCGGACCTGCTCTCGGAGAACGACGGACAATGACCATCGCCGAACGCACCATCACGATCCCGAACGGCGACGGACGGGACCTGCACGCCACGATCACACGCAGCACCGGTGAACGTCCGATGGACCTTGTCCTCCTGCTCCACGGATTCAAGGGCTTCCGCAACTGGGGATTCTTCCCCGTAACGGCACAGCATCTGGCCGATGCCGGCTTCGTCACCGTCCGTATGGACTTCTCCGGCAATGGCATGAACGGCGGCGCCGATCGCGTCGTCGACCTCGATGCCTTCGCACGGAATACGATCTCGGCCGAAGTGCATGACGCGCATACGATGATCGCTCACCTGCGTGCCATGGCAGACCAGCTCGGATGGAACGGCAGACTGCATATCGTCGGCCATTCACGCGGCGGCGGCATCGCTCATGTCGTCGGCCGTGAACTCATCGAAGGCAACAAGTCGCCGGATACCACCCTGTCCCGATGTGTCGTATGGAATTCCGTCGGTACATGGCAGCGCTGGACCCCACGGCAGCGTGCGGCCTGGCAGGATGCGGGCTTCGTGGAAATGGAGAATGCCCGTACAGGACAGAAACTGCGGATGGACGTGTCCTATGCGGAAGACATCGAACGTGCATCGGACCGGCTCGACCTCGTCCGCGCCTCCGGAGTCCTCGCTGACGGAATGCTCTACATCCATGCCGACCAGGACATCACCGTGCCGCTGAAGGAAGTGAAGGCACTACGGTCGCGGTCGGGAACGTCAGCACCATTGTACGTCGTGCCGAATACGACCCATACGTTCGGCATGACCCATCCCCTCGATCATATCACACCTGCTCTCGTAGAGGTATTGGAGACCACGACGTCATGGCTTCGTTCCTAACACCAAGAACAACGCTTTTGTGTACCGTCGCGGCAGCCCTGCTCGTCGGCGGTTGCGAACTGTTCGTCGTCGGCGGAGGCCGCCGTGCACAGCAGGTCGTCGAACGTAGCCAGCGCACGCCGATCGGCGTGGTCTACCTCTTCAAGGAAGAGCTCGACAGCAACAACACGGTAGCCGCCACGGAGCTCATGGTCCATTCGAGCGGACGCAGGCTGCTGGCCGTGGAGAAGTTCGAGATGAAGGACGAGATGGCCCGTATCCAGCGCCTCATCGCCAACAAGCCCATAACGGAATGGGCCGAGGACACCTTAAGTGCCTCGGCCCGTGATGTGCGTATTACGCTGGATCATATCCGCAAGATGCATTTCAGCACGATGTTGTCGGGTGACTCCTGGTTCATTTCCAGGATCCACGACAAGTGACGATCATCGTACGACGGCTACCGATCCCGTCCGTACGAGTCCGCCTACCTGCATCCGATACGAATACATTCCTGAAGCCAGACCTGCGGTGGAGAACGACACCCTGTGCGTTCCCGCACCGAGCGCCGAGGTGAACGGCTCCACGACTTCCATGCCGTTCGCGTTCACGAGACGCACCGTCACATCCATTGGCCTGTCGAGCGTCATGGGAATCGAGAACCTGTCGGCCGCAGGATTGGGGCTGGCATTCTCGACGCGTACGACGCCGGGGATGGTTTCGTTCACCGATGTGGACGGATCGAGATGGTGGTGGATGAAGTCGCCATACGGCGCGACGTAGAAATGATTGCCGACGGTACCGACGGCAGCTGCGCAGCTTCCGTCTCCGGGCAGGCCTTCATTCCTTACGATCCATGTGTCTCCGTTATCGTTGCTGTAGTAGGTTCCGGACTTGTCCGTCGTGGCGACGATCTCGCCCGGCTTTCCGAAGGCGATGCCGGTGATGTGACAGTTGATCACGTATTCCTGCTTCCAGTCCCCGCCCTTGAGATACTTCCATGATTCGCCGTCGTCCGTCGACATCATGACGACCGCATTCTGGATCTTCGAACTCGTTGCGAGTGCATTCCGACCGAGGAACATATTGCCCTGGTGGTCGAAGCGGATGACCCGGAAATTATCGTCCGACTCGCCTGGCTCGACGGTATTCGACGGATTGTCGATACGTCGCCAGAAATTGACGCCGTCGGGATCGAGACGGAAGATGCCCTTGTTGTAGCCGATCGAGCACCACATCTTGTTCGAGTTGGGGCTGAGCGCCACTTCGAACAGACCTTGATACTGCACACCGGGCAGGGCCTGCTCCGTCCACGTCGTACCACGATCGTCGGTGAGGAACATCTTCGTCATTCCCGATCCACCGTCGATACCGATGGCCAGACGCGGCTCTCCCGCACCTCTGTTCCTGATCGCGATCGAGCGCACTTCCTTCGACGGCAGCGTAGAACCGATATCGGTCCACGTATCGCCGTTATTCGTCGAGCGGAAGACTCCATTCCCCTTCTGGGCGATGTAGAGATTATCGTCAGTTCCGACCACGATGGCCATGACGGGCTTGTCATAGCCCATACCGGGCAGGCCTTCATACTTCCGTTCCCACGTCGCGCCATAATCGGTGGACCTGAACAGCGCATCGTTCGCCGTACCGGCGAAGATGTGCCCACGGGAATTCGATGCCAGACAGATCACGCTACCGGGAGGGCCTTGCGAGACTTCCCAGAATTCTGCTGCCTTGAGCGATACGATCGAAAAAAAGAGGGCGACGGAAAGCAGTAGTGAACTACGCATCGGATGACCAGAATATCTTTGCAACATCGTGTCAAGATACAATTTTCCCTGAATAGCAAACCAGCTTAGGATCCGTCGTATGCATCTTCATTTCATCGGTGTCGGAGGAACGGCCATGGGATCGGTCGCCATCGCCTGCAGCAAGGCCGGACATCGCGTCACCGGCAGCGATACGGCCCTCTACCCCCCCATGAGCACCGTCCTGGCCGAAGCGGGCATCGACTGGTATGAAGGCTACGACGCGGACCGCCTCGCGGCCCTGCAACCCGATCTCACCGTCGTGGGCAATGCCATCAGCCGCGGCAACGCCGAGCTGGAACGCATCCTGAACGACCGGCGCCCGATGACGTCCATGGCCGAGCTGATCGGCCGGCTTTTCATCGATCGCAATACGTCCATCGTGGTGACGGGGACGCACGGCAAGACGACGACATCGTCCATCACCGCATGGCTGCTGGAATCGGCCGGGCGCGAGCCGGGCTTCATGATCGGTGGCGTACCGGGCAACTTCACGACGGGCTGCCGCCCGGTATCCGGTGAGCTGCACGATACGGACCGCGGAATCTTCGTGACGGAAGGCGATGAATACGATACGGCCTTCTTCGACAAGCGGAGCAAGTTCGTCCACTACCGTCCGACGATCGCCATCATCAACAACATCGAATTCGACCATGCAGACATCTTCGCGGACCTCGCGGCCATCATCCGTTCGTTCGAGCAGATGATCCGCATCGTACCAATGAATGGCGTCGTCATTCCGAACGCCGACGATGCGAATGCCATGGCTGCGGCGTCGAAGAGCACGGCACCGGTGGAGCCGGTAGGCTTCGCCGATGGGGCCTACTGGAGGATCACGGACGTGGTCTACGACGTCGATGCCTCGCACTGGACGATGCTGCGGAACGGTGTCCTTCATGGCAGGTTCACCGTCGCCATGCCGGGCGAACACAGCGTACGGAACTGTGCGGCGGCGATCGCAGCCACGGCACATGCAGGACTCGGTGCGGAAGAACAGGCCACGGGCCTGGCCACCGTCCATCTCCCCAAACGGCGCCTCGAGCGTATCGCGACATGGCGGGGTGCGACGGTCATCGACGACTTCGCCCATCATCCCACGGCCATCGCCGCCACGATCGGCGCCCTTCGTCAGCAGTATCCCGGCGCACGTATCCTGGCCTGCTTCGAACCGCGCTCGAACACGACGACGCGCTCGTTCTTCCAGCACGAACTGGCGGCATGTTTCGATGGAGCGACGGCAGTATGCATCGGACCGGTAAACAGACCGGAACGTTATGCAGTGGAAGAACGCCTGGACACGAATCGTCTCGTAACCGATCTTGCGGCCCTGGGTATCGCTGCGGTGAGCCTGGACAGTACCCTCGCTTCCGATCCGCAGTGGGGACACTATGCGGAGGAATTCCTTGGGAGCCACGTGCGGGAAGGCGACGTCGTCGTCCTTCTCAGCAACGGCAACGTCGGTGGTCTGAGAGCCATGCTGTCGCACCCATCCCCATCTTCCGTCATCGCGTGATCATCAGCTTGCGAAGACCGGACTCGCTGGACCTTCCGTCATCGGACGTACCCGTCACACGGTAGAAGTAGAGGCCCGGCGGCACGACGTCGCCGGCAGTGGTCCGGAGATCCCAGGGGGCGCCGCCGTTGCCATCGCGTTCGCGGACGCGGGCGATCACCGTGAATCGCTGATCGAGAATCTCGACTTCTGCCGATTGCGTGAGATTGGCGAACGTCAGCGCCACATCGCGTCCGAGCCGCGCAGGCTGCGGATAGACGAAGACGGCGTCGACATCGGATGCAGTCAGGACGAAGCCGATGGTATTACCTGCGCCGTTCGTCATGGGAGCGCCGGAAAGGCCCGCAACGCCGCTCACCCGCACGTAGTACGTCACGCCCAGGGCCCCCAGCGGTGAATCCGGAGAGAACGTCAGTGTGACACTGTCGCCATCGGCCGGTTCGGCCGTAGCCACACGACCCGACGGAGACAGGGCGTAGTTCGATGATGTTGTGACTCCCTCGCCCGGAGCTTCGGAGAATGCCAGCCGTATCGAGGACGGACCGAGAACACGCACACCCGTGAGATACAGTTCCCGAACGGGCGGTGCATCGATCACGGCGAGCGGCAGGACGCCATGCTGCGTCGGCACGTCGCGCCCGTCCATGAAGGACGCGATATGCAGCATGACGGTATCGTTGGTCGTCGCCATGGGAGCGAAGCGGATGACGAGCTGATTCTCCCCGCCTCTGACGGCCGACGTGGAAGGAGAGGTTCGGCCCGTCACCTCGTCTTCCATCACGAAGGCATGCGGCTGTACGTCGGTCTCTGGCATCATGGACGAGAAGGCCACGACGACGGAGACACCGTTGGCCAGAGCGTCGCGCGTGACCGATATGGGCATCACCGATACGGGTATGCCGGAAGTCGCAGCACCGACGGCCACGACGTTCGAGCGAACGCTCTCTTCACGACCGTCGTCCGGCACCGCCGATACACGATATCGATAGACGGAGCCGGCCTTCAACGTATCGAAGGTCGCGCGTGGTGCATCGACCGTCGCAAGCAGACGGAAGACGGGAGCGCCGTCCACCGTGGAATAGACATTGTATCGTGACGCGCCGCCGACGGCGGACCATGTGAGATCGACCGTCGAAGGTGTCCGCAGGTTCGCGCGCAGCCCGGCGGGGGCGTCGATACGCCGCGTCGATGTATCGGCTTCGACGAAGCGGAACGACGTCATGAAGCCCACTTCGGGAACCGTCACGCCGAATCCCACTTCATTCACACCATTGCGATTGAAGTCATAGGTGAGCATCCGCGGCGAGGCGACATCTTCCGTATACCACATCGGCTCCATGGTGGATCGTGCAGGATTCCAGCGGAAGATGTAGAGCCGCGGGAAGGCGCTCACCAGGAGTTCGTCGCCACCACGCATATCCACCTGCCCGCCGTCGACCCCGTTACGGAATCCGATCCCGTAGCGAACGCCGTGGATACGATCGGTCCATACCACCTGATACGTATCCGGCCCCGTAGCCTTGATCATATGATACGTCCATGCCTGACGGCCGTACTCGCGTTCGCTGTTGGGCTGGACGGAATCGGGAATGCCGATGACGACGTCCTTCCTGCCGTCACCGTCGAAGTCCTTGCCGACGACGTAACCCGAACCACCGATACCATCGCCGAGAAGGACGAATTCCTCCCTGAAGCCCGAGCCAGTCCATTCGTGGATGACGAGATCCCCGTCCGTATCTCCGAAGGCGACCTCCATACGTCCATCGCCGTCGAAGTCTCCGGCCGCGACGCTCACCTCGTCCACGCGGTTGTTCGCCGTACCGGGCGGCGGCGGTGTCGCATTGACGGCCATACCGATTTCTTTATAAACTCCATTACGATAAGCTGCAACGACGAGCCCCGAGTCCGACAGCATCAACAGATCGTCGAGTCCGTCGCCATCGATATCGGCCATCCCTGCGGCATTCCGCCGCCCCGACACGGTATCGGCGTAGAGGATGCGTCCGAACGGGCTGCCGCCCTTCGTCCCGGCCTGATAGAGGATGGCACGTCCGACGACGTGGGCGAAGATTTCCGGAATACCGTCACCATTGCTGTCACCGAGACCACGTGGAATCCATGCACTGGCGAGCGTATCGCGTTCCGTGAAGTTGAGCCCGTCGCGCTGGACCGTCATCATCGGTCCGAACGACCCTCCGCTGAGGTCGTTCATCACGAACGTGGCCAGGCCATCGCCATACAGATCGCGGACGTCGTTGACGACGTAGCCTGCGAACGGATCTCCGCGAACTTCCTGCATGCCGGTACGCGGTGCGGCCTCGTCGGGCAGCGTGAACGTCATCACGGCACGTCCGGTGTCTCCATTGTCCGCAATGGCCAGCAGGCGCGCTTCATGAAGGGCACCGGGAACGGCGTCGGGTAGCAGGACGGAATGCGTCCGCGTGAACCTGCGCGTGTCGCGCCACGTGAAGAGCGTGCCGGCGCCCTGCGGACCGTATTCGACGACGAGGGTAACGGGACGCGACCATCGGGACGTGATCATCATTTCCTTGCGATCTCCCTCCCATACCGGCACGGCCTCGCTGTCGGTAAGGACAGGAACCCCACGGACGACGTTGAGACGCTTGCGGTCCTCGAGCGTCCGACCGGTCTGCAGTTTCGCTACGAGGCGGATCGTATAGAGCCCCGGAACGAGCTGGGCACCAGCGAGAGAACCGAGTTTTCCGTTCACGGTCTGGACACCGCTGCCGATCGTCGTCCACGACATCGGTTCGGCGATTCCCCTGCCGATCTGAAGCGTGTACGATGCGAACAACAGGGACGTGACCGTACCGTGGATGTCGAGCTGAAGATCGCGGTCGGCGTCGAGCTCCTGCTCGTTCCGCAACGACGTGATACGCACGACGGACGATCCGGGAGCTTCGACCAATGCGGCGACATCGAGCCTGCCCGCACCGTACTGCTCGTCCCACCCCGTTTCGCCCAGATCGACGCTATGCTCCTGCAGCATACCCCGTACCTCGTCAGGAGTAAGGCCGCCGTTACGCTCCATCAGCAAGGCGACAGCCGCAGCTGTATATGGTGCGGCGAACGACGTTCCGTTGACGGACCGATAGCGTGAATCCACCTGCGTCGTCCATATCCCCTCTCCCGGAGCGGTCAATGCCACGAGAGATCCGGTACTGGAGAACGGCGCCCGCTGATCGCGGTCGTTCGTCGCACCGACGGCGATCACTTCATCGTAGCCGGCCGGATACTGCCGGGATACCGTTCCCGTATTTCCTGCCGATGCCACGAGAATGCAGCCGAAGGCGGAGGCCATGCGCACGGCATCGCGAAGGACGGGTGAATCGACGCCGTCGCCGAAGCTCATGTTCACGACGGATACTCCGTTCAGGGCGGCATAGACGAGACATGCCGCGACGTCGTCCTCTTCGGCGTTGCCCGTCGCATCGAAGGCGCGCAGGCTGACGACCCGACTGTCGTAGGCCAGTCCGGCAACACCTTTTTCGTTATTCGCGCGTGCGGCAATGACGCCGGCGACCGACGTTCCGTGCCCCTGTTCGTCGAAGGGAATGGGATCGCGTTCACGATCGTCGCCGATGTTCCGTACGTCCTGGTCGACGAAGTCGTACCCGATGACATCGTCGACATATCCGTTACCGTCATTGTCGATACCGTCGAGGTCACCCATCACGCCATCGACATTCACGGTCGACGGCCATGCATCGAACCTGCCGTTGCCGTTGATGTCCTCCGCACGGTTGACGGCGAGCTGATCACGAAGATCCTCATGTTCCCAGTCGATACCGGTATCGATGATGCCGACACGGATACCCTTGCCCGTAGCCCTGGCCCATGCACGCACGGCACCGATGGTACGCAGTGCATATTGACGGTCCGAGAGCGCATCGTTCGTGATGGCCTCGTGTAACGGTATGCGCCTGTTGGGCAGGACGTCGTCGACGTCGGCACGACGGCGCAGTGCTTCGAGCTCGGCGGCACTTCCGACGTCGGCGACGATATACCTCGACATGACATCGAGGGCCTGGCGTTGCACGGCCGACATCGCCTTGTCCGACGGCTTGGCCGACAACATTTCCATGGGCAGCAGTGCGCGTCCCTGCGGTATCGTCCGCAACGCCGTCATCGCATCCGCGGACGGACGCAGTCTGACGATCACGCGTTCGCGTCCATGGGCGATCTGGATTCCCATCAATACACAGATGACGATGAGCGAGAACCTCACGTTAGCCCCTTTCAACATCGTTGTAGAGATCCCGCCTGGCGAACGACAGGGCGAGACGCAGTAGAGGAAGGTCGACGTCCGCGCCGACACGTTCGCGCACGTGCCGCAGCTTCGCATACCGGTGATGACGCATGTAGTCCAGCACGTCATCGTACAGGTCGTCCGGAACGAGGCTTCGGCGGTCGACGTCCAGTCCGGCCTCGATGGCCCTCTGTATCTGGGCTGCCGCCGTCGGCAGCGTCATTCTCATCGAGCGTGCTGCATCTTCGAAGGACCGGCTCTTCTCCACCGCTTCCGCAATGCGTACCAACGTATCGTCGGGACGAATCTTGGGAACGGCCCGTGTTTCCACTGCCTGGAACTCATGGATCGTACGCACGATTTCCGCGCCGTAGCGAGAGATGAAGACCTCGCTGCCGTGACGTCCCCCGACGAGGCGGGCGATCTCCATGGGCTGATCGATGGCGATACGCTCGAGTTCACGCAGACCCGCAAGGCTGCGGTCGGGAACGCCCTCACGCCCGGCGATGCGCGTACGCAGCTCCCGCAGGCGGCGGACCAGTTCCACTGGCGCTTCCTTCGACTGCTGCCACTCGATATGGATGGGCGACGGAAGCGTGCCTGCGGCACGACGACCATCAGGCAATACACCGATGGTCGGATACATGTCGGCCGTCTGCTGCAACCAGCGCCGTTCGATGGCTCCGTCCAGCGCCTCGAGAACTTCCTGGCGCGAATGTTCGCGGCACGTCGCCCATGCGGCGCACCGGTCGAGCCGGTACGACACGACCTTCTCCGTGAGCGCACCCGTGACGATGTCCGCCAGAACTTGGCGGCCGAACCGTCCCTGCACCTGATACGCGGCACTGATCAACTGCATCGAGATGGCCTGCAGTCGTTCGTTCATGGACGGCGCGGCATGCGACGGCAGACAGGACGAGCATCGTCCGCAGGTTCCCTGTGCCTCTCCGTCCCTGAAGTATGCAAGGATGAAGTTACGCTTGCACATCGGCGTTTCCGCATAACGGGCCACGACGTCGAGCTTGCGATACGCATGATTGCGCCTGCGATGGATCGTCTCCATATCGATGGGCAATGCCGTCGCCGCCATCCGTTCGCCGAGCAGCGTGATGCCGCCACCCGTCATCGGCGCCGTGTAGACCACGAGCTTGCGCATCTGCAGCGAACGCATGGTCGTACCGAATTCATGTGCCGTGACGCCCGTGCGCCTGAGGAATTCCGTGACCGAGAAGTCGAAGGCCTCGTCGATGCTGCGTCCGCCGATCAACCGTATCAGACCTTCCATCACCGTTCGTTTTTCAGGTGGAGCGGACCGCATCTCTTCGGCCAGTCGTTCGCGCGTGGTGCGGAGCATGAGCCTTCCCGCACCGCTTGCCGTGGTATGCAGCATCAGACCGTGCCGCTCCAGGATACCGAGGATGCCGTTGACGACGGCGACGGGCATGTGCAGGTCGCTCGAAATGGATCCCGCCTCGGCGAGGACGGGATGGGATGCCACCTCTCCTATGCGCACACCGGCGCGTTCGCAGAGATAGCCGTATACGGCAACGATCCTGTCGTATTCGGGATAGGTGGCATCGAGGAAGAATTCCATGAGACGACGATCCTCGCGCTGGACGAGCATCGTACAGGTAGCGGGTACACCGTCCCGTCCTGCCCTGCCGGCCTCCTGGTAGTATGCTTCGAGGGTGAGCGTCAGATCGGTATGGACGACGTTCCGGATATCGGCCTTGTCGATCCCCATACCGAAGGCATTCGTCGCGACGAGAATCTGCGTGGTACCCGAAAGGAAGCGATCCTGTACCGCCGACCGTTCACCGGTTTCGCGTCCGGCATGATAGGCATCGACGTTCAATCCTCTGCGCTTGAGCTCGTGAGCCAGGAGATCGACACGCTTGCGGGATCCTGCATAGACGAGCATCGGCAACTGCCCGTCCGTCCGTGCCAGTCGCGTGATGAACTCGGCCTTGTAGGCCGTTCGTTCGACGCGGAAGGCCAGGTTGGGGCGATCGAACCCCCGTACGATCTCGACGGGAGACGTCATGGAGAGACGTACGACGATGTCCTCGCGCACGTCCGGAGTGGCCGTGGCAGTAAGGGCGACGACGGGTACGCGGGCGCGTTCTTCGAAGACGGCCGGAATCGTCATGTAGGCAGGACGGAAGTCATGCCCCCATTCCGAAATGCAGTGCGCTTCATCGACGGCGACGAGCGACAATGGTATCGACCGAAGCAGGCGCCGGAAGGTCGTCCCCTCGAGCCGCTCAGGTGCCACATAGAGGAGCTTCACGTCGCCCCTGTAGGCACGATGGATGATGTCGTTGACCTCTCCCTGCGACAGCCCGCTGTGCAGCGCCTCGGCGGTGATACCGCGCTGGCGCAGGCGTTCGGTCTGATCCTTCATCAACGCGAGCAGTGGAGATATGACGAGTGTGCAGTGCGGCAGCACGAGAGCGGGAATCTGATAGCACAGGGACTTCCCCTGGCCGGTCGGCATGACGGCTACGGTATCGCGGCCTGCGAGCACTGCAGCGATGACTTCTTCCTGACCTCCCCGAAAGGAAGTGAAGCCGAAGATATCGTGAAGAACGGTGCGGGCCGTCGCGATCGATGACATCGTATCGATCCTACGGAAGAATGAGCAGGGATGACGTACCATGTCCCTGCACGCGGACGAGCACGGGACCGGGCGGCACGGCGGCTGTCGTCAGCGTTCCTGTGAACCGGACAGGAATGGTAAGCGTAGCGATGACGGCACCGCGTACGTCGGCGACGACGACTTCTCTTGGAACGGATGCGGCATCGACGACATCGATATCGATACGTCCGTCACTATGGGTCGTGACGACAGGATCGCGAAGAAGGTGAAGAGGGTCGAACAGCCGATCGACGGGATCGTTGCAGATATCCGTCAATCGCACGAATCCGTCGTACGACGTCACCCTCACGTTCGCATCGGACAGGCTGTACCATACGATACGCACGGGACTGCCTGGCGCACGCCCAAGAACGGCCCGGAACGGCATGTCGATAACGGGTCCGTTCCCGGAGCGCAGGTTTCCGCGTACGATGACGGTACCCTTCGTGCGGCCAACTTCATCGGGCAATCGTCCTTCGGCTACGAGGATCGTCGAGTCCCATGCGAGCTTCATCGTGAACGTCACGTTACTGAGGTCCGCACGCAGACGTGTACTATCCTGCCGTACCGACACGACGATACGATCACCGGTCATCGCCTCCATCGAGTCGGCGGCGAATACGCAGCAGCGCCCCTTCTCCGTTCTGGCGATGAGCCATATCGTATCGGCGACCATTTCACTGCCGTTCGTGAAGATGACGATGTGCGGCCGGACGTAGAAGGCTTGTGCGGACGTCCCTGTGAACGTGACGTACATGCGTCGTCGTTCACCGGGCATGATGTTGTTGTCCGAAACAGGATCGATGGTGAAGCCGGGCAGGACGGTTCGACCCGGCGAAGGTACGATGCGCGTACCGGTATTGACGAGATCGAAGGAATCCACAGCCGTTTCGCACGGTCCGATGATTCCGAAATCCATGGTATCACGCGAGAGCTCGATATCGAGCTGTGCACGGACACCGATGGTACCGGTAACTGCGACGGCAGCCAGGATGAACAGACGCACGACGGCGACCCACATCGCTAGCCTTTCGCGACCACCGAACCCACGATGAACGGAGATGAATCTGCCAGACGGCGCATCACGTCGTCCACCTTGTCGGGCGAGACGATGACGACCATACCGACGCCGAGATTGAAGACGTGGCGCATTTCATCGTCCGAAACGTTTCCGGCGGCCTGGATGAGGTGAAAGATTGCAGGCACGTCCCATGTCTTCCAGGCGACGTCGAGTGCAAGGCCGTCGCGCAGGACGCGTGACGTATTGCCGACGAGGCCACCGCCCGTGACGTGGGAGAGCCCGTTGACCAATCCCGCATCGACGAGCGGAACGATCGGATGCAGATAGGAACGATGCACGGCGAGAAGTGCGTCACCGACGGTCGTACCGAGTTCGTCCAGGTGCTGATCGATACGATAGGTCGGGAACAGTGCCGCGCGTGCCAGTGAATAGCCGTTGGTATGCAGACCCGTCGACGGAAGACCGATCAATACGTCACCGGCCTTGATATGCTCGCCGTTGACGATCTTCGGCTTGTCCACGACGCCGATGATGGTACCCGCCACGTCGTATTCTCCGTCTGCATACATGGACGGCATTTCCGCCGTCTCACCACCGAGCAGAGCGCATTCATTCTCCTTGCAGGCGACGGTCATGCCCTTGATGACGTCGGCTGCGACATGCGGAGCGAGACGTCCGGTAGCGAAGTAGTCAAGGAAGAACTGGGGTCGGGCGCCACAGGCCAGGATGTCGTTCACGCAGTGATTGACCAGGCACTGCCCCACCGTGTCGTGCTTGTCGGCCATGATGGCCACCTTGAGCTTCGTGCCCACGCCATCCGTGCTCGCGACGAGAACGGGATGGTCGTATCCCGGGAACCGGGCGTCGAAGAATCCTCCGAACAGGCCGATTTCCGAAAGCACGCCTGCCGTGCGTGTTGCCTTGACGAAAGGTTTGATCGTGTCGACGAGAGCCTCACCGGCTTCGATGTCGACACCTGCGGTACGGTAGTCTAGGGCCATGGTGGTATTAGCGGACTGGTTCCCATTCATCGGAGGAAGAACGTCCGGTGAACATCACGGAGAGAGCGTTGACCGTCCACCAGAACAGTACACGAAAATACCCAAATTTGCGGAACCGTCTCGGCGACTCTATCACCAGCAGCTCCGGGGCGAAGCGTACACGCGCCCGACGCGAGATGCGGGCCAGCAGGTCGAAGTCCTCCCCCGCCGCGAGATTCTGCCGATAGCCCTTGACGGCACGGAAGACGTCGGTACGTATGACCTGGCATTCGCCGCGCCCGACGCCGAGACGAAAGCCGTTCAGGACGCGGACGTAGGTATTGTAGAATCCATGGAAGAGCCTGTCCGCGACCTTCCGCTCTTCGGGCGGGAAGTTGACCGGACAGGCAAGGGCCGAGGCCCGTGCATACGGTCCGCTTCGCATTGCGAACCGTTCGATCGTACTCATGAAAAGCTCGACGTCGGCCGGATAGGTATCGCCGTTGATGAAGACCAGGACCTCCCCTCGCGCCTGTGCCGCGCCGTTGTTCCGCCCCTCGGCGATGGTCTGGCGACGTGCCTCCGTATGCCGTACGACGATGTCGGCATGACGGTCCGCGATCTCCAGCGTACCGTCCGTACTCCCTCCGTCGCTCACGACCAGTTCGGCTCCGTATCGCTGACGCAACGCCTTCGGGAAACAGCCCAGCGTGCGCTCCAGGAGCTTTTCCTCCTGCAGCACGGGCACGACGATGGTGATCCGGTACATGGCCTCGGTTGCCGACACGATCAGAAACCCACGGATATCTTGAAGGGATACAGTACCCGGAACTGCGTACCGTCGGGTCCGAACTCCAGCGTAGGACCCGGCAGACGGATGTTGTTCAGACACTGACGAAGGAAGTTGACGATGCCGATCCTGGATTCAGGAATGATCTTGACCCAGTCGTAGTCGAGTCCGATCATGAACCGGGACTTGAGCGGGAGGTAAGCCCCGGTGTCGTCCAGGATTCCGTAGTTGCGGATACCGTACCCTACGCTCAGCATGAGCCAGTCCGGCCACAGCGATTCGGCGGATTGCGGTAGAAGGTTGTTGACGTTGACGGCGAGCCAGAAGGTGGCGCTGTTGTAGTCATCGATGAACGTCCGGGGACGTTCGTTGATGGTACGATCCCCTACCCATTCGGCGGGCACGTAGCTCCAGCGCGGCGTGAAGTTCTGCAGAAAGGGCACGTAGTACTGCGCAACATGGAAGCCCGCACCGGCGATGTTGGCATAGGCGTCGGACGGCGAGAAGCCCCAGTGCTTGGCGAAGCCGTCTTCGACTTCGACGTAGGTCTGATAGGCGAGGCCCATTCCGCTGCCGATCAGTACGGCAGGCTCCTGCGAAAAGCCACAGTCCATCAGCATGTTGGACAGGAGCGACGACATCATGTAGCCACTGTACATATGGCCGCACTTGTCGACCTGGTTCACCGTTTCCCAGTCTTCGACGATATGGAACGAACCGCGGTCGCCACTCCACCATGCGTTGGTCTGGATGATGTGCAGACTTACGGCGAGCGATGCATAGCCCACGCCGAGCGCGATCGTCGGCAGCGCCTGGATGTCGGTTTCGTATCTGGGTGTATTCCCGAAGAACGTATACCGTGGATTATCGGCATACATGAAGGCCGACCTGGGTACGAAGAGTGTATCGTCCGATGCATGCACTGCCGTGCTTTCACCGCGCATCCCCTCTCCCGCCTTCACGTCTGTATCACCCTTCTGGGAGAGCAGCGGCAACGGCAGGACGAAAGAGAACAGGAGAACGAGGCTCCGTACGGTACTAGATTTCATCAACACGGACCTGCATACGCACCACGTTCTTATCGAGCAGGGCCGGGAAGTATGCAACGACGTCACTGGGCTTTGGTCGGCCACCCGAGAACCCGGTCACCGACGGCGGTCCGGTAAGGATCAGCGGAGCGATCTCCTTGCCGAAGCGTTCGATCGACGCCTTGTCGCGCGAGCGGACACCGATACGCATCATGACTTCGTTAGGAACGATGGGGGCCGCGATGGCACCATGACAGGCATTCATGCCCACGTACTCCGTCCGTATCTCATCGAACCTGAGACCGAGACGATCGAGACGCGTACGCAGGATCCTGTCGGCCGCCTGCGCTTTTTCATAGGCATCGGGCGCCGAATAGGTCAGGGATCCGAAGGACACGTAGCCGTCCAGATAGCTTGCCGAGACCTTGTAGAACGGCGTGGCCGGACGCCCCTTGATGCCGTGGACCTTCACCCGGTCGTTGCCGAGATCTTCGAGACGGATGCTGGTGAAGTCGGCGACGCAGTCCGGTGTGATGTATTCGGCGGGATCGCCGATTTCGTAGAGGAGCTGTTCGGATACCGTTTCGCGTGAGACACGGCCACCCGTTCCTTCGTGCTTGGTGACGACGAACGAGCCATCCGGATAGGCTTCGATGATGGGGAAGCCTACGTCGGCCATATCGGGAAGCGAGCGCCAGTCACCGAGGAAGTTACCGCCCGATGCCTGAGCTCCGCATTCGTTGATATGACCGGCCACCGTACCCGCGGCCATCAGATCCCACTGCTCGGCCGTCCAGCCGAATTCGTGAATCATGGGTGCGAGGGTCAGCCCCGTATCGGTCGTACGGCCGGTGATGATGATCTGTGCGCCCTGGCGCAATGCTTCCACCACGGGCCAGGCACCCGTATAGACGTTGGCGCTCAGGAGCCGGTCGCGGACGTCCGACAGCGGCTCGCCCGTTTCCATGTGCTTGAGCTGGTGCCCCCCATCGATCAGTTCGTCGATACGAGGCAGGATGTTGTCGCCCAGCACGACGCCGATCTTCAGTCCCTTGATGCCCTTGGCGCGGGCGATATCGAAGATCCGGTCCCGAGCCGCTTCCGGATTCACTCCCCCACCGTTGGTGATGAGCGTGATGTTCCGTTCCACGAGGTAGGGAAGGATTTCGTCGCAGACGTCGATCAGGTCACGCGCATAGCCCAGGTCGGGATTCCTCATCTTCTGCTTCTGCAGGATGGACATCGTCACTTCCGCCAGATAGTCCATCATGAGATAATCGATCTGGCCACGGCTCACCTGTTGTAGCGGAGCGCTTTGGAGGTCGCCCCAGAATCCCTGGCCTGAAGCGATGCGAATGGAAGGTTTCATACTGTCGTCGATACCGGTGGAGGGTCGTTGTGATCGCCGCGTCCGGTCTGGATGACCGGACAACCGCTGGCTCCGTTGACGAGCCGATGCAGTCCTGGTGCGGAGAACCGGAAGATACGAAACATCACGGGCTCGGGCCGGCTCAGACGCACCGTCACGGTCGTCCATATCAGCGCATGATGCAGTTCAACGATCACGATATCCTCGTATTGGATCGTCTCGACGTTATCGAAGAGAACGGACCGTACGACGATGCCCTTCGTCTTGATCTGCGTTCGCTGGAAGACCAGGCGCATGGCCATCTGTACGCTCTGCACGCCGAGGATGAGCGGGAAAGCATAGACGTAGATGGAGGGCGGTGCGACCGTATAGCAGATGATGCCCACGAGCACGGCGAGGATGAAGAAGCAGAACACGAACACCACGCCCGGAGCATGGATGAAGGCATCGCGGTCCTCTCCGAGCTTCAGCCTCTTCACTTCGAGGTTGTCCAGGACCTGCCGGAAGGCCAGGGCCCCGAAGAACAGGCATGCGAAGGCGAAGGCCACGTAGATGGCATGGAACAATGTTTGGGCTTCGTCACTCATTTATCTGGCGGCACCATTGTCCGACGTGAAATAAATGTTCATGTTTGCAGTAGAGCTGCGGTGATATACATCCTCACTCCAGAATATGGATCCATTGGCGGAACGACTTCGGATGGAACGCGAGCGCCAGCGGCGGACGCTTCGCGAACTATCTACCGAGACGAAGATACGGGAACCGTATCTAGCTGCACTGGAAGAGGGCAGATACGACGTTCTTCCGACAGTGTACATGCGCTCGTTCGTGCGCACCTATGCGACGGCCCTGCACATTCCTGCCGACGATCTCAAGGCCCTGATCGACGAGGTCTTCGAACACGATGACGGCATCGCCGCGGCCGATAGATTCCCGACGCACAAACGCCAGCCCCAGCCGGACCGCCCCAAGCCGCAGCCTCAGCAGCGCACCCGGCCGTCCCTCCCCCAGTTGCCACCCTCGGCCATCCGATGGCTGCTCATGGGTGCACTGGTCCTGTTCGCCGGAGTGATGGGATGGTACTTCTTCGTGCGGGATACGACGCCATCCCCGGCACCCCATACCGATACGACAAACGTCGTGGAGATCGACGCCAACGATGCGACGACGCCGGCCGCCTCGGCATCCGGTGAAGAGGTGGAAGCGGATAGCCTGATTCTTACGGCTACCGTCAGCGACACTGCATGGTTGAACATCACCATGGATGGAAAACGCACGCAGCAGATTGTGGCTACGCCGGGTATGGAGCTGCGCTGGAGCGCACAGGACAAGTTCGTTCTCTCCCTCGGCAACGCAGGCGCGTTGCAGTTCTATCGCAACGGCGAACAACTCAAGCCCTTCGGAAAGAAAGGCGATGTCGTACGGTCGGTCGTGATCACCAAGACCGACATCATCTCCTCGTCGACGGCATGGCGTCCTTCGACGTCCACGAAGCCCGCCACCAAACCCACAACCGAGCGTCCGGCGATCACCACGGCACCGCCGCAACGTATCCAGCGTCCTGCCCGGCCCTAGACCTGCAGCCGTACGATGTCGTGGACCCGGATCACGCCGACGCATCGGCCACGATCCGTGACCGGCAGGACCCCTATCTGACGTTCCCGCCGCTCCATGAGCTGGAGCGCATCATGCAGTGTGGCATCGGAGGCGATGCTCACAGGATTGACCGTCATCACATCGTCGACCACGATACCGTCTACCGTCACTCCCCTCGTGACAAGACGCCGGACGTCACCGTCCGTGAGAATGCCCAGCAGGGCATCATCGGCACCGCAGACACAGACGCAACCCAGACCGAATGACGAAAGTACAGCCAATGCGGCGGCGAGCGACGTGCCCGCCGGCACCCTTGGCAGTGCGCTGGCTGAATGCATCACTTCCTCCACCGTGCGGAGCAAGGTAGAACCGATCATTCCCTGCGGATGGGAATGGCGCAGACGCTCCATCGCATCCCCCGCTTCGTGCAGGACGCCCATCGCCAGCAGATCCGCCAGAATGAGGGCATTCGTCGTGCTCGCCGTAGGAATGATGTCGTTCGCATCGAGTTCGCGCGTGATCGGTGCGATGAGCGGTACACGTGCGAGATCGGACAGCCGGCAGTCGGCGCGTCCGGTGATCGAGACGACGGACGCCCCCATCTCCGTTGCCATCGCCGCGAAGCGTATCACTTCGGAGGTCTCGCCACTCTTGGAGAACGTCACCAGCGCATCTCCTTCCTCGATGAGTCCGCTATCGCCGTGAAGGGCATCGACGGGATGGATATATATCGACGGCTTGCGGATGCTGTTCAGGGTAGCGGCCAGTTTGCGGGCGATGAAGCCCGACTTCCCGAGACCGGTGGTAAGGACCTTTCCCGACGAGAGCAGGACGTGGACGGCCTGATTGAAACTGTCGTCGATACTCGCGTCCAGCAGCTCTATACTCGCGCGCTGCCATTGCAGGGCCGTCCTGACCGTCTCGAGCAGCGACTGATGTTCGGATGTCTTCATAAGGGATCGAGTATACAAACAAAAAACGAACCCCTTGCCGTTGCCGGCAAGGGGTTCGCTCTGAAAATGTCTGCCGTTCTTAGCGAACGACGGTCATCGTCTTGGACGTTACGACATCACCGGCCGTCAGCTTGTACATGTACGATCCCGACGTCACTTCATAGCCAGCAGCGTTGCGGCCATTCCATTCGATCGCATAGAAGCCGTTGGAACCGGCCACTTGTTGATCATACAGCGTGTTGACGAGGTTACCCATCATGTCGTAGACTTCGAGCTTCACGTTCGAGCGGAACGGAACGCGGAAGCGGAACGTCGTCTTGCCATTGGACGGGTTCGGGAAGTTGTCCTCGAGCGCAACATCATTGTCATTGCTGAAGACGACGTTGATGATGTTCGAGAAGCTTTCCGCACCGTCGCGGTCAACCTGGCGGAGACGATACTCGTAGTTCGTACCCGACGATACCTTGTCGTCGAAGTGCTTGTAGTTGATCGTCTGCGTCGAGTTGTTGGCACCAGGCACGAAGGCGATGGACGTCCACGGAGCGTTTGCAGCATCGGAATTATCGACGCAGCTCAGCGTGGTTTCGCCAGTGCTGAGGTTCGTCGTTTCCTTCATCGCGCGGCGTTCTACATGGAAGCCCATGTTGTTCTTTTCCGAAGCCGTTTCCCAGAAGAGATCGACACCGTTGGAACGGGGCTTGCCATCGAAGAACGTGAGTTCGACGGGGATGACGCACGGTACGAAGATCGGCGGGCTGTTGAACGAGCGCGGGCCGAAGTACGGACGAAGCAGCGGAATCCACGAACCACGCGTGAAGGTGTGATATCCGAGGCTCAGACCGGAAGCACCAAGGTGCGGATACCCCGGATTACCGATCGTCGGCGTGAACGGAACCCAGTCACCGCTGAAGCGGGTGAGTTCGTATGCGAAGCGGTTGTCGTTGAGCAGAGCGCCACCACGCGAACGTACACGGAAGTTCTTGTCGACCAGCAGGCTTCGATTACCGATACCGAAGGCCGGAATATCCGAGTAGACCGTCGTGACCATACCCATACGGCTTTGCGAAGCACCGAGTTCGTAGCCTTCCGTACCCATCTGGGCAACCGATGCCCAGTATTCGCCAGGAGGCAGAATGACGGGCTTGTTGAGCAGATAGGTGACGTACTTGCCGAAGACGGGATCCGGCGTATTGTCGAGTTCGTCTTCGCCACGATGCTTGATCATCGTCGAGTTGGCGATCGTTTCGCCCGGAACACCACCTTGGTCACGATAGAGCGTGAACGAGATGTTGAGGATATCCTGGTTCAGCTCGGCCCAGAAGGCCTGATAGCCAAGTACCGTGTCCTGCGTATAGAGCGTGAAGCGCATGGCGATCTGACCGGACGAGTTACCGGCATCGGCACCGAACATTTCGTCGGCCGAAACGCCACCGGAGAACTGACCCCACAGACCAGGCGTGTACTGAGGATTGTTGACACCCGTCCAGGTTGCAGCCGTCGAACCGGACGAGAAACCTCTGTGGTCGAGACCCTTACCGGTCACACCCGAGAAGGCGAGCTTCGGAACGTCGTTGACGGGGTTGAGCGGGTTGGCTTCATAGGCGAAGGACGGTCCGAAACGGATTTCGAACATCGTGAACGTGGAGTCGTTGAGCGAATCCAGGTCACCGCCCGGGAAGAAGATCTTGCCCGTTACCTTGTAGTTGCCAGGCGTCGTCGTACGGAAGTTGGCATCCGGGAACGGAAGGATCACTTCACGGTTACCAGGCAGCGTCGGTACGGTGATCGTACGGCAATAGATCCATTGCGACTCGTTGTTCTCCGGCTTGATCTTGATCTGGACAGAGAAGGCGGGAGCCGGAATGTGCGTGTTGTTGGACAGCTTGATGCGGATCGGAATACGCGTGGCCTGGCTTGCAGGTGCCATCGTATACGGCCAGATCAGCTGGATGTTCGCGAGCTCGATGTCCGTGACTTCGCTCGGGAAGAGAATCTTGACGTTGTCGACGAAGAAATCGTCGTCGTCATCAGCCGGATTCGGCGCCGACGAGTTACGCATGGCGCGAACGCGCAGGCGGAAGCGGAAGTTACGGGCACCTTCGTTGACCCAACGAAGAACGGTATCGGGGATCGGAATGGTGACCTTGTAGAACTCGAAGTCCTTACCGTCATCGAACAGATCTTCGCGCAGACCACCGAGCGGCGGCGTCGCCGACTGGTTGAGCTGCTGGTTCTTGTTGACCAGGTCATAGCCACGCATATAACCACCACCACCCCAGATACGGAACGGTTGTGCGTACTGCGTGCCGAAGTTGGCCATGTCGAGAACCCAGTTCGCGATGTTCGTGATACCGGTTACACCGTCATCACTGGGCTTGGCGAATTCGACCCAAAGTTCGTCGGCATTGCGGATGAACGGCGTAGCGGTGTTGACGGCGAGACCGTTGACACGGTGCTCGGGGCCTACCAGGCTGTTATCCGAGAAGCCACGGGGGAAGGTGATCTTGCCGGCACGTTGATACGAGATCGAGAGTACGGCATTCTTGCGGCGAACGAGGTTGATCGGGAACGAACGGAGTTCGTCACCGCCATACTGGCCTGGCGGCGGAATTTCACCGTCACCCAGGGTCTTGCGGTTCATGCGGATGACAGGCGAACGCAGACGTGCGAACTGCGAGTTGGCGGCCGTGTACTCGCCGCGCGGCGGCGGCGGGTTGTTCGTCGCTTCGTCGCCGCTGACGACCTGGCTTTCGATATTGACCCACTTGAGAACGGACGGCATGTAGGCACCGCCGACGACGTGGAATTCGCGGACATCGTCGTTGAATTCCGCCAGACGACGCATGACGAACAGGCGGACGCCCGTCGTATCGTCGTACGGCCACTCATCGCCCAGCGGCAGGTTCATCGTGTCCTTGGGCTCGGCGATAACCGTGGCGACGAGACGACCGATGTTGTAGTCGATGAAGGGGTTCGGTTCCCAAGGCATGAACGTCACCTTGATGAACTCGTACGGGGTAACGTACGTACCCGGATTCAGATAGGGCTGGTTGACACCGTTGATGTCCGAACGTTGAACGCGCTGGATACCAGCCGTCGAGTCACGCAGGAGAGCATCCGTAACCGGCTGCGACCTGTTGTAGACGATCTGGCCCGTGGCTTCGTTCGTGATGCGGAAGCGCACCTGGAAGTTGATGCCTTGCGGCGTGAAGTTGACGCCCTGGGGACCCTGGATGTTGTTCGTCAGGTTCTGGACGATGACGACAGGCTGGATAGCACCGAGGCGCGTTTCACCGGCCAGCAACTCGTAGTTGTTGGCGTTCGCCGGAGGAATCGGCACGGAGAAGTCCAGCGGAGCGTTGTTGTTCTGCGGGCGTACGCGATAGGACACGTTGATTACGCGCAGGACGTTCTTCCATTGCTTGAAGCGGATCGCGAGGAAGTCGTGGGGAAGACCACCATCCTGCCCTGCCGGCGTTGCGCGAACACCACCGTTGGGATCCGTATCGACGTTATAGAGATATTCCGTCGACTGCGTATAACGCGTCACGTGGGGTTCCCAGCTCAGCGTCGTCGGGCCGCTCGTCGGATAGTCGTTCAGACGGCGTGCGCCACCCGATACACCGACCGTCGAGTTACAACGCATCCACGCCGAAGCCGGAAGCGGTTGCAGAGCACCCGTGGGAGCGTTGCCGAGGAACTTTTCGTACTGGAACGTCACCGTGCTGTCCGTACGGTTCAGGATGACCTGACCGCTCATACGGTAGTGCTGGCCGACGCCCGGACGGTTGTTGACCGGGAAGTTGACGTTCTGCGTAACGGCACCTACGACGGCCGTCTTGGCACCGATAGGCGTAAGATTGACGAAGTAGATGATCAGGCGGTCGTTGGCGGGTGAACGCTTGTACCATACCTGACCGAAGTTGTCGACGATGCTGCGCTCGGAGTCGTAGACCGACACCTGGAGATCGTCCCAGAACGGGGCGATCAGCGCCGGACGCGTGCCACCGACCCATGCGCCCGAACCGTCGATGCTGTTCTGATCGAGCATACGGTTCGTCTTCGTACGGATACCGCTCGTCGGATTCGCAGGGTTGTTACCGCAGGCTACGTATTGATAGCCCCAGTTGTCGGCCGTTGCATCCGTCGTATCCGTACCCGTGGCGCTACGGCCACGCGTATCGTCGCTCGCAGGATCATAGACCGAGAACTGTCCCGGGCGAATCTCGAGAGCCTGACGGCGCACCGGGAAGCCCTGGGCATCGAATTCGTAGAAGTAACGACGGTTGCTCAGTGCGATCAGACCGTTCGTCGAAACGTAGAATGAGTCGTAACGAACTCCATTAAAATAGAACGGGAAGCCGATCGAGATCGGACCCGCAAAAGCGTCGTCCGTCGAGTCGTTCATGTTGCCGGGATTACGGAAGAAGGCATAGCCACCGTAAATGTTCCGTTGCGGATCATTCCAGTATAGCGGTGGCTGCTGACGGGGACCAGAAACGATCTGGCGCCACGTGCCGGGCTCCGTGAGTGTGTCGATGAACTGAGACGGATCCGGACGCCAATATTCCGGGACCTCATCATCGCTATCAACGAAATAATATCCCGTCGATATGGCCGGGTCGGTTCTGGGATTGGCGGCGGTGATGTTGAACGGAAGCGGATACGACGCCCTCGGCGATCGTACACCGCTCTTCCGCAACACATCCTCACCATCTTTCCCATCACCGGCATAGGCAAGCGACACGCTTACCAGCCCGGTCACGAGGGCAAGAAGTAGGAGTCTGCTTCTCATGAAAACCTCGAAAAAAACAGTGAACAAGTACGTGCAGTATGTTCTGATGTTAATGTCAGCATGCTCAACAACACACCCATTCCAGCCCAACGGCGTTGGATACGGAAGTGTAAAATGACCATTTCATGACACATAGTCAAGAGGAAATTTTTCTACCGGATGTCGCTCATGCCCTCTTGCAACCATCAACAACATCAACCAAGCCAAAAAGTTACGTCAGGACCGGAACCTCTTCCCGAACCCTGACCACTAATCCCGAGCCTGACCCAGATGCCGGACGTACGAGGAGAGAACTTCGGGATACAGGCGATGTTCCGCCTCCTTCACCTTGTCCTGCAACGTCTCCGGCGTATCGCTCGAAACGATCGGCACCCGCCGCTGCCCGAGGATACGTCCACGATCGTATTCACCATCGACCATATGCACCGTGCATCCCGACTCGGTTTCGACCGCTTCGATGACCGCACGATGTACATGCATTCCATACATTCCCTTGCCACCGAATCTGGGTAACAAGGCAGGGTGGATATTGAGAACATGTCCCGACATTCCCTGTATCACACTCTGCGGCAGCAGACGCATGAATCCGGCCAACGCCAGCACTTCGACGTCATTCTTCCGCAATACTTCCAGCAACTCCCCTGCGGATTCTTCCTGCGCCTTCCCCACCAGCACGTGGCTTTCGACACCGAGATCGCGCGCCATCTGCACGATACCGCTGTCCGGTCTGGTTCCCACGACGAGAACGACCCTGTATGGACAGGCAGCATCGGACTGTGAGTACCGTATCAATGCCCTGGCATTGCTTCCGGCACCCGATCCCAGAACGGCTACACGATGGTATGCGATAGGAGAAGTCATGCTGCGAGGATGAACATAGCACGACTACGCCACCATGACCAAGTGGAACTTATACACATTGGATTATTTTGCATGTCCGCCGTTCATCAACATGATTGCAACCGTGATCCATCACTGCCACGCCGTCGTCTGCCTGTTCGCACTCCTTTGCCTTGTTTCCTCCGCACATGGCCGACCCGTGGCCGATACGACGATGCCGACCGGTACCATCACGGGAACCGTCGTCAATGCGACGACACAGGCACCCGTATCGGGCGCAACCATCCAGGTGATGGGCAGCACCCGCGGTGCGGTCGCAGGATCGGGCGGGAGATTCGTGATACGGAACGTTCCTGCCGGCATCGTCAACCTCCGCATCACGGCCATCGGCTTCGAAGCGTCGATCCGTCCCGATATCGCCGTCGGCCCGGGCAAACCGTCGACGGTGACCATCGGACTGAATCCGTCCGACATCACGCTGGACACGGCAGTGGTAACGGCCAGTGCCCTCGGTGACCCACAGACGATGACGAGTACGGGCCGCCTGACATCCGAGGAAGTACGCCGTGCACCGGGTGTGCAGGAGGACGTGGTCCGCGCCATCGCCCTGCTGCCCGGTGTGGCCACGACACGCGCGGGACGCAATGATCTTGCCGTACGCGGCGGAGCACCGTTCGAAAACCTGTTCATCGTCGACAACATCGAAGTACCGAACATCAATCACTTCGGCGCCCAAGGGTCTTCGGGCGGACCGCTTTCCATCATCAACATCGACTTCGTTCGCGACGTCTCGCTTTCGACAGGAGGCTTCGGACCGAAGTATGGCGACAGGCTTTCGTCCGTAACGAACATCACCCTTCGCGAGGGGAACGATCAGCGATTCGGCGGCGAGATCAACCTGTCCGCCACATCCTTCGGAGTGATCGGCGAAGGCCCGATCGGCAAGGACGGCAACTATCTCTTCTCGATACGACGGAGTTATCTGGATCTGATCTTCACACTTGCAGGTTTCGGATTCGTGCCGGAATACTGGGACTTCACAGGCAAGGTATCGTATTCGCTGGACGACCGGAACTCGCTGTCCTTCCTGCTGATCGGAGCGCTCGGCAGCGTACGCTTCAACAACGAGTCGACGGACAATCGCTATTCCAACAGCCGTGTGGCATCGCCTTCGCAGAATCAGTACTTCTCGGGCCTGACATGGAAGCATCTCTTCGAGAACGGATTGCTGACGATGACACTGGGACGAACCTTCACCGCCTTCCGCACCAGTCAGCAGGACACGAACGCGACGGTGGTGTTCAGCAACGCATCGGACGAAGGTGAGACGAGCCTGCGCGCCGACCTCCTCTACCTCCCGACTCCTGCGATAGAGCTGTCGGCCGGAACGGTATCCAAGTACGCCAGCAACCTCTCCTACGATGTCCTCATACCGGGCTATGCACGTCTCGACGCATCAGGAAGTCCGCGACCGCTGCGGAAAGACACATCCTTCAGCGCATTCCGCACATCGTTGTATGGCCAGGCGGCATGGAGCCCATCGGATCGATGGAAATTCGTCGTCGGTGGCCGTATGGACGTCTATTCCTATCTCGACGAGAAGGTCGTCGTTGCGCCGCGAGCGTCGGCGAGTTACAGCCTCACACCTTCGTCCACACTCGCCGTCAGTGGCGGCAGATACTATCAATCGCCACAATTCATCTGGTTCGTCGGAGATCCGGGCAATACCGCTCTCGCGCCGCTTCGTGCCGATCAGGTGGTATTCTCCTATCAATGGCGTGCGCGCGAGGACCTGAACATCCAGATCGAAGGATACTACAAGCGGTACGGCAACTATCCCGGCCGGATCTATCGCCCTCAAGCCGTCCTCTCCCCTTCCGGCTACGACGACATCTACAACGACATTCCGTACGGACTCGAACCGATCTCCACGACGGCATCGGGAACGACCTACGGCGTCGAACTCTTCATCCAGAAGCGCCTGTCCGCCATCCCCGTCTTCGGCCTCGCGAGCATCAGCTTCAACAGGACCCGATTCGCTGGCCTGGATGGGACGGAACGTCCCGGCGCCTTCGACACGCCGATCTTCGGGACGATCGCCGCAGGGTGGCGGCCCGATCCCGTATGGGAACTCAGTTCCAAGCTCCGCGCCTCCACCGGCCTGCCGACGACGCCCTATATCACGACGTCCGATCGCGCGACGGAAACGGGCTTCCCCGTCGGCGCTCTCGACTTCGCATTCTACAACGCCGGGCCGAGGTTGCCGTTTTTCTATGCACTCGACGTTCGTATGGACAAGCGCTGGTTCTTCGACGGCTGGCAGCTGATCACGTACATCGACGTGCAGAACGTCACGGGCATGCGCTACGTGAGCGGATATCGATGGAATCCACGAACCAACCTCGTCGAGGAACAACGCAGCATCGGTATCCTTCCGTCCATCGGCCTCAACGTGGAATTCTGATGACCCTCGAGGACATCATGCGTCGTATCCGAGAATCGGCGAGAGCCAGCGTTCGCATTCTTCGAGAGCCATGCCCTTGCGTCGTGCATAGTCTTCCACCTGATCCTTCAGGACCTTGTTGACGGCGAAGTACTTCGCGTCCGGATGAGCGAAATACCACCCGCTCACACTCGCGGCAGGCATCATCGCGAACGACTCGGTCAGGCGAACTCCGGCATCCCCTTCACCATCGAACAAGGCGAACAACGTCTTCTTTTCCGTGTGATCGGGGCAGGCAGGATAGCCCGGTGCGGGACGGATCCCTTGATACGACTCGCGGACGAGGTCCTCGTTGGTGAGATCTTCGGATGAGGCATAGCCCCACAGATCCTTGCGCACCTGTTCGTGCAGCCACTCAGCACAGGCTTCCGCGAGACGATCGGCGAGAGCCTTGATCATGATCGAACTGTAGTCGTCATGATCCTTCTCGTACTTCGCGCAAAGCTCGCTCACACCGTCACCTGCGGTGACGATGAAGGCTCCCATCCAGTCCGCGATACCCTGATCCGTATTGGCCAGGAGGTCCGCAAGGCTCTGATTGGGAATGCCTGCCGCTTTCTTGGACTGCTGGCGCAGCATGTGCAGCGTCGCACGCACTGCGTTACGTTCTTCGTTTTCATAAACGACGATATCTTCTCCCGTCGATGAGGCCGGGAAGAGTCCGGTTACCGCGCGCGCGCGGATGGAACGCTCGCGGACGATTCCATCGAGCAGCCTGTTCGCATCCTCGAAGAGCTTCCTGGCTTCGGAGCCGACGGTCCTGTCCTCGAAGATATCGGGATACTTGCCGCGCAGCTCCCATGACTGGAAGAATGGCGTCCAGTCGATGTACTTCCTCAAGGTCCCGAGCGGAACGTCGTCGAAGGCGGTGACGCCTGGCGTGCGGGGTGCCGTCGGACGGTACGTATCGAACGATACGGCCTTCGCATTGTCCTTCGCCTGCTGATAGGTCAGGTACTGCTTGTCGTCATGACGTCGGGCATAGTCCTCGCGCAGCCGAAGATATTCCTCCTTCATCTGGCGTGCGAACGGATCGCGCAGTTCGTCGTTGATGAAGTTGCCTGCGACGGGCACCGCCCGCGATGCGTCGAGGACATGGACAACGGAACCGCTGTAGGAAGGTGCGATCTTGACGGCCGTATGCATACGGGAGGTGGTGGCACCTCCGATCAGGAGCGGGACGTCCATGTGTCTCCGTTCCATCTCCTTCGCCACGTGGATCATCTCGTCGAGCGACGGTGTGATCAGTCCCGAGAGGCCGAGCACATCGGCATTCTCGGATACGACGGTCTCCAGGATCTTGTCGGTGGGCACCATCACGCCGAGATCGATGACACGGTAGTTGTTGCAGCCGAGAACGACGCCGACGATGTTCTTTCCGATGTCGTGAACGTCTCCTTTCACTGTTGCGAGCACGACCGTTCCCGTAGGCTTCTGAGAAGACTGTCCGGCAAGGCGCTTCTCTTCTTCCATGAACGGTGTCAGGTAGGCCACGGCTTTCTTCATGACGCGAGCCGACTTCACGACCTGGGGCAGGAACATCTTTCCCGCGCCGAACAGGTCACCTACCTCGTTCATGCCGTCCATCAACGGTCCTTCGATCACGGCGATGGGGCGTCCATAGGCGACGCGGGCTTCTTCGATGTCCGCGTCGATGAATTCGGTGATGCCCTTGACGAGAGCATGTTTCAGGCGCTGTTGCACCGTTCCCGAACGCCAGGCCTCGTCCTTCTCCACAGCCTTGTCGGCCACCTTCACCGTTTCGGCGAAGACCAGCATCCGTTCCGTGGCATCCGCGCGGCGGTTCAGGAGCACGTCTTCCACGTGTTCGAGCAGGTCCTTCGAGATCTCGTCGTAGACATCGACCTGGCCGGCATTGACGATGCCCATGTCCATCCCTGCCTGGATGGCATGATAGAGGAAGGCCGTATGCATGGCACGGCGTACCGGTTCGTTGCCGCGGAACGAGAAGGAGATGTTACTGACTCCGCCCGACACCTTGGCGAGGGGCAGATGCTCCTTGATCCAATGCGTGGCGCGGAGATAGTCGACGGCATAGTTGTTGTGTTCCTCGATACCCGTACCGACCGTGAGGATGTTGGGATCGAAGATGATGTCCTGCGGCGGGAAGCCGACTTCCTCCGTCAGGATACGATAGGCACGTTCGCAGATCTCGATACGGCGTTCGAAGGTGTCGGCCTGGCCATTCTCGTCGAACGCCATGATGATGACGGCGGCGCCGTAGTCGCGACAGACGCGGGCACGACGCTTGAATTCATCTTCTCCGTCCTTCATCGACAGCGAATTCACGATACCCTTGCCCTGCAGGCATTCCAGACCTGCTTCGATGACGCTCCACTTCGATGAGTCGATCATGACGGGCACGCGCGAGATATCCGGTTCCGCGGCGATGAGCTGCATGAACCGCTGCATGGCGGCTTCGGAATCGAGCATCCCTTCGTCCATGTTCACGTCGATGATCTGAGCCCCGTTCTCGACCTGCTGACGGGCCACGTCGAGAGCCTTCTCGTAGTCGTTGTTCAGGATGAGCTTGGCGAAAGCACGCGAGCCCGTGACGTTCGTCCGTTCGCCGACGTTCACGAAGTTGGTTTCGGGACGTATGACGAGAGGTTCGAGACCGGACAGGGTGAGGAGGGGCGGACGTTCCCGGACGCTGCGTGGAGCCATGTCCGCCACGGCTTCCGCCATCGCTCGGATATGATCCGGCGTCGTACCGCAGCAACCGCCGAGGATATTGAGGAAGCCCGCTTCGGCATAGTCGCGAGCCTGCTGGGCCATGAAGGCCGGAGTCTCGTCGTAACCGCCCATCGCATTGGGCAGACCGGCATTGGGATAGAGCGAGACGAAGGTCGTAGCCAGCTCGGACAGTTCTTCGATATAAGGCCGCATCATCGCCGAGCCCAGTGCGCAATTGAGGCCGATGCTCAGCAGGTTACGGGTGTGGGCCAGCGAAACCCAGAACGCGGAGGTCGTCTGTCCGGACAGGGTCCGCCCACTCTGGTCCACGATGGTACCGCTGAGCATGACGGGCAGGTCGTTCAGACGTTTCCGCAGTTCCGCATCGAGCGTCATGTCATCGCACAGTTCAGCGAATGCCTTCACGGCGGCTTTGGCGTTCAGCGTATCGTAGATCGTTTCGATCAGCAGCAGATCCACACCACCCTCGGCGAGGGCGACGATCTGTTCCTTGTAGACGTCGCACATCTCCCTGAACGATGCCGCACGAAAACCGGGATCGTTCACGTCGGGCGACAGCGACAGGGTCTTGTTCGTCGGGCCGACGGCACCCGCCACGAAACGCGGCCGATCCGGCATCCGGCGCATCATCTCGTCGGCTGCCTCCCGTGCCAGTCGCACGGCGGCGCGATTCATCTCGACGACGAGGTCCTCCATGCCGTAGTCCGCCTGGGCGATCCTATTGCTGTTGAAGGTATTCGTTTCTACGATATCGGAGCCGGCCTCGAAGTACTCCAGGTGGATGGAGCGTATGGCATCGGGTTGCGTCAACACCAGGAGGTCGTTGTTACCCTTGAGGGGATGCCGATGATCGGCGAACCGTGAACCCCGGAAATCATCCTCTTCCAGTTGAAGGCGCTGGATCATGGTACCCATGGCACCATCCAGCAACAGGATGCGCTGTGCGAGTAGCGAACGTATGTCTGACATGGTATGTGCTGCAGTGACTGTGAGCCGCTAAGTTACGGCATCTCGTCATTGGAATCCCCTATGACGATGGCCTTGATATGGACGTCGTGGCCATCGACGACGTAGATGAGCCTCCATTGCCGGATGGCGAGCATGCGCCGTCCGTCGGGCAGCATCGACGTACGTCTGTAGGGATGCGGATCGGGGTCCAGCGCGAGGACTCGCCGGGCATGATCGAGGACATCGGCCGGAGCCATGACATGGACATCATGATCGACATGGACGTCGAAGACCGCCGAGCGGACGTCATCGTCGACCCATCCCGCAGCACTGCCGGGAAAAGAGTCGGCATACGGGATATAGGGCTTGATGTCGAGCACCGGAGTTCCGTCGAGCAGATCCGTCTCCGCGATGGTGATGCGAAGCCCGTCGATGGCCACGATGCGTGCCACCGAGAGACCGATGGGATTGGGTCTGTGCGGCGACCGTGTGGCAAAGAGCCCACGCTTGTGCGTGCTTCGTGGAGGCAGGACCTTGGGTTTCCACGTCGTGGCACGGTGGAACCAGCTCACGATCCATATCCGCTCGATGCCGGCCATGTCCTCAAGGGCCTGTTCGAAGTTCCTGCCCGCCATCAGTTCGACGACGGCTTCATGACGTCTGTCGTCCACACCGGGCTGGCGTGGGGCATCGTACTTGGAGACATAGGGACTATGGACGATACCGATCGGTTCGAGCGTCAGCATCAGTATGCCGAGCCGACGGTCAGGGAAAGGAAGACACCGCCGAAATCGTTGATCGGACTCCCCTTCACGCTTTCCAGACCATTGCCGCCGAACGGTATGGTATAGTACCGTATCTGGACGCCGATCAGGCTGCCTGCACCGATGGACCCGAAGAACGAGCCGAAGCCGATGAAGCCTCCGGGGCGGACGTAGGTCGTGGCATAGCCGAAGGAGTTGAAGAACTCGTAATACAGTCCGTCACGGATGTAGGGCGTCGCCAGAATCACCGTCGGGCCGATGCCTCCGCTCACGAACGGTCGGAAGGAGTCCTGCAGGGATTCGCTGAACAGGCGGTACTGAAGGCCAACGGTCATCGGCACCATGAAGAGGCGATTCACCTTGTTGGAAACGACGGGGACCGGTCCGAACCAGGCATTCTCGAATTCGTCGGTATTGCGGCGTCCGGAAATGGCCAGATGGAAGAATGCCGTGAGGTCGCGCGACAGGATGTGCTGATAGAATCCGCCCACTCCCCAACCGCTTCCGGAGAACAGCAGATCGAGTCCCATCGCCGTCGTGGCGGCCTTCGTCTCGCCGTCGTTCTCGAGCAATGGGCGAGGCGACGTGAAGACGATCAGCGTGTCGGGTGGAGGGGGAAGCTCACCGGTAATCTGTGCGGACAGTCTCGTGAAGGAACCGATCACACAGCACAGGACGAACGTTACTATCGGGAGGCGTCGTGTCATGACGGATTGTGGTCTCATGTCTTGGGTGTAAAATAGTCCGAACCGAAGAAAGTTACAGGGTCGGCCTACCGCCCATCCACCTGTGGATAACATTGTTAGTCGCTGACGATTCCGTAGTTTACAGTTCCTATGCAGCTGCGCGAGTTCCAACGCATCGTCGACACTCTCTTCAAGCCCAACGCGGCAATGCGCGGCGACAATATCGGTCTGCACGTTTCATCGCGTCGCGATACCGCCCGTAAGGTGCTGGTATGCCTCGAAGTGACCGATGCCGTTCTCGCCGAAGCCATCACTCTCGACTGCGACGCCATCCTCGCCTTCCACCCTCTCATCTACACTCCGCTTCTGCGACTGGATCGTAACGACAGGGTAGGACGGTTGGCATGCTCTCTCATTGAGAACGACATCGCACTTTTGTGCGTGCATACGGCGTTCGACGCATTCCCGAGGGGCACGAATCACGTCCTGGCCAACCGCCTCGGCCTGCATCCGCTCCGCCCCCTGCAGCCATCGCCGGTCGGCGAAGGCTTCGGCATGGGACTGCTCGCCGCCGCGCCGGATGGCATGACCTTTGATATGCTCATGGAACGGACGACGGCCGTCTGCGGTTCGCCGGTACGCTACATCCCGCCGACGACGGACATCGTGACGTCCGTCGCCCTGGTTGGAGGCAGCGGCGCTTCCTTCATGGACGACGCCATCGCGTCGGGTGCCGACGTCTTCATCACGGCCGACGTCAAGTATCACGGCTTCCATGCCGCGGACGGCGTCATCGGATTGATCGACCCTGGACACTTCGAAATGGAACGGTTCGTTCCTGCCGGGATGATCCAGGCCCTCGGCCTCGAATACGGTATGGCGGCGGAGCTCGTGGAGAGCCGCGTCGTCACCAATCCCGTTCGTTACGCTGCGCCGGCGGCAGCACCTCCCTACGTCCATTCATCACTATCGTAGATTCTCATGGAACACCAGATTACGCTGTTGGCGCGCCTGGCGCAAATCGATGCACAGCTCGACGAGCTGCACGATGACCTCGGCGACCTTCCGCTCGAAGTCAAGAAACACGAAGGCATCGTCCGCGAGCGTACGCTCGTGGCCGAACAGACGATGCAGGCCCTTCGCGATCTCGAGCATCTCCGCGGTACGGCCCATGTGACCGGCCAGGAACTCATCGACAAGGAAACGCGGCTCACCGAGCAGCAGTTCCAGGTCAAGAACAACCGCGAGTTCGATGCCATCACGAAGGAACTGGAATCCATCAAGCTGCAACGCGTGGAACTCGACGACGCTCTCCGCACGGCCAACGTGAAGGAAGAGAATCTGAAATCCACCCTCGAGCAGCAGCAGCGGGACCTCGACGAGGCGAAGGAATTCCTGACGGACAAGGAGCGTGAGCTCGAATCGGTATCCGGCGAACACAACGACGAACTCCGCCGTCTCATCGACCAGCGCAAGCAGCTCGTGGTGAACGTCGACGGCACGATGCAGATGGAATACGAGCGTATCCGCACGTTCCACCGCGAAGCCGTGGTTCCCCTGCGCAAGAACAGCTGTTCCGGCTGTTTCTCGGCCGTCCCTTCCCAGCGCATCATGGAAATGAAGTACAATCACGACAAGATCTATACCTGCGAGAACTGCGGGCGCATTCTCTATCCGGAGAACATGGTCGTGAACGTCGAAGAACGCATCGAAGGCTGATTACGGTACTGAACAGATCGGTCACGGGGGGACGACGGGCAGCTGCCGCAGGCATGTCCTGCGGAGGAAAGTCCGAACTCCACAGAACGGCACGCTCGCTAACGGCGAGGCGGCAAGGAGGCGGATCGGTCCCCGATCCGCACCGAGCCGACGGAAAGTGCAACAGAAAACAAACCGCCGCGGCTCGTCCGCGGTAAGGGTGAAACGGTGGGGTAAGAGCCCACCAGCGTTCCGGGTGACCGGCCGGCTGGCAAACCCCGTGCGGAGCAAGATCAAGCAGAAGCGGGACACGCAGGTGTGAGAGGCTGTTCGTCTCTCAGGGTCCGCCCACCCGCTTCGGGTAGATCGCCCGAGGGCGGCGGCAACGTCGCTCCCAGATAAATGGCTGCCTCCCCGCCTATGGCGGGAAGACAAAATTCGGCTTACAGGAGTCTTCCCGTGCCCGATCGTCTTGTACTACCATACAGCGTTCCGACGTCGATATCATCCGACCCGGTCCTGCGCGAATTCTTTCCCGAATTCGTCACACAATGGCTTCATGATCTTACGGTCGTATGGCCCGATATCGATGTTCGCCATGAAAAGGAAGAACTTTATAGATTCGGGCATACTATCAAGGGTTCGTTCCTCCAATTCGGCCTGCGCGACCTCTCCGCCGTCGGAAAGGACATCATGGCAGACGCCGAGCGCGAAGACTGGGCATCGGCACGCCAATGCGTCGAAGGTCTCCGCGTCGTTATGGCAACGTTGAAGGACGAGCTCGACAACAAGAGGTTCCCCCTATGATTCGCCGTCTTCTTCCCCTTCTGCTCACGACCTTCGTCACGGTCGGTGCCTTGGCCCAGACACGCGTCGCCATCCTTCCCTTCCGCAACATGGATGGACACATCAGCAGGAACCCCTGGACCACCCAGCTCTCGGACTCGCTCACGAAGGCAGTGCTCGCGATCGAGCCGGCCCAGACGAAGTTCATGGTCATTCCGGCCGACTCGGTGGAGATGGCGATCTCGGAACTGAATCTCGATCCGACGAATCCCCAGTACGAATCCGATATCTGGAAGGCCGTCTCCACTCTCGGAGCCGCAAAGGTCGTCCAGGGCAACTTCTTCCTGCAGGGAGACCGCGTCCTGCTCAACGTCTACGTCTACGACATCGCGACGAAGATGGCCGACCCCGTCAACCAGGCGAAGAACATCTACAAATCGCCGACGACCTATCTCGAGGCCATCCGCCCGATGGCGAAGAAGATCCATCCTGCCCTGATGCAGTAAGCCCGTACGGACAAGGAACAACAAGCACATCCCGGAATCGACGTCAATGCTCAGCCTACCTGTCATCCAACCGAACGAACAGCAACTTCCGAACGGCCGCCGCCCCGAATGGCTCAAGGTGCGCGCACCCGGCGGCGAGGACTATGCCCGTGTGAAATCGATGATGCGCACGAAGGCATTGCATACGGTCTGCGAGGAGGCACGTTGTCCGAACATCACGGAATGCTGGAATGCGGGTACGGCCACGTTCATGATCGGTGGCGACACCTGCACCCGGTCCTGCGGCTTCTGTGCCGTGAAGACGGGCCGCCCGATGCCCATGGACGACGGTGAACCGCTGCGTGTGGCCGAGGCGATCCAGGCCATGAATCTCAAGCATGCCGTCATCACGTCCGTCAACCGCGACGAACGCAAGGATGGAGGCTCCGAGCTCTGGGCCGCGACGATCCGCGAATCGCGGAAACTCAATCCCGATACCACGATGGAAGTGCTGATTCCGGACTTCAAGGGCAACATGGAGAACCTCCAGCGCGTCGTGGATGCCCATCCCGACATCCTGGCCCACAACACGGAAACGGTCCCCCGCCTCTATCGCCGCGTACGCCCGCAAGGGAAGTATCACTGGACGCTCGCCCTCCTCGAAGAGGCGAAGCGCCAGGGCATGCGCACCAAGACGGGCATCATGCTCGGACTGGGCGAAACGCCCGAGGAAGTGGTACAGACGATGAAGGATCTCGTCGCCGTCGGAACGGATATCCTGACGCTCGGACAATACCTCCAACCCACGAAGAACCACCTTCCCGTGGACCGCTTCGTCCACCCCGACGAATTCGCCCGCTACAAGCAGATAGGCCTGGAGATGGGATTCGACTATGTCGAATCGGGACCGCTCGTACGCAGTTCCTACCACGCAGAACGCCATCTATGATTCGCGT
Organism: Candidatus Kapaibacterium thiocyanatum; assembly: GCA_001899175.1. Lineage (NCBI taxonomy): Bacteria > Pseudomonadati > Bacteroidota > Eximiradiia > Eximiradiales > Kapaibacteriaceae (SeqCode) > Kapaibacterium (SeqCode) > Kapaibacterium thiocyanatum (SeqCode). Next base: position 560,178 of record MKVH01000024.1, on the reverse strand, counting down.
GACCGTGCTCGGCAGCGGCACGTCCACCGGTGTTCCGTCCGTCGCATGCGAGTGCCCTACATGCAGGAGCACCGATCCGCGTGACAAACGCCTGCGTACCTCGTTGCTGATACGGAGCGAAACGACGACCGTCGTCATCGACACCTCCCTGGACTTCCGCCAGCAGATGCTGCAGCACGATATCATGGATATCGACGGCATCGTGTTCACGCATCACCACTTCGACCATATCGGCGGGTTCGACGACATCAGGCCGTACAACTTCAGGTACAACCGTCCGATACGCATCCATGCGATGCGGGAAACCGTCGATGTCCTGCACGACACGTTCCCCTATGCCTTCGGTCTGATCGCCCCGAGTGGTGCCGCTGTCCCGTCCGTCGATACCCATATCATCGATACGGACCCGTTCACCATCGGCGACATCACACTCCAGCCCGTTCCCATGAAGCACGGCTCCATGCGCGTGAACGGCTATCGCATCGGATCGCTCGCCTACTGTACCGATACCAACAGTATCTCCCGAGACTCGATGGACATGCTCACGGGCCTGTCCACCCTCATCCTCGACGGTCTCCGTTACGAACCTCATCCGACGCACTTCACGGTATCGCAGGCCCTGGCCGTCATCGACGAGCTCCAGCCCGGGCAGACCTACCTCACGCATATCTCGCATCAGATCAAGCATGCGGACTGCGAAACCCGACTGCCGGCGAACGTCCGGCTGGCCTACGACGGCCTCGAAGTAACGATCCCCTGACATGCCCGGGGGCCAATGAACCTGGACCTCGAATCACTTCCCTTTTCCTGCAGCTGTACCTTGCTCGAAAGTAGATACTTGACTAGTCAAATAAATTGTCGTATGTTCGTGTCGTGAAGAAACAACAACCATCACTACTCGAGAGCATCGGGCAGACGAGACCATTCTCGTCGATCGGCCAGGAGACGCTCGTTTCCCTGCTGAAGACGGCCGACGTGATCAGGACGCGGGCAGAACGGGATCTCGAGCCGTACGGACTCACCTTCCAGCAGTACAATGTGCTGCGGATCCTGAGAGGCGCCGGCGAGCCGCTGCAGACGATGGAGATCGCCAACAGGCTGATCGAACATGCACCGGGCATGACGCGCCTCCTCGATCGGCTCGAAGCCAAGAAACTCATCCAGCGTGAGCGCATGTCCACCGACAGACGCGTCGTCCTGTGCAGCCTCACGGAAGCCGGTCGAGAATTGCTCCTCTCGTCGGATGCGGCGATGGACAAGATCGATCACACGACACTCGAATCCATGGACATGACGGACCTGAAATCACTGCTCACCATTCTCGCCGACGTGCGAGAAAGGTTTTTTTAAAACACAGATAGTTGATCAATCAATTATCAACCAGTCACTTTTCTCACAGGAACTACGATGGGACCGCTCACCCGCCGCATCATGGCGACCTCCTCCTCTCTCCCGCTCGCGATCATCCGAATCGTGCTCGCATTCGTCGTCCTGCCCCACGGCCTGCAGAAAGCATTCGGCATGTTCGGAGGATTCGGCTTTTCCGGTACGATGCAGTATTTCACGCAGACGCTGGGCATTCCCGGTCCACTGGCCTTCATGGTCTTCGTCGCCGAGCTGGCGGCTCCGGTCGCGCTCATTCTCGGCTTGTGGAGCCGTCCCGCGGCCATGCTGATCTTCATCAACTTCGTCGTGGCGGCCTCGATGCACACCGCGAACGGCTTCTTCATGAACTGGAACGGAGCGATGCCCGCTGGAACCGAGGGCTACGAATACCACCTCCTCGTCCTGTCGATGTCATTGGCCATCATCGTCGGTGGCTCCGGATCGGTATCGCTCGATCGTCGAGCGATACAGGCATGATCCGGTCGAAAACAAAAAGCCCCGCTGAACGCGGGGCTTTGTCGAGGGTTTCTCGTCGGACAAGGTCCGACGGCACATACGTACTTGACTGTTTGTTCTTGTCTCTCTGACGCCACTCCGGGAGGAGGGTTGAGGGGTGTGCATGACTCGAGAAAGACGGGTAACGCCATCGAAACCGAACTAACAAACATACGAACGGGTCAACGAATAAACTATTGTAGTTTTTTCGGTTTCCATCATTCGAATGCGACGTTCCGTATCGATACGGCAAAGAGCATACAAGCCGCACCACGAGGAGCAGCCTGCACGAATCACGTACAAGTGTCGATAGCTTGACGAAACGTTCACGTCCGCCGGGCGCGGTCGTTCAGGAAGGCTCTTCGTCGTCGGACGGCGACATCTCCTCGGTAGAGGGGCCTTCTCCAACAACACCATCGGGACTATCCGCGTCGCCCCCCGCTTCCGTATCACCGGAATCGACGGCGGCCTCGCCAGAACCTTCGCCCTCGGTATCCGGGGACGATCCGGGGTCGACGCCCCCTCCTTCTTCCTCGGAGGAACCGTGCTCATCCGGACTGTGCCAGTAGGCACCGGAATTGGCATCCGTATCGGCAGCGGCCTCGGCCGTATCTCCGTCGAGCAGAAGGCTGATCTGACGGCGAAGTGTACGGTGATCGGTCGTGACCTGGATGGTATCATCCATATCGATCATCGTCGTCGTCGTCTTGAGCAGATCGTCGATCTCGCGGAGCTTGGGCAGATCGGAAAGGCTGTTCAGCCCGAAGACGCGCAGGAAGTCATCCGTGGTGCCGTAGAGTAGCGGTTTGCCCGGCGTTTCGGCGCGGCCGACCATGGCCACGAGCTGTTTTTCGGTAAGCGAGTTCACTACCTCGCCCGAATTGACGCCGCGAATGGCATCGACTTCGGCCTTGGTGATGGGCTGACGGTAGGCCACGATGGCCAGGGTTTCCAGGGCGGCCTGGGTGAGCCGCTTGCGGTTCTTGGCCTTGAGCAGACGCTGGACGAGCTGACCGTGCTGGGGTGTCGTGGCGAACTGATAGCCGCCTGCGATCTTGACGATACGGAAGGGTCTGTCCGTCTTCTCGAGGTCGTCGTTGATCTCGTCCACCAGGTCGTCGAAGTAATGGACGGGCACCTGGAATGGCGGTTTCGGCGGCTCCTGCGGCTTGTCGCCGTCGAGCGGCAGCGACTGCTGTCCGGGAACCGTCTGGGAAGGATCCTCGAGAACAAGGATGCGATGCATGGCGCGGGCGGACAGCGGATCATCGCTCGCGAAGATCAGCGATTCCAGTGCGCGCAACTGGTCGAACCTGCCGAGCGTGAAGAAGTACGGAACGTTCAGACGCTCCGCACCGGTGGCTTCATCGTCCTCGACGGCCGGATCCATCGTCGGCTCTTCCGGAAAACCGGCCTCACCGCTCTCGTGAAGTTCTTCGTTGATATCAGACATTCTCTTGCTCTTCCGTCATTTCTTGTTGTTCATTCTCATCGCGCGCGACGACCATGATATCGTCGAACGCCTGGTCCTGCTGCACACGGATGTGCGAGTTCTTGGCGAGCTCGAGCAGGGCCAGGAAGGTCACCACGATGTGCATCTTCGAAAGGCTGCCGATCAGCTCGAAGAAACGCACGCTGGGCCGTGAACGCAGGATATGGACGATTTCCTCGGCCTTTTCTTCCACCGTGAACGGGAAGCGCGTCACCACGTGCGGGTCGGGAAGATCCGGAGCCCTGTCGATGGCCTTCTTCAACGCCTTGAGCAGGTCGAAGAGCGTCGCATTCCTGTAGGCGCCGTCGGATGCCGCGTGGATTTCCTCACCTTCGAACAGTTGACGGTACATCACGTAGCGCTGTTCGTCGGCCTGCGTGGCGAGGGTCTCCGAGGCTTCCTTGTACCGCTTGTATTCCAGCAGCGCCCGTACGAGTTCCGCACGGGGGTCGTCCTCGATGCCCTTGTCGACCTCGGGAATTCCCGTAGGCTCGCGCGGCAGCAGCATTTGTGCCTTGATCTGGACGAGCGTCGAGGCCATGACGACGAACTCGCCCGCAAGTTCCAGATCGAGCAGTTCCATCAGCCGCACATAGTCGAGGAATTCGTGCGTGATGGAGGCGACGGGAATATCGTAGATATCCAGCTCGTCCCGCTTGATGAAGAACAGCAGCAGGTCGAGAGGACCTTCGAAATTGTCGAGGCGGACACTATACATACTTGCGCGGCACGCGGGCCGTGATGGCTGTTGTGATCTCGTAGGGAATTGTTTCGGCCCATGCTGCGACGTCGGTGGCGTCGATCGACGCGATCCGTCCGTCGACATCGGCCTGACGCCCGATAAGCACGACGTCGTCACCGATGGCTACCGGATCGTCGCCGACATCGACCATGCACTCGTCCATGCAGATGGTACCGACGACGGGATAGGATCGGCCATTGATCAGGCAGGTGGCCTTTCCCGTAAGCTTGCGCGGATAGCCGTCGCCGTATCCCACGGGGATCGTCGCGATGGTACGGTCCGCCGGCGCGGTATACCGTCTGCCGTAACTCACCGTTTCCCCCGCCCTGATCCTCCGTACGGAGAGCACCTTCGTCTCCAGTGACAGGACGGGGCGCATCGTCATCGCGTCGTCGAAGGGAGGGGCATAACCATAGAGGGAAAGTCCGGGGCGGACCATCGTACACAGTGCCTGTTCGGCCTGCCAGATGGCGCCGGTGTTCGCAGCGTGGACATGGACAAAGGTACGACCTGCGGACGACAGCGTCGCCACGACGGTCCGGAAAGATTCCAGCTGCTCCAGGAGGAAGCCGCTGTGCGCTTCGTCGGACGTCGCGAAGTGGGTGCAGATACCCTGTACGTCGATGCCGGGCAGACGATCCAGCGCGTGGACGAAGTCCACTGCCTCGTGAGGCTGCACACCGTCGCGGTGCATGCCCGTGTCGACATAGACATGGACGATGGCCTTCGTTCCGCCCTCCGCCGCCAGCGTTCCGAGGGCAGCCACCTGATCGAAGTCGCAGGCCACCGTGGTCAGCGCATTATCGACGACGATCCGGGCCTCATCGGCCATCGTCGGCGTCAGGACCATGATCGGCACCACGATTCCCTGTTCGCGGAGCGTCACGCCTTCGTCTGCGAAGGCCACACCGAGCATGTCCACGCCGCTTTCCTGCAGCGTGCGACTCACCTCGATCATGCCATGGCCATAGGCATTGGCCTTCACCATGGCCATGATCTTCCGTCCTTCGGCGCGGTGACGCAGTTGGGACAGATTCCATCGGAGCGCACCGAGATCGATGCGCGCAACCGTACATCTCATGTCGTGATGTCCTCCGCCGCATCGGCCCATTCAAAGGCCACGCGGATACCGTCCACGGTCACCCCTGCGCCGAGAGCGCACATCAGCTTGATACGGGCCTTCTGGCCGTTCAGGTAATCCGCGAAGATCACACCCGCTTCATGCAGATGACGGCCGGCCCCTTCGTAGGCATAGGTATGTTCGATCCGTCCTACCGGGCAACGCGAGACCAGAACGACGGGCAGGCCTGCGGCCACGGCTTCAGACAGTTCGTAGTAGACGGGCGGGGTCACGTTCCCCACACCGAAGGCTTCCACGACCAGTCCCTGAGCGCCCTGCTCCCTGCAGGCCCGTACCAGCATGCCGTCCATACCCGCATAGGACTTGAGCAGCGGTACGGACGACGGCAGCTCCCCCACCCTGAAGACTTCGCGGTGGAGGGGGCGGCGATGGATCAGCAGATGGCCGTTCGTCACTCGTCCGAGTGGACCGAAGTCGAAGCTGGTGAACGTGTTGAGATCCTCCGTATCCGTCTTCGATGCCTCGGATGCGGCGGTGAGCATACCGCCGAGACAGACCATCACACCGAGTCCCGACACACCGGGATTCGCCGCGACCGTCACGGCATCGCGCACGTTGCGTGGTCCGTCCCAATCGGGCTCGCTGGAATTGCGCATGGCACCGATGACGATGACGGGTTTCGCCGTATCGACGGTACAGTCGAGGAAGTATGCCGTTTCCTCCAGCGTATCGGTTCCGTGTGTGATCACGATACCGTCGATGGACGTATCGTCGGCGTACCCCTGGACGATGCGTGAGATTTCGAGCATACGGGCCGGGGTGATGTGGGGTCCGGGCAAGGTTCCGTATTCGTGGATGAGGATGTCGGCGACATCGTGGATGCCGGGAATCTGGGCGAGGATCTCGCCACCCGACATACTCGGAACCACTCCACCCCACTCCTTGTCGAGTTTGGAGGCGATGGTACCGCCGGTAAAAATGATGACGACTCGCGGTCGACGGGACATGGTGACGTGGTCAACGATCGGTGGAACGAAGCGCGAAGATAGACAGGTCGTGGCTTTCACCCGCTCATTCGTAGTTTTGCAGATCATGATATCGACACCCTCTCATCTTCATCATCTTGCCGTCTACACTCCTGGTGCCTCACCCGAAGAGATCCGTCGGCAATACGGCCTGTCCAACGTCGAAAAACTCGCCTCGAACGAGAATCCTTCCGGTTCTTCGCCCCTCGCCATCGCCGCCGCGCAGCAGGCTCTCGCGTCCGCGAGCATCTACCCCGACGGCGGACAACGGCTGCGGGCGCGTCTGGCGGACGTCCACGGCGTGACGCCTGCCCACATCAGCGTCAACAACGGCAGCGATCCGATCATCCATCAGATCATGCATACGTTCCTCCTTCCCGGAGAAACGGCGCTGTCGTGCCGCGGAGGCTTCGTCAGTTTCGGCATCGCCGTACGGTCGACCGGTACGGAACCGCAGTTCGTTCCGCTCACCGACGACTACCGGTTCGACGTCCATGCCCTTGCCGCGGCCATCATGCCGCAGACCAAGGTCATCTACATCCCGAATCCGAACAATCCCACCGGAACGCACATCACCAGGGACGAGCTGACGTGGTTCCTCGACCAGGTACCGAATGACAGGCTCGTCATCCTCGACGAAGCCTACTGCGAGTATGCATCGCATCTCGCACCGGACACCTATCCCGATGCGTCGACGATGGGACGTGACAATGTGATCGTGCTGAGAACGTTCTCCAAGGCCTACGGTCTCGCGGCCCTGCGCGTGGGATATGCCGTGGGTCATCCCGACGTCATCCAGTGGCTGTTGCGTACGAAGCTGCCGTTCGATCCGAACGGCCCCGCCTGCGCCGCAGCCGTTGCAGCACTCGACGACAAGGACTTCGTGCGGAAGACCGTGGAACTCAACGCGGAAGGCCTGGCCCTCCTGCACGAGACACTTCGCACGAACGGCTACCGGACCTCGAACTCCATCGCGAATTTCGTGATGGTGGATTGCGGTTCGCCGGACCATGCAACGACATTTCATCGTACGTTGCTGGAACGTGGCTTCATTTCGCGTCCGCTCGCAGGCTTCGGTCTGCCGCACTGCGTACGCATCAGTACGGGCACGAACGATCAGAATCGGCGGCTCGCAGCCGTGCTGCGCGAACTCGCCGGCGCTTTTGTTACAATCTGAACATCGATGGAATACACGACATGAGTACGGACACGATGACGGCTCCCGCGCCGTCGACAACCGAGGACTTCCTGCCCATCAACGGCACGGACTACATCGAATTCTACGTCGGCAACGCCAAGCAGGCGGCCTTCTTCTACCGTACGGCCTTCGGCTTCCAGCTCGTGGCCTATGCAGGCCCCGAAACGGGTGTCCGCGACCGTGCGTCCTACGTGCTGCAGCAGGGCAAGATCCGTTTCGTACTCACCACGCCCATGCACCCGGATTCCGACATCAACGCCCATATCGCGAAGCATGGTGACGGTGTGAAGGTCATGGCCCTGTGGGTCGATGATGCGGAGAAGTCGTGGAAGGAAACCACGTCGCGCGGTGCGAAGAATGCAGGCGAACCCCGCACGCTGACCGACTCCTTCGGCGAAGTCAAGACGGCTTCCATCCACACGTACGGCGATACGATCCATACGTTCGTCGAGCGCCGCAACTACTCCGGTCCCTTCATGCCCGGCTACGAGCCGATGACGGACAACTACATCACGACGCCCGTAGGGCTGCTCCACGTGGATCACTGCGTGGGCAACGTCGAACTCGGCCGCATGGACGAATGGGTGAAGTTCTACGAAGACGTCATGGGCTTCAAGCTTCTGCTGACGTTCGACGACACGGACATCTCCACGGAGTATTCGGCACTCATGTCGAAGGTCGTCTCCAACGGATCGGGCTACGTCAAGTTCCCCATCAACGAACCGGCCGCTGGACGCAAGAAGTCGCAGATCGACGAATACCTCGAATTCTATCATGGCCCCGGTGTTCAGCACATCGCCATCGCCACGAACGACATCATCAGCACGGTGAGCGAACTCCAGCGCCGCGGCGTGCAGTTCCTGACCGTTCCGGACACCTACTACGCCGATCTGCTGGAGCGTATCGGCAAGATCGACGAAGACCTCGAACCTCTCCGCAAGCTCGGCATTCTCGTCGACCGCGACGATGAAGGCTACCTGCTCCAGATCTTCACCAAGCCCCTCGAAGACAGGCCTACCCTCTTCTTCGAGATCATCCAACGCAAGGGTGCTCGTTCCTTCGGCAAGGGGAACTTCAAGGCGTTGTTTGAGGCCATCGAACGCGAACAGGCTCGCCGCGGCAACCTGTAAGAAGATCCCCCTCCCAAGCACACGACCGACATACTCTCTGTTCCACACTTCTACGTGATCCATTCTATGGCATCTGCGAAGTCTGCCAAGCGCGGCAGTCAAGCCGCTACAGCGGTCCCACACGGATCGCAACCGTTTCTGCAGTCGGTGAACGAGTACTTCGACAAGGCAGCAACAGCAACGAACCACCCCAAGGGTCTGCTCGATCAGATCAAGGTTTGCAACTCGGTGTACTACATGCAGTTCCCGGTTCGCATCAAGGGTGAAATCCAGGTCGTCCAGGCATGGCGTGCCGAGCACTCGCACCACAAGCTTCCCTGCAAGGGCGGTATCCGCTACGCCGAAACCGTCGATCAGGACGAAGTACAGGCACTCGCTGCGCTCATGACCTACAAGTGCGCGGTCGTGGACGTACCCTTCGGTGGTGGCAAGGGCGGTATTCGCATCAATCCGAAGAACTACTCTGCGGAAGAACTGGAACGCATCACCCGCCGCTATACGGTGGAGCTGATCCACAAGAATTTTATCGGGCCGTCGGTGGACGTACCCGCTCCCGACTACGGCACCGGCCCACGTGAAATGGCATGGATCGCCGATACCTACCAGGCCTTCGCCAAGGACGAGATCAACGCTCTCGCCTGCGTGACGGGCAAGCCCGTCGGTCAAGGCGGCGTACGCGGCCGTACGGCGGCTACGGGCCGTGGCCTCTTCTATGCCGTTCGCGAAGCCGTCGGCGACGCACGTCTGATGAAGAAGCTCAAGCTCGAAACGGGCCTCGACGGCAAGCGCATCATCATCCAGGGCTTCGGTAACGTGGGCTACCACGCCGCCAAGTTCCTCCAGGAAGGTGGAGCCACGATCATCGGTATCATCGAATGGGACGGCGCCGTCGTCAACCCGAAGGGTATCGACGTCGAAGCCCTCAACAAGCACCGCCAGTCCACGGGAACGATCACCGGCTTCGCCGGCGGCAAGACCATCAAGGACGGCAACAGCGTCCTCGAACATGAATGCGACATCCTCGTCCCTGCCGCTCTCGAATCGCAGATCTACAAGGAAAACGCACCGAAGATCAAGGCCAAGATCATCGCCGAAGGCGCCAACGGCCCGGTAACGTCCGTCGCCGAAGAAATCCTGCTCAAGAAGGGAATCCTCGTGATGCCCGACATGTTCGTGAACGCAGGCGGCGTCGTGGTATCCTACTTCGAATGGCTGAAGAACATCTCCCACGTACGCTTCGGCCGTATGGACAAGCGCTTCGAGGAAGGTTCCAACACGCGCCTCGTCGATACGATCGAACGTCTGACGGGCAAGAGCCTGTCGCAGACGGAAAAGCGCATGGTGGCCCGCGGTGCGGATGAAGAGGATATCGTGAACTCCGGTCTGGAAGACACGATGATCTCCAGCTATCATAACATCATGGACATCTACTTCGGTCAGCCCAAGATCAAGGACATGCGTACTGCGGCCTTCGTCAATTCGATCGACAAGATCGCGACCGCGTACGCACAACTCGGCATCTTCCCCTGATCGAGCCCCGCGGCTGATCTACTGCGGTCTCATCTCCGAATACGAAAAAGGCGTGTCGTTCCGAAGAACGACACGCCTTTTTTCATGATCGACTCTTTCCGCTTCGCCTATCGCGTCACGGTCACGAGCTGCGTGAACCAGCGGCCACCCTGCTCGATACCGATCACGTAGGTACCGATGGCGACCGGCATGCCGTAGCCATCGCGGCCGTCCCAGCGGACGGGCGACGTACCGGCGTCACCACGCAACGTACGTACGATCACTCCGGCAGGAGTCACGATCCGTATGCCGTACGGTGCATCGAGCGGCAGCATGATCCGGCATTCGTCCGTGACCGGATTCGGCACGACGAGGGTCGAGGATGCGGCATCGGCTTCGGCAACGGAACTGGACACCGTACGGTGGACGAAGAACTCGTCCGATCCACCGGTCGATTCCAGAAGCACGCGAGCCATGCCGCCTTCACCGCCAATGGCCGAGACGCATACGTCGAGCGTCTCTCCCCTGCGGATGGTCATGGGAAGCTGCGCGGGCGATACGATGCGATACGTGCCCGCATCGGCGCCGGAGATCGTAATGGCACTGATGACGGCGGAATCGCAGTCGAGAGCGCCGATCGTATTGCACTTCTGTGCCTGTTCGTCCTTGCCCGCCACGAAGGCCAGCGTATCGCTCGCGAAGGTGATGGCCGGAACGACCGTCGCGGTGACCGTGATCGTGGCCGTACCTCCGTTGGAATGGACCGTGATCGTGGCTTGTGCGGTACCGGTCTCTTCCGGCACGAACCTCAGATTGACATCCTGCGTACCGCTCGGTGCGATCGTCAGCGGCAATGAGGCACCACCCGCGGTAAAGGCGCCCTGGGGCTCGACGGTGTAACCCGTCACGATGAGAGACGAACCGCCGTTATTCCTGAGCAACCCTGCAAGGACGGTGTCCACGCTACCGCACAGGGCAATCGTGCCGAGGTCGATCGTATTCGTCGATACGGCGAGAACGCCCGGGCCGGTGCCGGCGCTGACGCTGACCTTGACCTGGCGCGTCATGACCGTGCCGCACTTGTTCGTGATCGTGCAGGTGTACAGGCCGGAATCGGCGCGAGCCACCGTAGCCAGACGGAAACGGTCGCTCGTCGCACCGTTCACGGGAGTGCCGTTCTTCGCCCACTGATAGCGCAGGCTGTCACCGGTGACGGCGACCGTAAGAAGCAGGGAATCTCCGGCCTTCAGGGATTGATCGGGCGACACCGACGTCACCTTCGGCGGGGACATGATGATGAGTTTGGCGACGGACGTCACGGCCTCGGGCTGACATGTGCCGCTGATCTGGCACGTATAGTCCGCCTGGTCCAGCAGACTGGCACCGCGTATGACCAGTCGCTTGGTCGTGGCGCCGTTGATGAATTCACCGTTCTTGAGCCATTGATACTGCAGCCCGTCACCTTGGGCTTCGACGGTGAAGACGGCGCTGTCTCCTTCGCAGATGCTCCGTCCGACGGGTTGGGTCGTGATCGTCGGCCTCGTCGTTAACGTCACCGTCGCCGTATTCGACGTCACGGTACCACAGCCGGTGATGACGCAGTCATAGGTACCGGCATGCTCGGCACGCGCCGATGCGAGCGTGAGCGTAGCCGTCGTTCCCCCGGGAACGTCGACACCGTTCTGGCGCCACCGGTATATGAGTCCGGCACCCTGTGCCGTAACCGAGACCGAGAAACTGCGGCCTTCGCAGGCCATGACGTTCTCCGGTTGCGTCAGGATGTTCGGCAGACCACTGATCGTGAAATTCTGACTCCGGGTTATTTCGGCGCCGGTAGCATCGTCGACCAGACGTATACGGTAGGTCGTTCCCGATGCGGTTCCGTTCGGAATCGTCCATGTATACGTTCCCGCCGTGGCGGCGATGTTGGTATTGACGCCGATGACGTTGGCGAAGTCGTTGTTCGACGCTTCGATCCTGAACATCGTATGTCCGGTCTGCGTCCAGGTGATCGTCACCGGGGAACCGGCACAGAACGACGCGCCCGCAGCGGGTGCCGTGATGGTGGCACCGGTGACCGTGATCTGGATGGCACCGGAGAGATTCCAGTCATCGATGTCGGACGCCTGCCCATCGTGATTCACGGCATTCCCTGCCGCGTTGAAATTGACGATACCGTGCTGGGCAGGTGCCGTCCACGTGAAGACGAAACCGGCGACATGGTTCGCCATCTGGCGGGGTTCGACATGCGTCAGCTCGCCATTGAGGGGTTTCGACCCCGGACCGGGCGTGAGAAGTCCCGAATTACCACCGGCCTGGTCCTTGAACGACAGGTTCATGCCTGCGTAGTCATGCTGAGGATGGGCGACGGTCAGCGTGTAGTTCGAGGGCTGTCCGGCCCGGACCGTTCGCGCTCCTTCGAGAAGGACGGTCGTGTTGTTGCTCTGCCCGCCGTGACAGCCGGCACAGCCGGTCGCCGACAGCAGGCTCATCCCGTCCTGATGCGCCTGCACCGCGGTGCCGGTCATCATCAGAAGGGCTGCCATGGCCAGCAGGACTGGCAGCCGATGCGCGGTGGAAAATGAACGTATTGCAAGAGTCATGCACATGCCTCCGGATAGTAGATGTTGCAGCGATCGATGGATGGTAACGAATGTTACCTCAACCCCACAACAAATGATACGACACCATTGGGCAAAAAAAAAAGGCCGGTCTAGCGACCGGCCTTACGTTCATCTTGTTCCCTGGATCAGGAGTTGGCGAAGATGTTGGCTTCGATACTGATCGTTTCGCCGACACTCTTGCCTACGACACCGGCCTTGCCCGTGATATTATGGTCCTTGAGGGACACGGAGAAGGTCGTCTTGACCATCACGAAGTTGCCGGTGGCGCGCTTCTTCGTGGCATCGGATTCGGGGAGATAGGTCAGGTTGACCGTCGTCGTCAGAGGCTTCGTGACGCCGTGGCAGGTGAACTTGCCGACAGCCGTGGCGGTAGCGACATTGCGGCCATCCTTGGTCTCCACCTTGATGTCCTTCAGCGATTCGATATCGAAGGTGATGGTCGGATACTTGCCCGCATCCAGCCATACGTCGCTGTACATGTGATCGTCGCGCTTGGCGATGGCCGTCGTCATCGACTTCACGCCTACCTCGATACGCCCCTTCGTCGCTTCGAGATTGGCGGGATCGAACTGGAAGCTGCCCGTCACGTTATCCGCCGTGCCGTTGATCTTCTCCATCGGAGCGTCGCTCTGGAAGAGGATCTGGTTCTGGCCGACGCTGTTGTTCAGGGAATACTTCTTCGTTCCGCCCATAGCTCCGGAGAAACCCGTTCCCGCGATGGCGCCGTTGAGCGATACGACGGTCAGCACTCCGAGTGCCAGCACCTTCATTGCCTTCATGTCCAATCCTCACTGTTACAATGATGAATTATGTGTTCACACACGCATATTACGAACGATCTCGGCCAGTATTGCAACGGAGGACCGAATTTCGTCGTGCGTCGTGTCCTTCGAGACGCTGAAGCGTATCGCCGCTCGGGCTTCGGCCGCGGACAGTCCCATCGCGCTGAGGACGTGACTGGGCTGCTGGCTGCCGGATACGCAGGCGGAACCGTTGGAAACGGCCACACCGGCGATATCCATGGCCTGCAGGATGGCCTCGCCGTCGAGTCGGTCCGCGTCCAGGAAGGATACGTTGAGGATGTGAGGCAGAACGCCGTTCGCGGGAGTGTTGAACCGGATCTCCGGAATGGTCCGGACGAGAAGATCGCGCAGGAGGGTTGTACACGACGTCATGTGGGCCGCGTGCGCGTCCATCCTGGCATGGGCCTTTCTGGCAGCGGCCTGGAAGCCGACGATCAGGGCTACCGCCTCCGTACCGGCACGGCGGTTGCGTTCCTGCGCCCCACCCTGCTGATGGGACTTGAAATCGATTCCCTTGCGGATGAAGAGAGCGCCGATCCCCTTCGGGCCGTGGATCTTGTGCGCCGAAACCGTCGCGAAATCCACGCCAAGTGCCTTCACGTCGACGGGGATCTTCCCGAACGACTGTACGGCATCGGTATGGATGTAGGCAGACGGTATGCGTTCACGCAGGGCGGCGATGGGCTGGATCACACCCGTTTCGTTGTTGGCGTGCATGATGCTGACCAGGCACGAGGCCTGATCGTAACGTGCGACCTCGTCCGGACGGACACGGCCGTCGGCATCGACACCGATGACGTCGACGTCGGTTCCATGTGCGGCCATCTCTTCGGCGGGATGCAGGACGGCATGATGTTCCGTGGCGCTAACGACGATCCGGCGCACCAGGGCCGATTCGGCATACATGCTCTTGAGTACGGTATTGTCCGCCTCCGTGCCACCGCTCGTGAAGATCAGTTCGGCCGGATGGGCGTTCATCAGCAAAGCGATTTCCGTACGGGCGTTCTCCACGGCCACACGGGCTGCACGGCCCAGCGAGTGGATCGACGAAGCATTACCGTAGGAATCGCGCATCCACGGCAACATGGCGTCGAGAACGTCCTCGTCCATACGCGTCGTAGCACTATTGTCGAGATAGATCATGGCAGGTCAGGTACGGCCGAATCCCTTGTAGAGATCGAACTTGGCGCTGTAGACGACGATGTTCAGCTCTTCGTCGCGCAGTGTACCGCCCGACGGGGAAAGGTAGAACGTAGCCACGTCGTCCGTCGGTTCCTTGGCCAGACGTCCCTGTGCGTCCACGTAGAACCGCACCATCCTGTATCCCAGACGTTCTTCCGCCGTAGCGGCCTGGGCGAGCAGATGTTCGGGAGAATAGACGAGAAGATCGCTATGTTCGGCGGCCATACGGATGAGGTGTTGGTAAGAGCTTCAAATTAAATAATTTTGGCGGCTTGTGCCGGACCTGGCGTACGGCCCGTGCGGGCTAAAATCCGTCTATCGGGTAAACGTCATCGGCGTTTTGTCATCAACTGCGAATTTCCATGATCAGCCTGCTCAAGAAGATCTTCGGCACAAAACACGACAAGGACGTCAAGGCCTTGTTGCCGATCGTCGATGAGATCAACGAGATCTACGAGACCTACCATACGCTGAGCGACGACGATCTGCGCGCGAAGACCGACGAGTTCCGACAGCAGATCGCCGCCTCCATCCAAAGTCTCGTCGAAGAGGAAGAGGCTATCCGTGAGCAGCTCCGCAACGATGGCAGCATGACGCACATCGAGCGCTCCAACGCCTATGCCCGCATCGGCGAGATCGAACGCGAGAAATTCAAGACCGTACAGGAAACGCTGGACGGCATCCTGCCCGAAGCCTTCGCACTGGTGAAGCAGGCATGCAAGCGCCTGGTCGGACTCGAGTACGACGTCGTCGGCCAGCAGCTCCGCTGGGACATGGTCCCCTACGATGTCCAGCTCATCGGCGGTATCGTCCTGCACCAGGGCAAGATCTCGGAAATGGCCACGGGTGAAGGCAAGACGCTCGTCGCCACCCTGCCGCTCTATCTCAATGCGCTCGCAGGACGCGGCGTGCACCTCGTGACCGTCAACGACTACCTGGCCCGACGCGACCGCGAGTGGATGCAGCCCATCTTCGACATGCTCGGCATCTCGACCGGCTGCATCCAGTCCAACATGCCTCCCCAGCAACGGAAGGCCGAATACCAGGCCGACATCACCTACGGTACGAACAACGAATTCGGCTTCGACTATCTGCGCGACAACATGGTGAACGACGCCGTCGACATGGGGCAGCGTGGGCACTGGTTCGCCATCGTCGACGAAGTCGACTCCGTCCTCATCGACGAAGCCCGTACTCCGCTCATCATCTCCGGTCCGGTAACGACCGCCAGCTCCGATCAGGCCTTCGTGGAAATGAATCCCCGCGTACGCCGCCTGGTCGAAGTCCAGAGCCGCCTCATCAACACCCTCGTCGCCGACGCCGAGAAACTGTCGGCATCGGGTACGAAGGAAGACCGCGCCAAGGCCGGCGTATGCATCCTCAGTGCGCACCGCGGTATGCCCAAGCACAACCGCCTGGCCAAGCTGCTGCAGGATCCGGACAACATGAAGCTCCTCAAGGAAACGGAGCTCGACTACCTGAAGGAGCAAGGACAGCGCATGCACGTCATCGACGACGAGCTGTTCTTCACCGTCGACGAGAAGAATCACCAGATCGACATCTCCGACAAGGGCCGCGAACTCCTCTGTTCCGCCCAGGAAGATCCCGAGATGTTCGTGATCCCCGACATCGCGTCGGAGATGAGCGCCCTCGAAGGCGACGAGACGATCACGGGACAGGACAAGCAGGAGAAGAAGGACGCACTCATGCGCGTGTTCGCCGAACGGTCGGACCGCATCCACGTCATCAACCAGTTACTGCGCGCCTACTCGCTCTACGTGAGAGACGACGAATACGTCGTTCAGGAAGGCAAGATCAAGATCGTGGACGAGTTCACGGGCCGTATCCTCGAAGGGCGCCGTTACTCGGACGGACTGCACCAGGCCATCGAAGCCAAGGAAGGCGTGATGGTCGAACAGGATACGCAGACGTTCGCCACGGTCACGCTGCAGAACTACTTCCGCCTGTACCACAAGCTGGCCGGCATGACCGGTACCGCCGAAACGGAAGCGGGAGAATTCTTCGAGATCTACAAGCTCGACGTCGTCGTCATTCCCACCAACCGCGGAATCGCACGGAAGGACCTCGACGACCTGATCTACCGTACCAAGCGCGAGAAGTACAACGCCGTCGTCGAAGCCGTCCAGCAATACATCAAGGACGGCCGCGCCGTCCTCGTGGGCACGACCAGCGTCGAAGTATCGGAAGTACTGAGCAAGATGCTCAAGCGCGCCAACGTACCGCACAACGTCCTCAACGCCAAACAGCACCAGCGCGAGGCCGAGATCGTATCGGGCGCCGGACGCAAGGCGGCCGTGACCATCGCCACGAACATGGCCGGCCGCGGTACCGACATCAAGCTGGATGCCGACGTGAAGGCCAACGGCGGCCTCGCCATCATCGGTACCGAGCGCCACGAAGCACGACGGATCGACCGCCAGTTGCGCGGCCGCGCAGGCCGTCAGGGTGACCCGGGATCGTCGCAGTTCTTCATCTCGCTCGAGGATGACCTCATGCGCCTCTTCGGTGGCGAGCGTATCGCCGCGGTGATGCAGCGTCTGAAGGTACCCGAAGGTGAGCCCATCCAGAGCCCCCTCGTGACGAAGTCCGTAGGCAACGCCCAGAAGCGCGTCGAAGGCAACAACTTCGGCGTCCGGAAGCGCCTGCTCGAATACGACAACGTCATGAACCAGCAACGCGAAGTGATTTACGACCGCCGCCGCCACGCCCTCATGGGCGAGCGCATGCGCGGTGACTTCTTCGAATACATCAACGAGATGTCGGAGGACTGGTACGACCAGTTCCACGGCGAGAACGATACGGACGGCTTCAAGAATGCCGTGCGTACGACGTTGCTCTGCGAACCCGACATCACGGAACAGGACTTCTCGTCGCTGAAGAAGGAAGACGTCGTCCAGCGTGTCGTCGATGCGGCCACCGACTTCTACGACCGCAAGGAAACGATGCTCGGCAACGAATTCATGGGCGCACTGGAACGCGTGGCCACGCTGCAGACGATCGACGATCGCTGGCGCGAACACCTCCGCGGCATGGACGATCTCAAGGAAGGTATCTACCTCCGCGCCTACGGACAGAAGGATCCGCTGCTCGAATACAAGCAGGAAGCGTACAAGATCTTCATCGATCTCGTGAAGGACATCAACAAGGACTCCGTCCACTTCGCCTTCCGCTACTTCCCTGCCGTCGCCCAGCAACAGCAGCGCGCACAGGAACCGGTCGAGCAGCAACAGGAGCAACGTCCCGCCCCCGCGCAACGCCCGGCACCGCAGCCTCCTGCAGCACGGTCCGTCACGGCTTCACGTCCTCTGACGTTCTCCCATCCTACGGCGTCGTCGTCGTTCGGTGGAGCCGAAGAGACGGAACGCGTGCCCGCGCAACAGAACGTCACCACGGTCCGCAACGAAGGCCCCGCCATCGGTCGCAACGAACCGTGTCCGCACCATCCGGAGAGGAAATTCAAGAACTGCTG
Organism: Candidatus Kapaibacterium thiocyanatum; assembly: GCA_001899175.1. Classification (NCBI taxonomy): domain Bacteria; kingdom Pseudomonadati; phylum Bacteroidota; class Eximiradiia; order Eximiradiales; family Kapaibacteriaceae (SeqCode); genus Kapaibacterium (SeqCode); species Kapaibacterium thiocyanatum (SeqCode). The sequence continues at coordinate 542,021 of MKVH01000024.1, read as the reverse complement.
CGGCGCCGACGGAAGCAAGCACTGTGTCCGCACGTCATAAGAGGCCATGCGTGTACTCATCATCGAGGACGAACCCAAGGTAGCCGCCTTCCTGCGGAAGGGCTTCGCGGAACTCGGCTGGTCCGTGGATCTGGCGAACGACGGCAAGTCGGGTATCGCGAGTGCGCTCGCCGGAACGTATGACGTCATCGTCCTCGACCTCCTTCTGCCGCTCGTGCACGGACTGGACGTATGCAAGGCCATCCGTTCCGTCCGTACGACTCCGATCCTGATGCTGACGGCACTGGGAACGACCGAGGACAAGGTCAAGGGTCTCGAACTCGGTGCCGACGACTACGTAGTGAAACCATTCCAGTTCGAAGAACTGGTCGCGAGAGCTCGTGTTCTGACACGCCGTCATGGCAGGTCCGAACCCGAGCTTTTTCGTGTCGGTGACCTCGTCCTCGATGCGGAACGCCGCCTCGTCTCCCGCGCCGGTACGGAAATCGCACTCACGCCGCGTGAATACGCCCTGCTCCTCGAACTCATCAGACAACCGGGCAAGACGTTCACCCGCGCCGAACTGGCACAGCGTGTCTGGGGTATCTCGCACGACACCGGCACGAACATCATCGACGTCTACATCAAGTATCTCCGCAACAAGATCGACAGACCGTACGAACGGAAGCTGATCCATACGGTCCACGGCACCGGATACATCATCCGCGACGACGTGCCATGAAGATCGGCACCCGGCTCACCATCCTCTTCACGTCCATCACGGGTCTCGTTCTGGGCGGAGTGCTGGGTTTCATCTACGTGCTGACCGCCCGGAATGCGAAGGACGACTTCTTCGAGCGTCTCCGGGAGCGCGCCGTCATCGCGGCGACGGTCTTCCTCGAACAGGATGAACTGACGCGCCACCGTCTGCTCGAATCGAATCGCCGGTTCCTCGTCACGTTACCCTACGAACGTATCCTCATCATCGACCGGCAGAACCAGCCGCAGTTCGTGGAAGCCAAGGCGGATACACCGATCCCCCATCATCTCGTGGCACAAACGCGCCGCGAGAATCTCGTCCGCGAATGCCGCGACTCCGTCTGCACGGCAGGCCTCTACTACCACGACAACCAGGGAGACTTCGTCATCCTGGTCTCGGCCGTCGACGCGGTAGGCAACGGGAAGCTCGCCGATCTGCGGTTCATGATGACGGCGGGACTCTGCGTGGGTATCGTGCTCATGACGATGGGCGGCTTCATCTTCTCTCGCAGGATCCTGCGTCCGTTCTCGAAGATCGTCACCGACGTTCACAGCATCTCGTCCACCAACCTCGATCATCGTATCGACGTCGGCGACGGCCGCGACGAGATCGCACAACTGGCTTCGACGTTCAACGAAATGCTCGAACGTCTGCAGACATCCTTCGAACGGCAGCGCCTGTTCGTCGCCAACGCATCCCACGAACTCCGCACGCCGCTCACTTCCATCATCGGGGAGATACAGGTAGTCCTGGCCCGTCCGCGTACGGCCGATGAATACAGGACGACGTTACTGTCCATCGCTTCCGGAACGGAGCATCTCAATGCCATCGTGAACGGTCTTCTGCTCCTTGCACGGTCGGATGGCAGCCGCTCGCTCGAAGGCACGCATCCCGTCCGTGTGGACGAATGCCTCCTCGATGCCATCGACCTGCTCGGCAGGCAGTACGACACGGGCCGTATCCGCCTTCACACCGAGACGATGCCCGAAGAGGAATCGCATCTCACCATCGACGGCCATGAAGTACTGGTGGCCGTCGTTCTTACGAACATCATCGACAACGCCCTTAAGTACAGTGAAGATAAGCCGGTAGATATTTATCTTGAATCCGACGGAACGACCATCACCATCACGATAGAGGACGATGGCATCGGTTTCGACGATACAGCCGCCGGTCACGTGGCGGATCCATTCTTCAGAACCGACGACGCGCGACTCCATGCCGAGGGGCATGGCATCGGTCTCGCAGTCACGGAATCCATTCTCCATCACCTCGCCGGAACGATCGATATCAGCAGCGGTCCGGCAGAAGGCACGACGGTCATCATCCGGCTTCCAGCCTCGACGAAGCGTTAATGACATCCTAATCCCATTCTCATGATATTCTCATGAAAACGGCAAACGCATCGCGGTGCAATGCCGTCATACGGTCGGTTGACACAACACGAATAGCCTCATGTCCAGGTACCGATTCATTTCGATCGTCGTAGTGCTCTCGTCGTACGTATCCCTCGGTGCGCAACCGGTACGACGGGAACTGTCCGTGGAATCGGCCGTGCAGACCGCCCTCGCGCGGAACGCCGGCATCGCCGTCGTCCGTGCGGACGTACGATCGGCCAGGGGCAGCCTGCTGCAGGCATCGACGGGATACAATCCCTCTCTCGCCATCGAATACAATCTGTTCAACCGTACGAACGGCAAGTGGCTGGACTTCAACAACGGCGCCAATCCGAGCCAGCAGACCGCATCGATCGATACGAAGATCGACTACTCGGGAACCGTCGGCGGCCGTACGTCCGTTGCCGAGAAGGACGTCGAGGTCAACGAGACGGTCCTGACGGCAACACAACGACTCCTCACCGCCCAGGTGCAGCGTGCGCTCGTCGACATCCAGGCCTATGCGCGCCAACGACGGATCACGGATGGAGCCATCGACTCGCTCCGTGCGATGATCACGGCCATGGAGTCGATGAGAGGACGAGGCGTCTATGCCGAACAGGAACTGCTGCGCATCGGCGTCCTGGGCTACCAGCTCGAGCGGGCTGCCAGCGAGATCCGCATGAACGAACGCAATGCGATGGGCGCCCTCCGGGTTCTCCTGGGCGACAGCACCGACGTCGTCTACGACGTCACGCCCTTCGCCACCCGTCCCACGACGTCGTTGTCCGACACGCTCACCGAACCGTCTCTTCTCTCCCTGGCCATGCGCGAGCGGCCCGACCTCGCGATCAACCGCATCCAGCGCGAGCGCGAGCTCGCCAATCTCAGCTATCAGAAACGCCTCGCCTGGCCCGACCTCCGCATGGGCCTCACCTACGACAAGCAGGGAAGCTCCTGGCCCGACTACATGGGCCTCACCATGTCTCTCGAGCTGCCGTTCTTCGACCGCAACCAGGGTGGCATCGAGATCAGTCAGGCCAACATCGAACGCAGCGATGCCTCGTATCGTGCCGGCATGGAATCGGCCACACAGGACATACGCTCGGCCCTGGCCTCGCTTCGCGAGTCGACCAACCTGCTTCAACGGGCACGCACACTGGATAACGCCACCGGTGGCGAACGCGCGACCACCCTCCTGAACGCCTACAGGGCACGCGCCCTGGGCTTCATCGAATTCGTCGATCTCTATCAAGCCATCGTCGATGCCTCCATCATGTCCATCGAAGCGGAGCGCCACTGGTACAACTCCGTCATCGATCTCAACGTCGCGGCCGGAACGACGGTACTTCCCATCAACTGATCCACCTGACTCCGAGTAGCCTCATGCGACTCCATCATGTCCTCCTGTCCACGATCGCCATCGCATCCCTGACTGCATGCAATCATGCCGACAGCGACGACGACGCGCCCCGTGCCCAGGCACTATCTCTCGACTCGGTGTCGAAGAACATTCCCATCAGTGTCGATACGGTCCACGCCACCGCTGCCGAGCAGTACATATCGCTGACGGGCCGCGTGACGTACGACGAGGATCTCATCTCCCGCGTCGTGCCCTTCGCCGGCGGCATCGCCGTCGACGTCCGTGCGGACATCGGCGACCAGGTTCGCAAGGGGCAGTCTCTCGCCGTCGTCCAGTCCGCCGAAGTCATGGACGTATCGTCGCAGGCCGCAGCGGCCCGAAGCAACGTCGCCGTGGCAGAGAAGAGCCTGCATGCAGCGGAGATACTCCACAAGTCCGGCCTGATGACGGATCGCGATTACGAAGCGGCCGTACGTGAGGTGGAACGCACACGATCGGAGCTTCAGCGCACGCAGGACGTCAGCGGGCTGCTCGGCTCGTCGTCGTCGTCGAACTACACCGTGAAATCCCCGCGCACCGGCACCATCGTTCAGCGTGCCATCACACAGGGGTCCCACTTCCGTGCCGACGACGACAGCCCCCTGTTCACGGTCGCCGATCTGTCGCGCGTATGGGTACTGGCCAACGTCTACGAATCGGACATCAATGCAGTACGTGAAGGGGACTCGGTCGCCATCCAGGTCATCGCCTATCCGGACACGACCTTCCACGGCATCATCAATCGCATCTACAGCGTTCTCGATCCCGGTAACCGTACGATGAAGATCAAGATCCAGGTATCGAATCCCCGACTCCTGCTGAAGCCGGAGATGTTCGCCAACGTCGTCATCCGCAGGAAGGAGCATCGCTACCTGCCGTCCGTCAAGACGACGTCGCTCATCTTCCACAACAACAGTCATTGGGTACTTGTCGTAGGAGCCAACGACAAGATCTCGCCGCGGAAGGTCCATCCCTACCGTGAGGTGGGAGACCGTACGTACATCATGGATGGCCTGGCCGAAGGAGAGCATGTGGTGGCCAGCAATCAACTTCTGCTATTCAACGCAATCGTACAATGACCGCACTCATCAGATTCATCATCGCCTTCTCGCTGCGGAATCGCTTCCTGATCCTCTTCGCGACGGCAGGTCTCATCGTGGCTGGCCTGGTATCGTTCTCGACGACGATCATCGATGCCTTCCCCGATGTCACCAATACGCAGGTGACGATCATCACGCAATGGCCGGGAAGAGGTGCGGAAGAAGTCGAGAAGTTCGTCACCATCCCCATCGAAGCGTCCGTGAACGGCGTCGCGAGGAAGAGTTCGCTGCGCAGTACGACGCTCTTCGGTCTGTCCGTGATCAGGATCATCTTCGACGACGACGTCTCGGACCTGGAAGCACGGCAGAACGTCGCCAGCCTGCTCGCCAATGCCGACATGCCCGAAGGCGTCAATCCCGAGATACAACCACCGTATGGCCCCACGGGCGAGATCTTCCGCTATACGCTGCGCAGCAAGACGCACTCGGTCAGCGATCTGAAGTCGCTGCAGGACTGGGTGATCGAACGCCGCATCAGGTCCGTGAGCGGCGTGGCGGACGTCGTGAGCTTCGGCGGCGTGGTCAAGACCTTCGAGATCGGCGTCAATCCGAACCTGCTCAAGAAGTACGACCTCACGCCGCTCGCCGTCTACGACGCCGTCACCAAGAGCAACGTCAACGTCGGTGGCGACGTCATCGAGAAGAACGATCAGGCCTACGTCGTCCGCGGTATCGGCCTGCTGCAGTCGATCGACGACATCAACAACATCATCGTCGATTACATCGACGGCATGCCGATCCTCGTCAAGAACGTCGCAGACGTCTACGAATCCACCCTGCCGAGACTCGGCCAGGTCGGACGCAACGCGGAGCCCGACGTCGTCCAGGGTATCGTCGTCATGCGCAAGGGCAAGGATCCAGGCCTCGTCATCAAGGCCCTCCAGGAGAAGCTCGACGAGATACGCGCGACGGCGCTGCCGAACGATGTGGAGATCGTGCCCTTCTACAACAGACAGAACCTCATCGACTACTGCATCGGCACGGTATCGCACAACATCGTGGAAGGCATCATCCTCGTCACGGTCATCGTGCTGCTCTTCATGGCCGACCTGCGCGCCACGTTCATCGTGGCCATCATCATTCCCCTGTCATTGCTCTTCGCCTTCGTCTGCCTCAAGATCAAGGGCATGCCCGCGAATCTGCTGTCGATCGGCGCCATCGACTTCGGCATCATCATCGACGGGGCCGTGGTGATGGTGGAGGGGATATTCGTGGCATTGGACCATCTATCCCACAAGATGGGCATGGACCGGTTCAACAAGATGTCGAAGCTCGGCATCATCAAGCGCGTGGGCACGGAGATGGGCAAGTCCGTCTTCTTCGCCAAGATCATCATCGTCACGTGTCTCATTCCGCTCTTCGCCTTCCAGAAGGTCGAAGGGAAGCTCTTCACGCCGCTGGCCTATACGTTGACGTTCGCCCTGCTTGGAGCGTTGCTGCTCACGCTCACGCTCGTACCGGTACTGGTGAGTATCCTCATGCGGAAGAACGTGCGGGAGCGCCACAACGTCATCGTCGACTTCATCCGCAAACGTATCATCGGCCTCTACGATCTCGCGGCACGTAACAGGAAGGTCTCCATCACGGCCACGGCCGGTGTCGTGGCAGCCGGTATCATGTCCTTCGGCCTGCTGGGTACGGAATTCCTGCCGCACCTCAACGAAGGAGCCATGTACGTACGGGCCAATCTTCCCCTCAGCATCTCGCTCGAGGAAGCCGTGCGTCTGTCGGCAGGCATGCGTGACATCATCCGCAACTTCCCCGAAGTGCGCGGTGTGCTGTCGCAGACGGGACGCCCGAACGACGGAACGGATCCAACGGGATTCTACAACGTGGAATTCCATGTCGACCTCGTGCCGCAGGCACAGTGGAAGCGGCATATCACACGCGACGACCTGGTGTCCGAAATGCAACGTCGCCTCGCCATCTATCCGGGCATCAACTTCAACTTCTCGCAGCCGATCATGGACAACGTCGAGGAAGCCGTGTCGGGTGTGAAGGGATCGATCGCCGTCAAGATCTTCGGCCAGGACCTGCACGTCATCGAGAAACAGGCCGAGCATGTGGAGTCGATCCTTCACAAGGTACCCGGCATCGCCGACCTCGGCATCATCCGCAACCTCGGTCAACCCGAACTCCGCATCGAGCTCGACAAGCAGCGCATGGCCACCTACGGCGTGACGTCGGCCGACGCGAACAGCGTCATCGCCATGGCCATCGGCGGGAAAGCCGCATCGCAGTTCTACGATGGCGAGCGCAAGTACGGTATCCGTGTGCGCTACCTGCAGGAATATCGCAGCAACGAAACGGAGATCGCCGATCTGCGCGTACCCACGCTCCACGGCACGACCGTTCCGCTGAAGGAAATCGCCACCATCAAGTCCGTCACCGGCCCGTTGCTCCTCTTCCGCGAGGGCGCCGCACGATTCATCGCCGTGAAGTTCTCCATCCGCGACCGCGACATGGGCAGCACCATCGCCGACGCGCAGCAGCAGATCGGCAAAGCCGTGAAGCTGCCTGCGGGAGTGACGCTGACGTGGACGGGCGACTTCGAGAACCAGCAGCGCGCGGAGTCCACACTGGCCGTCGCGGTTCCCATCAGCCTCATCCTCATCTTCCTGATCCTCCTGGCCACCACGGGGAACGTCCGCGACGCCGTCCTCATCATCCTGAACGTACCGTTCGCATTGATCGGCGGCATCTGGGGTCTGCTTCTCTCGGGTACCAACTTCAGCATCTCGGCGGGCATCGGCTTCATCGCCCTGTCGGGCATATGCATCCTGAACGGCGTGCTGCTGGTCAACGAATTCCACCGACGGCGTACGGTCGACAAGCTGTCGCTGAAGGACGCCATCCGCGCAGGCGTGGAAAGCCGCATACGTCCCATCATCATGACGGCACTCATGGGCATCCTGGGCCTGTTGCCGGCCGCATTGTCGACGGGTATCGGTTCGGACGCCCAGCGTCCCCTGGCCATCGTCGTCGTCAGCGGCTTCGTCACGGCAGCCATCCTCTCGCTGGTGATCTTCCCGCAACTGTTCTATGCGGCGTATCACCGCCACAGAAAGTATACGGGATAGCGGCGGCGATCCACTCCGAGATCGTATACGGAGAGGCCGCTCCTGACATACCGTTGTCAGGAGCGGCCTCGTAGTTTCGGGAGACACAATCCGGAGCCATGACGATGACGACCATCACCATCGAACCATTCGCCGTCGCCGGCATCGCCGTACGGACGACCAACGAGAACGGCCAGGCCATGACGGACATTCCCGCGTTGTGGGCGCGGTTCATGTCGGAGAACGTCATCGTACGCATTCCGGGCCGCGTCGACGACACGGTCTACTGTATCTACACGGATTACGAGAAGGATCACACCCGGCCATATACGACGCTTCTGGGCTGCAAGGTGGCCAGCCTCGACGATCTTCCCGCAGGTCTCACGGGCAAGGTCCTGGGTGGCGGAACCTATACTCCGTTCATTGCGAAGGGCGATCTCACGGAAGGCATCGTCTACCACGAATGGTTACGTATCTGGAATGCCGGCATCGACCGCACGTTCACGACCGATTTCGAAGTGTACGGTCCGAAAGCCACGGACATGAAGAATGCCGAAGTCGATATCTTCATCGCCGTCGCATAACAACCCACCGATACCATGGTCGCTGAATCCAACAACTACTTCGCTCGCTACGAAGAACCCCTGCAGGGTTTGTTCCTCTTTCTCAGGAAGCTCATCCTCGACAAGGATCCGAACATCACCCAGACCATGAAGTATCAGATGCCCTTCTTCTGCTACAAGGGCAAGATCTTCTGCTATTTCTGGATACACAAGAAGCTCGGGATGCCCTACATCGGCTTCATGGAAGGCAGCAAGATCGACCATCCCGATCTCGTCAGCGAAGGGCGTGCTCGCGTGAAGATCCTGCTCCTCGATCCGGACGAGGATATTCCCGTAAAGAAGATCGACGACATCCTGACGATGCTCCTCGCCTTGTACCATACCGACGAGAAGCTGCGGAAGGCAGTACAGTGCATGTCGCGACGACGCTGAGTCCGTCGTAGCGTCCGTCATCGCTCCCCTCGATCGTACACGATGACGATCGTGCTAGAGGCATTCCTGTATGCGTATCTCCCCTTGCAGGTCGATCGTGACGTACTGTGAAGGCTTGTCCGTCCAGCACCCGGAATTGAAGTATCGCACGCCATCGACGCTCGTCTCCGTCGCATGATGCGTATGGCCGCAGAAGACCACGTCCGCTTCATGCTGCTTCCTGCCATAGACTGCGGCATCGTGCCCTACCTTGTCGCTCAGGCGAAGCCACTTCTTGCTGGTACGTTTCACCCATCGGCTCATGCGGTGTTCGGGGTCCATCTTCTGCAACAGCAGATAGAGCCACGACGCGACGGCCGTCACGATGACGTGATCGTTGATCCACTTGTCGAACTGATGTCCGTGGATGGCGAGATGGCGACGCCCGTGCGATTCCCACAGATATTCTTCGTGGACGGGTACGCCGAGCAGATGGCTCAGGATTTCCGCCACGCCACCATCGTGATTGCCCACGACCCAGACGACGTCCACTCCCCTGCGTGGGTTCGACATCCTGCGGATGTAGGAAAGGAACTTCCAGTCGTCCTTCGACAACCTGTTGAAGTTCAGATCGTCGAAGACATCGCCGTTGAGGATCAGCCTGTGATATGTGCAGGACCGGAGCAGTTCGAGCAGCCTGCTCGACCGGCTTACATCCGACCCGAGATGAATGTCCGACACGATGATCGTATCGACCTCGGTGTCATGATCCGGAACGATCGTCGACGGCATCGTCGTCGAGGGGTCTGAAGGCATAGGCATGCTGTACGAAATAGTTCTTCGGGAAGGGTGCGCCGAGACCGTATCCGGATGGCTTGGCACCCTTCGGGAGGTAGGCGGTACCGAACATCCAGTCCCATATCGCCAGCTTTGTCGAGAAATTCCTGTTGTGCGCCTCGTCGTCCACCGCATGATGCCAGCGATGCATTTCCGGACCGTTGATCACGTATTGCAACCAGCCCGTTCGCACGTCGATGTTGCTGTGAATATACATTCCCCAGACGGCATCGATACATCCCTTGATGACGGCGACCTCGGGCGAGGCCAGCAGGACGATCGGCGCGAACTCGATGGTCTGGTTGATCATGATTTCGAGCGAGTGCGAACGCGATCCGCTCAACCAGTCCACATCGTGTGTCGAGTGATGGGCCTCGTGCAGCCGCCAGAGCGTTGCGCTGCGATGCTGGAGGCGATGGAACCAGTAGATGTAGAGGTCGTGCACGACGAGGAAGATCACGACCTGCACGACGAGCGGCAGATCGCGTACGAGCGTCCATCGATGTATTCCGGTTCCGGTGTCCACGTAGTGGAGTACGTTGAAGATGATCAGGCCGAGAACGTAGCTCTGGACGATCGTGTACCAGAAGAAGTCGTTCCAGAATCCTTCACGGAAGAGTCTCTGCCCCTTCGAATAGGGGGCCATACGCTCCAGTGCGATGAACAGCAGCGCGGCCCCTATCGTAATCCCCATCGTGACGACTTCGAGATTGCTCATCAGACCGTCACTGTCTCGCGTGAAGGAACGCGGCGCAGCTTGGCACGCGGACCGATCTCGCTGTCGTAGACGCGCTTGATGCCGTCACCGAGAGCCACTTCGATGTCGCGGATGTTCTCTACAAGACGTTCGAGTCCACCGAGTTCGACGGAGGCGGCCTGGTCCGTACCCCACATGGCGCGATCGAGTGTGATGTGGCGTTCGACGAAGCCGGCACCGAGAGCGACGGCCGCCCACGTCGTGGCGAGGCCCGTCTCGTGTCCGGAATATCCGATCACGATCTCCGGGAACCGCGCACGCAACGTGGTGATCATCCTGAGGTTGAGCTCGGCGACGGGTGCTGGATAGGACGACGTCGCATGAGCCACGAGAAGCTGGCGAGGATCGAGCACGGAGATGGCTTCTTCGATCTCCTCCATCGTGGACATACCCGTAGAGATCATCAACGGACGTCCGGTGGCCTGCATGGCGTGCAACAGGGAGATATCCGTGAGCGAAGCCGAGGCGGCCTTGTAGAAGGGTACGTCGAAGTAGCGTTCCATGAACTGGACGGCTTCCTCGTCCCAGCACGACACTGTCCAGTCGATACCATTGGCGCGGCAATAGCGCTGGATCTCGGCGTAGTCTTCGGCATTGAATTCGACCTTGTAACGGTAGTCGATATAGGTCATGCGTCCCCAGGGCGTATCGCGTTCGATCAGCCACTGATCGCGCGGAACGCAGATCTCGGGAGTACGCTTCTGGAACTTGACGCAGTCGGCCCCGGCGGCAACGGCACCGTCGATCATCTTCTTCGCGGTTTCGACCGAGCCGTTGTGGTTGATGCCGATTTCGGCAATGACGTAGACCGGTGCGTCGTCGCCTACGCGACGGTCGCCGAGCATGATTGAACGTTGCGACATGATGGGCCTCATCTCTACTGATGGGATGGAATGAATTACCAGATCGTCCAGCCTCCGTCCACGACCAGATCGTGTCCGGTCATGTAGGAGGATGCATCGCTCGCGAGGAAGACCAGGGCACCCCGATAGTCCGAGCGACCGGCCATGCGGCCGATGGGTGTGCGCTTGCTGTAGTTGTCGATGAAATACTGTTGCTGACCGTTCTCGACGCCCCCGGGCGAGAGCGTATTGACCCGCACGCCCGCATGTCCCCAGTACGATGCGAGGAATCGCGTCAGCATCCCCACCGCACCCTTGCTGGCGGGATAGGCGGCCGATTTGAAGAAGGGCTGCTTGCCGTCGGGCGTCCTGTAGATGGACTGATCGGGCGCTACACTACCGTAGGTGGAACCGATGTTGATGATGCTGCCCGCTCCGCGTCCGGCCATGACGGCACCGAAGACCTGGCAGCAGAGGAAGACACCCGTGACGTTGACGTCGAAGACGCGCTTCCACAAGGCGAGCGGATACCGTTCGAAGGACGATAGCTCCGCGGCCAGCACAGGATGCTCGACCATATCGTTGATGGCCGCATTGTTCACGAGCACGTCGATGCGTCCGTAGTCCGCAAGCAGCATGTCGCGCAGTGCCACGAGCGACCCGGGATTGGTCACGTCGAGCATTACGCCGCGATGCGGTTCGCCGATCTCGGCGGCGGCATCGATGGCGGCGTGCTGATCGACGTCTGCGGCGATGACGACGGCACCTGCTGCCGCGAGTGCACGGCAGTGCTCACGACCGATGAGGCCGGCTGCACCGGTGACGATGGCCACACGACCGTCGAGATGGAAGGACGAGAGGACGTCGTTCATACGGACTCCGCGACGCGCCTGGGTTTCATGTTGAAGTTGCTCGTCTTGCGGAAGACGGCCTGGACGGGCTCGCCACGCAGCAGTTCGTCGACCGTGCCGTTGACGACCGCATCGCGCAGCATGGGGAGCACGGCATCGTAGGCATCCAGAACGTGTTCGATGTCTTCATCGGTATGTGCGTAGCATACCGTATGGAAGCCGCCCCACAACACGCCACGGCGGATCATCTCCTGCTGCATCAGGGACTTCATCAGCAGCGGATCGCCTGCAGACGCATCGAAGGTGACGATGGAACGACATGGAAGACCCGACGCCCTGGTGAAGTCCATGCCGTGTGCCGCCGCGATGGCATTGTATCCATCGCGCAGACGCGTTCCCTTCGCCGCGATGGCCGTGGTTACGTCGTGATCGCGCATGAATTCGATGGTGGCCTTCGCCGCCGCCAGCGACAGGGCCTCTCCTCCGAACGTCGTGAAGAAGAAGACGTCGCGTTCGAGCAGCGACATCACATCGGCACGACCTGCGAGGATGGACAAGGGCATGCCGTTGGCGACGGCCTTGGAGAAGCAGACGAGATCGGCACGGGCACCGAAGTATTCCTGTGCTCCGCCGAGAGCGATGCGGAAGCCCGTCCACATTTCATCAAAGATCAGAAGGATACCACGTGCATCGCAGATCTCGCGAAGAACGGACAGGAAGTTGTCCACGGGTACCGTGAAGACGGCGGGCTCGAGGATGATGGCGGCCGTATCGTCGTCGATGGCGTCGAGTACGCTCGTCACGTCGTTGTAGTTGAACGTATAGGTCAGATCGCGCACCGCTTCCGGGATTCCCGCTGCGCGGTCCGTCACGCCGATGTACCAGTCATGCCAGCCATGATAGCCGCAGCAGAGGATGGTATTGCGTCCGGTGAAGGCACGTGCCAGGCGCACGGCGGCCGTCGTGACGTCGCAGCCCGTCTTGCTGTAACGAACGCATTCGACGTTCGGAACGACGTCGCGTACGAGTTCGGCCACTTCCACTTCCAGCGGATGCATGAGCGAGAACGTCATACCGTCGGCCAGTTGCCTGCGTACCGCTTCGTCGACGACGTCGAAGGTATAGCCCAGCGAAAGCGGGCCTACGGCCATCGTCATGTCGATGTATTCATTGCCGTCGGCATCCCATACGTGACCATGATGACCGCGCACGGCATAGACGGGAGCGATGCCGCCCACGTACTGTCCCGGTCCCTTCGCCAGCGTCTGCGTGAGCGCGGGAATCAGGCCCGTAGCACGGCGTCGCAGGTCGTTGGAGGCGGTGATGTCCGGATCCCGTGGATCAGAGGCCGTTGCGATCGACATTGTGTACCTCGATGGTGGTGGTGAGGGCCGTGCGGATACGGTGTGCGATCCGCTCGCCGGTGAAGCCTTCGTGATGGAGCACTTCCGTGAGACGCCCGGGGCGGAACCAGCGTTCGTCGAGTGCGATGCTCTGCACCTTGCACATGCGTTGATGTGCGAGAAGCGTCTCCGCGAGGATCGTATGCAGGCCGCCCGTACGGAAGTGATCCTCCACCGTCACGACCAGTGTGCTCTCCTTCGCCGCGTCGAGCAGCAACGCCGTATCGATGGGCTTGAGCGTCCGCATGTTCACGACCTGGACCGTCAGGCCATCGGTCGACAGCAGATGGGCCGCCTCCATCGCCTGGCGCAGCAGGAAGCCGTAGGTGAGGATCGTGACGTCGCGAGGGCCTACGGCCGGGCCGCTGACGATTTCCGCACTGCCGAGTGCGAACGGGGTACGATGCTCCACGGGAGCCGGACCGTTGGTATAGCGGATGTAGAAAGGGCGCCCGCTCCTGACGATGTGGGGCAGGCCGATGACGAGGTCTTCGGCGTCGGACGGACAGAAGACGCCGACGTTCGGGATGCCGCGCATGAGGGCGATGTCTTCGATGGCCTGATGCGTCGGGCCGTTGCCGTCGGACAGGAACCCGGGAACGCCACCGACCATGATGACCGGCAGGTTCGCGATACCGACGTCCGTACGGATGAATTCGAAGGCACGCATCGTGAGGAACGTCGCAAGGGCATGCGTCACGACGATACGGCCACGCAACGCCAGCCCGGCAGCGGCGCCGATCATCGTCTGTTCGGCGATGCCGACGTCGATGAACCTGTCACCGAGGAGATCCGGAAGGTTCCGTATGGCGGCACGGTTCTCCGCCGTCATGACGATCACCCGCTCGTCCTGGCGTGCGAGATCGTAGAGGGTCTGTTCGTACGTTGAATACATCAGCGGACGTGAAGTGTTTCGGAAGTAAGGGTAGTGCGTTCTGATCCGTGTAGCTCCTGTAGTAGCGCGTCGACCTCTTCGGTCGTGAAGTTGCAGAACCAGCGATCGGCACGTTCGGCGATACTCGGAACGCCGTGGCCGCGTTGCGTCGAGGCGATGATGGCCGTGGGGCGGCCATGCTGCGGAGCCCATCCCTCGAAGACCGCGTGCAGTGCATCGAAGTCATGGCCATCGACGCTCAGGGAATTCCATCCGAACGCCTCGAACTTGTCCGTGATGGGTTCGAGCGGTATCAGTTCTTCCGTGCGGATGTTGGCCTGGAAATGATTGCGGTCCACGACGACGATGAGGTTCTCCAGTGCGAGGGCCTGGGCGGTGAGACAGGCTTCCCATACGCTGCCTTCGTTGAGTTCGCCGTCGCCAAGGATGACGACGACCCTGTTCGCATCGCCACGCATCCTGATGTCGAGGGCGAGACCGATGCCTACCGACAGCAGATGGCCGAGCGATCCCGAATGGAATTCCACACCGTCGACGGCACGGTTGGGGTGCCAGTAGATGCTGTCGTTCACGGACAGATGGTTGTTCAACCGCTGCGGATCCATGAAGCCGAGTTCGGCGAACGTACCGTAGAGCGCAGGTACGTCATGGCCCTTCGACAGCAGCAGGTAGTCCCTGTGCGGTGCATGGACCGTATCGGGGCTCACGTTCAGGAAGTGACCGTAGAGGTAGACGAGGAGATCGGCACAGGAGAGCGAGGCACCCGTGAAGCATCCTCCATCCGTGGACATCCTGAGGATGTGTTCCCGTACGCGCAACGCACGCTGCTGCAATGCCGCCTTGTCGATGATCGTAGTCGTCATATGTGGGAACGCTGTATTGGTGCGGGACGAGTGTGTTCCTGCGAGATGGTCCGCAGGACGTCGAGATGCTCACGGTACCAGTTGACGCCTGCGAGGTGGGCGTTCAGTGCGAGGATTTCCGGACGGCGCTCGAGCAGGTCCAGGACGTCGTCGATACCGAACTGCGGATTCGTCGGGAAGAGCTCGTGATAGACCGCCTTCACCAGCATGTAGTCTTCGGGATAGTCGATCGTCCAGCGATGCGACATGCTGTAATCCAGCCCCCGCTCCCATGCGACGTTCCTCACCCTGACGTCCGGATTGCCGTCCCACATCCACGGCGTCGTATGCTCGCGCTCGTGCGCGCGGTGCGCGCCGTGCCACGCACGCTCGAGTACGGACATGGTCATGAGTTCCACGTCGTTCCCATCGGGATACGTCGCGGGATGGAGATTGCCGACGTAGTCCACATCGGCAGGGCTTGCGAGATAGTTGCCGATGATACGATCAACGACGACCGGATCGATGAGGGGGCAGTCGCTCGGAACCTTCACCACGACGTCGGCGGAATAGGCGATGCCTGCTCTGTAATGTCGATCGAGAAGATCCGTGGGATGACCCTGGAATACGGGAATACCGTGTTCGAGGCAGGTGGCCACGAGCAGGTCGTCGGCCGGATCCGTCGTCGCCGCCACTACGCACTGCGTGGCGAGCTTCGAGCGCATCACGCGCTCCATGAACCGGATGACGAGCGGCTTGCCTTCGAGCGGAAGCATGACCTTGCGCGGCAGGCGGGTGGAACCCGTGCGGGCCTGGCAGACGACGATGATACGCTGCGTCATGCCGCCCTCCTGCCGTAGGAGCGGTCCATCACGCGCCGGCATACATCGGCGATGACGGCACCCGACGTACCGCCGTTCTGGATCGGCGTCATGCGGTGGAGCTGTTCCAGCGGAAAGTCGCTGAACACCGTCTTGCCCAGGGCGATGCCGACGTAGACGCATGACGAGAAGCGTGTCACGAGCGTATCGCAGTGTGCGATCATCGGATGGACGTCGCCTCTGTCGTAGACGATGGCGCCGGGTGCCCACTGCTCTATTTCCTTCGTCGCACGGTCCACACGTTCGTTCGGATGCAGCTTGAAGATGAGCTCGCGTCCATCGGCGATCCGTACGGCACGTTCGATGAATCGACGACGGTTCTCGTACTTGAAGGTCTCGCGGGAATCGGACGTAGCCACGAGGACATAGTCCTTGTGCGGGAACGGAATGTCGTGATAGGCAGCACAGTGGTCGAAGTTCGGAATACCCGTGACTTCGATCTTGTCGGGTCGCACGCCCTTGCGGATGAAGTGATCGCGATACCCTTCCGAGGCCACGCAGAACTTGAGGTAGGCATCGCTCAGGCCCGTCGTGGACGTCGAGGCCAGGTAACGAGGAAGGCCGAGCCACTTGACGAGGTAATAGGCCAGATTCTCCGGGTCGGTCATCCCTTCCTGGACCAGCACGATCCGGCGGTGCCGGATGTTCTTCGGCACGACGAGGTCGCTACAGGTGACCACGAGGTCGTAGGGCTGGCGTTGTCCGCGATAGTCGACCCGCAGATCGTGCCGCTCGCAATACGAGAACACACGATCCTTGAAGGTACGGCCGGCGATGGTGAATTCGAGGAACTGCTTCCGTTCGAGGACGGCGAGGAGCCCATCGGTATAGAAAGGAGTGAACCAGCAATCGGCGTCCGAGAGATGCTTCGCGATGGCGTGCATCATCGTCGTCTGGTTCATCGAGCCGCAAATGAACAGTATTCGTTTCACGGTGGCAAAACTCGCCACGGGGCATTATGCGAGGATTACGTCATCGTGAAGGTGTGATGACGCGATCGCCGCTCCATGTTACGGCTTCGCAAAGCGTGGGTCGGTCAGCAATGACCGATCCGTCAACGCCTTCATGAAGGCTACCATCGCCGCTTTCTCGGCATCGGTGAGGCTGAGCTTGCGAACGCGCTTGTCCTTGTTGACGAAGTTCGTCCCCCCACGATCGTAGTGATCCATCACCTGCTCGAGCGTGCGGAGGTCTCCCTGTTCGCTGTCCCCCGTCGCCATGTAGGGCGGGGTAAGCTCGATGTTGCGCAGCGTCGGCGTCTTGAACCGTCCTTCGTCCGCTGGCTTGCGCGTGACGTTGTACCGGCCGACATCGAAATAGTGATGGAAGAGACCGACGTTATGATACTGGTTGTCCGTGAAGTTCACTCCGCCATGGCAGGCCCCGCACTGCGTGCGCTCGCTGAAGAAGAGGCGCATCCCCTCCTGCTCCTGGGCATTGAGCGCGTTCCTGTCGCCACGGATGTAGCGGTCGTATGGACTGTCGGCACCGACGATCGTGCGTTCGAAGGTGGTGATGGCCTGGATCAGGCGACGCATCGTGATCACGGTATCGCCCCAGGCATCCTTCCACATCCGGCGGTAGTCGCCGGAACGCATCAGCTCTGCGGCCTTGACGGTATCGGCATTCATCTCCGCAGGATTCATGAAGGCAGCCATGGCCTGCTCCTCGAGCGTACCGGCACGGCCGTCCCAGAAGAACACGTTCTGATAGGCGACGTTGAGCAACGGAGGTGCGTTGCGCTGGCCGCGTGCACCGTCCACGCCGACGCTGACCTGATTGGGCGAATCCGTGAAGGCATTTTCCTGACGGTGACAGGTACCGCAGGCCACCGTGTTGTCCGACGACAGGCGCATCTCGTAGAACAGATGACGTCCGAGCTCGGCCTTCGACCGTGTGATGGGATTGTCCGCAGGAAACGGCACGGCAGGCATGTGGGCAGGCACTGCAGGGAACGGCTCTTCGGCCGGAGGACGGAGCGTATCCGTACATCCGGCCAGTGCCACGGCGATCACCGCCAGTATCCAGCAATGTCGACGAGTGCTCATGCGAAGGTGTCCCGCAATTTGTCGAGGAATTCCCGCGCCTCCCGGCCCTTCAGCCCGAAGGGCTCCAGTGCTTCCACGGTATCGGGCAGCGTCGTAAGGTATGACCTCAGCGCGCGCAATTCGTTACGCGAGAACCGCCGCGAGTGCAGGATATAGTCCTCGAAGGCTTCATAGGCCACGGGAACGATCTGGCGCACGATCTCGGCCATGGCTTCGCCATAGACGCGGATCTCGTACTGGGCATGCGGATCGATGCGAAGCTTCAGGAAGTGGAAGAGATTGTGCAGGTCGACCTTCCAGTACCACTCCGTGTAGTTCGAGACGGGAAGATTGATGCGCGCGATCTCGCGCGCCAGGTTCTCGCCGAGCAGGTCCTGATACTCGTCGTAGAGACCATCCTGCGTCGTACGCATACGCTCGGCGATGGCTTCGGCCTGTTCCTGCGGGAAGGCTTCTTCGCCACGCCCCTGCTTGTTGACGATGCTCTGCGGACGGATCTGGTCCAGCGACGGCACGTAGAACTCGTCCTTCATCTCCGAATAGCGTCCGCTGTATTCGTTGACGTTCGCCGTACGATGACGGATCCATTGCCGGGCCACGAAGATGGGGAGCTTGACGTGGAACTTGAATTCCACCATCTCGAAGGGCGTCGTGTGAAGATGGCGCAGCAGATAGCGGATGAGGCCTCGATCCTCGTGTACCTTCTTCGTGCCGGTGCCGTACGAAACGCGGGCAGCCTGCACGATGGAGGAGTCGTCGCCCATCACGTCGATGAGACGAATGAAGCCTTTGTCAAGACACTTGAATTCCTTGCCAATCAATTCACCGACTACGTCGTTCATATGCTCCTCGTTTGATGAATATGGGCTTCCGGCCCATTGAACAAAAATACATGTTGGGTATCTTCGCGCCCTCTATTCACCTATCGATATTCATAGCATGGGTACTATCGTTTCCTTTCTCTCGTCGTTTTCCGGATCTTTCATCCTGATCTTCCTCCCCGTCTGCGGCGGCCCGGTTTCCTGGGCGCAGTCCTTCGGATCGTACGACGAAATGCTGACGGCATTCAGGAACCAAGTACCAGATTCCAATGGAACTTATGAGGTAGATGGCCTGATGATCGAACATGGTCCCGTCACCATCATGCTGGTGAGCGGTACCGTCCATCTGGGCAGTCCGGTCGGCGGGCGTCCGGTATCGGCCGTCTTCATCGGCAAGGGGTCGGCGATCTTCACGCCTACCCTGCCTGTGGAAAAAATCAATCTCCAGCGCTTCTATCCGAACGACGTCTACAACGAGGAATTCACCTCGGCCTTCTTCCTGTTCGTCGACGATGACATGACAGCCCAGTTCAAGTCAGGCACCCACAAGCCCACGGAACGGCCCGGAAGCGATGTGCGCGGCATCATGGCCGCAGGTGTGGAAGCCTATGTCTCCACCGACGGCAAGCAGGTGGAACCCACCCTCGCGCGCGCCATCCTTAACAACCGGCGAGGCGATCGGGGTTTCATCTGCCAGACCTACAGCAAGGAAGGACAATACCAGGCCATCATCGGCGCCGATCCCTACGATACGGAACCGTATACGCTCACCATCGGCGAGCGTGGTACGCTGGGATGGAACTGGACGTCCGTCAACCAATGTCCTCCACCCGAAGGTGTCGCAGCCGTCGACAGCAACAGCGTATCGGCGGGAGACATGATCTACGTCGGCCAGCATACGATCGTCTGCAGCATCGACAGATCCCTGGCCATGAAGACGACCGACCGCATGGACGTCACGATAACGACGGACTCGGCGGAGTGGATCTCGTTGTCGCTGAACTATCGCCTGACGGTGGACTCCGTCCGCGAACACGGCGGAGCGATGCTGACGACGCATCGTCCGGACAAAAGCGGCCTTCTCTGGATCAAACTGCCGCGGATGATGCGCCGCGGTGAACGTACGGCCTTCGTGATAACGTATCACGGTGAAGTCATCGAACGTCAGGGCGACATCACGTTCCTCAAGACGTCGATCGACTGGTATCCCTATCATGGATACAAGCAGCTCTCCTTCTTCGATCTCGTCTTCGAACACGACCGCCGCTATATCCTCGTATCGATCGGCGACAAGGCATCGGAAGAGAAGCAAGGCGATATCGTACGCAGCCGCTGGCTGCTCGGACGCAAGATGAGGAATGCCTCGTTCAACATCGGTCTCTTTCGCGAGAAGACGATCGAAGGCAACGGCTATCCCGATGTCCAGCTCAACTACTACACGAAGGACCAGGTCGACGTCGTGGAAACGGATGTGAAACAGGCGCTGAACTTCTTCACGAAGCTGTTCGGTCCCCTGCCCATCAATCGTCTCTATGCGACGGAGTTGCCGGCCTTCCACGGAGAAGCGTTTCCGGGCATGCTCCATCTCTCGACGCTCGCCTTCTACAAGGTCGAGGATGCCAGGACCGACGACTTCTTCGGCGAACAGTTCACGTCACATGAAGTGGCCCACCAGTGGTGGGGTATCGCCGTCGACTTCCTTTCCTATCGCGATCAATGGCTGAGCGAGGGCTTCGCCATGTATTCGTGCCTGCTCTATTCGCAGCTCGCGGCAAGCGAGGGCGACAAGTTCTTCCGTCTGCTGGAAGAGTACTCGAAGAGCATCCGGAACAACGGCAAGAATATGTTCGGCACGTTCCGCAAGCCGCCGTCCATCTCGCTCGGCGGCCGCGTCTCCTCCGGCGGAAGCGGCGGAGAATACAACACGTTCATCTACTACAAGGGTGCGTGGGTCGTGCACATGCTGCGGAACATGATGCTCGATCTGACGACGATGAAGGAAGATGCCTTCATGACCATGTTCAAGGACTTCTACGCCACGCACAAGCTGAAGTCCGCCACGACGGAGACGTTCCGCAGTACCGTCGAGAAGCACGCCGGACAGGACATGTCGTGGTTCTTCGATCAATGGGTACACGGCAACGACATCCCCACCTATACCTTCGCCTGGAAGCATGAGAAGCAGGCCGACGGAACGTACAAGATCACGTGCCGCGTCCGCCAGGACGACGTCCCCGAAACCTTCCGCATGTACATACCGATCAAGATCGTGACGGAAGACAAGAAGGTCTACCGCATGCGTCTCCATATGACGGGCAAGGAGGCCGTGATCGACCTCCCTGCCATCGCCGGCGAACCGGACGACATCGTCTTCAACGATCTGACGTCGGTGCTCTGCACCGTCAGGACCGAGAAATTCTAGCTTCCGCTGTTGGCGACGAAGGGCTGCAACATGCGGGCGAAGGCACTGACGTTCCTCGTCTGCATGTACAGCCGGCCGGGGCCCATGAATTCGCAGACGAGGCCTTCGCCGGATGCGATCGTGGAGAAGAGGCCGCGCGCTGCTTTGCGAATGGTATAGGTGACGGTCGACGGGAAGGCCACGATATGGCCCGTATCCACGATGTACCGTTCACCTGGCTGAAGGTCCTTGGTATAGATGGCACCGAAGGAGTTCAGGAAGAGCGTGCCCGTACCCGAGATCTTGGAAAGGAACAGTCCTTCCCCCGAGATCAGGGCCTTGATCGATCCCTGTGTATCGAGCGTGAGCGAAGGATCACCGGCGAGATAGGCTCCGCTTTGCGCGAACCACGTCTCGTTGCGGAGATCGAGCTGGACGATGTCACCGGGGGCGGACGGTGCGAGGATCAGCTCGCCATTGCCGTGTACGGCCGAAAACAACGATGCGAACAGCGATTCGCCACCGACGGCCGCCTTCAACGTGCCGAGAATACCTTTGCCGCTCGACGTGGCTTCGAGTTCGATGGTCGGGCTCATCGACACCATGGCGCCGGATTCGCCCCGGAACTGCTCACCCTGCTGCATGTCGACGCGTAGCATGGAATACACCGGGCTGTATTCGATCGAGAACTTCATGACATCTCCTTGGTTGGATCAACCGTTGTAGATATGACCGCCCGACGCTGCATATTCCTTCAGTGCGGCGGCGGATTCGGTGCGACATACGTCGCGGATCACGTGGATGTTGCGCTGGGCATAGCCGTCGATCCAGTTGTCGGCCTTGACGCCTTCGTCGAAGCCGATGGCCCGGATATCCTCGTCGCGCGCACCGATGACGAGCGTACGCAGGCCCGACCACGGAATGGCCCCCATGCACATGGCGCATGGTTCAGCCGATGCATAGATCGTATACCGTCCCGTCGCTCCCAGGTCCCACGTTCCCGCCGCTTCTTCCGCCATCATGATGGCGACCATCTCCGCATGCAGGATGCTGAGGTTGAGCGACGTGACGAGGTTGAGGCCGACGCCGGCCACGGCACCCGTGTCGTCGTTCACGATGATGGAAGCGAAGGGGCCACCCGTACGATGTCTGATGTTCAGGCGAACGAGATCGATGACTGCCTTCATGCGTTCTTCATGCCCGGCATGTGGCTCGGGCGCCTTCCATTCCGCTATCCAGGACGGCAGTTCTACGTTCATGATGGACCTCTTCGTTTGGTCGGACATTTCCCGCGAATGTACATATTCGCGGCCATGCGTATCGTCGTCCAGCGTGTATCGTCCGCCTCCGTCACCGTGAATGGTCAGGTGACGGGTTGTATCGACCGGGGTCTGCTCGCCCTCGTCGGCATCACCCATGGCGACTCCCCCGCCGAAATGGAATGGATGGCCGACAAGCTGCTATCGCTCCGCATCTTCTCCGACGATGAAGGGAAGATGAACCGTTCCGTATCGGACATCGGCGGCGGAATCCTCGTCGTTTCACAGTTCACGCTCTACGGCGATCTGAAGAAAGGAACGCGTCCATCCTTCATCGACGCTGCACGCCCGGAACACGCCGAACCGCTCTACGACATGCTCGTGGCACGTGTTCGCGAGCGCGGCAAGGAGCATGGGCTGAACATCGGCACGGGAATCTTCGGCGCGATGATGGACGTCGCGCTGGTGAACGACGGTCCTGTGACGATCATCCTCGAGCGTGAGGCCGGGAGATAGTCATCGCATCACATACTATGCGGCCCCATACAGGAACGTTCTTCCGGTACCGGCTCGTGCAATCCGTTCCTGCGGCAGGTACCGCAGGTTCCTCCCCGCTTCGCGCAATGAGCACAGCGCGTACAGTTCCTGCACGCACTGCACGGCACGCTGCCCGAACACGCCGCCAGCGGATCGTCCTGCGGCACGAACGACGTACAGAACAGACCTGCAGCGAACAGGATCAACACCTTCTTCATGCATCATCTCCTTTCCGTTTCGATCGATCATATATGCCCATTCGGCGATCTTCCGGTCGCAACATAATGGCATCACTCACCATGGCACATCCCCCCTGATCGGGATTTTCACCCCGTGTGCTGGTGACGAATCGGAAAGACCATGTCCATCAAACGACGACGGCGGCATGGAATGGTCCACGCCGCCGCCGTATGATGTTCGATGTATCGTCTATCAGACCACGACGGTCTGCTCGTTCATGTTCTCGAGCGAACGGCAGATGGCGGCCAGGCATTGCGTGGCCAGAGCACCGTCGATGACGCGGTGATCGTACGTCAGCGAGAGGTAGACCATGTGACGGACGACGATGAGGTCTTCACCGTTGACCGTGCGTACGACCGGACGCTTCTGGATGGCACCGATACCCATGATGGCCGTCTGCGGCTGGTTGATGACCGGCGTTCCGAAGAGCGAACCGAAGGAACCGACGTTGGTGATCGTGATGGTGCCACCGGAGATATCGTCGGGGACGAGCTTCTTCGTGCGGGCACGTTGCGCCAGATCGTTCATCGCGCGGCCCATGCCGGTCACGTTGAGCGTGTCAGCATTCTTGATCACCGGAACGATGAGGTTGCCATCGTCCAGCGCCGTGGCCATGCCGAGGTTGACGCGCTTGTGCAGGATGATGTTCTTGCCATCGACGCTGACGTTGACCATCGGCCATTGCTTCACGCCTTCCACGCAGGCCATACCGAAGAACGGCGTATACGTGAGCTTGAATCCTTCGCGCTTCTCGAAGGCACCCTTCATCTTCTCGCGGAGCTTGACGATGCCCGTGACGTCGGCTTCGGCCACGCTCGTGACGTGCGGCGACGTCTGCTTCGAGCGCACCATGTGCTCTGCGATCAACTGACGCATGCGGTCCATGGGAATCACTTCGTCATCGGCGCCGATCGGCAGCGACGGCGTGGAAACCGCTGCAGGAGCCGCAGCTTGCGCAGGTGCCGGGGCGGCAGCCGGAGCAGGAGCTGCAACGGGAGCCGGAGCACCCGTACGTGTGCGGAGATAGTTCTGGAAATCGGTCTTCGTGACGCGGCCTTCGAGACCCGTTCCCTGGATGCGGTCGAGCTCCTCGACGCTCACGCCTTCCACTGCGGCCATGCTGCGCACGAGCGGCGAGTAGAAACGTCCACCCGACGTACGGGGAACACTGGAGGTGGCAGCCGACGCGACGGCAGGGGCTGCGACCGACTTGGCGGCACCGTTCGTGGCAGGAGCAGCGGGTGCGGGTGCTGCCGCAGGAACAGGAACGGCCACTGCGGGTGCAGGGGCTGCGGCAGGTACCGATGCGCCGGCACCGGTTGCGATGCGGGCGATGACCTTGCCGACTTCGACGACGTCGTTTTCGTTCGCGAGAATGGCGGACAGCACACCGGCCGTCGGCGACGGTACTTCGGTGTCGACCTTGTCCGTGGAGATTTCGAGGAGCACTTCATCGCGCTCGATCTTGTCGCCGACCTTCTTCACCCAGCGCAGGACCTTGCCCTCCTGGATCGATTCGCCCATCTTGGGCATCACGACGTCGACTTCGGCACCACCGGCAGCGGGGGCCGGAGCGGGCGCAGGAGTCGCAGCAGGTGCGGGTGCAGGGGCTGCGGCCACGGGGGCAGGGGCCGGAGCGGGCGCAGGAGTTGCAGCAGGTGCGGGTGCAGGGGCTGCGGCAGGAACGGACGCATTGGCATCCGTGCTCAGGATCGCGATGACCTTGCCGACCTCGACCGTATCGTTCTCGTTAGCGAGAAGCTGTACGATCACGCCGGCGGACGGCGACGGTACCTCGGTATCCACCTTGTCCGTGGAGATTTCGAGAATCACCTCGTCACGCTCGACCTTGTCGCCAACCTTCTTGACCCAACGAAGGATCTTGCCTTCTTGAATTGACTCGCCCATCTTGGGCATCACGACTTCTACGTTCATGTCGCGCGTCTCCGCGGTAAATGTGTCGGTTCGGATACGAAAAAAGAGCCGCAACATACCGAAAGTTGAGGGATTGGGCAACGTAACGACGGGCATCAGAGCGATGCCAGAGCTTCCGCGAGGTGTGGATGGCGGAAACGGAAGCCATCCATTTCCGTCCGCATCGGATGAGCGTACTGTCCGTGAATCACGAGGTCGGCCTGGAGACCCAGCACGATGCGCAGGACGATGGAAGGAACGGGCAGCCACGACGGTCGGTGCAATGCTGTTCCGAGTGCCTTCGAGAACTCCTTCATTCTCACGATGCCCGGTGCGGTGATGTTGTACGGCCCGTGAACCTGCGGCGAAGCGATGGCCCACCGGAATGCCCCGATGACGTCGTCGCGATGGACCCACGGCATCCATTGATCCCCTGGACCCAACGGTCCGCCGATGAAGAACTTCATGGGGCCGGCCATACGGGGCAGTGCTCCTTCGTTCCGATCGAGTACGAGGCCCAGCCGCAGAACGGCCACACGTGTGACCGTGCCGGCGCGTTCAGCCTCGGCCTCCCACAGTCTGCATATGTCGGCGAGGAACGTGGCACCCGCGGGCTGCGATTCGTCTCCGGGAATGCTCGTATCGCCGTAGAAGCCGACGGCCGACGCGTTGACGAGGGCTGGCGGGCGCACACAGTGCAGAATCGCATCGACGATGGCGCGCGTACTGCTCACGCGGCTGTCCAGTATCTCCTTGCGGTAGGACGACGTCCAGCGATGGGCTCCGACGTTCGCACCGGCGAGATTCACGACGGCTCCGGCACCATCGAACAACGCTACGAGATCGTCATCCCATCCGGCACTCGCAGCGCCTTCGACGTGGCGGCGTTTGCGGGATATCACGACGACGTCGTGTCCTTCACCATTCAGGGCTTCGGTGAGAGCCGTGCCGATGAAGCCCGACCCTCCTGCGATAACGACACGCATGATAGTCCTCCAAATGTAAAAGGCCCCGTGGTTACATACCACGAGGCCCCGAAGTTCCAGTGCGACGAAGACCTTGCGGCTTATTCCTGGCCGATCACCCACACCTTGAGGGTAGCGGTGATCTCGGGATGAAGCTTGGCCTTCACGTCGAAGATACCAAGCGTCTTGATCGGCTCTTCGATGATGATCGTGCGGCGATCGATGTGGAAGCCGCGGAGTTCGAGTTCGGCGGCGATCATCTGACCCGTGACCGAACCGAACAGACGGCCTTCTTCACCGACCTGCATCGGAATCGTGATCTGCAGTTCCGCGAGTTGAGCGGCGACGACTTCGGCCTGTTGCTTGGCCTTGGCCATCTTCACTTCATACTGCTTCTTTTCGGTTGCGAGCGAACGGATGGCACCGGCCGTGGCCATGTATGCCATGTTGTTCGGAATCAGGTAGTTGCGTGCATACCCAGGCTTCACGGCCACGATTTCGCCGATCTCACCGAGGTTTTCCACGTTCTGACGAAGGATTACGTTCATGGTTTTCTCTCTTCAACAACGTCCGGAAATAAGGTTGATCAGGAAACCGGAGCTTCCGACTTCGTCGGTGCGCCAGTTGACTTGTTCGCTTCGGCCATCGCGGCTGCACGGAGAGCCTGTGCTTCGGCGCGAACCTTGCGGAATTCGCGGAGCTTCGGATCCAGTTGCATCGTCAGGTGACGCAGGACGTTGTCTTCGAGAACGAAGAAACGCTCAAGCAGCGGAATGGTGTTCGACGGCGATTCGAAGCAGCAGTACACGTAATAGCCGTTGTACTTCTTCTTGATCGGATAGGCGAGGCGACGACGACCCCACTTGTTGACTTCGACGATCTGTCCGCCGTGGTCGACGATGTAGTCGGATACACGCTTGACGATCGCTTCGGTGTCGGCGTCTTCGAGCGCCGCATTGACAATGTAGGTCGTTTCGTACAGGCGACGTACACTCATGAGGACCTCCTATGGATGCTTTCGCAGCCGTCGCTGTCCATACAACGGCAGGTATTGGGGAATGAATTCACTGCAAGAGCCGACAAAGGTACGGCACTACCTTATGGAAAACAAATATTGCCGAATAGTGATGTAACAATCCCCTGCCGTTCGTAAGCAAAAAACCGTAACTTCGCAACTCTTCTAAATGGTATCGGGTGACCTCATCGCTGCCCGAAGTTGTCATAATCGTTTATTTCGTGGTTTAGTCGCATGTCTGACCTGACCAACGCTTCCGAGCCAATCGAGGAAGCATCCGCCGAAGCAACGCCTGCCCCTGAGGCAGCCCCTGCCCCCGAGGCAACACCGGCTCCCGTAGCCGAAGCCCCGGCAGCCACAACGGAACCTGCCGCCGATGCCGCTCCTGCGGCCGACGCAGCGCCCGGATCTCCCACCCCTGCCGCCGCCGAACCGTCCATGACGGAAGAGGAACAGGCGGAAGACCAGCGCAAGAAGGCCGAAGAGCGCGCGCGCAAGGAAGAAGAACGCAAGCGTCGCGACGAAGCCTACGAACAGCTCCAGCACCTGAAGGATACGAATGCGACCTTCGACGTCGTGCTGATCGAGCGCGTCAAGGGTGGGCTGCGCGGCGAATACAACGGCATGCGCGTCTTCCTGCCGGCATCGCACTTCGGCATCCGCAAGAATGTCCCCGAAGAGGAGCTGGGAACGGCGATCGGCCAGACGGTACAGGTCAGGGTCCATGAACTGCAATCGGACGATACGGGATACAAGTCGGCCGTGGTGACACGCCGCGACATCCTGCTCGACGAATTCTGGAGCACCATCGCAGCCGGTGCGGTCTATGACGGTACCGTCACGTCGGTCACGACGTTCGGCGCCTTCGTCAACATCGGCGGTGTGGAAGGCCTCGTCCACGTATCCCGCCTGTCGAATTCCCGCATCGACAACCCGGCGACCGTGGTCAAGAAGGGCGACCGTCTCAAGGTCACCGTCGCTGAAGTGGACAGCGAGAAGCGCAAGCTGTCGCTGAGCCACCGCGAACACGAAGAATCGCCGTGGAAGGGTGTCAACGCTGCCTATCCCGTCGGCAAGCGCGTCAAGGGTACGGTTCGCCGTATCACGGACTTCGGCGCCTACGTCCAGGTGGCACCGCGCATCGAAGGCCTGCTCCGCATCAGCGAGCTGTCGTGGACGCAGCGTGTGAAGCATCCGTCGGACGTGATCGCCATCGGCCAGGAAATCGACGTCGAAATCCTGTCGGCCAACGAGGACAAGCAGCAACTCGGCCTGGGATACAAGCAGACGCAGTCGAATCCGTGGGAGAACGTGCTCTCGATCCTTCCGGTCGGTATGGAAACGCAGGGCATCGTCCAGCAGTCGTCCACGCAGGGCGCCGTCGTCCGCGTCGCCGAAACGTTCGATGGCTTCATGCCCCGCAGTAAGATCGTGAGCATCGGCCGCGGACAGAAGGTCGAATTGAATCCCGGCGATACGATCACGGTCATCGTCGCGGACGTCGTGCCCGCGTCGCAGTCGCTGATCCTCGCCATGAAGGGCGCCGAGCAGTCGAACGAGGGCCGTGAAGACCGCCGCGAACGCGATGGCGGATCGTTCCCCCGCCAGGCCCGTCAACCGGACAGTGCCGGCGTGACGCTCGGAGATCTCCTCAACGATTCGGAAAAGAGCAACCTGTACAAGGGCTGATCCATTGCCGGACAATGAACATTTCAGGAAGCCGTCGCGGTACATCCACGACGGCTTCCGTATTTTCAGGGCATTATGATGATCGTGCAGCACATCGTCCCTTCCCTCCGCATCCGCAGGATGATCGCCACCACGTTCGTCGTGCTCGTCATGTCCTTCCTGCCCGTGCTGTCGCAGCAACAGGGCGGCAGCATCATGCTCCAGCCGCGAGTGGTCACACCGGCCGAATTCATCACGGGTGATACGGTACACCAGGAAGGCCGGCTCAACGTTCCGGGCGAAGTGACGATACGCTTCACGCCGGAACAGGACACCGCATATCGCGAAGCGCTCCGGACGAACATCAGCTCGTCCCTGCGATTCACCATCGCTACCAGAACACTGTCCTCCATCCTCCGCACGGCGACCGCCTTCCACCGCGAACCTTCGCCATGGGAAGCGGCGATGCGCACGATGGACATTCCGACGGCGATGTTCATTCCGAGCGGACAGCAAGTGGTGCAGCAACAGATCAACGTCGCCAATTCCATGTACGTCCCCGGCGTACTGATGCGGCCGATGGGCACCGGCAACGCCATGATCAACTTCAGCGACATCGGCCGGTTCTTCGGCCTCAGCGAGGACATCTCGCCACGCATCCGCTACTTCGTCGACGAGACCATCGAAGTCCATATCGTCGTGTATTCGACGCAGGCCCGTATCATCGCCACCGTCTTTCGCGGCATCCAGGGTCCGGGCACGTACGAGATCGTATGGAACGGACGTGACGAACGGGGAAAGATCGTGAGCAACGGCGACTACATCGCGGAAGTGCGCCTGGGCAACGAACGCCTGACGAGGAAGCGCATCGTATGGCCGCCGCAGAACTAGGCCGGTAACTTTTCGAATCGTCGAGCACTCGTATCCGGCGTATCATCGAAGGAAGCACATGACACTCCGGCACCTTCTTCTGGCCGTGTTGTTCTCTACCGTTTCGGCATATGCCGCCCATGACGTCGAACCGCAGACCGTCGTCCTGCGATTGCGCGCGGACAGCCCGACGGCCAGGGCGTGGATCGAGGCCGGTCGTAAAGGCCCGCTGACGTCCCTCACCTCGATCATCGGCGACCATTCCTCGGAAGGCTACGTCTCCGATGCTACGCTGAAGGCCTATCAATGGGCGCTCGACAAGCGTCCCCAGACGATCGTCACCAGCAATCCCGGTCATACCGTCGCCCGCATCGCCGTCGTGCATTATTCGGCGCTCCTGCCCCCCCTCACACTCGCGCGCAAGCTGGCCACACATCCCGATGTCGACTACGCCGAACCGCTTCCCGTCCGCCGTATCGACGGAACACCCAACGACCCCCTTGCCGTAGATCAATACCATCTTGGCAAGATCGGCGCCTTCGAAGCATGGGACATGCTCCCGGAAGGAGTTTCCACGGTGATCGGCGTCGTGGACACAGGCGTTGACACGACGCATCAGGACCTCGGCGCCAACGTATGGAAGAATACCGGCGAGATGGGCCTCGACAACAATGGCTTCGACAAACGCTCGAACGGCATCGACGACGACCGCAACGGCTTCGTCGACGACTGGATGGGATGGGACTTCCTCGGTGCCGATGGACAGTCGCCCGACAACTCCCCGCTCCCCGGCAATCCCCACGGAACGCACGTCGGCGGCATCTGTGCCGCCATCGTCGACAATCACCTCGGCGTCGCAGGTGTCGCACGCAACGTCAGGATTCTTGCCGTGAAGGTAGGCCGCGATGATGTCAACAGCAGGACGGTGGGCCGTACGGGTGACGGAATCCTCTATGCCGCATCGATGGGGGCGTCCGTCATCAACTGTTCCTTCGGCAGCTCGGCACAGTCGTTCGCCGACATCGACGTCATCAATGCGGCAACAGGCCTGGGTGCGCTGATCGTCGCAGCCGCCGGAAACGACGGCGACGACCTCGCCTACTATCCTGCAGCCTATCCGAATGTCCTGTCCGTAGCCGCAACGAATACGGCCGACCGCAGGGCCTTCTTCTCGAATTTCCACGCAACGGTCGACGTCAGCGCACCTGGCCAGGGAATCCTGTCCACCGTCCTCAATCAGGGCTACGAGGCATACGACGGAACGTCGATGGCCTCGCCCGTGGTTGCCGCCGTGGCTGCCATGCTGCGCATGGTGCGTCCGAACTTCAGACCCGATGAAGTCCTGGCCGTGATCAAGGCGACGACGGACGACATCGACGCGGAGAATCCGTTCAGCGTGGGACGTATCGGCACCGGGCGCGTGAACGCCCCTCGTGCCCTGCAGTCGTCCACAGCCCGGTGGGCATCGTTGACGTCGACAACCTTCATCGAGGAGACGCCGGACGATGTCTTCGCCCCCGGTGAGGATATCACCCTGCGCCTGACGGTCAAGAACATCCTCGATCCCCTGTCCAACGCCACGCTGACCACCCGCATCATTCCGTCGGACGTCGCCCCGCTCATCACGAGCGGCCCGATCTCGGTAGGGGCTATGCAGCGTGGAGAAGAGCGCACGTTGACGGACATGGTACGACTGACCCTGCCCGACGATACACCGATGAACGGCACGTTGCGCCTGCTCATCGTCCTGACCGACGCCGACGGTCGTACCGTGATGCGCGAACTCGTCACGGCCACCGTGAACCCGTCCTATCGCAACATGACGGAGAACGACATCAAGACGACCGTCAACAGCATGGGGAACATCGGCTACAACGACTACCCGAACAACGAACAGGGAATAGGACTGTCGTATATCGACGACCGCAGCCTCCTCTTCGAATCGGGTCTGCTCGTCGGAACGTCGCCGACGAATCTCTCGAACGTCGTACGCGGTGCCGCCACGTCGTTCAAGGACACGTCCTTCCATGCGACGCGCGTCGTGTCCATCATGCGCGACAGTGTACCAGACGGCATCCGCGCCGTAACGGGCTATGACGACCGTTACGACAACTATGCCACCGGCGTCAGCGTACGCCAGCATGTCTATCAATCCCCTGCCGACTCGATGCGCAACGTCATCACGGCGGTATACGACGTCACGAACCGGACCGATACCGTCCAGTCCGACGTCTACCTGTCGCTCTTCTTCGATTGGGATATCGGGACGGCCGGGCTCGAGAACGGATGCGCATGGGACTTCGACAACGGCATCGGTCTGGTGCAGCACGCGAACCGTCCCGACCTGCCGAGCGTCGGCGTCAGCATGATCTCGCCCAATACCGTGAACTTCTACGCCATCGACAACGATGGCAATTCGACCTTCAACCCGGGCATCTACGACAACTTCATCAGGGCGAAGAAGTGGCTGATGATGACGAGCGGCATAGGTCGTTCCAATTCACTCGTCACCGACGTGTCGATGATGATCGGTGCAGGGCCGTTCGCCCTTTCACCTGGCCAGACGCAGCAGATCGTCTTCGTCATCGGCGCCGGAAGCACCTATGACGACGTGGTCAAGGGGATCAGGGCTGCACGTAATCGTGCCGTGAACATGGGGCTCAACGCCACGACGTTCGTGCGTACGCCACGAGCGGACAGGATCGTCCATGTCGAGAACGGCCCCACGCTGTCGCCCGGTACGACGGAGATCATCTTCGAACTCCAGAGCAGAACGCCCGTCACCATCGACATCGTGGACGCATTGGGTCGCGAGATACGCACGGTCTATGACCAGCCGAGCGTCCAGCCCGGCGTACACAACGAGTCGATCACGATTCCCGACGGTGCGAGCGGCAACTACTTCATCCGCATGCGCACGTTCCGCGGTACGACGGTATCACCGTACTCGTTGATACGCTGATCGTCGAACGCATGGCGTCACCGTCGGGCCATGACCCGACGGTGACGCGAGATCATTCCGTTCTGCGTTCGAGAAGAGCCACGGCTTCCACGTGGAAGGTCTGCGGGAACATATCCACCGGCGTCACGAAGCGCACGTCGTATTTCTCTGCCAGCAGCGCGCAATCGCGTGCCTGCGTCGCCGGATTGCAACTGACGTAGACGACCTTCGGTGCGTCGATACGGAGAATATGTTCGACGAGCATGGCATGCATTCCGGCACGAGGTGGATCGACCAGCAGGACGTCGGGCTTCGGGAACGAATCGAGCAGCGTCGTGGCCGCCGCCGAATGCAGGTCCACGGTATGGAATTCGACATTCGCAATGCCGTTGCGTTCGGCATTGGCACGTGCATCGGCGATCGACGATGCCACGAGTTCCGCACCGACGACATGCTTCGCCCTGCGTGCTGCGGGAAGCGTCAGTGTTCCTGTTCCGCAGTAGAGGTCCCATACCACGTCGTCACTGCCGATATCCGCGGCATCGATGGCCCGGGTGACGAGATTCGGGAGCTGGACGGTATTCGTCTGGAAGAACGAGAACGGCGAGATCCGATAGCGGATACCGTGAGAATCTTCTTCGAGGTAGCCCGGACCGCGCTGTTCGACGATGGTACCGACGGCCACAGGAGAACGCGTGTCGTTCACGGCGGCGACGAGCGTGGAGTCGGCGGGCAGTCCTGCGTGCTGATCGAGCCAGGATGCGATGAAGGCACGTTCGGCATCATCGGATGGCGAGGTCGTGACGAGAATTGCCATGACGGCACCGGTGGCCACGCTCGTGCGGATGACGAGATGACGTGCGAATCCATCGTGGAATCGCTGATGATGGGCCTTGATACCATATCGTTCGGCGAGTTCGTGCGTGGTCTTCAGGATACGGTTGGCCAGTGCGCTCTGGAGCATGCAGTCGTCGAGGTGCCGCACCTTGTCGAAGCGTCCGGGCACATGTAGCCCCAGTGCGAACGACGTCTCGAAGATCTCACCGGAGGCGATCTCCTCGTTCGTGAGCCACCGCGAGGCCCCGAAGGAGAATTCCATCT
Organism: Candidatus Kapaibacterium thiocyanatum; assembly: GCA_001899175.1. NCBI lineage: Bacteria > Pseudomonadati > Bacteroidota > Eximiradiia > Eximiradiales > Kapaibacteriaceae (SeqCode) > Kapaibacterium (SeqCode) > Kapaibacterium thiocyanatum (SeqCode). The sequence continues at coordinate 508,283 of MKVH01000024.1, read as the reverse complement.
TGTTGCGATAGTGATACGGCTGGGGGCAGGCCACGGTAGGCCTGTACTCTCCCACGGAGACATGGCCGATACGCTCGAAGGCGTCGATCAGGTGCTGCCTCTTCCATACACACTGCTCGCCATAGTCGAAGTGCTGCCACTTGCATCCGCCGCAGGCACCGAAATGCGGACACGGGGGCTCGAGCCGGTAGGCGGACGGCTCGTGTATCTCCGTGGCGACGGCCTCGACGAACCGCTTCTTCTTGCCCTTGACCCTTGCCGTCACGCGCTCGCCGGGGAGCGCCCCTTCGACGAAATGAACCACACCGTCGACGCGGCCGACGGCGATGCCTTCGAATCCGATCGTATCGATGGCGACTTCCACATATGTAACCGGACGTTCTTTCCTCATGCCTCTACCGTAGATTTGTGCTGCAAAGTTACCGTGAGCGCACATGATCACCATTCGTTTGTTTCGTCAAGACGTCTTCGAGATCGTCCCCATGGCACGGCTCACGGAGATCGACCTCGGCCAGCTCCCCGAAGGAGCGATGGTATGGGTGGACATGGACACTCCCACCAGCGAAGAGGAAACGACAGTACTCAGGACGTGGTTCCGGGTCCATGAACTCGTCCTCGCCGACATGCACCGGGCATTCCGGAAGTCGGACGACGACCGCCTGCACCATCCGAAGGTCGAGGACTTCGGTTCCTACCTCTACGTGATCATGCACGCACTGCAACTCCATGACGAGGAGACGGATGACGACGACCCCACGTCCTACCGCTATGCGTCGACGGCGCAGGTCAACATCATCATCGGCGAGAACGTCCTGATCACGCATCATGCCGTGTCCCTGCAGCCGATCAGGGCCCTGGGCGAATCGTGCAGCATCAACCATCGCCTGATGCGCCGCGGACCGGACTTCCTCCTCCATCTTCTGCTCGACGACCTCGTCAATCAGTATCTGCCGCTCGTCACCATGTTCGAAGACCGTATCGAGGAAGTCGAGCATACCGTGTTCAGGCAGCCCACGACGCTGACGTTGTCTCGCATCCTGAACATGAAACGACGCCTGCAGGAGGCACGACGAACCGTCGTCTACCAGCGCGAGATCGTGAACAGACTCGCACGCGGAGAGTTCGATCTCGTGGCACTCGATGAATCGGTTTATTATAGAAATGTTTACGATCATCTCGTCCGCGTTGCAGATCAGCTCGAAGCTGCGCGCGACGGCGTGACGTCCGTCATGGAAGCCTACTTCTCCGTCAGCAACGCACGACTCAACCAGGTGATGAAGGTACTCACGGTCATCAGCACGATCTTCCTGCCACTGACCTTCATATGCAGCATCTACGGCATGAACTTTCACTTCATGCCTGAACTCGACTGGGAGTACGGCTACAGCCTCATCTGGGCCATCATCCTCGTCATCGGCGTTTCGATGGTCATCTACTTCAAGCGGCGAGGCTGGCTTGACTGACGTCTTCCGCATCGTCACCGCGCTCGCCCTGATCGCCTGCACGGGATTCACCATACCCATGCAGCAGGCCGCCAATCCGTGCCGTATCACGTCGGTACGGGCCGAAGCGATGCCGGACTCCATCGTACTGCGCATCACCGGCAGCCCACGCCTGGAGCAGTATCAGCGGCCCGAACGCACGGGACGCAGCGTCGTCCTCCGCATTCCCAACGCGACGCACGCGGCGACGCTCGACAGCACGCTCACGGCGGCGGGCCTCGCCATCAGGCACGAGATCATCCGCGACATCCTCGTCTATCGCATCACGATACCGGCGCGAATCAAGGACGTCGCATGGCGACGAGAAGGCCCGTCGACGGTCGCTCTCTCCTTCATCAAGGAGGCATCGCCACCCGGCGACGACCGGAACCGTCCATCGGGCAACAGGAAGAAATGGGAGCTCGACGTCATCGTGCTCGATGCAGGACATGGCGGCGTCGACGGCGGTGCAGAAGGCACGAACGGCGCTCTCGAGAAGAACGTCACCCTCGCCATCGCGAAGAAGCTCAGGACGCTGATCCGCGAAGCGATGCCCGATACGCGGATCGTGATGACGCGGGACGACGATACGTTCGTCGAACTCTTCCGCAGGACGGAGATCGCCAACGAAGCGGGTGGCAAGCTGTTCATCAGCATCCACTGCAACAGCATGCCTACGAAGCCTCATCCGGCGCATGGCTGCGAAACGTACATCCTGAGGCCTGGACGCAATGCCGATGCCGCACGCGTCGCGGCACGCGAGAACGCATCCATCCAGTTCGAGCGGTCCCAGCAGCACTACAAGGGCATGTCGGCCGACCAGTTGATCATGGCCACGATGGCGCAGCGCAGCTTCGTCCAGCTCAGCGAGACGCTCGCTGCAAAAATCCAGCGCGAGGTATCACGTCGTACGCCGCTTCAGAACCGTGGTGTAAGCCAGGCCGGATTCTATGTCCTCGTCGGGGCGTCGATGCCGAACATTCTCTTCGAAACGGCCTTCCTGTCCAACAAGAGCGATGCAGCATACATCACGAGCGAAAAGGGCCAGGAGCAGGTCGCCGCTTCCATGCTGGAAGCCATCAAGGCCTATGCCCGCAACTACCGGGAACTGCTGAAGTAGGCCGGTGCCATTCATTCATCGTAGATTCGATCCCGTGACGTCAAGCACACATAACTATACCGCCCGCCAGCTCATTCCTCGCGTCCTGCGATTCGTTCGTCCGTTCCGTGGACTCCTCGCCTTCTCCCTCGTCGCCAACCTGCTCTTCTCGCTGTTCAACGCGCTGACGCTGGCCATCGTCGAGCCCGTGTTCCGGACGCTGTTCAGCGGACAACAGTCGGCGTCGGGAGCGATGGCCCTGCCACCGAACGTCACGCAGGTAGGAACGACGCTGAAGACATCCTTCGACAACTTCATCTACGGCCTGCTCATCTCTCCGGATTTCTTCACGACGATCCGCAATCTGAGCATCGCCATCTTCCTGCTCTTCCTGTTCCGCAGCATCACGAAGTACATGAGCAACCTCATCTCCACACGTCTGGAGGAAGGCATCATGAAGTCCATTCGCGACGCCCTGTTCATGAAGTTGACCGATCTGTCCATGGAATACTACGGGCGCAGGAAGACGGGAGAGATCATCTCGTTGCTGACGAACGACGTCGGAGTCCTCAACCACGCCACCATCAACTCCATCACGGCGCTGTGGCGTGAGATCACGACCATCGTCATCTACGTCACACTGCTGCTGATCATCTCCGCCAAGCTCACGGCCATCGCTCTCGTCATCAGCCTTCTGGGCCTCGTCCTCATCCGCACGTCGACGACCTTCCTGCGCAGGTACGGTGCGCGCATGCAGAATGCCCAGGCGGACTACACGGCCACGCTTCAGGAAACGGTCACCGGTATCCGCGTCATCAAGGCGCTGACGGTCGAACCGCTGATGATCCGGAAGTTCGTCACGCAGACGGCCCATTTCGTGCGCTCGGCACTGAAGAACACACGTGTCCTCTCTCTCGTTCCGGCCGTGAACGATACGTTCGGCATCCTCGCTCTCGTCGCCGTCTTCTACGCCGGTGGTGCGGCTCTCGCTGGGGGCGAGCTTACGGCACCGAATCTCATGACGTTCCTCTTCCTGCTCTTCGGACTGATGCAGCCCATCTCTGTCACCATCAGTACGATCGCCGGCATGCAGCGCGGCATCGTAGCCGCCTCGAACATCGTGAACACACTCGATGAGGAACCGTCCGTCGTCACCGGCACGGAACAGGCCTTACCCTTCGAACGGACCATCGACATCAGGAACGTATCCTTCGCCTACGGAACCGCGGACGTGCTCCGTGACGTATCGTTCTCCATCCGGCGCGGGGAAACCGTCGCCCTGGTTGGAGCGAGCGGAAGCGGGAAGTCCACGATGCTCGATCTCCTGATGCGCTTCTACGATCCACAGCGAGGATCCATCGACTTCGACGGAACGAACGTGCGCGCCTTCGATCTGGCTTCGTACAGGAGGCGCTTTGGAACGGTCTCGCAGGAGACGATCCTCTTCAACGACAGCGTCGCCAACAACATCTCCCTCGGAGAACCTGACGCCGAGCGTGCGTCCGTGGAGCGTGCTGCAGGCATCGCGCACGCGGATACCTTCATCAGAGCGTTGCCGGAAGGCTACGATACGAACATCGGCGACCGTGGCATGAAGCTCTCCGGAGGGCAGCGTCAACGTGTGGCCATCGCACGGGCGCTCTATCGCGATCCCGACGTCCTCCTGTTCGACGAAGCCACGTCTGCACTCGATACGGAATCGGAGCGAATCGTCCAGGATGCCATCAACGGTGTGCTGAAGAACAGGACGGCCGTCATCGTCGCACACAGGTTGTCGACGATCGTTCATGCGGACAGGATTCTCGTCTTCGACCACGGCCGAATCGTCGAGGAAGGATCACACGATGAGCTGCTGGAACGCAAGGGCGTCTATGCCCGTCTGCATGCGCTCCAGTTCAAGGAATCAACGGCTGCCGGGAGCTAGCCGTTCACCGAGACCTAGTCTGCGGAAGACCGTATAGTGCGGCGTCTGCATTTCCAGCGGCACATAGCCGATGGCGAGCGTCGATGCGACGGAGGCCTGCACTTCCTTCGATATGCCCGGATGGTAGTAGACGACGAGCTGCTTGCCCGAAGCGATGAGGGCGATGAGCGTGGACTCGTCGGCCGTACGCGCATTCAGTGCGACGGGCGTGTAGGTATATCCTTCGTTCCATCCGGCCATCCAGCCCTTCGTATACCAGGCGAGTTGCGGATTGAAGGCATCGCCGGCATTCTGCCGGTGATAGAGATAGACGAAGGTATGGGCCGTGCGCTCCTTCAGTGCTTCGGCCACCGCCTTGCCTCCTTCGATGTCATCGGGGCGTCCGAGCATGACGACTGCCACGCAGCGAAGGATCATGATGGCACATGCTCCGTAGATCACAGTGCGATATCCCTGGACGGAAAGACGATCCACGAGACGGCGCGGCAGGACGAGCGGCAGAATGACGAGCGCGGCCATGAAGACCACGACGAGCATCACGCGCATGTCGACGAACATCGTACGCATCCCTATCCGCACGAAGGAAAGCAGCGACCATAACGTCACGGCCGACACGAGACCATAGACTGCCACGATCATACGGCGTACGCATCCCGTGAGCATGCGCTCCAGGCCGTACACGGCCACGAGGACGACGGCCGGAACGAGTATGACGGTATAGTGCGGATTCTTCGTCGCGGCGATACTGAAGATCAGCAGACCGGCCACGAACCATGCGACGGCGAGGATCGCTCCCCGCTGTGTCCGCGCCGGCAGCATCGATCGCCACACGACGGCCATCATGACGTAGACGAAGGCCACGACGGAAAGGGCGTGTCCGACGAGGAGTTGATTGACGTAGTACAGAGCACCGAGCTGACGACCGTTCCCTTCCACTGCCGTCGTCATATGCGGCACCGTGAGTGCGAGCCAGAACTGATCGCCATAGTGCGAGACCATGGAGAGGTACCACGGCAGGGCCAGAAGGATTCCCGCCACTGCCGGCCAGAGCGCCTTCGCAAGCCCCTTCACATCCTTCCTGACATCGACGACGTATGGTACGAGGAACAGCAGCGGCAGCAGGGATACGACCATCTTCGTCAACAACGCCGCGGCGAACACTGCGGCGAAGATCGCACCATCCTTCCATGCATCGCCACGGTCCTTGCGTTCATGCATCCGGAGCGCTGCCCAGAATGCAGCCAGCACGAACGTCATGAGCGGTACTTCCGTCATCATCTGACGTCCGTACAGCAACCACGGCAACGTCCCCGCAAGCATGCACATCGCGAGAACGGCATGGTCGAAGCTCATGAACCTGCGTGCGATGAGGAAGATGAGCCACAGCGACATCCCGGCACACAGTGCGGAGAACAGGCGCACGGCAAGAGGCGTCGGCCCCATCACGCGAATCATCATGGCGCCGACCCACGGGACCATCGGTGGCGGTGTGGACGAATACAGACCGCCAAGAGCATGGGGCGTCTGATCCCACCACGCATCGTAACGGACGATGCTCTCCGCGCGGACGGCGTACAGGCCCTCATCCCAGGGCTGGATCTCCTGTCCTGCAAGACGCAGCAGGAACAATCCCGTCAGGGCCAGGATCGCGGCAGCGACGGTATGATGCCGGGCCGTCATTGTACGAAGTAGATCATGCGTGGAGTGAAGCTCACGATGAGGACGGCGATGGCGAACCAGCCGACGATCTTCCTCGTCGGGCTCAACGGAACGTCATCCGCGACGGGCGGATGCGGAATACGTATCACGAACCGGATGAGAATGGCCCAGATCAGCCATCCGTCACCGAGGGTGAACATCCATGGAATCGTTCGTTTCATCGCGTCGAGGGCGGGCAGGATCGAATGCTGCAGCCAGATCACGAAGCCCTCGGGTGACGGCTCGGACAAAAGCTCCTGCACCACGCCGAGCAGGGAAAGCATTCCCGCGACGAACAGACACCACCAGAGGATGCGTGCCACGCGGAACTGACGCTCGCCGATCAGCGCATAGAGCACATGACCACCGTCGAGCTGACCGAACGGCAGCATGTTGAGCGCCGTCACGAACAGTCCGAACCAGCCTACGCAGAGAAACGGATAATGATAGATCTCGTTCATCGGCGGAATGAAGGAAGCGCCCTGTGCGAAGACGCTGCGCATGGCGCTGAAGACGATCGTATCGCCGAAGTACATCCCCGTCGTCAGCATACCGTTCATACGGTATTCCGGATGGATCTGATACAGATAGTCGATCGGCGGCAACGTGGCGAAACCGACGGCAAGGATGGCGAGGCAGACGACGAAACCGGCCAGCGGGCCAGCCACACCGATGTCGAACAGCACCGTGCGCGAGGGAATGGCCTGCCGTGTACGGATGACGGCTCCCATCGTACCGAACGGCAACAACCAGAGGAGCGGCATCGGTATGAAGTACGGCAGGGAGACATCCACGCCGTGTCGACGCGCGGCGATATAATGACCGAACTCGTGTGCGCTGAGGAAGAGCATGAGGAGCACGGCATAGGTAAGACCGTGCGTGATGTTCGTCACCTCGAGCCAGTTCTGCCCGATCCATGCCGTACCTGCCAGCATGGTCGACGCGAACGTCAGCACGAACAACAGGGCGTGCAGCCACATCGGCGAACGCTTACCCACGCGAGGCAGAGCCTCTCCCGAAACCGGCGTATAGCCCATTCCGTCAGGCCTCCGGCCTCATTTGGGGGAAGAAGACGACGTCGCGAATGGAATCGTTGTTGGTGAGCAGCATGACGAGACGGTCGATGCCCACGCCGAGTCCGGCCGTCGGCGGCAGGCCCACTTCGATGGCATGGAGAAAGTCCTCGTCCACCACCATGGCCTCGTCGTCGCCATCCGCACGGATACGCGCCTGATCTTCGAGACGCTGACGCTGGTCGACAGGGTCGTTCAGCTCGGAGAAGGCATTGGCCAGCTCGTTACCGTTGATGAAGAGCTCGAATCGCTCTACGAGCCCCGCCTCCGTTGGATGTGCCTTGGCGAGCGGAGACATTTCGACGGGATAGTCCGTGACGAACGTGGGCTGGACAAGATGCGGCTGTACCTTCACGCTGAATATCTCGTCGAGGATCTTCATTGCGCTGGCCTTCGGATCGATGTCGACGTCCAGCGAACGGGCGGCAGCCAACAACTCTTCGCGCGAACGGCCCTTCAGGTCCATGCCGGTATGCTCGGAGAACAGATCGAACATGCGGACCCTGCGGAAGGGCTTCGCGAAGGAGAAGTCCATCTCCTGGAACGTCACGTTCTCGGAACCGTTCACGTCCATGACGATGGTATGGAGCATGTCTTCCGTCATGTCCATCATCCACTGGTAGTCCTTGTAGGCCACGTAGATTTCCATGGCCGTGTATTCCGGATTGTGGGTCTTGTCCATCCCCTCGTTCCGGAAATTCTTCGATATCTCGTAGACGCCTTCGAAGCCTCCGACGATCAGACGCTTGAGATAGAGCTCGTCGGCGATACGCAGATAGAGATCGACGCCGAGCGTGTTATGATGCGTCACGAACGGACGTGCCGTAGCGCCACCATAGAGGGGCTGCAGGATCGGCGTCTCCACTTCCAGCCAGCCGCGCTCGTCGAAGTAGCGCCGCATCGTCGTGATGATCCGTGCACGCTTGCGGAACGTATCCTTGATTTCCGGATTGACGATGAGGTCGAGATAGCGGCGACGATACCGGTGCTCCTTGTCCGTGAAGGCATCGTATCGTGTCACGTTGCCCGCTTCGTCCACTTCTTCCTTGGCGACGGGAATGGGCGTGACGGACTTGGTCAGGAGTTCGAACGAACGGGCATGGACGCTGATCTCACCCATCCTGGTACGGAAGGCGAAGCCTTCGATACCGACGATGTCGCCGATGTCGAACAGCTTCAGACGGTCGTAGGCGTCGCCCAGATCGTCCTTCTTGAGATAGACCTGGATACGACCGCTATGGTCCTGGATATGGCAGAACGAAGCTTTTCCCATCCGTCGCATCGTCATGATACGTCCGGCCACCGCCACGCGTTCGAGCGGAGTGGGATCGTCATCGGAAAACTCCTGCAGGATCCGGGCGGCATCGTGCGTTTTCGCGAAGGATACCGGATAGGGATTCACTCCTTGTTCGCGCAGAAGATGCAGTTCTTCCAGACGGCGCAATTCCTGTTCGTTGCGTTCTTGTACAGCCATGGCCTTCTCGTGATAACGGTCGTTCGGGACAAAGCGCAAAGATACGAGTTGGGCGCCTGATGGCCGGGGCCGGTATCGCTCGGATACGGGTTTTTGCCATTGCGCGGGCCTTCGGCAAGGGCGTATGTTTGCGCATGGTGGAAGACGAATACGGTCCGGCACAGGAAATGGATCCTAGAACGGCTGCGGACATCCAGCTCCGCGCACGTCTCATGGAGATCGGTGAGCGACTGTTCGCCGAACGGGGCTATACCGCGACGACGGCCGATACCATTGCGAAAACGGCAGGCATCTCGAAGAAAACGCTCTATCGCCTCTTCCAGACGAAGGAGGACCTCATCCTCGCAGTCGTCCGGATGAGCATGACCCGCACGGCATCGATCGTCGATCCGATCTACGATGACCGGTCCGGCAACTTCGTCGAACGCCTCGATCGTCTCCAGGGGCTCGTCAGCGGACAGTTCGCACGCATCAATTCCAGTACCCATATCGAGGACCTGCAGCGTAGCGCTCCGGTCGCCTGGGACGAACTTCGACACTGGTATGCCGAACGCCTGATGCGATTCAGGACCCTCGTCCTCGAAGGCCTCCAGGACAACGCCATCCGCAAGGATATTTCCGCCGAGCAGCTCCTCGCCATCTATACGGCCATGCTGACGCGCTGCCTGGACCACACCCTCCTTTCCGATACGAACCTCCAGGCCGTCGATCTCTATCGAGGCTTCATGGGCATCTTCATCCACGGCCTCGCAGATCATACGAACGTCGCATCGGAGGCCGCCGTATGACGATCGACCCCGTCTTCACCCGCTGCCTCGACACGGCCGAACGGATGTTCTTCCAGTTCGGATACCAGCGCGTCACCACCGAAGAGATCGCCCGTGCGGTAGGTATCTCCAAGAAGACGCTGTACGAACTGTTCCCGAAGAAATCGGACATCATCGTCCAGTCCCTGCTGCGCAACGGACGAGCGCTCACCACGTTCATCGGAGCGTGTTCCTTCGACGCCCGGACCTTCCGGCAGGAATTCATGGACCTCATCCAGATGATCGTGCGGATGAACGGGACCTATTCACGCCTCATCATGCGCGATCTCGAACAGTCCGATCCCGTTCTCACCGCACGGATCCAGCGGCAGCGGCGCAGGTTCCTGACGGAACGACTGAAGACCATACTCGACAGAGGCATCGCCTGCGGCATCATACGCAGGACCGTAAACCTCGACGTCGCCGTCGTCGTCATCATGCTCGGCATCGACGACCTCCTTCACCCCGATGCCCGCCAGGTCTCCGACCTCCCCCTCCCGACCGTACGCGTCATGTGCTCCGTTCTGCTCGACGGCATCATCGTCCACACCTTGTGACGATTCGGATACTTCGGTATCGATACGAGGAACGGACGTCGACGTCATCCCGGATGACGGCAACCGAACGGCACGAGCACCCGTGGATTCCTCTCGTATCCACCGATCATCATAGAGACATACCGACGTAGCAGGTCCGTTGGCACGATAGACCGCGTGACGACCACGACTACGAACGACCGTCGTACGGCCGGACACCCGTAGGATATGACGAGCGTGCATCCGATCCGCACCGATGTCACGTTCGACCGCCGTCCGGTACGATACACATACGACTGTCAGACATTCCTTCACATCGACACTCCGATCGATACAACTGCTATCCATTACGACGCGTTCCATCATGTGCACTCCCTCCCCGCTCATCCGGGTATTGGCCCTGTTGTCGGCGGTCCTGTGGGCCTACCCATCCTATGGTCACGAGACCGATCTCCATATCCTCGTCTTCAGTAGAACGACGGGCTACCGGCATCCCTCCATCGCCGACGGCATCGACATGTTCGATCGTCTGGCAGCGGAACGCGGGTTCACGGTCCGGTTCACGGAAGACGCCCGCATGTTCGCGGCGGATACACTCTCGCGATATGACGTCGTCGTATTCCTGAGCACGACGGGCAACGTCCTCGACGCCGCCCAGCAGCATGCCTTCGAGAACTACATCCGCGACGGTGGCGGGTATCTGGGCATCCATGCGGCGAGCGATACCGAATACGACTGGCCATGGTACGGACGACTCGTCGGCACCTACTTCTCCCATCATCCCGAGATACAACAGGCGGAAGTCCTCGTGGAGGACAATCTCCACAGCAGCACCTCGCATCTGCCACGACGCTGGAAACGCAACGACGAATGGTACAATTTCAGGTCCAATCCGCGCGGACAGGTTCACGTACTGGCTTCACTGAACGAGAGATCGTATCAAGGCGGGTCGATGGGATACGATCATCCCCTTTCCTGGTGTCATCATGTGGACGGTGGTCGTTCATGGTATACGGCCATGGGACATACATCCGAGAGCTACAGGGAAGCGGACTTCGTCGAACACGTCTACAACGGTCTCGTATGGGCAGCTGGCAACGATCGCTCGGATGCGACGGCCACGGTACATGCGACCTACGCCAAGACCGTACTGGCCGACAATCTCGATCAGCCCGTGCAGATAGAGGCCCTGTCCGACACCGAATTCCTCATCCTGCACCGCAACGGCAAACTCGTCCACATGGATTCCAGAACCGGTACGATGACGACGGTCGCGAATGCCGGAATCCCGATCGCAGGCGAGAATGGCGCCCTGGGTATGGTACTCGGCCACGACTATCGCACGAATGGAACGCTCTTTCTCCTGCATGCCGATCCGGTCGTCGGACAGTATTCCATCATCCGATCGGTGTACGATGCGGGAATCCGAAAGCTGAGGTCCGCCGATACCATCCTGCGGATACCGTTCGATGGTGGTGTCTGCTGTCATTCGGGTGGTGATATGGCCATGGCCCCGGACGGTACGCTCTTCATTTCACTCGGCGACAATACCGTTCCCTTCTCTTCCGGCGGCTTCGCGCCCGTCGACTCGGCGGCAGGACGTGCACAGTACGATGCCCAGCGCACATCGGCGAATACGAACTCCCTGAGCGGCAAGGTGCTTCGCATCCGCCCTACCGATACGGGATACGAGATTCCCGAAGGTAATCTCTTCCCTCCCGGGACGGCCGGTACCAGACCCGAGATCTACGCCATGGGCTTGCGCAACCCGTTCCGCATGACCCTCGATCCGACGAACGGCTCGTTGTGGGTAGCCGACGTCGGCCCCGATGCGGCGAAGGACGATCCGAAGCACGGTCCGATGGGCTATGACGAGATCAACCATACAGCGCATGCGGCCAACTTCGGTTGGCCCTACTTCGTCGGCGCCAATCGTGGCTATCTGTTTTCCGGAGGCAGGAAGGACACAGCATCGCCGGTGAACACGTCACCGAACAATACCGGTCTGACCACATTGCCGCCGGCTGTCGCGGCCGCCGTCTGGTATGCCTACTCACCTGCATACGTCTCCGATGATTTCGGAACGGGAGGCAGGTGCGTCGCCGTCGGCATCATTCCGCATGCTTCCGAAGGCACTACGTCCCGATACGCATTGCAGCCGTTCTTCCACACCACACTGCTGGCCTACGACTTCGTGCGGTGCAATCTCCGGGCCGTGATCCTCGATGACGATCGCAACATCCTGAAGGTCATCCCAATCTATGACGACAAGGATTCCGTGGGCATCATCGACATCACGACGACTCCCAACGGAGAACTGTATGCACTGGGATGGAGGGATAAGACCGGACGTACGGCCAGCGGTTCGCTATTCAGATTGACCTCTCTGCATAATACGGTCGGCCCTCTGCAGGCCAGAATCACCGCATCCGTCACCGATGGCAAGCTTCCACTCGACGTGACCTTCATCGGAACACGATCGACGGGCAGTATCGCACGCTATGAATGGGACTTCGATGGTGACGGATCGACGGACGATACGCGGCCCGATCCGACCCATACCTTCACGAAAGCCGGCCTGTACAGCCCCGTCCTGCGCGTCGTCGATGACAGTGGTAACGTCGCTACTGCCACCATGGAAATCGTCGCTGGCAATACAGCGCCGACCATATGGTTCGTCAGCCCGATGGAAGGCGAAGTTGTCGGATTGAGCGATCGCATCGACTATCGGGTGGAAGCCATCGATCCCGATGCCCTGCCGATACGCGACGAAGACATCGTCGTCCAGTTCTCGTTGGGCCATGACGACCATGCCCATCCCCTTGACCTGACCTATGGTCCCGCAGGAACGTTACACCCACCCGACATCGAAGGCCATGGCGAGAATGCGAACATCTATGGTGTCGTAACGGCCAGGGTATCCGATTCCTCCATCGGTGAAGCTCCCTCCCTCTCGGCAAGAACGGGTGTCGTGCTGCGTCCGCCCATGGTGCAGGTCGAGCATGCCGACGTCCTGAACGGCATCGTCCTGGAAGAATGCATGGACACCGGAGGCGGTTTGAACGCCGGCTTCATCGATCAGCACGACTACTTCGTGATATCGCCATTGAACCTGCATGGCGTCACGGCCATCGACCTACGCTATGCGACCGTCACCGGCGGATACCTCGACATCCATGCCGACAATCTCGGTGGCGAACGCCTGGCGCGGATCGATCTCACCGGCGTGACGGGAGGATATCAGAACTGGCATACGGTCCGCACAGCCATCCCCAGAACGTCGACCACGCACAGCTACTTCTTCGTCGCAAGCTCCGATCGTGGTGATCAGGGGCTGTTCAACATCAACTGGTTACGATTCGTCAAGGATGGAGATGCGGCCAGCAATCCGGAGCCCCGAGACCCGCATACATCGTTCGATATCTATCCGAATCCGGTATCGAGCGCACTGCATATATCGTTGCCTGCAGGTGAACCCGGCACATATATGTTGGTCGACGTGTTGGGTCGGGTCGTCGGAGAAGGATCGTTTTCGTCGCCGATCGACGTTTCCCGCTTTCCGGACGGCATCTATAGAGTCCACATCCGTACGTTCGGGGGTACCGTGTCCACGTCCGTCACTGTCATGCATTGATATCCGGAGAAGCGATCCCGTTTCGTCTGCCGATGGATCGGATTCCTTTCCTTTTGGGAATGCCTTTCGGCGGCAGGTATCCCTATGTAGTTACGCCACACGAAATAATAACCGCGTTTACGATCGACACTTCGTGCGGATCGCAGATAACGACTTGTCGTGGTATTTCACGACAACGCCGGAAGGAAGCGCCGTATCGTGAATGAATCCTGAACATGGAATTCGGATATGGACGACCGGATGTCGAGATATCGGCGTGACGAGGATGGCATACCTTCGACAGACGACGGAACAGGAGTGCCTACGTACAACTACGTCCGAGATACCCGCAACGGCCCGGAATGTCAGTAATGGCCTGTGTTTTCAATGCGGGACGGCCGGGCTCCGACTAATAACATCCTAATAAATACTACTGTCCGGCATAGAGGAAAAATGGTATATTGACCTAGGAAACTCGAAACGGATTTCCGGTATCTGGGCATAATAGTATACACGAAATCCTCTCGATTATCGTTTTACGCAATAACGTGACATCGGAACCCTGCAGCAGTTGCACTACGCTGCTGTAGCAACCGAATATAACCCCCTCATAGCCCTACGCCCCTCACCAAGCGTAGGGTTTTTTGTTTGTGCAGTGCTTCAATGCGTGGTCGATCTGCGTTGACGTTGTGCTTCGAACAGCACGACGCCAGCAGCGACGGAAGCGTTCAGCGACGCGACGCGTCCGAGCATGGGAATCGTCACCACGACGTCGCATTCCGCCTGCACGCGAGGGTGAAGTCCCTCGCCTTCACTGCCGATCACGATGATGACGGGACCATCGTACGTATGCGCGGCGTCGTACGATGCATCGGCCGGAATGGCGGTGCCGATGATGCGCCATCCGGAAGCACGCAGGTGCGCCAGCGTTTCGGACATCCGCTGCACACGCGCCACGGGAAGCAACTCCAGCGCACCGGCAGAAGCCTTGACGGCAGCGGGTGTGATCGGCGCCGTGAATTTTACGGGAAGGATGAGTCCTGCAGCACCCACACATTCGGCGGATCGTGCGATCGCTCCGAGGTTGTGCGGATCGGTGATGCCGTCGAGCGCCACGAGCAGCGGTGCAGGATTGGAAGCCAGCGCATCCTCGACCAGCCGCTCGAGCGTAAGCGCAGTACGCAGAGGACGAAGAGCGATCACACCCTGGGCATCGTTGCGGCCCAGACCAAGTGCGGCTTCCAGTGCGCCGAATTTCCGGCGGTCCATCACGCTGCATGTGATACCGGCACGCTTCGCGGCGATGCGCAGCTCCGCCATCGGTCCGTCCTCGCCACCATAGCTCAGGAATATCTTCTCCAGCGGAGTACGTGCGGCAAGTGCTTCGGCAACGGCACGACGTCCGACGACGTACCGCGCGGGATCAAGTTCTGTAGGGAGTTCACTCACGATATCGACGCCACCACGTCGCGGAGGATGTCGCCGAAGGCCACGACATCCGAATAGGAATTGTACAAGGGAACGGGAGCGACACGGATGACGTTCGGCGTACGCCAGTCGACGACGACGCCACGTGCCACGAGTGCTTCGAAGATGGCACGTCCATGATTGTCGAAGAGAATGCTGAGCTGAGCTCCACGCTGCGATGCGTCGCGGGGTGTGATGATACGCATACCGCTGAACGTCGACGCGATATCGTCGACGACACGTTCGAGGAGGTTCGTAAGCGCCGTACGTTTGGCTGCCAGGCGCTGCATACCTGCTTCCATGAAGATGTCGAGCGAGGCCTTATGTGCCGCCATGGCAAGGATCTGGGCATTGCTCAACTGCCAGCCGTCGGCACCGTATGTCGGCACGAAGCCATGCTCCATGGCGAACCGCGTGGACTCCTCGTTACCCCACCATCCCGCGAGACGCTGAAGCTCGCGA
Source organism: Candidatus Kapaibacterium thiocyanatum (assembly GCA_001899175.1). Taxonomy (NCBI): domain Bacteria; kingdom Pseudomonadati; phylum Bacteroidota; class Eximiradiia; order Eximiradiales; family Kapaibacteriaceae (SeqCode); genus Kapaibacterium (SeqCode); species Kapaibacterium thiocyanatum (SeqCode). The sequence continues at coordinate 492,650 of MKVH01000024.1, read as the reverse complement.
TCGTCGGCATGGCGTTCATGAACGAAGACGCCGCCAACACCACCCGGACCCGAATTCAGGTACTTGTAGGAGCACCAGACGGCGAAGTCGGCATTCCAGTCGTGCAGCGAGAGCTCGACGTTGCCCACCGCGTGGGCGAGATCGAACCCTACCTTGGCTCCTGCTTCGTGTGCAGCGGCAGCGATGGCCGCCAGGTCGAAGAACTGTCCACTGTAGAAATGCACCCCACTGAACAGTACGAGGGCCGTCGCATCTCCGTGTTCACGGATGGCAGCGACGATCTGTTCCGTCTTCAGCCACGATGCACCGGGCTCGGGCTGGATCTCGATCATGGCCTGTTCCGGATCGAATCCGTGCAGTCTGATCTGGCTTTCCACGGCATAGCGGTCGGACGGGAACTCCGAACCCGACATGATGATCTTGTATCGTGATGCCGTAGGACGGTAGAAGGAAACCATCATGAGATGGAGGTTCACCGTCAACGTATTCATGGCCACCACTTCGTGGTGCTTCGCACCGACGATGGTGGCAAGCGGCTCGCGGAACATCCGGTGGTAGGAGAACCATGGATGACGGGCATGGAAGTGTCCTTCCACACCATAGGTTTTCCAGTCGTCCAGCTCGGCCAGGACGGCATCCTTCGTGGATACCGGCTGCAGACCGAGGGAATTGCCGCAAAAATACAGGACGGGGCGGCCGTCGTGCAGCGGGAAGTGGAATCGCTGCCGGAACGAAGCGAGCTCGTCGGCAGCATCCATACTGCGGGCGTATTCGGGCAGACCGGATGCGTGTTCTGGTGGGGTCATGACAGGCATGTGAAGATCAGAAGAAACAAAAAGGTCAAAAGTCGGTCGTTTCCGTCGTACAGGCTATTTTCGACGCAAGATTGCACGGAACAACAACACATGCGCCTACGAATCCAACGCTCTTTGTCCATCCTACTTCCTCTCGTCGTCGCCATTACCGTCGGCGCCTGCGGCTATCTCGACAAACCACGTCCTATGAAGATGTATTGCGAGGCAGGTCCGAAGAATTTCATCGAACAGGCGGCTGGGGTCTTCGACAGGAACGGCTATACCATCACCGAGCGCAGGGACGAGGATGGCTATCTGGAAGCGCAGGACACCACATACCAGGTGCTGTACCGGTACGTGTCGCTTATCCGCACGTGGAAGGTCAAGCATACCGGAGATACGGTCGTGATCCACGTATCGAGCGTTTCCGAGCGTCTGGACGGGAGCGACGTGACCCAGACCTGGGACAAGAAATGGTCCGGCGACGAAGTCAAGGAATGGATGCGCCCGATCATGAATTCGCTGGAATCCGTCTGTGGTCTCGGCAGCCCGCTGCGGCCCAGATAACGAGGTCCGCCTTGCCGTCACCGGCCATCCGGCATCAGTCCACGACGAGATCGTCCGGCACCTCGACGTTCATCAGCAGCATGGCCGAAGCGATCGTCTTGCCCTGGGCATCGAGCTTGAGCGAAACGGTCCCACCGCCGCCGAGCGTATTGTGCAGCACGAAATTGATGGCCCACAGGTTGGGTAGTTCATACCGCTCCACGGGCCCGAGGGCGAGACCCTCGAAGTGAGCCTTGACGCGTTCCACGGTAAGGATGTCGCGTAGCAGGGGATACCATTCTTCCTTGAATGCGATCACGCCGCAGTTCGCGGCATCACCTTTATCGCCACTGCGGGCATGGGCAAGTTTCGACAGCGGAATAATCATCCCCAAAGATACGAAGGGCCCCCGTCGTTCGTCCTAACACGGGAAAATCCATAGTTTTGTGGTTCGCCATACTCGTCGCGAGGAATCCATGAACCGCGTCATGTTCAAGTCGAAGCTTCATCGTGCCCGCATCACGCAGGCGGATCTGTATTATGAAGGCAGCCTGACGATCGATGAAGATCTGATGGAAGCCGCTGATCTGATCGCCTACGAGAAGGTGTCGGTCGTCAACATCAACAACGGTGAACGGTTCGAAACCTACGTCATCCCCGGAATCCGCGGCAACCGCGACATCTGTCTCAACGGTGCGGCCGCGCGCAAGGGTCATATCGGTGACGAAGTCATCATCATCTCCTATACGACGATGCCCGATGCCGAGGCACGTGCCTACCATCCGACCGTCGTCCTCGTCGACAAGAACAACGACATCGTCTCCACATCGCAGAGCGTCGAGGCCTATACGTCCATGGGGCATCACTGATGGTCGACCATGAACGCCGCCCCCTCGCCGTAGCGATCCTCGCAGCGGGCAAGGGCAAACGCATGGGGAATCCCGACAAGGCAAAGGTCCTGGCCCCGTTGCACGATCGTCCGCTCCTCGCCTACGTCCTCGATCAGGCCCGTGTGCTGGATCCTTCCCATGTCGTCGTCATCGTCGGCCACCAGCGCGACGCCGTCCGGAACTTCGTCGCAGGTCACGATCCATCGGCCGTCTGCGTCGTCCAGAGCGAACAGCTCGGCACGGGACATGCCGTACAGCAGACGCGGACGGAACTGGGAGACAAGGACGTCGACGTCCTGATCCTTTCGGGCGACGTTCCCCTTCTGACCGCGGAGACGCTCGAAGCCTTCCTTCAGGATCACCGTACAGCCGAAGCCGACATCTCGGTTCTGACGACCACGGTATCGGATCCGACGGGATACGGGCGGATCGTCCGCGACGCCGATGGCAATCTCCGGAGCATCGTCGAACACAAGGACGCATCGGAAGCCCAGCGTGCCATCGGAGAAATCAACTCCGGCATCTACATCGTCCGCTCGGCCGACCTGTTCCCCGCGCTCGACCTCGTACGAAACGGTAACGTCCAGGGCGAATACTACCTGACGGACATCATCGGCATCCTGCAGGCGGACGGGAAGCGCGTTCACGCTTTCCATACATCGAACTGGGAGGAACTCCACGGCATCAACACCATGGATGACCTTCAGCGCGCCGCCGACATGCTGACACTCCGCGATACGACGGCATGATATCGGCCGTCGACCATATCGGTATCGCCGTGCGTGATCTCGAAGCGAGCATGGAGCTCTATCGCAGGATCTTCGCCGTTACGGACTTCCACAGGGAGCAGGTACAGGATCAGGGAGTGGACATCGCTTCCTTCCTCGTCGGCGACGTCCGTATCGAGCTCACGGCTCCCCTGCACGACCAATCCCCCATCGCCATCTTTCTCGACAAACGCGGCGAGGGCATCCATCATATCGCCTTCCGGACGGATACAATCGACGATGATCTGACGCGTTTGAACGCCGATGGTATCCGCCTGATCAATACGACTCCACAGGCAGGTGCCCACGACATGCTCATCGCCTTCCTTCATCCGAAGTCGACAGGTGGTGTGCTGATGGAGCTCTGCTCTCCCAATCACTAGTTCTCCCCGTACGCCCATGCCGACTCTGACCCTTCTTCGCCACGGCGAATCACAGTGGAATCTCGAAAATCGATTTACGGGCTGGGTCGACGTCAATCTCTCTCCCAAGGGTGAGCAGGAAGCTGCCCGCGCCGGAGCCTCGCTCGCGGACGTTCCCGTCGACAACGTCTTCACGTCGGTGCTGCTGCGCGCCATCCGCACGGCCGACATCGCCCTGGAAGCCGCCGGAAAACACGGCCTGCCCATCATGCGCGACCAGGCCCTGAACGAACGTCACTACGGCGACCTGCAGGGCCTCAACAAGAAGGAAACGGCGGACAAGTACGGTGACGACCAGGTACATATCTGGCGTCGCAGTTACGACATCGCTCCCCCGAACGGCGAATCGCTGAAGGACACGCAGGCACGCGTCATCCCCTACTTCGACGGAACCATCGCGCCCCTGCTGCGAAGCGGCTCCAACATCCTCGTCGTGGCGCACGGGAACTCGCTCCGCGCCCTCATCATGAAGATCGAAGGTCTGTCGCCCGAAGAAATTCTGAAGGTCGAAATCCCCACCGGTATACCTATCAGGTACGAACTGGATTCATCTCTCCATGTCCTTTCGAGGACCATGCTCAATCCAGCGCATGCATAAATCACTAGCCCTGCCAGTCGTTCTCGGGCTTCTCCTCGCAACCGGTATCACGCGTGCCCAGAACGAATCCGTGATCCTCCGTGCGATGAAGACCGAGCTCGACCGCTCGATGCGCCAGCTCGCCTCGCAGCCCAATCCACCCTACTTCCTCTCCTATGCCGTTACCGAAACCCGGACCACGCAGTTCGCCGCGTCGTTCGGGTCGCTCGAATACGACAACCATACCGTACGGCGCGTCCTGGATGTGGACCTGCGCGTTGGTTCGTACGATCTCGACAACACCCGCCCCATCCGCGGTGTGGCCTACGAGTTCGGCCGGGGTACCCGCGGTGTGACCCTGCCGCTGGAAGACGACGAAGCGGCCATCCGTTCGTTGATATGGTCCACGACGGACCGAGCATACAAGGCCGCCGAAGAGCGCCTTGGCAAGGTCCTCACCAACAGGCAGGTCAAGGTGAAGGAAGAGGATACGTCGGCAGACATGTCGCACGAAAAGGCCTACCATCATCTCGACAATCCTGTCGACTTCGCCTTCGACACGCTCGGATGGAAGGGCATCGTCCGCAACCTTTCGGCGATGTGCCTCGGCAATCCCGATCTCTACACCGGACGCGTCACCTTCCAGGCCGACTACCTGACGAAGTACTTCGTCAATAGCGAAGGCTCTGTCATCCGTACGATCGAACCGATCGTGAAGATGTTCGTCATCGTCAAGGCCAAGGCCGACGACGGGATGTCGCTTCCCCTGTACAAGAGCTATTCGGCCTTCACTCCCGAGGGCCTGCCCTCGCTGGAAGACATGAAGAAGGACGTGCGCTCCATGATCGACCTCTGTCTCCGGTTGCGCAATGCGCCGCTCATGGAGACCTATTCGGGACCCGCCATCCTGTCCGGCCGCAGCGCGGGCGTCTTCTTCCACGAGATCTTCGGTCATCGTGTGGAGGGGCACCGCCAGAAGGACGCCAATTCGAGCCAGACCTTCAAGCCCTTCCTGGGCAAGAAGATCCTGCCCGACTTCATCAACGTCGTCTTCGACCCGACCAGGAAGCAACTCGCGGATCATGATATCGTCGGTTATTATCAGTACGACGACGAAGGCATCCCCGGGCAACGCGTCGTGGCCGTCGAGAACGGAGTCTTCCGCAACTTCCTGATGTCCCGCTCACCCATCGAGAACTTCACGAACAGCAATGGCCACGGCCGCCGTCAGGCAGGCTATCGTTGCGTCTCGCGTCAGTCCAATCTCATCGTCGAAGCGCAGAAGAAGGTACCGCTGGACTCCCTGCGCGCCATGCTGCGCGCCGAATGCAGGAAGCAGGGCAAGGAATTCGGCCTGCTGTTCGACGACATCCAGGGCGGCTTCACCTTTACCGGACGTACGGTTCCCAATGCCTTCAACGTCCAGCCCCTCGTCGTCTACAAGATCTTCGCCGACGGACGTCCGGACGAACTCGTACGCGGTGTCGACCTCATCGGCACGCCGCTGACGACGTTCAATAACATCGTGGCCGCGGCGGACGACACGGGCATCTTCAACGGCGTGTGCGGTGCCGAATCCGGTGGCGTACCGGTGAGCGCCAGCGCGCCCAGCCTGCTCGTCAGCACCATCGAAGTACAGAAGAAACAGAAGTCGCAGGCCAAGCCTCCGATTCTCGCCGACCCGTCGACGACACACAAGGAGGGCCATCCATGATGCGTTCATTCGCCGCGTCCGTACTCGCGATGGCAGGACTCTGGGCTTCGGCCCAGGCAGCACAGCCCGATCCCAAGCTCATCATCCGTGCTCTCGACGACGAGATGCGGCGGAACATGATGGAACTGAAGCTCGGTGATCTGGAACGTCCCTATCACATGGAATACACGCTCACCCTGCGCCGCCGCGTGGGCTGCCACGCCATCCTCGGCAACGTCGAGGACATCGACTCCGGCACCACCGCCACCGTCAACGTCAAGATCAGGGTCGGTGGTCCGCGCTTCGACAACACGAATTTCTTCGACGTCGGCCTCGGCTTCTTCGGCAGCAGCGACGACGAGGAATCGTTCCGCAACCGCAGCATTCCGTTCGAGATGAACTACGAGAACCTGCGCCGTGAACTCTGGCTCGCGACCGATGCCTGCTACAAGCAGTCCGTCGAACTCTATGCCAAGAAACAGGCCGCCATCAAGAACCGCACGCGTACCGATACGACGTGGGACTTCTTCTACATGGCTCCCGAGGAACTGACGGACCTCGATAACGGACAACTGACCGCATCCGTCGGCGATGCACGACGTCTCTGCGTCGAAGCATCCGGCATCTTCAAGAACTATCCCGACATCCAGAGCTCGCGCGTAGGATTCGAATTCGTTCCCGAAGAAGTCTACTACGTCAACTCCGAAGGACGCCGCGCACACAAGTTCGACGTGTTCTGCGGCGTGGAGATGATCGCAGCTTCGCAAGCATCGGACGGCATGCCCGTCGCCGAGACCTATGCCGCCTATTCCATACGGCCGGGCGACCTTCCTACGAAGGACTCCCTGCTGCGTGCCGCCGAAGCGATGGCCAGGACGCTCACGTCCATCGTGAAGGCCCCGACCATCGAAGCGTATTCCGGCCCCGTCCTCTTCGAAGGCCAGGCCGCAGGCGAGATCGTGGCGCAGGTCTTCGCTCCGAATCTCGTCGCCCAACGCTCTCCGTTATCCGACGGAGGCTTCTCGACGAACGACCGGTATCAGGCCTTCCAGAACAAGATCGGTGGTCGTGTACTGCCCGAATTCATGTCCGCACGCGCCGTACCGTCGCAGAAAACCATCGGTGGACAGCCCGTGGCCGGACACTACCTGATCGACGACGAAGGCATGAGGGCGATGGATGTCGCACTCGTCGACAAGGGCTATCTCAAGACCCTCCTGTCGTCACGCGTGCCGACCAAACGCATCCGCATCAGCAACGGACATCAACGCGGCGGTGCGGCCATGGTCAGCGTCATCGAGTTCATGAACAACGACAACAAGCGCGCACTGGACGACAAGGGCCTGAAGACACGCCTTCTCAAGCTCGTCAAGGACCGTGACCTTCCCTATGGAATCATCGTCCGCAAGGCACTGAACCAGAACCTGCTGTTCACGGGCATCTTCCCGATGATGGGAACGGACTTCCCGATTCCGCAAGGCGAAAGCAAGATGGGCATCGTGGAAGCCTATCGCCTCTATCCCGATGGCCGCGAAGAGCTGATCCGCGGTACGGAAGCGGCAGGCCTCTCGGCGTCGATCTTCAAGGACATCATCGCGACGGGGCGCACGACACGCGTGCACAATCTCCTGGCACCGGCCGTGAATCCGGCCTTCCTCACGGGAGGCTCGTCGTACACCATCGCCACGATGGCCACACCCGATCTTCTCTTCGAGGACATCGAGATCAAGCCGATCGAAGGCGACTTCCCCAAACCGCCCATCCTGCCAAATCCGTTGGCAGGCAACTGACGGTATACCTGAGAACGACGACGACGTCCACCCCATGAAGGTGGACGTCGTCGTTAATGGCCGAAGCGTCGCTCGTGCGATCCGCCGAGCCGTCAGTTCAACGAGTATCGCACGCCGAAGTACACCATGCGCTGATCCATCGGTCCCCAGGCCATCGACGCATCGAAATGCGGTCCATACGGCGTCTGGGGCGAGATGATGGGATCCTGCTGGAAGTAGTTGGTGAGGTTCTCGACACCGACGTAGAGATCGAGGATGTCGAACTTCCTGGTGATCTGACCATTGATGCGGATGAAGCCGGGGAAGGAATCGCCTCTGCGCAGGTCGGCGGGAAGATGTGCCGTAGAAGGCAGACGGCCTTCGCCGTTGTAGATGAACGTGGCATCGAACTGCCAGTCGTTGCCTTCCGTCAGGTACGATGCGGTCGCGAGGAACCGCGTGCGGCTCATCATCGGTCGTTGACGCAGCGTATCGCCGAACGTCGTCTGCACGTCCACCCAGCGATAGGCGAAATGCAGGTCGAGGCGCGGTATCGGAGAGAACATCATCTGCAGCATGGCACTCGTCGCGAAGGAACGTCCGTTCGGCGCGAGATTCCCAAGATAGATGTTGCCCGGCGTACGGTCGAAGTCGACGACGATCTGATCCGCGAATTCCGTGTGATAGACTTCGCCATCGAAGGTGAATATCCTGTCGAAGAGTTCGAGCGAATGCGTCAGCGAGACGCCGTAGTTCCAGGACTGCTCCGGACGGAAAACGGAATCCATTCTGGGCGTCATGGACGAGATGAAGGCCGAGATGTTCTCGGCGACGACGGTCGCCACGCGGAAGCCACGTCCTGCAGATGCACGCAGCGTCGTCATGTCCGACAGTGCATACCTGAGGTGCATCCGCGGCGTCCAGAACGTACCGTACAGATTGTGGGCATCGACCCGTGCACCGGCGATGAAGGTGAGGTTCTTCAACGGCGACAGCGTCATTTCCGCGAACACGCCGGGAACGGATTCCTTCCTGTTCAACGTGTCGACCATGATGCGCTCGCGAACGTCATCGTACTGATAGGACAGACCGCCGATGAACTTCACGTCATCCGAGAACGGCAGGGCGAGAATGGCGCGTGCTCCGAGCGAGCGTTGCGAACCGTCATAGGTCCGCACACCGAAGAACGACGCGTTGTCGTGCCACGAACCATTGACGACGAGAGCCACACTGCTTCCTTCGACATCGGGCATGATGTTCAGCAGACCGACCTTGGCGAAGCCTTCGTAACGATCGATCGTGGTGCGGATACCGTAGCGCGCGAGGGATGGACGATCCTGATCGAAGGACGTTCCCGTCTGACCCGATGCATATTCGTCCCTGATGATGCGGCCAAGGATCTGGATCTCCACTTCATCGTTGTTGAACCACCACCGGTTCAGAAGATTGAGCTGGCGGAAGTTCGGCATATCCAGAAAGCCGTCCGCATTCTGGTCCACGGTACCGTTGAACAGTCGTCCGTGTGCCATGATCATCGTCGACCATTCGTCGCCGACGGGCAGGGCCGACGTGATGTTGATCTCGCCACGACCGAGCGAGTTGCCGTAGGCGTTCACGAAGAGCTTCTCGCTCGTCGTCGGCTTCTTGAATTCGACGTTGATCTGGCCCGTCATGCCTTCATAGCCGAAGATCACGGACGAGGCCCCTTTCGAGATACTCACCGACTCCATGAACGGGCCGGGGATATGATCCAGACCATAGGGCAGCTCCATGCCGCGGATCGACGGCACTGCCTCCGTGAGGAACTGCGTATACGAGCCGCGCAGGCCGAGCAACTGGATCTGTCTGGCGCCGGAGACGGCGTCGGAATACGACACTTCCACGCTGCCGCTTTTCTCGAAGGACTCGGCGAGGGAGCAGCAGGCGGCCTTGGTCAGGTCCTTTGCCGTCAGGATTTCCGTCTTCTGCGTGGCACGGGTGATCATGGGTTGTTCAGCCTCCACGGTGACGGCATCGGCCGTGACGGGTTTCATGACGACCTCGATGGAATCCGACGTCGGAGCCAACACGACGGTCTCGTATCCCACGTACCGGATCTCGAGCGAGTCGTAGGCATGGCCGTGGCCATCGTCATGGCGTTCCAGACGGAAGAGTCCGTCGGCATCGGTATACGTACCGTGTGACGTGCCGCGCCACAGTACGGTGGCTCTGGCGAGGGGTTGGGTCGCACCGTCCGAGGAAGTGCCGAGTACGCGGCCCGCCACGGGATGCTGTTGTGCGGCCGCCGACATCGTCGACACGGCCATCATCAATAGAACGATAAGGGATCGCACGATTCCTGATTCCTGAATGTCATGAAATAAGGGTGACATTCCATGCCGCTCCGGCGGCATGGCCGAAAGGAAACCGGAATCGGTCTAGATCAGGAAGACGCCCAGGAGATCGGGAGTCGGGGCCGGAGGCCCGGCGTATATATCATCGGCGTACTGCTGGCCATGCTGAAAGAAGTCATAGCTCAGTACGACGTCGAGCGACCCGCTACCGGTATAGGGAAGAAAGAGATCGCAGACCTTGGCGACGGGGATCTGGTGTCCGGACGTGGGCACGGCATCCGTATCCAGCGTCGAAACGGTAACATTTTCCTCGCAGCACGCATCTTCACCTTCGTCGGTCGATTCTTCGTCGTCACTGCAGCACTGATCCACATCACAACCTTCACGCTGTTCCGACTGCATGAGACCACTGCAGAAGTGGTTCAAGGCGGGGGTACCCGTCGCCGCCGTCAGGTACAGCAGTGAAACGAATAGGAGCACTATGGTTCGCACGATGTGCATGGGACAAAGCTACGCAGGTAGTATGGAAGGGAACAATCGATATTTTCATCGTGTCGCTGATGGTCAACTGGTTTTCCACCATCGCAGGAGGGAGCGATGAGCGAGTTCGTCAAGCACTACAGCAACGGTGAAGTCACCATCGTCTGGAAGCCGGATCTGTGCATCCACTCCGCCAATTGCTTCCGCAATCTTCCCGAAGTGTTCAATCCGAGGGTCAAGCCCTGGATCAAGCCCGATGCGGCCCCTACGGAACGCCTGATCGCGGTCGTTTCGGCCTGTCCGTCCGGCGCTCTCAGCATCGAACAGGAAGAACCCGAAACCTCACCGGAAGCAGTGGCCGAACCACCGGTCAACGGCAAGGCCGCACATTCCGCCGACCCCGCCTTGAGGATCGACGTACAGCGTGGCGGCCCCTATACGGTCGTCGGCCGTGTGGACGTTTGTCTGTCAGACGGATCGGTGGTCGAAAGGACGCATGTAACAACCCTCTGCCGGTGCGGTCTATCCAGGGCCAAGCCGTTCTGCGACGGGTCCCACGTCCATTCCGACCTGGACAGATAGGCTGCCGCTTTTTCGCCGTTCGTTCCGTATCTTTGCATCCGTATGCGTCGTCTCTCAATCATCGCCGCCGTTCTGCTCGTCGCCGCCACCACGGCCTGGGCAGTCCAGGTATCGCTGCAGTACTTCCAGGCCCGCTCCAACGGTTCCTCGATCGTCGTGGAATGGAAGTCGGCTACGGAAAACGACGTGACGCAATACGACGTCGAACGCGCCGGCGAAGACCAGGTCTTCCGCTACGTTTCCACGGTCACGGCCAAGGGCAGCAACCAGACGTATCAGTACGTGGACGACGAAGCCTTCGGCAAGCGTGACGGCAACGGCACCACCATCGCCAAGAACTACTTCACGTATCGCCTCAAGATGGTTCACGGCGATCGTTCCGTAGCATATTCCAACTCTACGGGTGTCACGCACAACGTGAGCGGCATCAAGCGCACATGGGGTATGATCAAAGAGATGTTCCGCTGACCGTGCATTCCCACGGCAGTACCTCTTCCCTTCTTCTGTACGTCCTCCTCGTCATCTTCGGATGGGCCCCGCTGATTGCCGGCGATGGCTCGTTACCGGTTCGTTGCGGCTTCGCGACTCCGGAAGCCGAGGCCCGTCTCGCAAGCCTGAACAATGGCATCCTGGCCGCACAGCGTCCAGTCCTTCCCGAATCCGTCTCCTCACCCGGCGGACGATTCCGCATCCACTTCACCCGCACGGGTCCAGACGCCGTCCCGCCCGACGACGCGGATGGCAACGGCATTCCGGACTACGTCGACGAAGCAGGACACGCCCTCGACAAGGCCTTCCTGGCCGAAGTGGATACGATGGGCTACGTCTCTCCTCCATCCGACGATACGGCCGGCGGATCGCCCCAATTCGATCTCTACCTGCACGATCTCAGCAAGGCTGGCCAGGGCTTCGGCCTGTACGGCATCACCGAACCGGAACGTGCCCTGAACGGCTCCGGCCTGACACGCTATACGTCATGGATGGAAGCCGACAACGACTTCTCCCCGAACGACAGGAATGCCTTCGACTCCGTCATCTATGCAACGACCGGCATCGCCGCGCTGCGCGTGACATGTGCCCATGAATTCCATCATATGATCCAGCTGGGGGGATACGGCGACACGGGGATCCAGCGTAGCATCCACGAACTGTCCTCCACGTGGATGGAAATGCGTGTATGGCCGGAAATACGGGACTGGACGGCCTATACCGGCGCCCTGCTCAGGAATCCCGAACGTTACCCGCTATCACTGCCGGAGACCGCCAACGGCTACTACTGGGGCTGGTTCGGCAAGGCCATGCACAGACTCGACGGCGATGCGCCGCTGCGACGTACATGGGAACTGATCGCCACCGGCATGCGCCCCTTCGCTGCGCTCGATCAGGCCTGTGGCGAGTCGGGCAGCAGGCTCGAGCCGCTGTTCTGCAACACCATCGCCGAACTGTACCGGACGGGATCGCGCGGACAGTCCAATACGCTGCTCCCGAAGGCCGAACTCCTGCCGGAAATCCATCTCGCAAGCGACGACCGCGTACGTCCGCCTTCCGCCCTGATCACAGGAGAGCTGCGTCCGTACGAAGTGCGTTGCCATCGTTTCTCCGTTCCATCGCTGACGGATGCGGACCGCCCCGTCTCGGTCGCCATCGTTTTATCCGCACCGGACACGGATGCCATGATCGCCTCGTCGACGGCCGCACGTACGGCCTATGCCATCACGCTGACGTCGAACAGGACGGAAGAGGACCTGCCCATCAACGGATCCGCATGGGGCCTCAGGATCACGTCAACAGGAATCTGCTACAAGATGGACGGCGTCACGACCGAACGCGTGGAGGGTCCCTATCCCATGCCGTTCGTCAGGTCCATGCACGACAGGTTGAACATTCCCGTTCCCTTCGCCATGCCCGGCGATCACGCCACCATCACTGTCCTCATGCCGACGATGAGGGTCATCGCGAGCGACGAAGCCACGGTGATCCTGGACGATACACGCATCGTCGTACCGTGGGCCAATGCCTCGACGCTGCACTCCGGCATCTACCTTCTGCGCGTGAATTGCAGTGACAGGACGGAACTCTACAAGCTGGTGGTACGGGAATGACGATCATCACCGCAACGGACATCACGAAGACGTACGGGCCGCGCCGCATTCTCCGGAACGTCTCGGCAGCCGCACGTGGCGGCGACTGCCTCGGCATCATCGGCCAGAACGGCAGCGGAAAGTCGACCTTCGTCCGCATCGTCGCCGGAGTCCTGCGTCCTACGTCCGGCACGGTGAGCTTCGAACTCGACGGACGTTCCATCACCGACGAATCGCGGCCGATGCACTCGGGATTCGTGGCGCCGTATCTTCGTCTCTACGACGAGTTCACGGCCGTCGAACTACTCGACCTCCACGCGCGTCTGCATGGCCGTATCGTGGATTCCACACGTACGCATGAAACATTGGAGCGTCTGGAACTCTCCGAGCGATGTACGGACCGCATCCAGACGCTCTCCAGCGGTCAGCGGCAGCGCGTGGCGATGGCATTGGCCGTTCATCTCGAACCTCCACTGCTGATCCTCGACGAACCGTCCATCACGATGGACAACCGTGGGCGTGAACTCGTAGAACATGAAATACGTCGTCATCGTGAGCGAGGCGGCATCGTGATCCTTGCAACCAACGACGACCGCGAGAAAGAGCTATGTACACATCACGTTTCTATCGACGTACCGGTCTCTCCCTGATGATGTCGGGCATGACGGCCTTCCTGGTCTCCTGCTCCGATACCGCCCATACGTCGAACAATCCCAGCGCCCGCACGGCCGCCACCCCCCTGCCCATCAGCACGTGGAAGATTCCCGAGACCCTGGACTTCTGCGGTGAGGCCGTCCCGCTCGACGTTCCCGAAGTACGCGAACGCGTCGAACGCGAGTTCTACGTGAACCTGCAGACTCCGGGCCAGATCATCCTCTACATCAAGCGTTCGGGACGCTACTTCCCGCTCTACGAACGCGTCATGAAGGAGATGAACATGCCGACGGACCTTCGCTTCCTCTCCGTGGCGGAGAGTGCGTTGTTCATGGCACGATCGACGAAGGATGCCGTAGGGCTATGGCAGTTCATGCCTGCCACGGCGCGGGCGATGGGACTGGTCGTGAACGACTGGGTGGACGAACGGCGCCACCCCGAGAAGAGCACGCGCGCGGCGATGAAGTACCTGAAGAGCGGTTTCGACTCGAACGGATCGTGGACGAATGCGGCCGCCGGATACAACATGGGCCACACGGGATTCGGCGAGAACATCGCCTATCAGAACAAGAAGTCCTTCTACGATCTTTATCTCAACGAAGAGACATCCCGCTACATCCTCCGCATCGCCGTCATCAAGCACATCATGCTGCATGCACACGACTACGGCATCATCGTGCCGGAGGATGAACGCTACGGACGTGAGACGACGCGCACGGTCCGTGTCTCCGCTCCCGTCGACAACCTCGCCCAGTGGGCCCTTGCCAACGGTTCGTCGTACAAGGACGTGAAGCTGCTCAATCCGTGGATCCTCGGACGGAAGCTGCCCGCTCCCGCCAGCGGCGCATGGGAAATCAGCCTGCCCGTCAATCGATGATCAGACGTCGAACCTTCCCCGGTCCGACCGGTACCAGCATGTACCATCCCTTCGGCAGACCGCCGATGGACAGTTGTCCGTCGACGATGCCGACGATATTTCCGAGCAGATCGACGATCATCGCCTTCCGACCGGCGAGTGACTCCCCTGCCTGGACATCGTCGTCCACGCCCACCGTCGTACGCGATACGACAGTATCGCGCCACCATGTGCCCGTGCTGCGCGTCCCGACATGGATACGGTAGATGTCGCCGCCTCTCGGTTCGACGTGGATGGCTTCGACTTCCTTATCCGCAAGGCCCTCGTTCCATTCGTGCCATTCGGCTTCATCCGGTGTACGCGTGTAGATGCCGAGGCCCGAGAAGTAGCCCGTCGAGATGAAGAACGTGGACCGTGCCGAGGCGACGCTGAAGAGCGTTGCGAACGGTATGGGAATGCCTTCCTGTGCCAGCGTCCAGTCGGCCTTCGCCGGATCGTGAAGATAGATTCCCCCTGCGAGCTCGTTGAAGGCCAGGGCCGTCGCCGCGATCCAGCCGGCATCGTTGGCACTGGCTACACCGCCGGTGATGGGCTTCCTGGGCAGACCGTAGTTCATCGGAAGCCAGCCCTCCTCACCCTTCGCACGGTACAGGAAACCTTCGTGCCGCGTTCCGCAGAGGATCCCGCCGTCAGCCAGGGTCGTCAGCGATGTGACGGTCAGGATACTGTCGAAGGCCGGTGCGATCGTGATATCCGCCGTATCCGTACCCGTGACGGTCGACCATAGCCCGAACCTGAAGAGGCCGAGATAGACCGTATCCCCCACTGCCAGCAGCTTCATGGCCGTACAGCCCTCGGGCAGTCCCTTGATCGGCGTCCATGTTCCGTTCCGGAAGACGAGAACGCCGTAGCGATTGGTACCGCAGTAGATGTCGCCCGTCGATGTGACGGCGACATCCGTCACGCGCACCGTTCCGCCACCCGTGGAATCGATCGGGAAGCCCGTCAGCTCTGCCTGCCACGTCAATCCGTGATCCGAACTCGTATAGACTCCTGCATGCGTACCGCAGACGAGGCGCGTGGACGATCCGGTGATCGACGTCACGAAGTCGTTCCCCTCGCCGGTGGCGAGTCCGCTGCTTCGCTGCCACTGCGCATGCAGGGGCGCCGTACTTCCGAGGACGGCCAGCATACACACGGACAGCCACCAATAAAAAAGCCGCTCCGAGGAGCGGCCCATATGTGTCACGAGCGACATCAATTCTTTTCGTTCTTCTGGAAGACCGGCGATTGCTGTTCGACGACCATACCGTATGCCTTGATTTCCACCGAGGCATGATCGGGGTGGTTCGTATGGAAGCTCACCGTACCCGTGAAGGATCCCTTGGCCTGCGGAACGATCTTGGCGATCAGGTCGAACTTCTCGCCCGGCTTCAGGACGGTCTTCCCGGTCGTGTTCAGTACGATGCCGTTATCCGTCTTGAAGTCCGACAGTACCATGTCCGCGTTGTCGTTGTTCGTGATCGTCAGCTTGGACGATGCTTCCTGTCCGATCTTCAGATCGTTGAAGGAGAAGAAGACGGTCGGCGCGATCTGCAGGGCACGGACGATGTCGGCCTTGAGGAAGTAGTATGCCGTTGCCGTATCACCCGGCTTGCCGGGCTCGAGGGGTGCCGAGCGGATGGTGATGCTCTTGGTGAGAGCGCCCGATTGGGACGGACTGATGTTCAGCTTCACCTTCATGGTGCTGACTTCGCCGGGACCGAGTTCCGTCTTGTCGGGATCGGTCTTCGTGCAGCCACAGCCCGGACGGATTTCGACGAGCTTGAGGGTACCGGTACCGACGTTCTTCATTTTCACCTCGGCTTCGAGGTGGCCCGATGTCGGAGCCTTGGTCTTGCCCCAGTCATATGTATCGCCCCCGACAATCTCCAGCTTGGGTTGTGCGACGGCAGCGATGGACGCGCCGACGAACATGGAAAGGGCGACCGATGCAAATCTGTTCATTGTAGAAACTCCAGTTAGACGATCGTCAGACTCAGCCTGATTTGACGGTATGAGCGCAAATATAATTTAGGCCGGGTACAAAAAAGACAGTAGCTTCCGGGAATCATCGGAACACCCAAATGCGTGCGTTAACCCTTGCCTTTGCCATGATTACCGGATGGACGACGCTCACGGCCGGAACGGTCGAACCCAGACAACTGACGACATCGCGCGGTGCCAAGGTCTACGCCGTCCTCCATCGTCCGGATACGCCGGGCAGGGTTCCCGCCATCGTCATCGCACCGGGCATGGGATACGACATGGATCGCCCGATCATCAAGGATCTGGCCGAAGCTGCGGCACGTCACGGATTTGCGGCCATCCGCTTCAACTGGAACTACTATTCGACCGACCCGAAGAGCGGCAGGCCGTCATCCGAGCTCGCGAACGAGATCGACGACTTCCGCGCGGCCCTCGAGGTAGCGAAGAACGATCCGCACATCGATCCATCCCGCATCGTCATCGCAGGGAAGTCGATGGGTAGCCTTGCGGCGTGGACCATCTTCTCCCAGGACTCCGCACTGAGGGGCCTGTTCCTGCTCACACCCATCTTCAGCGAAGAAGGCGCCTATCCCGGCCTCGCCGCATCGACGCGACCGGTCGTCATCGTCGTGGGCAACGACGATCCCTCTTCTCCCCTGCCCAGAATGTATAGTGCGCTCGCACAGACGAAGGGCAACGTCGCGGCCGTCGTCGTCGGGGGAAATCACGGTCTGAACGTCGGTCCGAAGGACGACCCCGCCCACGCACGGAGCAATGCGGACAACATCGCGACGGCCATCCAGGCGATCCTGCACTGGGCCGATCTCGCATTGAAGAAATAGGACGCCGATCAGAATCCGCGAAGAAGTCTGACGCCGATTCCGACGTCGGTCATACGCCACGTGGCATCGCTGGATACGCTCATAAGGGGAAGCCCGAGCGTGAGCGTCGGTGACAGATAGACACCGCGTGAAATGCTGATGTCGTATCCGAGTTGTACGTAGGGAACCACCATCAGCCGCTGTGCGTCCGGCAGACCACGTGTGTCGTGCACGATTTCCTTGCTCGGCGGATTGCCGTTGAAGTACCGGTCGTCGGGCGAAAGGATGCGCTCCGTATGCGTGGCGGACGTACCGAGGAGAAGCATCCCGCGTATTCCACCACCGACGGTGATGTGCGTACCGAGCAATCGATACCTGGCACCGACGGAGACCGCCGCATAGTGCAGGGTGCTGGCGTAGATGTATTCCGTCTGGAAGATCCGTCCGTCGGCAAGCGGAAGCGGGTCGCTTTTCGCATTAAACGAGGCGTTCTGCGCACGATAACCGAGCGTCCCCGCAAGAGCCCAATCACCCGCTACCCAGTAGTCGCCGGTGATACCGAGGGCGAGAGGGAGCCCCGTACCGTTCTCGTAGGTACAGCACGTGAAGCCCAGATCCTTCGCCAGGTACGGCAGACTTCCACTATGCATCGTGTATCCGCTGGCGATCTCGGCGCCGATGAAGCGGATCGGGCTCGTGCTCGGAAACCGCGCACTGTACTGCCAGTCGAATCCCTGGGCACGGAGGCTTCCGATGCCCGCACAGACAAGAAGGCATATCGCCGACAACAGACCTATGACCGGCTTCATTGCGTCACCATGACAGGCGTGACGGCTACGAGACGTCCGTTATCGGCTTCGATGATATAGGCCCCTGCCGAAAGGCCCCGCAGATCGCATCCGATCACGTGCGTGCCTTCGTTGAAGACCCTGTCGGCGAACGTGCGGACAACACGGCCATAGGCATCGACGAGGCGCATGGCGATCGTATGCGTATCGCGGACCATGAGCGTCACCGTCGTCTCTTCTCTCGCAGGATTCGGGAACGCACCCATCGTGAACAGCGCCGCCCCCGAACCCAGCGTCTTGAATTCCAGACCGCAGACGGAGTCGATCTCGTACCTGCCGGACGTCGCGCGGACGTCGAGTACGGACGGGCAACCGTCGTTACCGAACGTCACCGTCGCGTCGCGCATGGCGATCTCCGTCGCGGCACTCGCACCGAGGAACGTATCGAAACGAAGGATGATGAACGTGTTCTTCGAGGTGAAGTTGCCGTTGCCGCGGATGTCGAGGAGCAGCGATCCGCGCGGGTCTTCGCCCTCGTTGATGAATTGCGCGCCGTCGGTCGCCGTCGACGTCGTCACTCGTCCGTTGTACCGCAACAGGGTTGGATCGTAGGTGATACGCAGGTTGGCGCGACTCGCCAGCGCGATCCTGTCCGCATCCACGGATACCGGAACGAGAATAGCCGTGCCCGGCTTCGACCGCACGACGCCGGACATTGCGACGGCGATGGTGTCGGGCCGTACGACGTCGACCGTGAAGGGGATGCGTACCTGTCCGGTGAGTGCATTCGATACGAAGGTCAGACTGCCCGTCCGCGGCTTGCCCAGTGCCGTCGCGGAATATGTCAGGTGCACGGTTTCACGTCCACCCGGTGGTATGACGAAGCTGGAGCGATCGATCTGAACGTCTTCCGTCGCGGGCTCCACTCGGAGTGAATCCACGCGCAGGTCGGCATTGCCGACGTTGATGATCGTGAGAGCACGTTCGGACGTGGACGTGCAGGACTGCAGCAGCACGACCGTACCGAAGTCGATTTCCGATGGCGACGGCTGGAGCTGCGGACGTTGTCCGAATCCTGTGCAGTTGATGACGATGTCCTGCGCCCCATCTGGCACCCCACGGATCGAACGGCGCAGAAGGTCGGTCATGACGACGTACTTCATCCGATGCGTCCCCGCGTCCGTCGGCACGAACCGTATCCTGATCGTATCGACGGCATTCGTGCGGAACAGCGGGCCCTCGTCGGCCAGCTTCCTCGTCACCTTGAACGCAGCGGTGTCGCGCACCGTCGCGCCTCTCTTCTCCTCACCGTCGACGCTGATGTTGAGATTACCGTCGTTCGTCACCACGATGATGGCTTCGACGCCGGATCCATCGGCAGGAACGTTGCCGAAATCGATGGTATCGTTCCGTATCTGGACGGGCGTGGGAAGCCCCTGAGCGCTCACGATACGGATCTTCTGTTCGACACCAACACCGGACATGCTGCCGACGACGGAGTCGACATCGGACGTCGGATCGGGACGATAGACGACGGTGAAGACGCCACTGTCGCGTCCCCTGTCGAGCGGCGTATAGCTGATATCCCAATCCACGTTGTTATGTCCGGGGAAATCGAAGTCCGGATATGGCTGGACGCCGAACTCCGGCGAACCCGTCAGCACGGGCGTGATCATCCGTATCCGCTGGGCGGAGATCCGCACGGGATTGTCGATGACGTTACTCAGGCGGTACTGTTCGACGGGCGGAAGCGGCCGTGGACTGACGTAGACGCTATCGAAGGCGAGGAAGGGTCTGTTCGACGCCAGGATGCGCGTCGTCTTCAACGCGAGCAGGCGGAACCGCTTGGCCAGGAAGGGGCCCTGCTGGTTCTCCGTTTCGACGATGCGGAGATTCAGCAGCGCTTCGTTGATGATGTCGGGCGGATACTGGGGATTGTTGGCGATGGCCCGGAAGGTGATCTGGAACGACCGCGTTTCGCCTGCCGGTACGGTGAACGGGAAACGGTCGACGGGAGCGTACTCTTCCTTCCGCGGGTCTTCTGCCGGAACACCGGGGACGTTGACGATCGAGAAGAAGGGATCGAGCTGCGTGGGAACCGTCAGCTCACGCGTCCCCTTGTTGTGTACCGTGAACGTCCGGAACGTCGGGAATCCCTGCAGGGTGACTCCGAAGTTGATCACCGTATCCGCTCTGTCCGCATCGTCCCAGTAGATGTCGGCCACAGGTTGCGCCGTGACCATGCCCGCGCCTGCAAGGAGACACGCTATCGCTATCAGGGTACGGATGCGTAGATCTATTACCACGTTTTGAAGATGTTCAGAAGCAGGGACGGAAAGATCCCCAGGACGATCACACCTACCGTGGAAACCAGCAGTGTGATACCAGCCAGGCCTGGTTCCGAGTCCTCTCCCTCACCCGTCGGTTCGTTGAAGTACATCTTCACGACGAGTCCGAGGTAGAAGAACACGGAAATCACAGACGAGACAACGGCGATAATCGTGAGCCAGGTGAACCCGGTTTCGATCGCCGTGATGAAGAGCAGGTACTTGCCGAAGAAGCCGCCGAAGGGCGGGATACCGGCCAGCGAGAACATGAAGATGGCCATCAGGGCCGCAAGGACGGGATGGCGGCGGTTCAGGCCGGCATAGTCGGCGAGGTCGAGGTTACGACCGTTCTCACGCTCGATGATCCCTACGATGACGAAGGCGCCGAGCTGCATGAAGGTATAGGCCGTGACGTAGTAGATGATGGCGGCGAATCCATCCGATGTTCCGGCCACGATACCCATGAGCAGGTATCCGGCGTGGGCGACGGAGGAATACGCCAGCATGCGCTTGACGTTGGTCTGCACGACTGCCGTGATGTTGCCGACGAGCATCGTGATGGCGCTGACGACGGCCAGCATCATCTGGATGTTGGCACCGTTCGGCGTCGCGGCACCCATCGGAAGGATAGCCATGAAGACGGGGATGAGAGCCGAGAAGGCAGCGGCCTTACCAGCCGTACTCATGAAGGCCGTCACGACCGTGGGAGCACCTTCGTAAACATCGGGCGTCCACTGATGGAACGGGAAGGCGGCGATCTTGAAGCTCAGTCCTATCGTGAGGAGGACGGAGCCGACGACGAGGAGCGTCGGGAACTGGACAGCACCGGCTCTGATGGCACCGGCGATGACGTCATACTGCAGCGACGTCGTGGAGCCGTAGACGAGGCCCATGCCGTAGACGAGGAAGCCCGTTGCGAAGGCACCGAGCAGAAAATACTTGAGCGACGCTTCGATGCTGCGGATGTTCGTGCGGAGGAAGCCAGCCAACACGTAGAAGCTGATGGACATCAGTTCGATACCGATGAAGAGCACGAGCAGGTTGTTGGCGTGGGCCATGAACATCATGCCGCTCACGGCCGAAACGAGCAACGTATAGAATTCGTCGTATTCCGCACCTTCGCGCCGCAGATACGGCCGTGCCGCCAGCAGCGTCATGATCCCGGCGCCGCAGAAGAGTACGTCGAAGTATGCGGCGTAGCCGCCCATCGTGATCATGTCGTTGAATGACGTTCCCTTATGTCCGGACGTCACGATGGCGAGAACCGCCGTCAACGCCAGGGTACCCATGTAGTAGCCGTAGACGAGACGCGTGTTCTCGCGCACGAAGGCCTGGATGAGGATCCCGATGGCGCCGAGGGCCAGCCAGATCACGACGAGAGGGAGCGAACCGAAGAGATCGATCTGCATGTGCTATACCTTGCTGGTCCGAATCACTGAGCGTTTCCGTCCACCGACGCCGAGGCCGGTGTACGACTGAACTTGAAGTGTTCTACGTGTTCAACTACTGCCTTGATGGAGCGTTCCGACAGGTCCATGAACGTCCGGGGTGCGACACCGATCCATACGATGAAGATGACGAGCGGTACGAGCTGCCAGTACTCCATCCTGCTCATATCGCGCAGATGATGGTTTTCCGCATGCTTGTTCTGTCCGAACATCACGCGCTGGAACATCCACAGCAGGTAGACGGCGGCGAAGATCACGCCGCTGGCACTCACGATGGCATAGCCCCAGTTGTTGAGGAAGGGCGAGCGGAAGGCACCGAGCAGCGTCAGGTATTCACCGACGAAGCCGTTCAGGCCGGGCAGGCCGACCGAAGCGAACATGGCGATGGCGAAGAAGACCGCGAAACGGGGCATCACGCTGGTGATACCGCCGTAGTCTTCGATCTCACGCGTATGGCGACGCTCGTAGAGCATACCGACGCAGAGGAAGAGCATACCCGTCGACAGACCGTGGTTGACCATCTGGATGACGGCACCCTGGACACCTTCGACCGTGAGGGAGAAGATCCCCAGCACGACGAAGCCGAGGTGGCTTACCGAAGAATAGGCGACGAGCTTCTTGATATCCGTCTGGACCATGGCCACGAGTGCACCGTAGATGATGCCTACGACGGCCAGGACGCTGATGGGGCCGGCGAAGTACGCCGACGACTGAGGGAACAGTTCGAGGTTGAAGCGGATGAGGCCATACGTTCCCATCTTCAGCAGTACGGCGGCCAGGATGACGGAACCGGCGGTCGGGGCCTGAACGTGGGCGTCGGGCAGCCACGTGTGCAGCGGGAACAGCGGCACCTTGATCATGAAGGCCAGTGCGAAGGCCAGGAACAGCCACATCTGGACGTCGAAGGGAATGTCGGGGCCGATGGCCCGGAGCTTCATGAGGTCGGTCGTGAAGCCGACGCCTGCACTCTGGCCGTAGGAACCGAGCCAGATGATGGCGACGAGCATGAGCAGCGAACCGGCGAGCGTATACAGGAAGAACTTGATCGCCGCATAGACACGATCCTTACCTCCCCATATCCCGATGATGAAGTACATCGGAATGAGGATGAGTTCCCAGAACACATAGAAGAGGAAGGTATCGAGGGCCATGAAGACGCCCGTCATGCCGAACTGGAGCAGCAGCAGCAACAGGTAGTATTCCTTCGTCTGCTTGCCGACGGACTTGAAGGACGCCAGGATGGCGATGGGCATGATGAACGTCGTCAGCAATACCAGAAGCAGGGACGTGCCATCGAGGCCGATCCTGAATCCCGCATCGATGGCGGGGATCCACTTGGCGTCGATCACGAACTGCATCGCAGACGTGCTCTTGTCGAATTCCGGCAGAAGGAACAGGGACGCGCCAAACGTCAACAGCGACATCACCAGCGCCGTCACGCGAATGGCCTTTTCCTGCTCGCGCTTGACGAGCAACAATGCCATCGCACCGGCCAGCGGCGCGAACAAGGTACACAACAGTGCTGATACGCCCATAGCGTACGGATCCGTTCGTGATCATTGAAAAAGCGGCGCAATATAGCAAACAATGATGAACGGGGCCGAGAGACGGATGTTCGCTTTCTTATGCCACCACCATGCAGGGTGACACATGTATCCTTCCTATCTTTGAAGTCTATCTTCCTAATGGGTTGAGGGGGATCAGGACATGGTCGTGTTGGGCGATACGGACGCCACCGTCGATCCAATCGACAGTGCGGCGTTCATCGCATTGTTGAAGAAGGAACTGCTGCATTCACCATCACCAGCAACGCTGGATGATGCGCGCGCACGCGCCCTGTGGGGAACGTCGTCCCTTCCGAACCCTTCCGACCGGATCGCCTGTTGCCAGATCCTCGCCCAGGCCGACATCCAGGCCGGCCGGTTCGCCGAGGCTCATGGCTATGCCCGCCTCGCTTATCACATCGCCGGTTCGAAGCCGGCCCTCGTGGCCGAAGCCGACTACGTGCACGGCATCGTCCTGAACCGCGAACGCCGCCTCGTCGAAGCTCTGCCCGTACTGGAGTCCGGTCTGAGAAAGGCCGACGATGCGGGCAACGTCACCCTGAAGGCCAAGATCGCCACCCTGCTCGCCGGCGTCAACGACGAGCTCGGCAATGCCGAAGCCACGGAAGAGCTCTACTTCCAGGCACTCGTCCTGCGCGAACAGCTCGGCGATCCCCACGGTCTGGCGGTGACCTACTACAACTACGCCGAACTGTGCGTCCGCCGGGACGATATCGGACAGGCCCTGGAGTACTTCATGCGCTCCCTGGAACTTGAGCAGCAGCTCGACGACCGGAGCGGTATGGCGCAGACGGCCTGTCAGATCGCCATGCTGATGGTGAAGCAGGAGAATCCCGAAGCGGCATTGGCCATGAGCCATACGGCCCTCGGTACGGCACGTTCCGTGGGCATCCCCGCCCTCGTCGCCTATTGCCTGGCCAATCACGCCACGGTGGTCGGCGCCCAGGGCAATCCTGCCGAACATCGCCGTGCGGTCGAAGAAGCCATCGCCTATACCCAGCCCTTCGGCTTCTCGCAGATCATCGGCCCGCTCTACGGAAATCTCGGAGAGCTCCTCCTCGCCGAAGGCGACCTCGTCCGGGCGGAAGCCTATCTCCAGCGCGGACTCTCCATCATCCGCGAAGAAGGCTATCGCTTCGGTGAAGGAACGCTGCTGCTGACGCTCGGCCGCCTGAAACGGCAACAGGGATCGAACGACGAAGCCGAGCCCATCCTGCGCGAAGCCGCGCGCCTGCTTCATGACGTCAAGGCTCACGGACTCGAACTCGACGCCCTGCTCGAACTCGCACGGACGGCCGCCGCGACCGGAGCCACGAGAGAATCCAGCGAATGGATGATATCGTGGGCATCGGCATATCGCGAAGAACACGACGCTGCCGTCAAACGCAAGCTGGACCATGTGCAACGCAGACTCGAACGCGAGCGCCGTGCCAAGGAAGACGAGATCAACCGCCTGAAGTACGTAGAACTCAGCAGTGCAATGGAACAACTCCGCACCGTGAACATCGAGCTCAAGGAGCTCGCCGCGGAGAAGGACGAGTTCATGGCCATCGCCGCGCATGACCTCCGCAATCCCCTGTCCGATATGCGGCTGATGCTGCAATCCATCATGTCGGATATGGATGGTATGGACAAGGCCGATCTCATGTCGTCGTGCCGCGATCTTCTGCTCACGACGTCGCGCATGATCTCCACGGTACACACGTTCCTCGAGATCAGCAGGAACGATCGACGCTCGAAGGATCTCAACGACGAGATCGTGGATCTCGGCCTGTTGCTGCAACGTGCCAGGGAACGCCATCGTACGCGTGCCGATGCGAAGAGCATCTCCATCATCGTCCACGTTCCCGTTCCCGTATGGGCCGCAGGCGACGCGTCGATCATCGATGCGGTCCTCGACAATCTCGTTTCGAATGCGGTGAAGTTCTCCCCCCCTGCATCGTGCATCACCCTTCGCGCCGACGCCGACGATCACACGGCACGGTTCAGCGTGATGGACGAAGGCCCCGGCATCTCTTCCACGGATGAAACACTGCTCTTCACGAAGTATACACGCCTGAGCGCACAGCCGACGGCCGGCGAGGAATCCCTTGGATTGGGGCTGTATCTCGCCAAACGTATGGCGGAACGTATCAATGGCAGGCTGGTGTTCGACCGCGCCTATACGGCCGGTTCATGTTTCATTCTCGAACTGCCCCTCATAAAACAGTGAACCCCGGACGAACCGGGGCCCACCGTGACCTCAATTCGCACTGTACATTCCGATCGTCTCCCCTGCCATGCCTGAACTGCACAAGGCGAGATGCCGAGCGCCGCTCGTTCATGACCGTCGGAACTACAACCATGCGATCTTCTAGAATCCCGTACGCCACATCAAGCCCAGGCGTACGGCGATCGAATTCCATGCAGTAGGCGTCGACACCATCGGTGTCGCCGCCTGTATCGACACGTACGGCGTCACCAGTTGCCGTCGATAACCGAACAGACCGGCCAGGAAGTCATGTCCCGCCCCGATCTGCAGGCCGACGCGCGGACGGAAGTCCGTCGTCGTGCGATACTTGATACTCGTGTTCGGTGCACCGGGCGTTTCGCCCGGCGCTGTGCCCGTCGATTGCTCGTGCTGCCAGAGGACGATCTCGTTGCCGCTCATCGGCATGTCCACCGTTGCCCCGATGGTGAGATACGCTCCGCGGGAACCCACACGATAAAGACCGTTCAGCGAAGCCGACAGATAGAGAATCTTCGCATTCGTCTCGAATGTCGCGTTGAACGTATTGACTCCGTCGTGCTCCGGCACGGCCGATTCGCTCTTCGTCCAGCGATAGTCGAGGCCTGCCATGAACGACAGACCGTACGACTCCCTGCGCGGCAGGTAGCTGAAGACCGCTCCGAGTGCAGCACCGTAGCCGAAGCCACCCGTCGTCTTCACCGATTCCGGCGACGCACCCGGCACCATGCTGCCACGATAGGATACCGTGAGGTCTCCGAAGTTCATCATGAGCAGGGCCGATGCATAGCCGCCGATCCAGTATTCGTGCTCGACATGGAAGGTGTCGGGCGGAATCTGCACTTCGTCGATGTTGCCCGTATTGACGAGCTGTGCCACGGAAGTAACGGACGCCGCGATGGCGACGATGACGACGAGGAGGACACGGACGATATGGTCGCGGTTCGTCATCATCGCAGTAGTTGTGCCTTGAGTATCGCCCTGCTGCTCTCACCGAGCGCCGTATCGTCGTACGGCGTGGCCACGAGGACGAGGTTGTAGAGTCCTTGCGAGGCTACGGCGGACGCCTCGAACCGTGCCTTGTAGAAGGCTCCCTTGGGATATTCCTTGTCGACGATCGGATTCCCCTGTTCGTCGAGGAGATAACCGATCAGCTTCCCACCGAGATCGTAGGCCGAGGCCGTGAGGCGGAGGCGGTCGTCAGCATTGAACTGCACGATGGTCCTGTCCTTGAACGGGTTCTCGAGCAGTGCGGCATTCGAGATGATGGCGTTGGGTACGCGGACGAAGATCGTATCGAGATAGGCCACCATCGCCGTATCGCGCACGTAGACGCCGACGAGTCGATAGGCGTAGGTCTCACGACGGTATTCGACCACGTCCGTGAAGTTCCCGTGCGTACTGCCAGTGAGGCAGACGCAGGACAGGAACCGGCCATCACTCAGATACGTGAGGCTCGGACGCGATTCGAACGCCAGGTTCGCAGGATCGCGTCTGTCGACGAAGGCCCGTTCGATGTAGTAGCCACGGAAGCAATGCTCGTCCTCCGTCCTGAACGAGAGCCCTACCGTGAGATCCCCATCGTACTGTCCTGCCAGCACCGCCCTCGTATTACACGTATCCGGCGGAGGAGGTGCGCTGTGCCAGCGCGAATTCATCTCCACGTTGTCGTGCGTGGCATACCATACGTTGCGTTGCGCACCCGAACCCGTGATACTGTCGTGGTCGAGCTTGAAGGCATTGGCCTGGAAGTACGGTTCGGGCTGCGTGAAGGCGATGAGACTATCGCTCAGGAAGGATCCGTTCGTGCTCGCGAGTTCGAATCTGCCGATGCGGATGGAATCGCCGAGACGGGTGATACGGAAGGCATTGCCGACCGAATCGGGGCCATGTACGACGATGCTCACCCTGCCGTTCATGATCCGTGGCACGATGGCGTAGCCGTCCATACCGGCCGGTGCATATGGCACGAGCGGAGTCAATCCCGTCGTACCAGGCATGAGGCGCACGGTATGTACGGCAGGATTCAGTCCACCCGTCATCATGAGATCCGAAACGTCGATGCGGAACGTACCGTTGGCCCAATGTTCCCAGCGCAGGCTCGTACGCTTCAGCCAGATGTCGAACGTGGCCGTGTCCGGACGCGGATCCTGTTGTACGTACAGCATCACGTCGGCGTCCGTCTGTGCATGCAGCACGGACGAGGCGCAGAGTCCCATGACGACGATGAGCACGATGTTAACGAGGTACCGCACTGCTCCGTCCGCGATTGTTCCAGGAAACGTTCCAGTCCTTCGTACTGATGATGCCGTCGAGATCCGTATCGAAGAGCGAGAAGCCTTCGATGTCGCGATTGTCCCAGATCAGGTTGTGATCGATGCGACGGACGTCGTCGTCGTGATCGACGTTCCCCGCCACCATACCGAACCAGCGGCGTCCGTCCGCCACACCGAGCAGCTTCATCGAAGCCGCGCCACCGAAGAGATCGAGACCGGTCGTGAAGTCGAGTGCACGATTGACGTTGCTCGGCGCCACGGTTTCCGCGTCCTGCGTCATGACGGCAAGGTGATTCCTGTGACGGAAGACGATGTAGTAGTCGCCGGGACGAATACTGCGTATGGGCAGGGGCAGGAACGTGACGGGGTCGACGACGTAGCCGTTCCTGGTGAGCAGGGCCGTCTGATAGTGCACGGCCGACGAGCTCGAGATCGACGTACGGAATTCGACGATCATCCAGTCCACGATGGAATCGGGCAGCGTGGGCACAACGATGGCCGAGCGCAGTGGATCGAGCGTATAAGGATACTCGTTCGGTGGCGTCGTGGGAACGAGGTTCCGCTGACGCAGGTCGGTGGCCATGACGGGTGCGAGGTTGTCCGCATACGAGCGCATGGCGCCTTCGAGATAGACACGTGCGCGCATCACCCACACCGTCGCGAAGGACGACAGGCCGATGGCGAAGTCACCGCTGCTGCGGATGCCGTGAGCCGAGCTGTAGCGCCAGATGTCGTCGCTCTGCGTGGGCAGGGTCGAGATACCGTCCGTCGCATACTTGTCCACGATGAAGCGTTCGAGTGCGAGCGAATCGATCTTGATCACGAGTGCGGGAATCGTTTCGATAACGCCGGCGTTCTCGACCGACGGCAGGCTGTCCGAACGCCACGCATAGCCGAATTCGAGAACGTAGGTGCTGTCCGGCACCGTGATTCCCGTTGCATCCTGGAAGTCCATCTGATAGAAGCGGCGCACCTTGTCGACGCCCTGGCTCGTCGGCAGCGGAACCGTCGACGGCTTCACGCGCACGGACGCCATACGAACGCTTCCCATATCGGCATCGCGCTCGAAACGGATGAAGTTGTGCGTACTGTTCATGACCATCCTGCGGCCCGGGACGAGGGAGGTGCGGACCATACGGCCGTTGATCTCCGGCCACAGTCCTACGAAGACGGGATCGAGCGTGGCCGATGTATATCGCAGCGCACTGCTGACGGCCGTCGGAGTATCCAGTTCGGTGAAGATGTGTCCGCGCAGGACGAGCGAGTCGTTGATCGTGACGTCCCACGGCAGCTCGACGCCACCCGGATTGTCCTGATGAAGTTTCTGGAGTACGGTAGCCGTACGGAGCATCTCCGCACCACCGCGCGTGAGAGCGAGACCGTAGTATCGCAGGTTCAGACGCTGGTCGGTGCCCGGTGCCTGGGCGATCGATCCCTTGTCGCTGCGCCAGATCCATGCGTCCCTCTGCATGGCGAGGTTGTCCGATGCCGTATTGAGGACTTGTCCGTCCTGAAGGTCGAGGCGTTCCACGATACGGAGTCCGCCACCGCGCGTCACGTCGACGCCCTGCGCGTTGTCCACTTCGAGAACGGGAACGAGACCTTCGCCCGATATCTCCTGGCGTGCGGCGCCATTCACCATGACGGTGCCGTCGCGGCGCCCCGGATTGATGAGTCCTTCGTGCATCAGGCGGCCGTGCGCCTCGATGTGCGTCGCGGCGACCATGTCGAAGACCGTCAGCGTATCCGCCGAGCTGAAGAGCGAGGCGGCCACGAGCGGACGCGTCACGTCCTTCAGGATCTTCCTCGACTGTCCTTCGAAGTAGACGCTGTCGTACGTCGTATGGGCCACGAGCTGAGTATCCGCGGCATGGTTGCGGAGATACTGCACCATGCCACCGATGCTGTCCTGCTTCAGGGCAGCATCGCCATATACCTTGATGGTACCGACGTTATGGATCTTGCCTTGACTGGTGAGCAGACTCGGTTGCTGGGCATATGCCGCGACACCGCCTGCGAGAAGCATGGCGAGCACGGCCAACACACCGTATGATCGTTGTCGCATCATGGCTGTCCCACCTGAAGCGTGCCCGCGTTGAAGACCGTGGCATCGGTCTCGACGGTGAGGTTCGGTACGAGAAGGAGGGCGCCAGGGTAGACGACGAGACCACCGTCGATATCGGCAGCCGAGGTATCCTGTGCCAGCATGGGCACGAGTGCCCGAGCCTGGCGCTTGACGTACATGAGAACGGTCGACGTCGGCACGAGCGAGAACGTGTTGAACGCCCCTTCCCTGCCGATGAGCAGCGTCGAATTGGGTTTGACGCCGATCATGACTTCCGTAGCGAGCGAATCGGAATACTTCTCGCGGACGGCGTAGTTGTCGTTCGCGCGGACGTAGCCTGCATGGACGGTGAAGCCGTCGATCACGACGCGATCCACGGGCTCGGGCTCACGCGCTTCGTCCCACGTGAAGGGATTGCTCCAGCGTCCGCTCGCGATGGCACGCAGGACGTCCCGGCTGCCGCGCAGCAGCATGTCGTTGCCATTGTCCACACGGGAGTTGTCCGGACCGTTACTGCTTACGTTCGACAATTCGATGTAGGCCAGACCGGTGCTCTGGGCGAGAGGGCGCCGCTGATAGGTCGGCGGTATCGTCGGCGTGAGCTTCGTCGCCGTTTCGTTCGGCGAGGGCGAGGCATTGTACATCTTCAGCAGACGCTCGCTGGACTCGGGAGCCCACGTACCAGGAAGATCGTCGGCCTTGTATCCGGCACGTACGAGGGCACGCCAGGTACCGTCGTATCGTGCCGTGATCTTGCGGAAGATGTCGGTCGTGGGATCGAATGCATTGGGACGCGTACGAGGGCGTACGTCGAGCGTGAGTTCACGCGGAATCTCGCTGAACCGCAGGCCCGTCTCTTCGTTGTTGTAACGATAGAACGTCACCGTATCCCCACCGGCCAGCTCGCGGCGCAGGGCGCCTACGACCTCGGCATTGTTGGTGTAGGAAGCCGTGCCGATCTTCATCGACAGCGTATACGGCAGCATCACGACATTCGTGTCGTTGACGCTCAGGTTCGTCGCCATGAAGACGTCACCCGATGCCGTCTTGGCGGATCGTGCGGTACGCAGCGATCCGTAGGGCTTGCTCGATGCCGTGGCCTGGATGATCTGCGGCTGCGTGCCGTCGTAGTTCACGAGCGACGACGTGTCGAACTGGACGTTCGTCAGAGGTACATGTCTGTTTACGAAGGATCCGAGCACGTCCATCTGCGTCGACGTTCCCATCACCAGCATGGCACGGCCATCGTTGACGAGTGCGAGGCTGGACGATGGCATGACGACGGCGACTCCAGCCCTGTCGGGCATGAGCAGTGTACCGTTGATCACGGTCGCGCTGTCGTGGAAACGGCTCGTATCGGAACCCGTCACGAGCTGCCCCGCGTCGTTGATCCGCACGTGAGCGCGGGCATTGCTCTTCGTACCCCAGTACATGTCACCGAGAACGAAGAGCGGAGATTGGACATCGCTGTCGAAGAGATTGTCGACCCGTACCTCCGACGAATCGGCGACGGTCTTGGGACTGAACAGCAGCGAGAGATTGTTGTAGCGATTGACGTTGCCGCTGAGACCACGCTCTTCGGTGATGAACTGCGGCTGCGTGCCGTCGTAGTAGAACGTACCGTGATAGGTACGCGATCCGCTCAGGACGATGCTGTAGGCACGGCCGACGAGGACGCTGTCGGGAATGTCCTTCGTCGCTCCGTCCTTCATTTCGAGATCGGTATAGAAGCGTGCCTGCACGGACTGATTGTCCGCAGCCTTCGCATACCGTACCAGGCCGGGCACACGCCAGTTACGGTCCTGGCCAAGAACGGTGGTATTCGCCGTCCTTCCGCCAAGATCGGTGAAGAGATTCGTCCGGCCCTGGAATTCGATCACGTTGTTGGTGATGGATGAATAGAGCGCATCGTTCTTGTACCTGCCCGTGTCGGACTTGAAGCGGATGGTTCCGTTGTTCTTCACGCGACCCGTCGCACCGTTCTCGAGATGTTGTGCCTGAAGCACGCGGCTTCCCAATCCCGTGAAGAACACGAGAAGCAGGAGAAGGAACGATCGATATGGTAGCCGGATCAGGTTCACGGTTTGCCGATGTTGATTTCGCCGTCGTTCGTCAACTCGCCTCTATTGAAGATCGAACCTTCCACGTCGAGCGAGCCCGGAGCGTAACGCCACACGATGCCGTCGTTGGCGACGACCAGATTCCGGACGACACGCGCATAGCTGTCCTGGAGCATGTAGAGTCCGCCGCGGACCACGTTCACGTCGCCCCTGAACTCCACGCGGGCCTGATTGTAGACGCGGACATCACCCGTACGGATTTCCGTATTGCCGTTGACCACGACCTGCGCATTCTCACGGATGTGGATGGTGGCGCCATTGGTCACCAGGGTCTGTGCAGAAACGCTGCCGGTCCCGAATACGACGAGACAGACCGCCATGGCGATCACCAGACCCACGTAATGGGTTGTCGATAGTTCGATATGGTTGCGCTTCATCTTCATCAGGGTTGCACGAACGAGCCCACGCATCTCCATCCGCCGTTGAGGTAGATCAGCGTCACACCGACGTCCGCACCATTCGGCACGACGAAGGGTATGCCCGCGATGGTGACGTCGTTCTGCGTATCGTTAGCCCAATAGACGTAGATGACCTGACCAGGCGTAGGATTGATGATACTCAGGATATCGTCGTCACCGCCCACACCGTTGTCCGACTGGATGTAGAA
The DNA here is from genome assembly GCA_001899175.1 of Candidatus Kapaibacterium thiocyanatum. Classification (NCBI taxonomy): domain Bacteria; kingdom Pseudomonadati; phylum Bacteroidota; class Eximiradiia; order Eximiradiales; family Kapaibacteriaceae (SeqCode); genus Kapaibacterium (SeqCode); species Kapaibacterium thiocyanatum (SeqCode). The sequence continues at coordinate 459,934 of MKVH01000024.1, read as the reverse complement.
GGCGCTGTACTGTGCTGCATCGAGCGTCACGTTGTCGGTCGCGGCAGGTACGTTGGCCTGCACGCTCGGATAACCGGTCACGGAGAGCACGTTTGCTACCGACGCCCACTTCATGGTCGCATTGTTACCGGTCTTGGTATCCATGACGAGCACGTCGTTCACGTTTCCGACCGAAGCCGGCAGCGTATACGTGTTGTCGTCCGCCATCGTCGGCGCCGCCTTGAATCCGGCATAGTTCACGCCCGACGGCGGAAACGCACCGGTCGTCGCCGTCGGTTCGTAGAAGCGGAGCTCGCTGGCCGTGTTGTTGTTGTTCGCGAGCCAGATGTTGTTGTTGCCGAAGGCGACCGTGTTCGCCGTGGAAATGGTCATGGCCGAGCCACTGTTGAAGCCCGCGGTGTTGTTCGCGCTCAACGTGAGGTTCTGTCCGCCCAATACGGACGAATACTGGCTGCTGGCGACGTTGTTCTGGCCACCGAGTACCGCCGAGTAATTGGCTCCTGCCGTATTGGTTTCACCGCCACCGACGAACGAAAGTCCGCCCGATGCACTATTGCCCTGACCACCGACGGCAGCGGCACGATCGCCGGCCGCGGCATTGCTCTGGCCGCCGACGACGACAGCGATGTTTCCGGAAACGTTGTTGCTGGCACCACCACCGAGGAAGCCGATGTTGGCCGTATTGGTATTGCTCTGACCGCCGACGATGATGGCCTTGTTCCCGATCGAGGTGTTGTTGTTGCCACCACCGATGAAGCCGAGGCTGCTCGAATTGGCGTTGGACTGGCCTCCGACGACGACGGATGCATTCGCCGATGCAGTGTTCGACTGTCCGCCGAGAACCAGCGCGTAGGAATTCGTCGCCTGATTCGACTGCCCGCCACCGACGAGGGAATACTGGGCGGATGCAAGATTGGAATTACCACCGACGGCAAGAGAATACTGTCCCGTCGCTCCGTTGCTGTTGCCACCGACGACGAGGGAATACTGACCGGACGCGAGATTGTCGTTTCCACCGAGGATAGCGGAATACTGCCCCGTTGCCGTCCGACCGGCCGCACTGCGCGATCCCGAAAAGTCGTTGGCATACTGACCAATACCCGTGGGGGCGATATTGTTCAGGGCCGCAACGCGGCGCAGGTTATAGTTACCGCTCGAAGCGATTTCCACGGGACCGTTACCGAGTGTCGTCGGATCGACCCAGCTCATCGTACCGGTCGAGCCGTTGATCACGAACGTCCATGTACCGGCTGTGAGCGACGCAGGCCACGTGAGGGCGTACGACGTAATGCCCGTTGGAGGTTGCAGACGAATGGAATTCATCGGGTTGGAAGGATCTTCCACCCGCAGGGTCTGCACGGTCTGTTCGGACACCTGTGCCGTCGCCATGCCGGCCGCCGTCGTCAGGACGGTGGCGCAGACGAGTATGGAGCGCTTCATGATGTTGCCCCTTCGAACCATTAGTTGTTGCTCCGGGACAGTTCGACCCAGAGGTTGCTTGTACCATCCCATACGAGCATGATGGTATCGAGATTCTCCAGCAATGCCCCGCCATTGAGACTCAGATTGCCGCCGTTCACCAGTTCGATACCGTTGCCGGCAGCCGCCGCCACGCAGCGGATGATGAGCCGGTAGCCGTTCGTGATGCCGTTCGGCAACGTGATCGTACGATTGGCGGGAACGCCATCGGAATTGAATCGCACGAAGGTCATGTTGTCGAGTTGCGCAGCCGTGATGGCCTGGTTGTCCGCCGTGACGTTCACCGTGTTCGCACGGATCGTCGTGACGCCATCCACCCATTCCATCGTACCTGTCGTCGTCGTCGCCGCGGACAGGCGCAGTACCTGGCCTGCCGCTCCAACACGATCGGGAAGCGTATACGTGTTGTTCAGGTTGGCATTCGTGGCCGCAGGCGCCTTGAAGGAAACGTAGTTCGTATTGGCTCCTGGATAGGCACCCGACGTATTGTACGCTTCATAGAACCTGAGCTCACGGGCACTGTTGCTGTTGTTCGCGAGCCAGAGATTGCTGTTGGCGATGACGAAGGCATTCGCCGTCGAGATACTCATGACGTTGCCACCGCCGTTGAAACCGAACGAGCCGTCCGCTCCCGCAGCGAGCGTCATGTTCCGTCCGCCGGGAATCGTCGAGAAGTTCGATGCGATGCTGTTCGAGCTACCACCACCGATGAAGGAGTGATTGCCGGTGATGCTGTTGGACTGCCCAGCGCCGATCGCGGCGTGCGTACCGGTCGATATCGTGTTCGACTGCCCACCACCGATGAAGCTGTAGTCGCCTCCGGCACTGTTCGAATTGCCGCCGGCGGCCGTTGCATTCAGTCCCGACGCGGTGTTGCTCGCTCCGCCGCCGATGACGGAATTCGTGCCGGACGCGATGTTGTTCTGCCCTGCTCCGATGAAGGAACGTTGGCCTGATGCGGTGTTGTTGGCACCACCCACGACGACGCTCCGACGTCCGGAAGCAGTGTTGCCGCTACCACCACCGACGACGGCGCCTGTATCACTCGCCACATTGCTTGCACCGCCACCGATGACGGAGTAGACGCCCGATGCGTTGTTGTCCTGTCCACCGCCGACGAAGGCATTGGCACCCGACAACTGGTTGTTCGTACCGCCACCGATGAAGCCACCGCTACCGGCTGCGGAGATGCTGTTGTTCGCACCACCGCCGATGGCAGCATTCGTTCCTGCATTCGTGTTGCTGTTGCCGCCGAGGATAGCCGACCCCTGGCCCGAAGCAGTGTTGCCGTTACCACCGGCGACGAGACTGTACTGTCCGCTCGCCGTATTGCCGAGACCGCCGAGAACGAGCGAGTAGTTACCGCTCGCAGTATTGTTCTGTCCACCACCGATCAGCGAATAGTTGCCGCTGGCCGTCTGGGAGCTGTTCGTACGGCTTCCCTGGAAGTCGTTCGAATAATTACCCGGAGTACCGGCGATGCCACCTTCGTTCAGGGAGCCTACACGACGCAGGTTGCCGTTCGAGCTCGACACGAGTTCGATGGTAACGCCGACGTTGCTGCTCCACGTTAACTGATATGGTCCGGTACCTGTCACGGCGAGAGCCTGTCCCGTCGTGGGCGGTGTCGGTGGCCAGCGCAGTGTATAGGCCGTGATCGCCGAACTGGGCGGGAGGAAGGTGATGAAGGCTCCCGGCTGGTCGTTGCGTTCGATGCGGAATCCCTGGAAGGTCTGGATACCGTCCGTCTGTGCATGCAGATCGACGTGCTGGAACGACATCACGACACCGACGGCGACGAGCATGGTGATCGTACCGGACATCATCTGGCCAAGTTGGCGATATGAGCGCATCGACATCATTGATTCGTTCTCCCTACTTCGATCCAGATCTGATCGACGTCATCCCATACGAGCATGATCGAATCGGCCTGCTGCATGTCGTAGTCCGCATTCCCGGCCAGACGCAGATTGGCGTCCGTCGCGCGCAAACGGATACCGCGATCCGGATTCGTTCCCGGCGCATTCGAGACGACGCGCATCGTGAGCAGCATGCCGTTCGTCACCCCGTTGCTCAGACTCGTCCTTCTGTTGGCAGGTACGTTGTCGGACGTGACGCGCAGGAATTCGACGTTGTTCATGACGACGCCGAGGATCGTCGTCAGATCCAGGATGATCGTCGTCGCCGAGCTGCGATAGTTGATCGGAGCGGCGGCCCATGTCGTTGCCGCACTGGTCGTCGTCGGCGCAGGCGTGGCAGCGATGGTCAGCAGATCGCTGACGGCCCCCGTACGATCGGGAAGCGTATATGTATTGTCGTAGTCGTTCGCCGTGGCGGACGGAGCGTTGAAGGCTACGTAATTGGTATTGGCACCCGGAAAGGCTCCATTCGTTCCGTAGTTCTCGAAGAGCCGTGCTTCGCGAGGCGTGCCGTCGTTGTTCGCGATCCAGATGTCGGCGTTGGCGACAAGGAATTCGTTGGCGGTAGCGAAGGACGTCGTGACGCTCGCTCCGTTGAAGCCTGCCTGGTCGGCCGCCGATAGCGTCAGCACCCGGCCGCCCATCACGACGCTTCCGGCACCGGTCACGCTGCCATTCTGTCCACCGAGCAACGTCACGTTATCCGCGCCGGCCGTATTGGACTGACCTCCGAAGATCGATCCGCGAGCGAAGGCGCTGACGGTATTGGATTGCCCGCCACCGATGAAACCATAGCCGTTCGAGACGGTGTTGGATGCTCCGCCGATGATCGTGCCGTACTGATTGGTCACGCCGTTGTTCGTGCCGCCGAAGACGACGGTACCCGAAGACGACGATGTATTGCTACTGCCGCCACCGACGAACGAATAGTTCGAGCTGGCGCTATTGTTGTCACCACCGGCGAGCGTGGCACGGTTGGTCGAGTTCACCGTGTTGTTCATACCGCCGAGTGCCGTGGCATGCGTCCCGGTGACCGTGTTCTGATAGCCGCCGAAGATGCCGGCATTATCGCCCGTGTTGTTGTTGCCCGAACCACCACCGATGAAGGCCTGGTTCGACGTCATCGTATTTCCCGTACCGCCGCCGATGAAGCCGCGGTTGGATGACGAGCTGTTACCGCTGCCACCCATGATCGTACCGTCGTTACTACTGACGGTGTTGTTGGTGCCGCCGAGGATTCCGCCTTCGCTACTGTTGACGCTGTTGCCGGTACCACCGACTGCGACGTCCGTCGTGCTTCCCGCCGAGTTGCCCAGGCCGCCACCGACTGCCGCTTTCGACCCGCTCGCCGTATTGCTGGCGCCGCCAAGAATCGTCGAGCGATCGCCACTGGCCGTCTGGGAAGCGCTCGTCCGGCCGGCCTGGAAGTCGTTGGCGACATAGCCCGGAACTCCGGCGGGAGAACCCGGCGAGAGCGTGCTCGAAGACCGGCGCAGATTCCGTGACCCGGACGACTCGATTTCGAGCAGACTGCCTGTCGGCAGGGACCAAGAGAGGATGAAGGGAGTCGTACTGCCATTGGTGACGAGAACGGATCCTGCTGTAGGAGGATCGTACGGCCATATCAGCGAGTATGGCGTGATCGCCGTCGTCGGAGTCGTAAAGAGAATCGTGCTCGCGGGTGCGCCGCCATCGCGTTCGATACGGAAACTCTGGAAGGTACGGATGTCCGTGTCCTGGGCCATGACGCACAGAGCGGTCCCGGCATGTATGCACATACCCAGGAAGAATCCCCGCAGCCATGGAAGGGAGCTATATGATCTGCGCGAGGTCATGCGTCAGATTCCATTCCCTTTAGTTGTTCGAACGACTTGTTTCCGCCCAGTTCGCGCCGGTCCAGATGAGCATGATGGTGTCGTCGGCGCGACCCGTCCAGTTACCCGTCAGGTTGACGTTGCTGCCCGCGGCATCCGGCAACTGGATGTAGTTCCCTGCAGTTTCGAGGATACGCAGGATGAGGATCTGCCCTGCATTCGAACCGGCCGAAAGGACGAGCCCCGTTCTGTCGGCACCACCTGGATCGAGAACGATGTAGGAACGATTGCCGACCGTCACCGTCTGGTTGTTACCCGTCACGGCCAGGTTAGCCGGCGGACGTATGACGACGCCACCATCGACATCGAGCGATACCGTGGGGTTGTTGTTGCCGATACCGACACGCGTCGCTCCTGCTCCCACGGTCGGATGGTTGAAGACGATCGTGTTGTTCTGCGTTACCGCTGCACCATAGCCGAAGGCCATGGAATGATTGCCCGACACCGTGTTGGACTGACCACCGAGGATGGTGGCATGCGTTCCGGACACGCTGTTGGCCTGACCGCCGAGAACGCTGGCGTAGGAGTTGCTGGCCGTGTTCGAGAGGCCTGCGCCGATGAAGGCATAGGCACCGCTCACGGTATTCGAGCTACCACCTACGAGCGCGGAATACTGTCCGCTCGCCGTCTGCGTAGCAGCACCACGTGCGGCCTGCAGATCGATGGCATACTGTCCGACGGGAGCTCCGGCTATACCATTGGTATAGGCGAGCTTGCGGCGGACGTTACCCTGACCTGCCGTCACTTCCTCGAATATCTCGCTGCCTGCTGCCGCTCCCCATTCCAGCGTCGCGGCCGATGCCGTAGGCGCGGGGCTGGTTGCGATGCGCAGGACCTGACCGGCCGTACCGGTCGCACTCGGCATCGTATACGTATGGCTCGTAGCGATCGTCGCCGGTGCCACGAACGTCACGGTACCACTGGTGGAACCGACGAGCGTTGCACCGCCGCTCATACGTGCATTGAACATGTACGTCGTGCTCTGATTCGACGTGCCCGTAAGGATCGTTGCGAGATCGGCCGGCGTGTCGGCCGTCGTCGAACCGAGATAGATGTTGCGATTGTTCTCGCTCGCTACGACGAGAGGATAGAGCGTACCCGTCGTGCCGCTCGTGCTGAGATAGGCACCGAGGCCCGTACCACCTGCGATGGCGTTGGCGTCCGAAGACAGACCATAGGCGACGTTACCTGCCGTACCGCGGACGTATCCTTCGAAGGCCCTGCGACCACGCGTACCCGCACTCGTCGAAGCGCGGAAGGCCGTGCCCGTACCCGCCGTCGTCGGCGTAACGATGACGCCGTTCGATGCGGCCTGGATGTCGATACCGAGGTCGGGCGCGTTGAAGCCGGCAACCGTACCCATACGCATACCGATACCCGTACCCGCTGTCGTCGTTCCCACGAGGATACCGGCGTCGTTGGCTCCGGAAGCACCGATGCCACGAACGACGAGGCCGGAAGACGTCGTGGTGGACGCCATGTCGACGTCGATGCCACGACCACCCGTTGCGGGAATGGTTGCGATCGTCAGCCGGGCATTCGTCGTCGGCGTCGGCGTACCGATACCGACTTCACCCGTCGACAGGATTCGCATCCGCTCAGCATTGTTCGTAATGATGGGCAAGGCGAATGCCGACGTCGTACCGAGGTTCTGCACGCTGGCAACTGCGTTACCGCCGAGCAACCATGCCGTGCTGCCGAGCACACTACCGACGCTCCGCTTCAGGAGATCGCCGTTCGCATCCGCGACGATGATACCGTCGTTCGCCGTCGGCGTATAGACCGTTGCGATGGCTGCGCCGCCCGTGCTGCGAAGACGGACGTTCGCCGTACCCGCCGTACCGTTCACGTCGAGAAGACGTGCGGCGGCAGGCGTAGCGCCGATGCCGACTTCACCCGTCGACAGGATCCGCATCCGTTCGACATTGTTCGTGATGATCGGGAGGTCGAAGGTCGACGTCGTACCGAGCGTCTGTTCGCTCGGCACCGAATTACCGCCGAGTGCCCAGAAGTTTCCGAGGCTGATCCAGCTCAACTGGCCTGCCGTCGTTCCGGACAGGACCTGGCCGTTGGTGGAGGGCAGGGCCGTGGGCCACGTATAGACGGTATTCGTCAGGAGACCGTTAGGGGCGGTATGACTGACGTAATTGACGTTGTTGTTGCTGAACAACCGCAGATCACGGGTACGCACCGGCAACTGCGCATGCGCTTCCACGGCGCATGCCAGCACCACGACCGCTGTCGCGATCATACGTACGATGGTTCTATGATTGTTCATTCGTTTCATTGAGTGTCAACCGATGATGCAGTCGTTCTTGCGTTCCTACCATGCTGTTCTGGCGGTCAGGAAAGAGAAACGAGGCCCTCTCTTCCCTGACTGCCGGGGGTACTCCCCCGACAACTCGAAGACTACTATTAGGGGATCGGAATCCAGATCCACGAGATGCGCTCCGTGCCGATGAACGGACCCGCAGCGGAGACCGTGATCGTACCGGCAGCGACACCCGTAACCTGGAGAACCTGACCACCACCCGCCGTGTCGTACGACGTCACAAGAATGACATCGTTCGTCAGGTCGGGCGTACCCGTAACCGTAATGGCAGCCGTGTAGGCACCGGCCGTGGGTGTGAACACGCCACGTTCGACGTTGGCAAGAGGATTGACCGTCCACGTCGACGTACCGTCGGCGTTGGCGACGAGGATGTAGCCCGCCGTGCCGGCGGACGGGATGTTCGTCGTCACGGGAATGGTACCCGAAGCATCGGGCAGCGTATAGTTCCGTGCGCCCGTGAGGGGGCCCGTCACATTGAGCGTACCGGTGTTGGCCGATGCTCCGTCACCAAGGATGATCGTACCGTTCTGTGCATTGTCGCCCAGCGTCATGTTCGCCGTGGCGTTGTCGTACTGGAAGCGGGGGCTGGACGTCAGCGAGTTGTTGTCCGTGAAGTAGGCTACTTGACCAGCGGCACCATTGGCGTCGACGGTCACGAGTTGCTCACCCGTGGGGATGAGGAACCAGCTCATGGCACCGGTCGGATCCGACTGAAGGAAACCGTTGTTTCCGGCCGTAACACCTGCTGCGGGCCACGTCAGTGTATAGGACGTCGTAGCTGCTGCTGCTTCGTGGGTCAGCGTGCCGCTCGTCGAACCGATGAGCTGCAACGAACGGGTACGCAGGGGAAGCTGTGCATACGCTTCCGAGGCACAAGTGATCAGGACGGCCGAAACGGCGAGTCCCTTGAGAAGATTAGAGAACTTCACTGAAGAACTCCGGACAAAAGTGGGTAATGTGGTTGATTGTAGTGACACGTGCTTGAGGTCCATGATCAGGGATTCTTCACCATCCAGTTGATGGCTTCACCAGGATTGAGTCCACCCGGGAAGTTGATGATGAACGTCGTGGCCGTCCGCGATCCGTTCACGACGAAGGGAGTGGCGGACACGCTCGACGATGCTTCGGGAGTAAGGGAGATCGCGGCCTGCGGATCCAGCGTGGATCCTGCCGGCAGCGTGATGACGACCGTGAACTCGGGCGAAGCCGTACCGTTCTGATACCGACCGCCATAGATGCCGAGCATGGCGAGAACGGAACTCTTGTCGCGCTTCGTGAGCGTACCGTTACCTGTGGCGACGACCAGGCCGTCATCCGATGCGACAGGTGCGATGACCGGTGCGCCGGACAGCGACGTCATCGAGACAGAACCGGTCGAACGGGCGATATTCACGCGCGTGGTACCGTTGGTGCTGATGCGGACATCGTTGTCGTCCGTCGTTCCGATATAATCCGTGGGGCCGATGCCGGTATTACCGGCACGGGACCAGTAGTTGGCACGCTCGGGACTTTGCCAGATCGGGCGCCCGAGCTGGATCTGGAGCATAGCACCGTCGATTCCCGGAGGAAGCGGAACGGCGATATCCTGGCTGTTGCCCACCAGAATGTGGCCGGACAGCAGCGGGATCTGCGGCAGTTGCGTAAAGATCGTCGGACCGTAGTGCGTGGTCGTCGTCGTGGACGACGTCGTGAACTTCGGTGCCGAGATGATGATGTTCGTATCGGAAACGAGAAGAGCGCCGCTCCATACCGGTGTCTGGCCGACACCCTTGCTGACCATGACGCTTCCCTCGTTACCGGCATTGCCGTTGAGCGTGAGCGGCGTGGTATTGCCCATCAGGTTGAGCGGTCCCTTGATGTCAATGAGCCCCGAACTACCGTTGAGCATGATGAGCGAGCGACCACCGGCACGTACGTCCAGATCCATGATCCCCGACGTCGCCATGTTGCCGATAATGGGACTGCCCGGCGTCGTATTACCACCCACGGTCCAGGACTGGCTGCGGATGAGGCTGGACAGGTTGAACCATGTCGGACGTCCGTTGAACAATCCAAGGAACGAGCTGTCGGCGCCCGGCGGAAGATATTCCGCATAGCCGGCCGTACTGCCCACGAACATGTTGTTGTGCGGCAACGGCAACTTGGGGAAGATCGAGAAGCGGACGGTGTCGTTGAAGATCGTAGGACCGTTGACGGTGAGCGGACCGGAGATATTCGTCACTCCGGCATTCAGCGTATCGGTCGTGATGCTCTGAAGGGAAAGTCGGCTCGTATAGGAAGGCGTGGCGAGCGGACCGTTGGAAATCATCACCTGACCTTGCGTACCGGCCTGGCCATTGAGCCAGAACGGCACCGTGGCACCGGAGAGGTCGATGGTCTTCATGATCCTGACGGGGCCATCGGCCGTGATGATACCGAGGGGAGAGATCGTGAGGCGCGTCGTGTCGTTCGTCTTCATCACGAGCGGCGCCGCGTCGCGCGTACCGAGGTAGTGGCGCGTCTGGTCCGTACCGGCATTGCCCGTCAACGTCCAGAAATCACCGCTGTTACCGTCCGTTCCAATGGAAATGAATCTCCGCCATACGGGAGCGGAAGGTATACCGCTGTTGTACTGGAATTCCTTCTGGTCGAGATTGTAGATCATCAGTCCCGTCGCCGGGAGGGAAATGGCATCGCGCTGGGCGACGGTCACGCGGGGAATCAGCAAGCCCTTGTTGGTAGCGCTCAGATCCAGCAACGCAGACGGGTCAGGAGTGGCAGTGCCGATCCCGACATTGTCCTGTGCGGTGGCGATCCCGATGGCGAGGACGAGTATGGTGCATACCATCCCTATCCTCATACGCCAGCTATGCTGAGTACCAAAGTTCATCAGTTGATTCAGTTGATCCCTATGCCCGTAGTTGCATCCGTACAGAGGTCGTTGCACGTCGCGGTACAAAACTGCGTCAGGGGCTTCATCCGGCAAATACGTAGATTTGCCTAATCCGTTGATTTATATAGATTTGCAGGGTTTTACCTGCGTACTTTTGCTACGTGGATGTACGTAGCAAGAGCGATCGTATCTGCGTTCTGTCAAGGCCTGCGGGTCAGACAGGCTCGCCAAAAATAACACTAACCTTCAAAACGACAACCAGTTATGAAATTATCCACGACCGCACCCTCCTGGCTGATCGTCGGCCTCGGCAACCCCGGAGCGAAGTATGCCGCAACCCGGCATAACATCGGTTTCATGGTCGTCGACGAACTGGCCAGGCAGCACGACGCCGAGTGGAAGGAGCCGTCGTCGTTGTGGCAGGAGGCATCGTATCGTCATGCAGGACAGAGCGTTCTTCTCGTGAAGCCCCTCACCTACATGAATGACTCGGGACGTGCCGTGAAGCACCTTCTCGGCCTGCATCGCCTGGGCCCGGACCGCGTCGTGGCCATCGTGGACGAATACAACTTCCCCACCGGCAGGATCCATCTCCGGTCTTCAGGAAGCGATGGCGGACACAACGGACTGACGTCCATGATCACGGAACTGGGCACTCCCTCGTTCTGGAGGTTGCGTTGCGGTATCGACAGGAAGTTCGGTCCAGGTGGGCTCGTCGACTACGTCCTCGGTGCATTCCCTGCCGATGAAGAGGAAGCCCTGCGAACGATGATCACCAGTGCGGTGAAGGCGGTCGACGATATCGTCCGCATCGGTGCGGAACGTGCGATGCAGGGTGTGAATACGCAGCAGCAATCGCCGACACCCTGATGCGATGGGTACAGGTAATGCACGGTACTACGATCTCTTGATGACGACGAGCGTCTTGTCGTCCTGATAGCCTGCGCCCGCACTGTAGAGCTGGATCTCCTCGAGCAGACGGTGTGCGAGCAGTTCCGCGGAAACGTCGTGATTATCCGCGACGAACCGCTGCAGACGTTCCTCACCATAGAGGCTGCCGCTCCTGTCCTGTGCCTCGGTGATTCCGTCCGTATACAGCAACAGGATATCGCCACTGCCCATATTGATATTCTCGACCCGGAACGGTTGTTCCTCGACGATACCGAGGATGCCCCCGGTCGGCTGGAGCAGTGTCGTCGTTCCCGTTGCGGCGTTGTAGTGCACGGGCGGGCAATGTCCGGCATTCGCATACAGTACCAGACCGTTCGCCGAATGCGTCAGCTCGCAATAGCATAGCGACACGAAGCGTTCGAACGGGAACGTGTCGTAGATGAGGGTATTCAGTCGTGCGATGAGGGACGAAATCTTGGTGTGGAAGCTTACCCCCATGCGCAGCGCCCCGCTCACGAACAGTGCCTGCACGGCAGCGGGCAGTCCCTTGCTGGCCGCATCGCTGATCACGACTCCAAGCCTGTCCTTGTCTTCTTCGGGAGGATAGAGATAGTCGAAATAGTCACCACCCACGACGCTGTCGGGTAGCGAGATACCGTAGAGATCGTATTGCTTGAAGCGGAGTGCATGGTCGGGCACCAGTCCGCGCTGGATCTCCCAGGCCTGGTCGAGGTCGTGCTGGAGCTTGCGTTCGCGCTGTGCCGACTGCATGTTCCGCAATGCCGTCGTGGCCGCACTGCCGACCACGACGATCGTATCGTAGAATTCCTCATTGAGATCGTGGGCCGTGAAAGCCATGGCGTAACGGAACAACGGACCGGACGGGCAGCGTACGACGTCGCCCACGCCCGTCAGCGAATAGACCCTCTTTCCGCGAACGTCCTCATCCGATCCCGAGGCCACCAGCGTCTTGCGCTGGGCGAGCTGGGCCATGGCCGGCATGTCCTCGAGGGTCCGGCGCGTTCCTTCGTTGAGGAATTCCATTTCGCCGTACTGGACACGCAGGATGTAGGTCTCGTTCTTCGGATCGAGTTCCCATACGCGTCCTCCGGTCATCACCAGTTGTGCGTTGTCCACGATGTCCCTCACCAGTGATCCGAGCAGTTCGACCGGATCGCGGTAGTCGTGGGACAGCAGTTTATCGATGAGCTTGTAGGTGGCCCGCTGGTGCAGACCGATATTGGAACCGGGATTCATGCGGTAGGAGGAAAATATCCGTCTGATGCGATCACACGTTGTACGAGTTCGGCTTGGCGGACAGTGGGAACGATCTCGGCGAGATGGTCGTAAAGATATTCCAGTCGAGCATTCTCGGAATCCATCTCGATCAGATGCTGCTTCTGATCCGTGTTGAGGCCTGACTTCGGCGCCATGTAGAACGAAGGTGCGGAGGTCGACGTTCCCTTCGTATCGAACAACCTGGCCGACGTTCCATAGACGAGTTCGACGATCTGGTTGTAGAGATCGGCACAACGGGCGATGAGGTTCGTATCGACCGGCACGTCTTCGTCGTCGAGGAACTCCACTTCACCGACGACGTATGGGGCGTCGTCTTCCTTCACTCCAAGGAGCCGGAAGCGCTGCACGCCTTCCACCATGACGTCCATGCGTCCATCCTCATACTGCTGTGTGAGGGAGGTGACGCGTGCAGCGCATCCGATCGGATAGAGATGTCCTTGCTCGACCAGATTGACACCGAACACCTTGCCTTCCGTCATGCATTCGCTTATCAGCGCGCGATAGCGCGGCTCGAAGATGTGCAGAGGCACCTGCGATTGCGGAAAGAGGACGAGGTTGAGCGGGAAGAGGCCGAGTAGCATGAGCTTACTTCGCGAACTTCTTGTACCGTGCGTTGATGCGCCCCCAGTGGAGGTTGTTCAGGAAGCTGTCGATGTATGCGGCGCGGCCGGGACCGCTCTTGTGATAGTAGGCGTGTTCGAACACGTCGCACGAAATCAGCGGGATACCGCCCCAGATCGCGCCATAGTGATGTTCGTCCACGAGTACGTTGAGCAGACGGCCGGAATAGAGCTGATCGATGCAGAGCACGCCCCAGCCCGAAAGCTTGGCGGCCAGTGCCGTGGCCTTGAAGTCGGCTTTCCATGCATCGAACGATCCGAATTCCTTCGTGATGGCAGCTACGACGTCAGGGCCCTTCGCCGGATCACCGTCGCCGCCGAGAACTTCCCAGTAGACGTCATGAAGGACCGTACCGGCGTGATTCCACGTCTGACGGCGCTTCAGTTCACCGAAGTCGCTCCAGTTGCCGTTGGCGAGGGACTTGTCGGCGTTCGGCAGGGCGGCTTCGATCTTGTTGAGGAACGTCACATAGCCCTTGTGGTGCGTATTGTAGTGCCAGTCCGTGGTCTCGGGTGACACGACATCCTTGAGCAGCTCCTTCGCTTCTTCGTCGCTGTAGGGACGCGGATTGAACTTCCATTCGTACGACATCACTGGATCCTGAATGGTTGGAGAATAGGTTAGACGCCGAACGATGAACCGCAACCACAGGTCTTGGTTGCATTCGGATTGTTGAAAGTGAAGCCCTTGCCCATGAGGCCGTCGCTGAAGTCCAGCGTGATGCCCATGAGATAGAACATGCTCTTGGTATCGATGAACATCCTCACGCCTTCGGCTTCGAGAACGCGGTCGTTCTCACGCGAGGACGCATCGAATCCGAGCGTATAGGACATGCCGGAACAGCCGCCGCCCTTGACGCCCAGCCGGAGGCCGTAGTCGTCGGGAATGCTGTTCTGTTCCTTGATCTTCTTGATTTCGGCCAGGGCCTTGATCGAGACATTGATGTTGTCGTGCTCATCCGTGCCGGTGATTCCGGTAGGAATGGAGACGCTGTCGGCTCCGAGGATTGCTACGGACATGGCAGTGCGATCAGGTTGTGAGTGTAGGTTGATTCAATTTCACTTGAACGATATGTCTGTTGCCGACGAGTTCGGCTACGGACATGGAGGAGAATGTCGTCGTGATGCGCTCCTGCAGGATCGCGAGCGGACCGCGGATCGTGCAGCAGTGCTGTACGCTGCAGTCGTGTTCCGTCTCGTCCTGGCAGTCGACGATCGCCTGCCGGCCCTCCACGGCTTCGATCACGTCGGCGATGCTGATCTTCTGCGGAGCTACGGCCAGGACGTAGCCACCGCGCACGCCCTTCGACGAGCGTACGTAGCCGGCATGTCCCAACTGCTGCAGCACCTTGGCCACGAGCGTGAACGATATGTTGAAACGTGCGGCCACGTCCTTGGCCGAGACGACCGTCTCGGGCTGGCGCGCCATTTCCTGCACGGCCAGCAGAGCGTATTCGACGCGTTTGGAGAGCTTGAGCATGGTTATTGATCGTAGTCGGCGAAACATCCATCCGTGAGCGGATGGGATTGACAGGTGAGGATGTAGCCCTCTTCCATTTCATCGTCGCTCAATGCTTCGCGCTCGTCCATCACGACGCGCCCGGTCGTGAGCTTCGCACGGCACGTGCAGCAGGCTCCGATCTGGCAGGCGAACGGCGGATCGACGTTCTCGCGGATCGCCGCCGTCAGGATGGTTTCGTCGGGATGCACTTCGAACGTATGCTCCTGGCCGTAGAGGCGCACGGTCACGGTACGCGTCACGATTTCATCGCCGGCGTCCGTGGGCGCTACCTGGTCTCTCTGTTCCATATCGTCCTTCGTCAACGTGAAGTATTCGCGGTGTATATGACGATCATCCACCCCACGTTCGTGGAGGACGTCGAGAATACCCTGCATCATGCCCTGCGGACCGCAGATGAAGAATTCGGAGATGGCCGGATCGGGCACCCAGGACCGTATCAGAGTACGTACGGTATCCGGCTCCATCCGTCCCGCGATGGCCTCGCGTGCGGATGATGCCGTATCCTCGAGTATGTGGACGATACGCAGACGGTCGCCGTAGTCGGTCCTGAGCTTCTGCAACTGGCCGTCGAACATGATGGACGCCTCGTTCCTGTTCGCATAGAGCAGCGTGACCACGCTGCCCGGCTCCACCCTCAGGATGCTCTTCAGGATCGACAGCAGCGGCGTGATCCCTGATCCGCCACCGAACAGCACGTAGTGCCGTGCATGGTCGGGCTGCAGCTCCCTGGTGAAGTTGCCCATCGGAGGATAGACCTCGATGCTGTCGCCGACACGTACGCGGTCGTTCAGCCAGCCCGAGACGACGCCGTCATTGATGCGTTTGACGCCGATCGTCAGCGGTTCGTCGAGTACGGGGCTGCTGCACAGCGAATAGTTGCGGCGATGACTCACGCCATCCACATCCACGCGTACGGTAATGTATTGTCCCTGCTTGTACTGGAAGACCGGCTTCAGATCGTCGGGAACGGCGAACGTGATGGCGATGGCATCAGGGGTTTCCCTGCGGACGTCGGCGATGGTGAGCGTATGGAATCGAACGGACATCAGAACAACCCGATTTGAAACAAAGCGGCCTCGGACATCATGGTCTTGTCCCACGGCGGATCGAAGGTAATCTGTACGGTCACGTCCGTGACGCCTTCCACGGACCTGGCCTTCTGTTCGACTTCGGCAGGTAGCGACTGGGCGGACGGACAATTGGGAGTCGTCAGCGTCATGAGAATATGCACGGCCGCCCCGTCGACGACGCGAACTTCGTAAATCAGTCCGAGTTCGTAGATATTGATCGGGATCTCGGGATCGTAGATCGTCTGTAACGCTTCGATAACCTTGTCCCGCAGATGCGCGTCAGTGTTCATGCCGGACGTCCTTTCTGCATGGCCGAGAAGGCGAGTGCGTACAACTTTATCTGTTTGAGCATGGCAACCAGCCCGTTCGCACGGTTTTGGGAGAGATGCTGTTCCAGGCCGATACGTTGGATGAAATCGGTCGGCGTGGCCACGATCTCCTGCGGCGTGCGGTCATTGTAGATGGACATGAGGAGTGCGATCAGCCCCTTCACGATGAGGGCATCGCTGTCGGCTTCGAAATGGACGAGGTTGCCGTCGAACGAGGGAAACAACCATACCTGGGACTGACATCCCTTGACCTGATAGCGCTCGCTCCGGTGTTCTTCCGGATACGCGGCCAGACCCTTGCCCATGGAGATGAGCTGGGCGTAGCGGTCCTCCCACGATGGCATCGTGTCGAAGGTCCGGATCAGGTCGTCGATCGTCGCATCGATGGTCATCGCAGCATTCTCACGGCCTTGTTGACGGAATCGACCAGGATGTCGACCTCTTCACGCGTCGTGTGGCAGGCGAAGGAAGCACGAGCCGTGGAGGTCACGCCGAAGCGCTCCATCAGCGGCTGCGTACAGTGGTGTCCGGTCCTGATGGCCACCCCCATGGCATCGATCAGCGTACCGATGTCGTGGGCATGGACACCGTCGACCACGAAGGAGACGATGCCGAGTTTTCCGGGGGCGTTGCCGATGATGCGCAGCCCGTCGATCGACGTCAGTCCGGTCGTCGCTGCCGTCGTGAGTTCACGCTCGTGCTCGAGCAGCATCGCATGATCGATGTCCATGAACCATCGTATCGCAGCAGCGAGCCCGGCGGCACCGGCGATGTGCGGGGTACCGGCTTCGAAGCGCATCGGGACGTCGTTGTAGGTCGTCTTCTCGAAGGACACCCGCGAGATCATCGATCCCCCCCCCTGATACGGCGGCATGGCGTTCAGCACATCGTATCGGCCGTAGAGGATTCCGAAGCCCGTCGGACCGTAGAGCTTGTGCGCGGAGAAGACGTAGAAGTCGCAGCCGATGGCCTGGACGTCGACGGCAACGTGGGGCACTGCCTGCGCGCCATCGACGAGCGTAGCGGCACCGTACCTGCGAGCCATGGCGCATATGGCCGCGACGTCATTGACGGTCCCAAGCGTATTGGAGACATGCGTTACGGCGACCATCCGCGTACGTTCGTTCATCATCGACGCACAGGCGTCCATGTCCAGCGAACCGTCGTCGTGGATCGGCACCACACGCAAGGTCGCTCCCGTACGTTCACAGAGCATCTGCCACGGTACGATATTGGCATGATGTTCCATGTACGTCACGAGGATCTCGTCGTCGTTTCCCACGTTGGCCGCTCCCCATGCCGAAGCCACGAGGTTGATGCCTTCCGTCGTTCCCTTCGTGAACACGATCTCTTCCATACGCGCGGCATGCAGCAGCATGGCCGCCATATGACGTGCATCCTCGTAGAGACCTGTCGCCTCCGCCGCGAGCGCGTGAGCGCCGCGATGGACGTTGCTGTTCGACACCGAGTAGTACGAGGCGATGGCATCGATCACGACCTTGGGCTTCTGTGCCGTGGCCGCCGTGTCGAGATAGACGAGTGGGCGATCGTGCACCGATCGTTCGAGGATCGGGAATTGCTCCCGGAGATGCGATATGATATCCTGCTGTAGCATCACGACGGTCAATCCCGCCAGGATTCCAGTTTGTTCTGAATGCGTTCTTCGATGAAGGTGCGCAGCCCTTCATGTTCGAGATGGGACGTCACGTCCGCAGCGAAGGCGAAGGTGAGCAGCGCGCGCGCGTCGTCGACGCCGAGTCCACGGGAGCGGAGGTAGAAGATGGCTTCCTCGTCGAGTTGGCCGCTCGTGGCTCCGTGGGAGCACTTCACGTCGTCGGCCCATATCTCGAGCTGCGGCTTCGCATTCACCTGTGCGCCGTCGCTGAGCAACAGCGTATGATTCGATTGATAGGCCGTCGTCTTCTGTGCCTGCGGACGCACGTAGATCTTGCCGTTGAACACGCCCGTCGACGATCCGTTGTAGATGCCCTTGTAGAGCTCTTCACTATGACAGTACGGCACGGTATGGTCCACGACGGTGTGATTGTCCGCATACTCCTTGCCATCCAGCACGGATACGCCGTAGAGATATCCCTCGGCCGTGGGATGGAGTAATCTGATGGACAGATCGTTCCGCGTGAAGGCACCACCTGTACACGACGTCATACATACTGCCTTGGCTGCCTTGTCGAGATGTACGCCGGTATATCCGATATGATGGCCGAGCGATACGTCGTCGACGAGCTTCGTGTAATTCACATGACTTTCTTCGGCACCGAAGATCTCCGTCACGGCAACACCGAGAGCGGCATGGGTCCCGACGGTATGATGCGATTCGATGACGTGCAGCGACGAAAAGGCTTCGGCGATGATGAGGATACGCGGCGTGTGCAGCACGTTGTTCGACGGCGACGTGCCGATGATGACGACATGCACCGGACGGTCGACGATCGTCCTGACATCGACCTTGATGACCATGCCGCCATGGGCTATGGCCGTGTTCAGGGCCACGAAGGGATGCGTATCCATCGGCAAGGTCGTGTTGATCTTCTCCCGCACCGATGCATCGCCTGCGACCAGTTCATCCGTCAGCGGGAGGACATGGAGCCCTTCGACACCGTTCGGCAGTGTCGACGACGCGGCATCGAAGATGCCGTTGACCATGACGATCTTCCATGCATCGACGCCGGGCAGCGGCGGAACGGACGCGGGTGCGAAGTCCGCAGGCCCTTCGGCGGGAACGAAGTCGAGTCCCATGAGGGGCATGAGATTCGTATACTTCCACTCTTCATGCCTCGTCGTCGGCACACCCTGGCGCGTATAGGCTTCGAGGGCATTGCGTCGGGCCGTATGCAACGGACCGTCGGCATGACCGTTCACGTGACGCTCGCGCGACACGAAGGCACTCTGGACATCGCTGCTGAATCGTTCGATACTCATGATCAGGCTCCTACCGGGGAATCCTGCTTGATCCAGTCGTATCCCTTCTCTTCGAGTTCCAGAGCCAGCTCCTTGCCTCCCGATCGCACGATGCGACCGTTCCACAGTACGTGTACGACGTCGGGAACGATGTAGTTGAGCAGTCGCTGATAGTGCGTGATCAGGACGAAGGCATTGTTCGGTGTCCTGAGCGCGTTGACTCCCTCGGCGACGATGCGCAGGGCATCGATGTCGAGGCCGGAGTCCGTTTCATCGAGCACGGCGAGCGTCGGTTCGAGCATCGCCATCTGGAAGATCTCGTTGCGCTTCTTCTCGCCACCGGAGAATCCTTCGTTGAGCGAACGGCTCAGGAAGGACTGGTCCATCTCGACGAGCTTCATCCGCTCACGCATGAGGGCCAGGAACTGTGCCGGTTCGAGGGGCGGGAGGCCACGGTGCTTGCGCATCTCGTTCACGGACGTCTTCAGGAAGTTGGCCGTGGATACGCCGGGAATCTCCACCGGATACTGGAAGGCGAGGAACATGCCTTCGCGCGACCGTTCTTCCGGAGACATCTCGAGCATGTCCTTGCCGTTGAAGGTGACGCTGCCGCCGAGCACTTCGTAGTCCTCACGGCCGGCCAGTACGGAGGCCAGCGTGGACTTGCCCGACCCGTTCGGTCCCATGATGGCGTGGACTTCTCCCGGATTGACGGTCAGCGTGATCCCTTGCAGGATCTCGCGTCCTTCGATACCGGCCCTCAGATTCTTGATCTCGATGATGGACATGACTGGACTTGAAATACGTGATTGTGATTCGATCCTGATACGGGCCTTAACCTACGCTGCCTTCCAGGGAAATGGCCAGAAGCTTCTGCGCTTCGACGGCGAACTCCATGGGCAGTTGATTGATCACGTCGCGGCAATAGCCGTTCACGATCAGGGCTACGGCTTCTTCGGTGGCGATGCCACGCTGATTGCAGTAGAAGAGGATGTCCTCGCCGATCTTCGACGTCGTGGCTTCGTGTTCCACGATGGCATTCCTGTTGGCGACTTCGAGATACGGGAAGGTGTGAGCCCCGCACTGGTCGCCGATGAGAAGCGAGTCGCACTGCGAGAAATTCCGCGCATTGGCGGCCTTCTTGAGCACCTTGACGAGGCCGCGGTACGAGTTCTGGCTCTTGCCGGCCGAGATACCCTTGGAGACGATGCGCGAACGCGTGTTGCGCCCGATGTGCGTCATCTTCGTACCGGTATCCGCCTGCTGCATGTTGTTGGTGACGGCGACGCTGTAGAACTCGCCCACCGAATCGTCACCCTTGAGCACGACGCTGGGATACTTCCAGGTGATGGCCGAACCCGTTTCCACCTGCGTCCATGAAATCTTCGAACGGGGGCCTTCACAGATCCCGCGCTTGGTGACGAAGTTGTAGATGCCCCCGTTGCCGTGCTTGTCTCCGGGATACCAGTTCTGGACCGTGGAGTACTTGATCTCGGCATCCGTATGCGCCACCAGTTCGACGACCGCCGCATGGAGCTGGTTCTCGTCGCGTTGCGGCGCCGTACAGCCTTCGAGGTAGCTCACGTAGCTGCCCTCGTCGGCAACGATCAGCGTGCGTTCGAACTGGCCGGTGTTACGGGCATTGATGCGGAAATACGTGCTGAGTTCCATCGGGCAGCGCACGCCCTTCGGGATGTAGCAGAACGAACCGTCACTGAAGACGGCACTGTTCAGGGCTGCGTAGTAGTTGTCCGTCGCGGGTACGACGGAACCGATGTAACGGCGGACAAGATCGGGATGCTCCCTGACCGCTTCGCTCATGGAGCAGAAGATGATCCCCTTCTCCTTCAGCGCTTCCTGGAAGGTCGTTTTCACGGAGACACTGTCCAGAACTGCGTCGACGGCCACACCTGAAAGCAGTTTCTGCTCTTCGAGAGGGATGCCCAGTTTGGCGAAGGTCGCCAGCAATTCGGGATCGACTTCATCGAGGCTGTTCAGCTCGACCTTCTTCTTCGGAGCCGCATAGTAGATGATGTCCTGGAAATCGATCCTGGGATAATGCACGTTCGGCCAGACAGGCTCCTTCATCGTCAGCCAGTGGCGATAGGCCTTCAAACGCCATTCGAGCATCCACTCGGGTTCTTCCTTGCGGGCGGAAATGAATCGGACGACGTCCTCGCTCAGCCCTTTCGGGAGGAGGTCCTGCTCGATATTCGATTCAAACCCGTATTTGTATTCGCTCTGGACGACGTCGTCCAGCACCTGTTGATCGTTAGCCATAGTGGTGTCCACGCGGATTCAGAGCCGCAATATACGACTTTTTTAGTCCGCTTTTGGCGCGGTAAAAACGGGGCGTATTACCCCGTTTTTCCAGTCAGTCCACTATGACGATCCGTAGGCTGCTTCGTTGTATGCCGGAATCGGCCATGAGATAGTAGGTGCCAGCGGCAAGATGACGGACGTCTACGTCCATACCGGCCACTTCACCGGCCCCCGCATATTCCCATAACGTCCGGCCCGTCATGTCGAGCAGGCGCAGGTGGACGGTGCCATCCGTCACCGAATTCATCGAGACGGTGAATCGTCCGGAAGCCGGATTGGGATGGACGGCCACGACGGCGGAAATCTCCGTATCGTCGGCGACCGATACGGCACCGTTGACCTTCACGATGACGGTCCGTGTGGCGGTATCACCGCAACGGGACGTGATGAAGCAACGATATGCGCCGCCATCCCGTACCGAGGCCGAGGGAATATCGAGGGTTCCGCCGGAATACGCGGGAAGCACCATTCCGTCCTTCTCCCACCTGTAGGTGAGCTGTTCGCCACGGGCTTCCACTGCAAGCCGGACGGGCTGGCCAGCATCGACCGTGACGTCCGTGGGTTCGTGGACGATGGCGATGCCCGCACCGATCGACAGGATAGCCGGCTGGGACGTCTGGCCCACACCGCAGACTCCGTTGACGAGGACATCGTACGTTCCTGCCTGAGTGGCCGATTCGGCCACGACGGTCAGGACATTGTCCGTAGCCCCATTGATGGGCGAGCCGTTGCGACGCCATTGATATCGGGGATTCGTCCCGTCGGCCTCGACACTGAAGGTCACCGATGAACCAGGACATACCTTGGCCGACGACGGCTGCCGCGTGATATGGGACGGCATCACGATGGTGAGATCGGGCTCCGTGTACGAGAGATGGCCACGGGTCGACCTGACGGCAACCGCCCATTTCGCGTTCGGATCCAGTCCCATCGGTGGCGTCCATATCACGGAATTCGCTGGCGTTCTGGGAGTGATGACCGTATGTTCGACACCGTCATGAAGCAACACGACGGAATATTCCTGGTTGGCGGGCATTCCTTCCGTCGTCCAGGAAATGCTGATCGCGTTCTCCGCACATAGACTCTGTCCGCCGCGCGGCGTCGTCAGTTGCACGAAGCCGAAGGCATACTTGACGACGAAACCGTCGGTCGTCGGTGCCTCGCCCGCATTCTCGAAGGTACCGTCCGCCGCGACGACACTGGGTGATGACGTGACGCCACCGAGGTAGACGTCACCGCGACTGTCCTTGCAGATGGCGAGCACCTGATCGGTATCCTGCCATCCCATCAACGTCGCGAAGAACTGCGTGCTGGTGTTGAGCGAAAGCAGGAAGGCATCCGTGGCCCCGCTCATCTGTCCCGTCGATCCTGCGCCCATCGATTCGATGTCCCTCGACGTCGTCGAACCGGCGATGAGGCAGACGTCCTGATTCGCCATCGCGATCGCCGTCGGTACGTCGTCGCCCCTGCCGCCGTAGTAGGTGGAACCTACGAGGGTCTTGCCGTCTTCGGTGAGCTGGGCCAGGAATATGTCCTTGCCTCCACGGAATGCCGTCTGCAGGCCGGAAACCATCGGGAGATCGGGCGACGTCGTCTCGCCGACGACCATCACGCGATTCCTGCTGTCGACGGCGACGCCGCGTCCGACTTCGTTGTCGTTACCACCGAAGAACGTGGAGAAGATCAAGCCTCCCCCATCGATCATGAACTTCGTCACGATCGCGTCCGTCGTACCGCCGTTGTAGGTCCAGTCGTACGGCCGGCTCTGTTGCCAGACCCATGGATCGTATTTCGGATATGTCTCGTAGTTCTGGGACGTCGTATAGCCGGTGACGATGACGGCGGAATTGTTCGGCACGCACAGTGCCGTGAACTCCTCGTCGCCTTCGCTGCCGAAGTACGACGCATAGCCGATACCGCTTCCGATGCCCTGGACCTTCATGATGAAGCCGTCGAGCCCACCGTTATGGGTATGGTCGTAGGCACTGTTCAACGGGAAGCCCGACGGCGACGACGTGCTGCCGCAGATGAAGATGCTCCTGGTACCGTCCAGGGCCACTGCCTTGGGATGTTCGTCCTTGCTGCCGTTGATGTAGCATCCGAATCTGAGCGTATCGAGTCCGGGCGACAGCTTCACGATGAAGCCGTCGATTCCGGCCGAATACGTCTGGCCGATCGATCCCTTGATCATCGGGAAGTTGGTGGACTCCGTTTCGCCGATGACGACGATGTCCCCTTCGGAGTCGACCGCCAGAGCGGTCGCCCCGTCGTTCCTCGTTCCGCCGATGAACGTCCATGCGTGGATCGTCTTCAGATCGGACGACATGACGCAGACGAAGGCGTCTTCCGATCCGCCATGCTCGGACTGCAGGCCTCCCTGTGCGAGAGGCTGCAGGGTCTGGGTCGACGTTCTTCCACAAACGGCGACCCGACCATTAGGCATCGTTGCGATCCCGGTGATGGACTCTTCCTGGTCCCCACCGAACAGTCTTGCATGAACGAGTGGTTTTCCCGCCGTATTCGCCCTGGCGGTCACACACATAGCGGCGGCGAATGCCACCACAACAATTACGTGTCTCCCGACACGTGCCCGGATTGTAGAGAGGTGTAGCATGCTCGCAATAAACGAAAAAGGTTGATAATAACTACATCGACCTTTCCACTGGTGGTTCTTCCGTGAGTTGGGTACCGATCATCGTGCCACGACTCCACGAACTGCATCATGGAGACCACCGCCGTTGATCTCGAAGAGATAGACGCCCCCGCCCAGCTCGCCGACCGGAATGTCGAGTGTGCGCAGGCCCGCATCGACGTTACCGAGATCGACCACCGACACGACGCGGCCACGCTCGTCCACGACGCGCAGCGTAGCTGCGGAAGAGGTGCGGAACGTGCATTGGATGCGGACGACGTCGGAGGCAGGCGTGGGACCGAGCAGACGGATGGCCGAAGCGGCGACGGCAGGCTCTTCATCGACGCCTACGGTCGTAACGCTCACCGTCACCGCGTCGGACGTAGCGGTTCCGCATGTACCGGTCACGACGCACTTGTAGGATCCTTCATCGAACTGCTGTGCGGACGACACCGTCAACTGACGGGCCGTACCCTTCGGTGCGGGAATGTTCTCGTCGTTGAGTTTCCATTGATAGGTCAGTCCCCCGCCCGACGCTTCCACGGAAAGCGTGAAGGGAGAGTTCTTCTCGACGGTGACGTTCTCCGGCTGCTTCGTGATGGCCGTCGCCGCAGAGACCGAAACTTCCACCTGATGGCTCGTCACCGACGGATTGCAGGCACCGGTCACGACGACGTCGTACTTGCCGGCGCTCGCGGCGGACAGGGACGGAATGACGTAGGTAGCAGCGATCGCACCGTTGATGTTGCCGCCGTTACGGCGCCATTGATAGCGGATATTCGTGCCCTTCACATCTACGGAAAGCCTGGCCTCGGCACCTTCGCAACCGGAGACTGCCTGCGGCTGCGTCGTGATGGCCGGCGGTGCGTTCAGCGTGAACGTCGCAGCACTGACGCTGAGATGGCCGCGCGAAGACCAGAGACGGATCTTGTACTGACCTCCGGGAACCAGCGACGTGTCGGGCTTCCAGAGATAGGTCTTCGCCGTGATGTCCTTGGCCAGTTCCTTCCAGGTCTGACCGTTGTCCGGAGAAAGCTCGAGCATGTACGTATCCACGGCTCCTTCGAGGACGCCCCACGAAATCGCCTGGTTCGTACCGATGCACCATGCTTCTCCACCACGCGGAACCTGCAGGTCCATCGTGCCCTTGGCGTACTTCATGAGGAAGCCGTCGGTCGCACCTCCGCCGTATCCACCCTGGAAGGGCGTGAGGCCGGAAGGCACGTCGGTCGATGTCGTATAACCTCCGACGTAATAGTCGTCGTTGGCGTCGACGACGACGTCCGTCGGCGTGTCGTTGCCACTGCCGCCGAATACCGTGGCGAACTTCAGGGCCGCCGTCGAGACCGAGGCCACGAAGGCATCCACACCGCCCTTGCGTTCGCTGCTGGAACCGGCGCCTTCGACCTTGAGACCAACCGATGTCGTCGTTCCGACGATCACGGCTCCGTTGGCGGCATCCGGCTCGCACCGGGCCACGATTTCGTCGCCCGTACCACCATAGTAGGTACAGCCCACGAGTTCCTTGCCGTCGTCGGAAATGATCGTGAAGAAGGCATCCTTGCCACCGGCCCTGGTCTGCTGGAATCCGGCCGTTGCAGGAAGGTCGTTGGACGTGGTTTCACCGACGGCATAGACACGGCTCAGGGCGTCGGTATAGACTCCCCTGCCGACATCGTCGCCTGCACCGCCGAAGTAGGTCGAGAATTCCAGTCCACCGTCATTGGCACGGAACTTCACGATGACGGCGTCGGACGCACCGCCGTTATAGGTACGGTCGTACGGACGCTGGTTCTGGTTCCACATGGTAGGCTTGGGGAACGTCTCGAACGTCGTCGAATTCGTCAGACCCGTCAGGAAGATCGCTCCCGTGCCGTCGACGGCGACGTCGGTGAAGTACTCGATCCCGTCCTTGCCGAAGTACGTCGAGAACCTGTAGGTAGCACCGGCCGTGGCGATCTTGGTGAGGAAGCCATCCGTCTGTCCGCCGAACGTCCGTTGATATCCGTTCGTCGTCGGGAATCCGGTGACAGAGGTCGTCGAACCGCAGATGATGATGTTACCCTGGTCGTCGACGGCCATGGCATAGGGGATGTCTTCCTTGCCTCCGCCGACGTACGTGCCGAGCAGGAGATTCGTGGCCGTGGCGTCGAGCTTTGCGACGAAGACGTCGGTACCGCCCACGTACATCTGGCCTACGGAACCGGACGTCACCGGGAAGTCCGTCGATACCGTCTCGCCCGTGACATAGATGTTGCCCTGCGCGTCGACGTCGAGATCGGCGGCCCTGTCGTCGTTGGCACCACCGAGGAAGGTGTAGTGCAGGACGCGGGACAGCGTGGGATCCATGATGGCGACGTAGGCGTCCTGTCCGCCCTTCATCGTGCTGCTGTACTCACCGGCACTTTCGGGGAAGCTGATCTTCCACGTCCATCCGGCGACGGCGATGTTGCCGCCCGGCATCCTCTTGATGGCCACGACACGGTCTTCGTTGTCGCCACCGATGTAGGAACCGTAGACGACGGGATCGATCGTGAGATGTCGTGACGTGTTATAGTCGGGAATGTCGAAGCGTATGCCGTCACCAGTCGCCATGAACCGTGCATTCACGCCCTTGGCCTTGTTCCCTTCCTGATAGGCGAAGAGATCGGACATGATGATCTGGCCGAAGCGCGTACCGACCTTCAGCGTCGTGTTCTCGACGTCGACGCTCGGATGACCCTCGAAGGCCAGGTTGACCTTGCGCAGATCGGCGCCTGGACGGATGTCGAGGTCGTAGCGCACGTTGCCGTTTTCGATGTAATAGACTGCGTCGATGCCGGGATAGAGGTCGCGGATACGGACGCGCTTGTAGATCGGAACTTCCTGGCTCCATTGCTCGGGGCGCTGGGACGTGATGTAGTTCACGCGGGCACGAGCTTCACCTTCGCCGACCACCGAGGCGCGGGATTCGTCGATACCCTTCCATACGGCCCTGATGACATGGCCTTCGCGCGTCGCGCTCGCGGCCTGGATCAGGAACTGGTCGAATACCAGACCTTTCCTGGTGATCCATACATTGAGATTCGGCGTCCTGGCCATGAAGAGCACCTCTTCCGGCCATTGCCCCTTGTTCATGAGGAAGCCGACCTTACGGACCGTGGACGGCATCGTCGTAGCGGCGCTTATCCCCACCATCGCTACGATCCCCAAGATGATGGCCATTGCTTTCCTGGCCCCTAAAGAATGGCGTACACAACTGATCACACATCCCTCCACTGAAGTATTTTTGCCCCGAACTCCAACCAGTAAGAACAACGGACAGAGCGTTTCGTTACCAATCGGAAACACAATGATACGACTTGCGGTGAATATTGATCATGTGGCCACGATTCGCGAGGCCAGAGGCGGATTGGAGCCCGATCCCGTCCATGCGGCCGTACTCGCCGAACTGGCCGGAGCGTCGGGCATCGTATGCCACCTGAGGGAGGACAGGCGCCACGTGAACGACCGGGACGTCCGCGTCCTGCGTGACACCGTCAGCACGAAATTCGACCTGGAAATGGCAGCCGTGGACGAGATCATCTCCATCGCCCTGGACGTCGTACCGGACCTTGTCACGATCGTGCCTGAAAAACGTGAGGAACTGACGACGGAAGGCGGCCTGGACGTCGCCGCGCAGCCCCATTTCTACAAGGACCTGTGCTCGCTGATGCACGACAAGCTGATCCAGGTGAGCTACTTCATCGACCCCGTTCCCGCACAGATCGAAGCCGTGGCCCGGACGGGAGCCGAGATCATCGAGCTGCACACGGGAACCTATGCCAATGCCCGCACGCGGACGGCAGCCGAGGCGGAACTTACGCGCCTGCGCCTCGCCGCCGAAATGGCGCAGGACGCGGGGCTGATCGTGACGGCAGGACATGGCCTGGATATCCGGAACATCGGCCCTGTCTGCGGCATTCCCCAGATCGAAGAAGTGTCCATCGGACACAGCCTGATATCGAGGGCCGTCTTCCTGGGTATGGAGCGCGCTGTACGGGAAATGATCGAGGCCATCGCCGCAGTACCCAATTCCTGATGGCGACCGGCGGAAAACAGACGAGCCGACTCCCTGCATAAGGGAGTCGGCTCGCATCGTATCCGGATAATGAGAACGTCCTAGTCGCGGCCCGCGAGCGATGCCTTGACGAAGTCCCGGTTCATCTGGGCGATGAATTCGGCACTGATGCCCTTCGGGCAGGCGGCTTCGCATTCGTAGTGATTCGTACAGGAACCGAATCCTTCGGAATCCATCTGCAGCACCATGTTCATGGCACGCGTCGAACGTTCGGCCTGTCCCTGGGGAAGGGATGCAAGGTGGCCGACCTTTGCACCGACGAAGAGCATGGCCGACGAATTCGGGCAGGCGGCGACGCAGGCACCGCAACCGATGCAGGCGGCGGCGTCCATCGCGCGATCGGCATCGTGCTTCGAGATCGGAATGGAATTGCCGTCCTGGGCATTGCCCGTATTCACGGTAACGAAGCCACCTCTCTGGATGATGCGGTCGAAGGATCCGCGGTCGACGACGAGGTCGCGCAATACCGGGAAGGCCTTCGCGCGCCACGGCTCGATATAGATTTCGTCTCCGTCCTTGAACGAACGCATGTGCAGTTGGCATGCGGTCGTACGGGCCATCGGTCCATGAGGGCGGCCGTTGATCACCATACCGCACGTGCCGCATATCCCTTCACGACAGTCGTGGTCGAAGGCCACAGGATCCTCGCCCTTGCCGAGCAGTTCTTCGTTGAGAACGTCGAGCATTTCCAGGAAGCTCATGTGTTCGCTGACGTTGTCGAGGTCATAGGACTTCAACATGCCTGAAGCGTTCGGTCCGGCCTGACGCCAGATATGCAGGCGTAGTCTCATTACTTGTAACTCCTGGTTGCGAGGTGCACATTTTCGAATTCGAGGGCCTCCTTGTGCAGGACGGGCTTGCTGCCCACACCCGTGTACTCCCAGGCGGCTGCATAGCAATAGTCCTGGTCGTTCCGGCGCGCCTCACCGTCTTCCGTCTGATATTCAGTACGGAAATGGCCACCGCATGACTCGTTGCGATGGAGGGCATCGTAGCAGAGCAGCTCGCCGAATTCGAGGAAGTCGGCCACGCGCGTCGCCAGTTCGAGCGTCTGGTTCAGCGACTCGCCTGTACCGGGGATGTGGAGGTTCTGATAGAATTCCTCGCGCAGTGCGGGAATGCGTTGCAGTGCGTCCTTCAGACCGGCTTCGTTCCGTGCCATACCGCACTGGTCCCACATGATCTTGCCGAGCTCGCGGTGGAAGGATGTAGGCGTACGCTTGCCGTTGATCGACAGCAGGAGCTTGATCCTGTCTTCGGCTTCCCTGGCTGCCGCACGCGCTTCGGGCATGCCGGCATCGACCTTCTCGAGACCACCCTGGGCGAAGTATCCGCCGATGGTGTAGGGAATGACGAAGTAGCCGTCGGCCAGACCCTGCATGAGTGCCGATGCGCCGAGACGGTTGGCACCGTGGTCGGAGAAGTTGGCTTCGCCCAGGACGAAGAGGCCCGGGACGTTGCTCATGAGGTCGTAGTCGACCCACAGACCGCCCATCGTATAGTGGACGGCGGGATAGATCCGCATGGGGACGTTGTAGGGGTTTTCGCCCGTGATCCGTTCGTACATCTCGAACAGGTTGCCGTAGCGGTCCTCGATGACTTCCTGGCCGAGGCGCTTGATGGCATCGGAGAAGTCGAGATAGACGCCCAGACCGCCCGGGCCTACGCCACGACCGTCGTCGCAGGCTTCCTTCGCCGCACGCGATGCGATATCGCGGGGCGAGAGATTGCCGAACGACGGATACTTGCGTTCGAGATAATAGTCCCGTTCGCTTTCGGGAATCTGATCGGGCGAGCGGGTATCCCCCTTCTTCTTGGGCACCCAGATACGGCCGTCATTACGCAACGACTCCGACATGAGGGTGAGCTTGGACTGATAGTCGCCACTCTGGGGAATGCACGTTGGGTGGATCTGCGTATAGCAGGGATTCGCGAAGAGAGCACCGCGCTTGTGGGCACGATATGTGGCCGTGACGTTGCAGGCCTTGGCATTCGTCGACAGGTAGAAGACGTTACCATAGCCGCCGGTCGCGAGGATGACGGCATCGGCCATGTGCGTCTCGATCTTTCCGGTCACGAGGTCGCGAGTCACGATACCGCGGGCACGTCCGTTGACCATGACGAGGTCCATCATCTCCTTCTTGTTGTGGAGATGCACCTTGCCGAGGCCCACCTGACGGCTCAGGGCCTGATAGGCTCCG
Source organism: Candidatus Kapaibacterium thiocyanatum (assembly GCA_001899175.1). Classification (NCBI taxonomy): domain Bacteria; kingdom Pseudomonadati; phylum Bacteroidota; class Eximiradiia; order Eximiradiales; family Kapaibacteriaceae (SeqCode); genus Kapaibacterium (SeqCode); species Kapaibacterium thiocyanatum (SeqCode). The sequence continues at coordinate 429,554 of MKVH01000024.1, read as the reverse complement.
AGGAGGAGCTGCTGGCCCGTCTGCCCCCGCGCGTAGAACGTCCGCGACACCTGGGCGCCACCGAACGAACGGTTGGCCAGATAGCCGCCGTATTCACGGGCGAACGGCACACCTTGTGCGACGCACTGGTCGATGATGTTGACGCTGACCTGGGCCAGACGGTAGACGTTGGCCTCGCGTGCGCGGAAGTCTCCGCCCTTGACCGTATCGTAGAACAGACGCCAGATACTGTCGCCGTCGTTCTGGTAGTTCTTGGCGGCATTGATGCCGCCCTGTGCTGCGATGGAGTGGGCGCGGCGCGCGGAGTCGTGATACGTGAAGGCGTGGACGTTATATCCGAGTTCGGCCAGCGTTGCCGCTGCCGAGCCACCGGCCAGGCCGGTGCCGACGACGATGACGGTATACTTCCGCTTGTTGGCCGGATTCACGAGCTTCAGATCGGCTCTGTGCTTGTCCCATTTCTGTTCGATGGGGCCGCTGGGAATATTGCTCTTCAATTCCATGGGTTTCCTGACTCTCTTCCCTTATTTCACAAGTCCGAACAGAATAGCTACCGGAATCGAACTGAAGCCGAGGGTCAGCAGCAGTCCGAGCGCCGGGCCGATCGTACGTATCACGGGAGTGACGCGGGGATTGGTGATACCCAGCGTCTGGAATGCGCTCGATACGGCATGGTTGAGGTGCATTCCCATCAGGATCATCGCAACGATGTAGAGGATGGCGATCAGCGGTTCGTGGAAGCTCTCCACGACCATCCGGTAGACGTCGTGACGTCCGAGCGCATCGACGTGATGCGAGTAGTCCGGATGAGCGATTCCCCACGTGAAATGAGCGAGGTGGTAGAGGAGATAGACGAGCAGCATGGTGCCCGACAGCAGCATCGTGCGCGAGGCGAGCGTGGAGCGCCTGGGTTCCACCTTCACGTACTTCTCGGGGCGAGCGGCACGGTTACGTGACGCCAGACTGAATGCCGAAAGAATGTGCAGGATGAAGGCGACGACCAGCCCCGATCTCGCTACCCATATCGCCGAGCCATGCAGCATTTCGCGAAGTTCCACGGCATAGGCGTTGGTGTGTTCGGCCCCCAGGAACACCAGCAGGTTCCCGCTCAGATGCGCCACCAGAAACAGCACCAGCATGATCCCGGTAATGGCCATCACCCACTTGGTAAAAATCGTGGATCGCCATACCTCCGAAAACGCTCTCATGTATGTCCTCGTACGTTGTAGTCCTGCGTGCACCGGCTCCCTGAACACTCCGCACGCCCAGAAGTGCCGCCAAAGTTACGAAAGGCACGGAGAACGTCCCGATGAAGACGCTGCAACCTTCATTCCCGGCCGTCGTAACTTGCCCCTCGATCATCATTCCATTGCCTCCGGACACAGCATGCCTTTTCTCAGCGTCTCGAATGTCACCAAACGATTCGGCACCCACCTGGCCAACGACGATGTGAGTTTTTCCGTCGAACCGGGACGCATCTTCGGCCTTCTCGGACCCAACGGTGCCGGCAAGACGACGCTCATCCGCATGATCACGAACATCATCATGCCGGACGAAGGCCAGTTGCTCCTGAACGGCAATCCGGTATCCGCCGTACAGCAGAACTTCATCGGCTACCTGCCCGAAGAACGCGGCCTGTACAAGAAACTGAAGGTAGGAGATCAGCTCGTCTATTTCGGACGTCTGAAGGGATTGACCGCAGCCGATGCCCTGCAACGTGCACTGTGGTGGCTGAACCGCATGGACGCCAACGGCTGGGAGACGAAGAAGGTCCAGGAACTGTCGAAGGGCATGCAGCAGAAGGTCCAGTTCATCTCCACCATCCTGCACGAACCGTCACTGCTGATTCTCGACGAACCGTTCAGCGGACTCGACCCGCTGAATGCCGACGTCCTGATCGGCGTCATCAAGGAGCTGCAGCAGCGCGGCACCACGATCCTGCTTTCGACGCATCAGATGGATCAGGTGGAAAAACTCTGCGATGACATCGTCCTGATCAACAAGGGACGGATCATGCTCGAGGGCTCGGTGCGCGAGGTAAAGGCCCGTCAACGACAGAACCGCATCCATTTCAACTTCGACGGGAACGGTGAAGCCCTTTCCACGATCGCGGGCACATCCGTCATCTCGTCATCCATGGGTCGTGCCGAGCTGCGCTTCGATGAAACGACGACGAGCGATGCCGTCCTCCGCAAGGCCGTGGACCTCGTCCACGTCACGCGGTTCGAAGTGGCCGAACCGTCGCTGCACGACATCTTCATCGAAACGGTGAAGCAGGCGTAAGGGTCACCAGGCCGTCGTGCCCACGATGAAGAGACCGTGATAGCCGATGGACGTCTGCGGAACGGGATGATATTGTCCGAGTGCATAGAAGTACCGCAGCCGCAGGACTCCGCGCTGGAACGTGCCGATGTAGAGATCGGCACAGATGAAGGGTCTGATGTCCGCCGCACCACGGCCACCGGCATATCGCGAACCCGACAGCATGGCGCCGGCGCCTATGGCCCCTCCGATGATGGGCGACGTCCGTTCATCCGTCCATTCTTCCGTGCTCAACCGGAAACCGACGGGAATATGGATCTGGTCCACCGACAGCCCGGATGCCAGGCCGAAGCCTGCGACGGGCTGGACCATCGCGGACAATGTGATACCTCCCGCCTGATGGAGCGGAGCGACGACTCCGATGCCCACACCGACGCTGCCGTGCGAAGTCGTCACACCAGCGGAATCGACGGATGCGAGCAGCGATCCAAGCACAAGCTCGACTTCTGCCTTCTTCCGCTGCTGGGCAAGGGCATCGCTACCCGTCGCGAGTAACAGCATCATCGATCCGAATACAGCGGCTATCTTGCACATATCATGCGTAATCGTCTCGTCCGTTTCATTCTCGCCGCCGCCGTCCTTCTCGCACTCGCAGCGGCCGTTCTATGGTGGCAGTTGTCACGTAGGATAACGGATGACCCGCAACGATTCGTGTATGTCCCGCGCGGCTCGAGTGTCGTCGCAGCCGTCGACACGATCGACGCCCAATGCTCCCTGCCGTCGGCTTCCCTCGTCTCGTTGAGCGCACGGGTGCTCGCGCGCCTCAGCGGCCGGACGATACAGTCGGGCTGGTACGTGTTCACGGATACCTCGACGCAGCTCGACGTCCTCAAGGCCCTCTTCAGCGGACATCTGCGTCCGACACGACGCGTTACGATTCCCGAAGGACTGCACATCCGCGAGATCGGTGGCATCGTAGCCCGGGCACTCGACATCGACTCGGCGAGCTTCGTCGACATCGCCGAACGCGATTCCGTCCAGCGCTCCTTCGGTGTCGAGGGAACGTCCATGGAGGGCTACCTCAAACCTGATACCTACGAATTCTTCTGGCGTGAAGACGCCACCGTCGTCGTGACCCGCATGGCCCGCGAATTCCAGTCGATGTGGAATCGGGAATGCGAAGGACTTCTGGCATCAAGTGGCCGGACGAAACACGAGATCGTCACACTGGCATCGATCGTCCAGGCCGAAGCCGCCACGACGTCCGAAATGCCGCGTATCGCCGGAGTGTATGCGAACCGTCTGTCACGCGGCATGCGCCTGGAAGCCGACCCCACGGTACAGTACGGACTCGGCCAGCGTCGGCGTCTGCTCTATCGCGATCTCGACGATGCGAGCCGGTACAATACCTACGTGGTGGAAGGGCTGCCGCCAGGTCCCATCAACAATCCAGGACTCGAAGCATTGCGCGCGGCACTGCGCCCCGAAGAGCACGACTACCTGTTCTTCGTGGCACGGGGTGATGGTTCTGGCCTGCATACCTTCGCACGGAACGGCCAGGAACATCTGCTGAACGTACGCCGTTACCGCAGGAACCGGTCACTCGCTCCACGCCCGTGACCTCATTCCCCTCTTGTCGCGCGCCTGGATACGGAAGGAGAACGGGCGTGACCCGTCCTTGCGTTCGATATCGAATTCGATGATCCATGCAGGTGCAGCCGGATCCCTGTCGTTCGCCCGGTAGTTGTTGCCGTAGAGCGTCTGGATGCGTCCGACGTTGCCGTCCAGGATGTCGAGCACCGGACGGTCCATCTTCGGACCGAAGTACTTGACGACGATACGTTTCTTCGTGCCACCGGCGACATCCTTCGCCGCCAGGATTTCCGGCGCATCGAACGAACGGATGCGGATCGGCACCGGGCTGCCGACGCGTTGGTCGTCGACGTAGCGCTCGAGATAGATGGTCTTGTTCGTATCGGAGACGGAGGGAGTATACCGGATCACATCGCCCGTCGTGCGCTGTATCTCACCACGTTCACCCTTCAGGATGGCCACGACCTCGACGCCCGGCATGGACGGCAGACGGGTCGCCAGTTCGGCCTCGACCCCCGGATAGATCGCTTCCGGGAGGGCCAGGGCCGCAAGAGGTTCGGCGGATACGACGAAGGAAGCGCTTCTGCTCTGCCCGTCGCGCCGCAGCAGCGTCACGTCCACGTTCAGCGTCCCCGATCTCGGTGCGATACCGTCGAGTACGACCGTACGGGTCGCGGCGTCCACATAGGAACGCACGGACGCCGAGCCATCGCCCGAAGCCTTCACGGCAGGAGCATTGGCCAGATCACGCGACACGTCGGCACCGCCCACGCTGATACGATTCGTCCACCGCGTTCCGTGCAGCACCGTGACGCGTTCACGGGCAGGCTGCACCCAGAATTCTCCCAGCATGGTCTCGCCGCCGAATGACGGCCCCCCTTCCCGGATCCTGATCGTATCGACCTTGCCAGGCAACTGGACGATGGCATTCGGAGCGGGCTTGTCGTCGACGACATAGGACAGCATGAACTGCGTACTTCCCTGGATGCGCAGGCCCGACGGTACGTTGTCGGATTCGTTGGCATTGGCCGTGGAAACGGACGTCGGCACGCCCATCGCCGTCAACGTTACGCGGAACGTCCGGCCGATGCCGCTCTGCATCAGTGCCGGGCGCCAGCGGAAGACGGCCGCGCTGCGCGAGGGATCGTGAACGAGGGAGAACAGTTGCGTCGCCGTATCACCGGCATTGATGACGATATCCTTGCCCGTCGTCTCGTCGAAGACGGTGGCCGAAACGCGGACGTCCGTAACGGCACCCGTGTATCGGATGACGTTCAGGGAGTCCTGCTGGACGAGGATCAGTTGATTGCCCGTATCGCGTACGGCTCTGCTCTCGAGGCGGACACGCTCCGGTTGCAGATCGAGACGCGAATAGTCATAGGGGGACGGCCCGGTCGGCTGGGTCTGGTCCGACGGATCGGGCATCAGCAATACGAGGGCCACGACGTACAGTACGAAGTAGATCTCGACCCGCCGGCGGTTACGGGGTCGGGCGGTCATCGCGCTGCAGGATGGTCTTGGAAAGGATACGGTCCAGTTCCGTGCGAACGAGGCGTTCGACTTCCTGGCGTTCCACGGCGTTCAGGCGTTCGGCGAGAATTCCGACACTGGAGGCGAACTGACCGAGGGCGAGGGTCGTTTCCTTCATCGATATCAGGAGTTCGGGATTGGGTGCGACGGCCTGGACGGCCGACTGCACGGAATCCCTGACCGAGCCGATCATCTGATCCTGACGTTCGACGATGTCCATCAGCGACGTCGAGATGGCTTCGAGCTGAACGGCCATCGCGGCATAGTCGCGTCCGATCTCGCCGAGCTCGCGAAGCAGCTCGTCCGTCATCGACGAACTTCCACCGTTGCCCGTCGCCCCGGCATCCGGTTCTTCGGGTGGGGTGAAGAACATCACGCCGAACAGGGCCACGAGAAGCAGTGCTTCGAGGATGACGCCTGCAACGACGAGGGCCGGCGTCTCGACGACGCGCGTACGGTTCAGACCGACGGCCACCAGCAGCATGGCGGCACCGAAATAGACGAAGGCATTGATCGGAGCGTAGTAGAACCGGTTCACCACTTCCTGCATCCACAACGACGTACCTGCCCACAGCCCGAGCGGGTGGAGGACGACGACGTTACGCCGCGTGAGGCGGAACAGCTCACGCTCCGTCGTGCATATCTGCCAGGTGATCTTGAGAGTTGCAACGGCGCTGAGCTGCCGTTCGAAGCGCAGCTCGCGATAGATGTCGCGGAGGAGGGTGCGCCCCTGGACGCTGGACAACGTTTCGAGTTGGGTCATGACGGATCAATGATAGGGAATTTTCCATCTCGCCCTGTTGCCGTCATCTTTGTGAATGTCGGTTGTCCTTGGTATTCTGTACGCTTCGTTATGATTTGGTCACGTGATAATCGCGGAGAGGTTCATGGTTCGATGCTACGCTCTCACGTTTCTCTTCCTGCTGTTGCCGGCCCTCATGCTGGCCGGTCCTACGACCCGCCCGCCGGTACGAACGGATCGTCCTCTTCCCGCAGGCTTCGTCCCTAACATCGGCCAGGTACACTGGGGCGACGGAGAGCCCGCACCGCACGTGCAGGCCACGTTCACGTGGAACGGCACGACGGCCTTCATCCATCCAGAAGGGATGCACGTCGTACAGCAACGGGTGCACCGCCTTCCTGCGCGCCCCTACGAAGAAACGGAAGCCGACGTCCTTCGTTCGGACATCGTCTTCGTCGGAGCCAATCCGATGGCCCGCGTCGACTACGCTTCGCCCCATCCGCATAGCGTGCGCTACCTGAAAGGAAGCATCGATCCGGCCGCCCAGACGACGCGCTCGTATACGACGATGACCTATCACGACGTATGGCCGGGTATCGACGTACGGATGTACGTCACCACGGCAGGACTCAAGTATGACTTCATCGTCCATCCCGGTGCCGACCCGGGACGCATCGTCATGCGGTACGACGGCGTGGACAGGCTGAAAGTCACGTCGACCGGCCGCCTCGAAGCGTCGACCGGCCTCGGTACGTTATCCGAGGATGCACCGGTCTGCTATACGATTCCATCCGCCACGTCGGCCGTGCGGACATCCGTGAGGGCACGGTACGATGTCGACGGCGCAGCGGTTCGCTTCGCTCTCGGAGACTATAGCGGGAACGACGTTCTCGTCATCGACCCCCAGCGCGTCTGGGCCACCTACTACGGCGGTGCGGGAGATTTCTACAACGCGAAGGTGGCGTTCGACGGCGATGGCAACGTCATCCTCGCCGGTACCACACCGGTGGCCAACCTGCCACGTTCGACGGGTGTCATCCAGAACAGGATCAAGGGCGGGAACGACGGATTCGCGACGAAGTTCGACGACCGCGGCAATCTCGTCTGGCACACGTACTACGGCGGCGACAAGGAAGACATCTTCTTCGACGTGAAGACCGATGCGAAGAATTGCATCTGGCTCTGCGGTACGACGAGCAGCGGCAACCTGCCCTACCGTAACGGAGGCGTCCTGCAGGGCAGTGGCGCATATGGCGATCCCGATTCCGTCGACCCTTCGCCCGAAGCGCTCATCGTCAAGCTGAATCCCGACGGTAGCTGGAACGACAGCTGGCTCATCTACGGTCGTGGTGCAGATGTCGCGACGGGTATCGCCATCCGCAAGGATCGCATCGCCATCTGCGGCTATACACGAAGTCCGAAACTCGGCGGTCTGTACGGAACGCCCTATCTCTTCAATCCGCTGAACAACTACAATCAGACGGAGATGTTCATCTGCCAGGTCAAGCCACGCGTCAACTCGACGGACCGTTGGACGAACGACTGGCTGACCTTCTACGGCAGCGGCAACGACGACTTCGCACAGGGCGTCGCCTACGACCCCCAAGGCAACGTCCTGGTCGCCGGCAATGTGGAAGATCTCGGTGTGAGTGCCCCCTTCCCCACGACGGACGGTACGGCGCTGAGAGGCGACATCGACGGTGTCATCCTGAAATTCTCTCCGACCGGTCAGCGGTTGTTCGTGACGGTGATCGGCGGCGACAAGGTGGATCAGGTGAACGGCATCGCTGCCGACGGCATCGGCAACGTCATCGTCGCAGGCCAGACCGCCAGCCAGAATCTTCCCGTCGCCAACGCCATCCAGCCTGCCTATGGCGGTTCGTTCCTCGATGGCTTCGTGGCCAAGTACAACGGTCTGGGCAACGTCCAGTTCCTCTCCTATATCGGCGGGAACAAGATGGACGGCATGAAGAGCGTCGCCGTCGACCGGTCGAACAACATATGGCTGAGCGGGTTCACGGGTTTCGAAAGCAACCTCCCCACGACGCCCGATGCATTCCGTACGCAGCCTTCCACGGAAAGCGGCTCGGACAGCTACATCGTGAAATTGAATCCCGCAGGCACGACACGTCTCTATGCATCCTACTTCTGCGGCGACCCGCAGCATCCGGTTCCTCCCGCCGTTCCCGCTACCATGAACACGGACTTCGGCGATGACTTCGGTGACGCCATCGCCTGCGATGCCGATGCCTACATCGTCATGGGTACGCTCACCCGTACGTTCCGCATGCCCGTAACGCCAGGCGCCTATCAGGATTCCGCCCACATCCAGCAGGACACACTCCGCTACAATGCCTTCGTCGGCTATCTGTCGGATTGCCGTGACTCCGTCATCGACATCGTCTCCAATGGTCCTGCCGTGCTCTGTGCAAACGAAGCGCGACAACTGCTCGCACCGACGGGCTTCGCGCAGTATCGCTGGTCTACGGGCGACACCACGCGCACCATCACCGTCTCGGATACGGGTTCGTACATCGTGATGTGCCGTACGCAGCAGGGCTGCCGCTATCGCGACACCATCGTGATCACGAGGAATCCCCGGCCAGTCGTCCGCGCCGGAAACGACGTCAGCGGCTGCCGCGATTCCATGATCGTCCTCACCGCCGACGCGAGCGGAGGCACCGCCCCGTATCGCTACAAGTGGAACAGGATCGAGAGCGGACCCGACTACATCGACTCGGATACGATTCCATCGCCGAAGGTCTATCCGCCGACGGCATCGCGCTACGAAGTGCTGGTCACCGATGCGGCTGGATGCACCGCACGGGACACCGTCGCCGTCTCCATCGTCGATCCGAGACCGACGTTCAGTCCGGCATCCGTCGACTTCGGCGCTGTGGAAGCCTGCGCATCCTACCGCGATACGACGGTGACGATCACCAATCCCATGCTCTACGAGATCGCATTGACGAACTTCATCGCGGACAAGGCCGACGTCAGCCTCCTCACGTCGCTGTCGCCCGCCATCACGATTCCCGCATCGGGCTCGACGACGATCCGCGTGCGCTTCTCCCCTGCCGCGACGGGTACGACGACGGGCACGTTCCGTCTCGTCGGAACGCCATGCTCGTGGTCACTCGCCGTTCCGTACAGGGGTACACGACAGTCCCTCACCGCTACGGTACAGCCCGGCTCCATCGGTTTCGGATCGAGCACGTCCTGCGAGACCGTCGTACGCGACACCGTCGTCATCATCCGTAACGGAAGTACAGGAACGATGACGGTCGAACCCGGCCTCGTCGCCGCACCGTTCAATGTCATCGAACCTACGACACCGACGACGCTCGCAGCCGGAGAGACGCTCGCGGTACGTATCCGCTACACGCCGACGGCGAACGGCACCTTCAACGACGTCGTCCGCCTCGCATTCCAAGCCGGAGCATGCCGCGATACGCTGCGCGTCAACCTGAATGCGACGCGCGCAAACGTCGCGGTACGTATCGAGCCGTCGTCGTTCGTCATGCCCGAGCTCAAGGGATGCGAGACCACGAGGGATACGACGCTCACGCTCTTCAACGATTCGGACGTTCCCGTCACGGTCGAACTCAGCCCCCAGCCCAATGGCTGGTGGGCGGTCAGTCCATCAGGCCCGATCACCATTCCCGCCCGGAACTCGGCGCAGGTGCGCATCGAAGCCCGACCTGCGTTGGAGGGCCAGACATCCGAAACGTTCACGTTCAAGGTCCGGCCATGTGATCAGACGATCGCAGTGAAAGGTACCATCACGAAACAGGGGATGGTACTGTCCGCACCATATATCCTCGATTTCGGCGAAGTGGCATGGTGTCCTCCATTCAACGATGCCAGCGTCCGGCGTGACAGCATGTTCTACATCAACGGTATCGAGGGTACTGCAAGCATCGCCTCCCTTCGGCTTCCCGCAGACTTCACGACGACATTGACCGAGGGGATGCAGTTCCCGCCCGACACACGGGTAGCATTTGCCGTGACATGGCGCCCGACGCGTACCGGCGCGTATCTCGACAGTATCGTCATCGTCCTTCAGCCATGCGACATTCGCCATGTCATCGTCGTGAAGGGTTCCGCAACCACACCATCGCTCAGAGCCGAGACACCGGTCGTCAATGCGGGAACGATCGCACAGACGACATCCGGAACCGTGCGATTCACGAACGACGGAACGGCCCCGATCGGCGTCGTGCTGACGTCACCCGCCACGACGACCATCACGGCCACGCGCCCGGCACTACCCGCTACGCTGGCACCCGGCGCCGTCATCGACATCGATTACCGGACGGTGTGCGATGGACGTACCGACGTTTCCGATACGATCCGTGCGGACTTCGCCTCCGCCACCGCACCGGAGTGCGCCTCGGCGACGAAGACGGTCATCACCGCACGATGCTCGGACGACGTACCGGTCAGCATCGGCGGCACCATCGTCGTCGACACCGTCGCCGTAACGACGGGGCAACGCTTCCGCCTGCCGATACGACTCGTCTCGTCCACCGGCCTTTCCGCTCTCGCGAACAAGGCATGGTCGGCCGACATCGCCTACGATCCGGCCATTCTCGTCGGTTCGGGAACGACGCCGGACTGTTTCACGGCAGGCCAGGCGGGACCATGTACCATCACGCTTACCGGAACGACGACCGATACGACGGGAACACTCACGGAACTCGACTTCACCGCAGTGCTGGGCAATACCAGTCACTCCGATGTGAAGCTGGTCGGATTCACCTGGTCCGATGCTCCCGATGCGACCATGACACTCGTCGATGGGCATGTCACGATCACGGACATCTGTCCGGTCGATGGTGGACGTTATCTCGTTCCGAAGGCGAACGGCCTGCGCATCGGCATCCATCCCGTGCCTGCTGCGGACGAGATGACGATCGATCTCGAAGGGCTCGGTAAGGAAGGGGCCATGTGGACCATGCATTCGTCCATCGGCCGCGAAGTGGCGGCGGGAACGTTCCAACCCGATGCATCGGGAACCGGCCATACACTCGTCGACGTGAAAAGCATCGCGGCTGGTACGTACGTCCTCACCATCACGGCACACGGCACGATGTTCTCGATGCCCGTACTCATCACCCGCTAAGGAGCGAACCATGCAGACATTCATCACGACCATCATGACGGCGTGCGTGGCGCTTCTTCTCCCGATGACGACGCTCCATGCACAGGAGGCGATGTCGGCCCGGCCGACCGATCCCGAACCGGAACCCGTCTCGTACGCACCCGCCACACCGTTGCTGTGGCTCGGAGTCGGCGGCGGCCTCCAGCTCTCCATGCATTCGGCGAGCAACATGACGCTGCCCCAGGCACCGACGTGCTGCTCCGGTTACGACGGAACGTCGAAAGCGGGTATCGCCTTCGGCATCGAAGGTGGACTTCCCGTCGGAACGAACCTCTCCATCCTCGCCCGCCTCTCGTTCGCACCGTCGGGTGCGACGATGCGGAAGGACGAGGCCACGACGGTCCGCGTCGGCTCCCAGGCCGTGACCACGGCGCTACGACATACGCTCGTCACGTCCATGACGGCCCTCATGCTCGAACCGGCCGTGGAGTACCGCATCAATTCCAGGTTCGGCCTCATGGGTGGTCTGCGGCTCGGTACGCTGACGGGCGTGACCTACGACCAGAAGGAAGAGCTGGCCGACCCCACGCTGCCCTATGACTACGGCACGGGCGGCAGTACGTTCAATGCGTCGTCGGGCGACGTCAAGGACGTCAACGCCCTGCAGTTCGGCATCGTCGTGGGCGCACGCTACTGGATGTCGCTGAACGCCATGGGCACGCTGGCCCTCGTCCCGGAGGTCACCTATGCGCCGATGTTCACGGACGTCGCGAAGAACGTCCCGTGGAGCGTCTCGGCCTTCCGTGCGGGTATCAGCGTACTCTACACGATCATGACGACTCCGGGGAACAGCGATCCGCTGAGGCCTGGACGCTGATCCCATTCAGGACCAGTCATCTTCTAATGACGACCCGGAGAGCCGACCTCGCGTCGGCTCTCGTATTTTTGTGGCTTCCCAATGAATCGCGAAGATCCATGTCAGACATCATACAGGAAATAGGCCGCCGCCGTACCGTGGCCATCATCTCCCACCCCGACGCCGGCAAGACGACGCTGACGGAGAAGCTGCTGCTCTATTCCGGGGCCATCCACCAGGCCGGCGCCGTGACCGGTGGCAAGCACTCGTCCACGACGTCGGACTGGATGGAGATCGAACAGCAGCGCGGTATCTCCGTTTCGTCGAGCGCCATGCGCGTCGAATACGACGGTCACCTCCTGAACATCCTCGACACTCCGGGTCACCAGGACTTCTCCGAGGATACGTATCGGACGCTCATGGCCGTGGACTCGGCCATCATGCTTCTCGACGCAGGCCGTGGCGTGCAGGAACAGACCATCAAGCTCTTCAAGGTCTGCCGCGACCGCGGCATTCCCATCATCACCTTCATGAACAAGCTGGACCGCCCGGCCCGCAATCCGCTCGAACTGCTGGACGAAGTCGAACAGGTACTCGGTATCACGGCCATACCGCGCACCTGGCCGATCGGTGACGGGCAGGACTTCAGAGGTATCTACGACCGTGATGCGGAGCAGTTCTACGAGTTCGAGCGTACGGTAGGCAACAAGTACAAGGCTCCGATGAAGGTAGGCGACATCCGCAGCGAACACCTGCGGTCGTCCCTCGGACCTATGATGCACGACAAGCTGCTGGAGGACCTGGAATTCGTCGACCACGTCATTCCCGCCTTCGACCGTGACGAATATCTCCACGAGCGCTGCACGCCGGTATACTGGGGCTCGGCCATCACGAACTTCGGCCTGGAGCACTTCCTGCAGCAGCTCCTGCAACTCGCTCCGGCGCCGCAGGCCTTCGACATGTCGACGGGATCCGTCAAACCCGAATCGTCCGAATTCACCGGCTTCGTCTACAAGGTCCAGGCCAACATGAACAAGGCACACCGGGACCGCATTTCCTTCGTCCGCATCGTGAGCGGCCGTTTCGAACGTGGCATGACGGCCTTCCATCCGCGCAGCGGCAAGGAGACGAAGCTCAACTATCCGTTCCAGATCTTCGGCCGGGACCGCGAGATCATCGACGAAGCGTTCCCGGGCGACGTCATCGGCCTCACGAATCCCGGACTCTTCCGCGTAGGCGATACGATCACGACGAAGAGCGATGCCACGATTCCGAACTTCCCGCGCTTCGCACCCGAAATCTATGCCAAGGTCTTCCCGGCCATGGGCTCCTTCAGCAAGTCCTTCCGCAAGGGTATCGACCAGTTGGCGGAAGAAGGTGTGGTGCAGATCTTCACGGAGTCCGACGGCAATCCCGTTCCCCTCGTAGCGGCCGTGGGCGAGCTCCAGCTCGAACTGTTCGCATGGCGCATGGAGAACGAATACAACGAGAAGGTCAAGCTCGAACGTCTGCCCTATACGCGCACCCGATGGCTGGGCAGCGAGGTACGTCCCGCCACTGCCGTTCCCATCATCTTCGACGATCAGCAACGCCCCGTCGCCGTCTTCAAGAACGAATGGGAAATCAACTACGCACTGGAACGGACCAAGGACCTGATACTGAACGAGAAGCCCGACGCCTGACGCGCGTGCATAGGAGACGGCTGTAACCTGACGGCACGTTGCATTGTTGTCGTCGCGGATCCGCATCGCGTACGGGAGACCAGCAATGGCACATTTCGCATCCGTCTGGATCATCGTTCTGGCTACGATCGCTACGGTCCATGCCGGGGAGCAGTCCATTTCCGGCATCGTCAACAGCATCGCCGTTCACCCGCTACCGTGGCATGACGATCGTAACGGTACCATCGGAACGTCCCGCGACGAAGTCGTCGACTTCTTCATGGTCGATATTGCGGTCGGGTCGTAGCTCGAATGACGGGTAGGTCGGCCTCCCCCTTCCTCATGGAGACATCGGCCCTGGGTTCCGGTACATACGTATTGCAGGTCATGACGCCGTACGAGCGCCATGACCTGCGGATCATGAAACTTGCCTAGTCGTTACCGGATACCGGTCAATCCACGAGCTGCCCCATCTTTCCTGCGACGAAGTCGCGCCAGGCCGCGCGGATCTCGTCCTGCGAGTTCATGACGAACGGACCGGAGGCGACGACGGGTTCGTCGATGGGTTCGCCACTGAGGACGAGCGCATAACCGGCTTCCCTGGCGGTGACGGTGACGACACCGGTCGTTTCGTCGAAGACGGTCAGGTAGTGCTCACCGACGTCGTGCGAACCGTTCACGTTGATGCTGCCCTTGAGCAGATAGAGCATCGCCGATGTATGGGACCCGAAGTCCAGCTCGAACGATGCACCCGCGTCCATGTAGAGCATGATGGCGTTGATCGGTGTGCTGGTCGTGGCTGGCCCAGTGACGTCGCCGAGGCTGCCTGCCACGACATGGGCCCGTGCAGCGCCGTCGGCCAGCATCACCACGGGAATGTCGCCGCGATGGATATCCTGATACTTCGGCTCCATCATCTTGTAGGCGCGCGGCAGGTTGATCCACAACTGGACCAGTTCGAGCGTTCCGCCCCGTTCGACGAACCGCGGAGAAGGCCCTTCACTGTGCAGTATGCCACTGCCGGCCGTCATCCACTGGACCTCACCGGCACCGACGATCCCTTCGTTGCCGCGGGAATCCCGGTGATACACTTCGCCCTGGAAGACGAAGGTCACGGGCTCGAAGCCCCGGTGCGGATGCGGCTCGATGCGGTGTGCCGTGGCGCCTTGCTCGTACTTCTGTGGACTGGCGTGGTGCAGCAGCACGAAGGGACTCACCTGGTCCAGTGTCTGTGAAGGAAGGGGCTGTTTCACTCTCATAGGCCCCATCGGGAATTCGGGGGCGTACACGACCGTGCGCACGCCCCGTCGTTTCGTTGCCATGACTTGAACCAATCAGATGGTTTTTTGAAGCTGTACGTTCATGTACAAGCGGACATCATCGCTCACGACGATTCCTCCGGCTTCCGTGACACCGTTCCACATAAGACCGAAGTCCTTCCGGTTGATCTTGCCCTTCAGCTCGAAACCGGCCTTCGCATTGCCATAGAAGTCGGTAGCCGTGCCACCGAAGTCGACATCGAGCGTCACCGGCTTTGTGATGTCGCGGATCGTGAGATCACCCACCAGGCTGTATTCTCCGTTGGGCAACTTCCTGAATTCCTTCGAAACGAAGCTCAGCGTCGGATACTTCTCCGCATTGAAGAAGTCGTCGCTCTTGAGGTGATTGTCCCTCATCTCCACCTTCGTGTTGATGGAATTCACATCGGCTTCGAACTTGATGTGCGCCTCGGAGAAATCATCGGTCTCGCTGACGACTTCGCCCTTGAACGACGTGAATTCACCCGTGACCGTGTTGATCATGAGGTGCTTGATCTTGAATTGCACTTCGCTGTGCGCTGCGTCGATTGCCCACGTTGACATGCCCGTCTCCCAGTATTGTGATGGATGGAATGTGTTACGACACGAATATACGTGTTTAAACACACATTGCAAAGGACGTCGCTATGGGGAGCTTATTGTCGACTTCATCCGCTCCTGGAAACGAGGTCACTCCGCATGGTTCGGACGGGATCCGAAGGGCGGTTGCATGTGGCTGCATGTGCGCTCGGCCGGCGTGCCCGTGTCTAGTGACGTTCACGGACGATGGAGACTCCGGCCGATGTACCGAGCCTGGAAGCACCGGCCTCGAGCATCGCCTCGGCCGTGGCTCGGTCACGGATGCCACCGGATGCCTTGACACGGACGTCGGCACCGACGTTGGCGCGTAGCAGACGGACATCGTCGAGCGTCGCCCCACCCGTGGAGAATCCCGTCGACGTCTTGATGTAGTCCGCCCGTATCCGCGTGACGACGTGGCACATCCCGACCTTCTCGGCATCGGTAAGGAGGCTTGTTTCGATGATGACCTTCACGATTCCCTTCCGGCCGTGAACGGCCGATACGACCGCGGCGATATCGGCTTCCACGACATCGATCTCGCCGCTCTTCAACGCGGAGATATTGATGACCATATCCAGCTCGGTGGCTCCGCGATCCATCGCGAGCATGGCTTCGGCGACCTTCGTCTGCGTGAACGTTCCTCCGAGAGGAAAGCCGATGACGGTGCAGGTCGCGACCGGAGTATCCGCCAGCATGGCGGCGGCGCGTTCGACGTACCATGGAAGGACGCAGACGCTCGCGAAGGCATGTTCTCGTGCTTCCGCACAGAGCCTGTCGATCTGTTCGACGGTGGCATCGGGCTTCAGCAGCGTATGATCGATGGTAGTATTCAAATGCATGGGATTCCTCTATCGAACGACGGGAGGTCCATCACTCCACGTCGATGTCCCGGCCGAAGACGTCGGGAACCTTGAACTGATGTTGTCCGAAGGCGGAGAAGAGCTGGTCCGTCGTGAAGATGATTCCCGTGAACCGGCGCTCATCGAGATTGTAGGCGAAGTCGAAACGGAATGTCGCATCCTCGCCACTCGCCTTCAGGTTGTGGAAGCGGATGCCGAAACCGACGGCATGATGGAAGCGTGTTCCGTTGAGGCCGGTGCCCTGATTCCATACCGTCCCGCCGTCATAGAACAAGGCTCCCGAAAGACCGAGGATCCAGACCTTCCAGTCCGGGAACCAGCGGAACTCCGCGTTGCCGATCAACCTGTTATCGCCCGCGAGCTGGTTGGCAGCATAGCCGCGAAGGCCCGCATCGTTGTCGAGGACAAGCTGACGGAAGGCGCTCCAGTTCCACGCCGTCTGGCTCCGGAGGCGAGCCGCGATGACGACGTGCGGCGAGATGCGCAGATGTCCGAGTCCCATCACTTCGAGATAGGTGTATTTCGCACGACGGTCGCCGAATCCTGATCCTGCGCCGACACGACCGAAGAGATACACGTCCTTGGCGACGTAGGCCGATTGTTCGGCCTGCCCGCCAATGTACCACATCGATTCCCCGCCGTTACCCATCGAAAAGACGCGGCCCATGACAGCCGTGCCCCATGCACCGGTCTGCAGATCTTCCGTCTCGTATCCATTCAGGAAGACGGACCGCTGGAAGTTCTGACGGATCGAGGAAAACGCGACGAGCAGTCGTGCCGTGTTGTCGAAAGCCTGACGCGAGCTGGGAATGGTACGCTGGACCCAGTCGGCCGAGACCGAGCCCGTCATGAAGAGACGATCACGATCGCCGTAGGCCTGCGATATCCATGTGTTGAGGCTGCGTTGATGGAACGGCAGCAGGATCGGCTGCTTGTTCACGTAGGCGAAATCGCGTCCGAACGCATTCGTTCCCGAAATGCTGTAGGCCACCGGTGTGGACAACGTACGGAAGGGACGCGTGATGCCGAGTGTCTGGTCCGTACGGTACTGGTTCGCCATCAGCGACGCATTCAGGCTCAACTCGGTGCGGAACAGCCGGCGTTGGTAGAGCTGGACGAGACCTTCCCATCCGATGTCGTTCTCGGTGCGGTAGAGCCCCTGGACGAGGATCTTCGTACCCGTACCTGCGACGTTGATCTCGTCGACCTTGCCACCGATGTTCGTGATGCCGCCGCCCGTGCCGAAGAGGATGGCGGGACGCAGCGAGAAGCGATCCTGGCAGTAGACGACGACGTCGACGCTGTCCGCTCCTACCGGTTCGGTATAGACGCGCACAGCGCTGAAGAGTCCGGTACGGCGCAGGTTGCGCTCCGTTTCCAGCAGGTCCACGGTATCGAGATCGTCTCCCTCTTCGAACAGCAGTTCGTCCTCGATGAGATAGGGCTTCGTCATCGTATGGAAGGCGTTCAGGATATCTCCCGCGAAGAACCAGTCGTTGTGCCGACGGTCGAACACGTCCCGCTGATCCAGCACGATATCACGGATGACCGGCTGGGCGAACGCGTCGACACTGGAGCACAGGAGAAGGATGAGGATCGAACAGGAGAGGAGACGACACATCATGCAGGACGACCATCCTCCTGTCTGAGCTGCTGGATGGCAGCCAGCTCGGCATAGACCTGCGGTGTGGTCGTACAATCGAGGACGCGCTGCACGAGGTCGGCGCAGTCGGCATAGGATACCGAACGGATGCGATGCTTGAGTTCGAGGATGAGTCCGGGAGCGACGGACAATTCATTGAGGCCGAGGCCGACGAGCATTTCCGTCGCCGCGGCATGACCTGCCATTTCACCGCAGACGCTGACCGACTTGTCGTTGCGGCGAGCGGCATCCACGATCATGGCTACCATCCGAAGAACGGCCGGGTGCAGGGCATCGAAGATATCGGCGACGAGCTCGTTCGTCCTGTCCGTGGCGAGGGCATACTGCGCCAGGTCGTTCGTTCCGATACTGAGAAAGTCGGCGACCTTGGCGAAGGAGTCGGCCATCATCGCGGCCGCAGGTGTTTCGATCATCACTCCGAGCGGCATGGCGGAATCGAAGTCGATACCCGCATCGGTGAGCCGGCGCTTGCACGACTCGACGATCTCGCGTGCCTGTTCGACTTCTTCCAGGACACTGACCATCGGCAGCATGAAGCGGATGTTCCTGTTGACCGATGCGCGGAGCACGGCCGTGACCTGCTGTTCGAAAAGATCCGGACGATAGAGCAGGAAGCGTATTCCCCGCAGGCCGAGGGCCGGATTGTCTTCATGATTTGGGATGCCGTCGCGGAACTTGTCGCTGCCGACGTCGAAGGCCCTGAAGGTCACGGGCAACGGGAAGGCACGTTCTGCGATATCGCGATACCATGCGGTCTGCTCTTCCACCGTCGGATAATGTCCGCGCTGCATCAGCAGATATTCCGTCCGCACGAGACCGATACCGTCGCCACCCGATACGAGGGCGGCTCCGACCTGTTCCGGTGTGTCGATGTTGGCATGGAGCGTCACCGTCACACCATCGGTGGTAACGGTCGGCTGCTTGATCAGGGCTCCCAGGCGCTGCCGGTAGTCGGCTTCACGATCGAGCTTGTTCCTGTATTCGCGGAGGTGCCGTTCATCGGGATCGACGATGACGATGCCGGCATAACCGTCGATGATGATGGTCGTATTCGAAGAGATCTCGCCCGTCGCATTGCGGATGCCGATGACGGCGGGAATACCGAGATCGCGGGCGAGGATGCACGAATGCGAGTTGATACCGCCGATCTCCGTCACGTATCCGAGCGTCTGCGTCTGCTTGAAGAACAGCATGTCCTGCGGCGTGATGCTGCCGGCGACGACGACGCTGTTGCGTGCCGCTGCATGGACGAGCGTACGGTTCCGGAGCGTGGCGATGAGCCGTTCCTTGACGTGTTCGAAGTCCTGGGCGCGTTCACGCAGGATGGTATCGCGTGCGGAGTGCAGGATGTTCCTGTGGACGTCGAATTCCTGGACGACGGCGGACTCGGCGAGGAGACCGGTTTCGATGCGTTTGACGATCGACCCCGTGATGATGGGATCGCTCACGATCAGCAGGTAGGATTCGATGATCGTGCTGACGCTCGTGGATTCGACACGGGCAAGATCGATGGCGTTGACGAGCTCCGCGGCCATCGCTTCCATGGCGACGCGGAAGCGCCCTACTTCGTCGGTGACGCGGTCCGGAGAGATGTGGTCCTGCGAGACCGACGGAGAGTCGATACTGAGCACGAAGGCATGACCGATGGCGATGCCGGGGCTGGCCGGAACGCCTTTCAGGATATGCTGACCATAGGGAGCCGTGGTACGTATCATGAACTCCGCCGGTCGTCGTATCTGCAGTCCGTCGCGCATACTCCATTCCGTGAATGGACAAGGATGCAGGGTAGTATCGCCATCGTTCAGGGCTCTCCGAATCCGGAAGCGAAAAGATCGGCGATAGCGGCTGCCGCAGTGGACTCGTCGGGGCCGTCGACATGAAGTCCGAGATCGCAGCCCTGTTCCGCCGCGAGCGTCATCACGCCGATGATGCTCTTGGCGTTGATGTTGAATCCGTCGCGGATGAGGTAGATGTCGCTTTTGTATTGGGCGGCCAGCTTCACCAGCATCGCTGCCGGGCGCGTGTGCAAACCCGCTCTGTTGGTCACCCGTACCGTCGTCGTGATCATTTCGTCTCGCTAGTTCCGTGCGTGGGCTCTGCCGCCTTCCGGAGCCGATTCATCAGCGCCTCGTTGCGGCGAACAGCCTCGTCACAAAGTACGATTATTTTTTCCACATGCAACCGGTCCGCACGCCTCAGCTCGGCGAAGAGCGTAGAGGGCAGCAGAGGCCGCCATTCGATGCCGGGAAGTCCCGGATCCGACGTGGCGAGCATGACGATACGGAGTGGTTCCGTACCGTCGCCGGCGGAGGCCACGTTGACGTACGAAGTCCCGATTTCGTCCACGGAATCGACCAATATCATCGATGCTACGGGAGCGTAATGTCTGTACCTGGTTCCGGGCGAATGTGCCGTATCGTCCACCCGCTCCGGATCGACGACGGCGGCACCGGACACTTCGTGAAGCTGGACCCGCGTGACGCTGCCCGGACGCAGGACGACGATCCGCCCGCCGACGACGCGCACGACGGTGGATTCGAGCCCTTCCTGGCACGGGCCACCATCGACGACGGCGGCGATGGTCGCCTGCAGGTCGTCCATGACATGCTCGGCGGTGGTCGGACTCGGTCGGCCCGAACGGTTGGCCGATGGTGCGGCCAGTGGCATACCGGCCTCTTCGATGATCCTGCGTGTGATATCGAGTCCGGGAATCCGTACGGCGACGGTGTCGAGACCGGCACTGACGATGGCATCGACGACGGCGGTGCGGGGAAGGACGAGCGTGAGCGGCCCCGGCCAGAACGCCTCCATCAGTCGTTCGACGATCGTTCGGTCCGCGGTGTCGACCACGGACCAGTCCACGACCTCATCCACCTGTTCGCGTGCCGAGCAGTGGACGATGAGCGGATTGTCCTGCGGCCTTCCCTTCACGCGAAAGATCCGTCCGAGCGCCTCGGTATCGTCGATGCGTGCAGCCAGACCATAGACCGTCTCCGTCGGAATGGCCACGAGCTGTCCGCCACGGAGCAGTTCGCCGGCACGGCGGACCGCCCCGTCGGGATCGGAAAGAGCGTCGAGAATGTCCGTCGTCATGATGCACCGACGAAGTATGCATGCTTCAGGACGTTCCGGGCCATCGGATCGAGGGCATAGCCGCGCACCCAGGGTTGCAGCAGACGGTAATGCATCTCGTAGAAGAGCATGATGGACGGGGCGTCTTGCGTGAGCTTGCGTTCGGCCTGACGATACAGGTCGTGGCGCAGATCGGCGGCAGGTTCCATCATCGCACGCTTGATCAGGCTCGTGACTTCGGCATCGTCGTAACGCACGCTGTTGGGATAGGACGGTGCGGTCGGATCGGCCGGCAGGAGGGCGCCATTGTACAGTCCGAGGAACGTCTCGGGATCCGGATAATCACCGTACCAGCGGGTCCCCCACATCGGCAGCGTACCGCTCTCCGTCTGTTCCAGGAACTGTGCGAAGTTGAGCATACGGATACCGATGTTCACTCCGAGATGCTCCTTCCACATCTGTTGAAGGGCCTCGGCGGTCTGCTTCAGACGCGGCTCCGGATAGATCGTCATCTCGATGGCCGGGAAGCCCTGCCCGTTCGGATATCCGGCGGCAGCGAGCTCCCTGCGGGCCGCCTCGGGATCGAAGCCGACTCCCGGGATGTCGTCGATGGGATAGTCGGGCAGCACGGGTGGTGTGATGCCGTGATTGGCGGGCCCCCACGGCGACCCCTGCAATACGTATCGCACGATGCGGTGACGGTCCACGCTCAGGGCCAGGGCACGACGCACACGACGGTCGTCGAAGGGCGCCTTCGTGCACTGGAAGTCCACGAACCAGGTACACAGGGCGGGAATACGCTGCAACTGGAACTGTGCGAAACGCCCCTGGAGCTTGCCCGTTCCGGGTTCCACGAGTACGGGGAACACTTCCGTGGGAATCGTGAAGTTCTCGTCCAGGTCCCCCTGCCGGAATGCGGAGAACTGGACGTTGTCGTCCTTGATGAAGGATACTTCGATGCGATCCAGATAGGGCAAACGGTTGCCGTGTTCGTCCGTCTGCCAGTATCCGGCATTGCGGTCGAGGACGATGACCCGGTCCTCTTCCCATTTCGTGAGGCGGAACGGACCCGTTCCGACGGGATGGCGGAAGATGTCCTTGCCGTAGTGTTCGATGGCTTCCCTGGGAACGGGGCACCCGAGACCATTGGCGAGGACGAGGAGGAAGGGGGCCTGCGGCTCCACCAGACGGACGATGAAGGTGGAATCGTCGGGGGCCTGGAATCCTTCGGGAAGGGCGGCGGCGGGGTTGGTCGCGCGCTCCGCATGATATCGGTCCACACCGACGACGCGCTCCTTGAAGGCCCAGTAGGTCAGGGAGCCCGACGTCGGGTCGCAGCAGCGTGTAAAGGAATAGACGAAGTCCTTCGCCGTCAGGAGACGTCCACGGCCTCCGGGGAAACAGGGATCGTCGTGGAACCGCACGTTCGTGCGCAGGTGGAACGTATAGGTACGTCCATCGGGTGAGATATCCCACGACCGTGCGAGTTCGCCCTTCACCTGCAGGGTGGAATCGAACGTGATCAGACGGTCGAAGATCTGGAGGGCGAGATCGTCCCCTACCTTGCTCACGATCTTGATGGGGTCGAGGGCATTCGGCGAACCTCTCACCATGTTCAACCGGAAGGTACCACCGTAGGTCTTGCCGCCGTTGGCCGGACGCAGTGCCGTTCCGGCGTGGTGTTTACCGTTGCGGGACACGCATGCTACGAGCATGGCACATAGCACCAGATACGCTAACTTTCCATTCTTCATGACGACAATGTATCACTCCCGTGTCAAGTACCCATGCGGCCAGTAACAACCTTCGTGGTTTCCCCCACCATGCCCGATGCGCTCGCACCTCTCAAGGAGCTGGCTTACAACTACTGGTGGTGCTGGAATCCCGATGCCGTGGAACTCTTCCGACGTATCGATCCCGCCTTGTGGGAAGAAGTACATCACAATCCCGTTGCCCTGCTCACACGTCTGTCCCACGCACAATTGCAGGCCATGGCGGATCGTGTCGAATACGTGAACCAGGTGAGGGAAGTATATGCGCAGTTCCGTCGGTACATGGACGATCGGGGCTGGTACGCGTCCCAGGATCCCAAGCCGGGCTCCTACATCGCCTATTTCTGCGCCGAGTTCGGCATCCACGAGAGCTTTTCCTGCTATTCCGGCGGTCTGGGCGTCCTCGCGGGCGATCACCTGAAATCGGCAAGCGATCTCGGCCTCCCTCTCGTGGCCATGGGTCTCCTCTATCAGGAAGGCTACTTCCGCCAGTATCTCACGCAGAATGGCTGGCAGAACGAACAGTATCTCGAAGTCGACTTCTTCTCCCTGCCGCTCACGCCCGTCACCCGTGCCGACGGTACGCCCATCACGATTTCCGTGGACCTGCCCCTCGGCCGCTGCCATGCCCAGATCTGGCGTATGAACGTCGGCCGCGTCCCCCTCTACCTGCTCGATACGAACGTGCCGCAGAACACGGATGAACGTCTGCGCGACGTCACGGACCGCCTCTATGGCGGTACAGTGGACACACGCGTCATGCAGGAAATGATGCTCGGCATCGGAGGCATGCGCGCACTGCAGGCCATCGGCATCGAACCCGCCGTATGCCACATCAACGAAGGTCATGCAGCGTTCTGCCTGCTCGAACGGAGCAGGCAGTTCATGGATCGTTTCAGCGTGACGTTCCGCGAGGCATGGCAGATCACGCAGCAGTCGAGCGTCTTCACGACCCATACGCCCGTACCCGCGGGTAACGAGGTATTCCGGTTCGACATCATGGAGACCTATCTCAGATCGTACGTCGAAGCCCTGGGCATATCGTGGGTCGAGTTCCTGTCACTCGGATCGCAAAGTGCCCCGTCGTCCGACATAGGCTTTTCGATGACCGTACTGGGTCTGCGAGGGGCGGTGTATCGCAACGGCGTGAGCAAGCTCCACGGCGAGGTGGCCCGCACGATGTGGCGGGACGTATGGTCGGAGTTCGCACGTTCCGAAGTGCCCATCGGCGCCGTCACGAACGGCATCCATACGCAGTCGTGGATCGCCCCCGAAATCGCCGACCTCTACGACCGCTATCTGTCGCCGACCTGGCGCACCCGCCCCGACCTCGAGGAGTCGTGGAAGAACGTCGACGCCATTCCGAGCTTCGAACTGTGGCGCGCCCATCAACGCCGCCGCGAACGTCTCGTCCTCGGAGCACGGCAGCATATCCTCAGCAAACACAGCACGTCTCTCACGCAGGAACAGATCAACAGCATCCACGACTATCTGGATCCCGACGTCCTCACGATCGGCTTCGCACGACGGTTCGCCTCGTACAAGCGCGCCGATCTGCTGATGCACGACATCGAGCGGCTGGCCCGCCTTGTACACGATCCGAAACGTCCGGTCCAGTTCGTCCTCGCCGGCAAGGCCCATCCGCGCGATACCGAAGGCAAGGAGCTCATCCAGCGCGTCCTGCAGAACATCAAGCGTCACGGACTCGAGCAACGCATCGTCTTCCTCGAGGACTACGACATCGACGTCGCACGACTCATGGTCCGCGGATGCGACGTCTGGCTGAACACACCTCGCCGCCCCTACGAGGCGAGCGGCACCAGCGGCATGAAGGCCGTCCTGAATGGAGCCCTCCATTGCAGTATCCTGGACGGATGGTGGGCCGAAGGCTTCGATGGCTACAACGGTTTCGCCATCGGCCGCGGGGAGCAGTTCGACAACGAGCAGCAGGACGTCACGGATGCGGAAACGCTCTACGACATGCTCGAGCATACCATCGTCCCGATGTTCTACGACATCGGCAAGAGCCGCGTCCCCGAGCGCTGGATCGCCCTCATGAAGAACAGTATCCGTACGCTCGGCGGCCGGTTCTCCGCCGTACGGATGGTCCACGACTACGCCGTCGAGGCCTACATCCCCGCCGTCGAACAGCACTACGTCATGATCGCGAACCAGGCCGAGCAGGCCCGCGCCCTCGTACGTCATATCGGCATGATCGACGCCCGCTGGAAGCAGGTCCGTATCGGTCCGGTGGCCATCCACGGCACGACCGGCGCCCACGTCGGGAAACGCATTCACGTGACGGCCGAGCTCATGCTGGGGGCGCTCTCTCCGGACGACGTCCTCGTCCAGGCCATCTATGGCCGTGTGGACAGCAAGGGAGACATCTCGCCCGCACATACGACGACGCTCGGTGCCGTGCGCAAGGAAGGATCCACGACCTACTACGAAGGCGACTACGCATGCGAGGAAAGCGGCATGCAGGGCTGCACCGTCCGGGCCGTTCCTGCACATCCTCTCTTCGTGCATACGGCCGACGCGATGCGAGCGACCTATGCGGATATCGGCTGAAACTTTTTACCTTTCCCGATGTCACTCCTCTAGATCATCAGATCTTAATGGGCTAAACATTCCGCTTTTCTGGAGATTTCCATGATGATTCGTCTTTGTACGCTGTTGGTGGCATTGGGCGTAATGACGGCAGGTGCTTCGGCACAACTTTCCAACGTGACGTTCCTGCACAACTCGCCGGATCCGTCTCTGAGCACCATCGACCTGTACGTCACCCAGGCGGGCAACACGGTCAAGTTCGAGGACATCGAATTCCAGGCCGCCAACAACCTCGACGGCATCGCCATCTTCGATGACCTCGAAGTCACGTTCGCCATCGCACTCGGCAACAGCTCGGATGCCAGCAATCCCGTCGCCACCTACAACCTGCTCCCCACGCAGGAGAAGGCCTACATGGCCATCTTCCGCGGCGTCCGCGAAACCACGGGATTCGTTGCGAATCCTGACGGACAGAACATCACGCTGAACCTCCAGATCTTCGAAGTGGCACGTCAGATTTCGGACCCTGTGAAGGCCGGCCTCTACTTCGTCCATGGAGCCACCGACCTGGAAATCGGCGACCTCTACGTCCGAGGCCGTGCACAGGCAGCGATGACGAGCCTGAAGTACGGGATGAATTCGACACAGCCTCTGCTCCTCGACCGTGAACGCATCACGCTCGACTATACGAAGGCAGGAGACAAGACGCGCGTGACGGGATCGTTCGAAGTCGATCTCGGAACGCTGGCCGGACAGGTCATCGTCCTGACCCTTTCGGGATTCAAGACGCCGGAAGATAATCACAACAGCATGGATACGCTGTCCCTGCTCGCAGTGCTCGAGAATGGAAGCGTCGTCAAGTGTCCCATCCTTGCCGGCTCGCAGACGGCCCGCGTCCAGTTCGTCCATAACGCTCCGGATCCTGCCGTGGGTGTGGTCGACATCTGGATCAACACGGTCAAGAACACCAGCATGGACAACTTCGCCTATCGCAAGGCTACGGGCTTCGCCAATCTGGCTGCAGGCCAACCCCTCGTCATCGGCTTCGCCCCCGCGACGGCCACGAGCTATCGCGATACGATCAAGACCGTCACGCTTCCCGCCCTGCGCGCCGGACGTAGCTATACGATCGTCCTGCAAGGCCTCGTCGACACGACGAAGTTCCCCGTCAATCCCGACAGCCGCGATCTGAATCTCACGGCTCTGATCGTGGACAACGCCCTCGAAACCTCGAACGAAGACGGCAGGACGGTTCTCCGTATCGTCGACAACTCGCCGAACGCGCCGGAAATGGACATCATCACGCGTGCCGATACGAACCTCTTCTCCGGCGCACGCTATGGTGACTTCATGGCGGCATACAAGGGTATGGAACCCCGCGTCGATACACTCTGGGTACGCGATGCGAACAACAAGATCCTCCGTGGCTGGGTCGCCGACCTCCGCGGTACCAACCGTGCGACACTGGCGCTCGCCAGCGGCATGTTCGATCTCACCAGCGCCGCCCCCAGCGCCACCTTCAAGATCATCCTCGTCGATCCCAACGGCACGGTGAATGCATCGCTGCTCGAAGTCGCCCCTCCCGACACCTCGACATCCGTGGCCGAAGAAGGCATGGTTCCCGCCTCGGCATGGACGGTATCGCCCGTTCCGGCATCCGGTGACGTGACGCTGAGCGTCGCGGCCTCGCTGGTCGGTCCGGCCCGTTTCGACGTCTACGATGCTGCCGGCATGTTCGTCGGTAGCTGGATCGCCGCCGGTGCGGATGCCGCCTCCGCCGTCATCCCCGGATCCACGCTCGCGACGGGTACCTACCTCGTACGCGCCACGATGCCCGACGGTCGGACCATCGGCACGACGCGCTTCGTTATTTCTCGCTAAGTCTTTATATTTGTCGTTCTTCCAGCAAGACCCCGCCCCGAAGGGCGGGGTCTTGCGTTGTCAACAGCACTCAAGCAGGCCATGTTCGAAAGTCTAAGCGAAAAACTCGAGGAAGCGCTCAAGCGCATCCGGGGACAGTCCAAGATCACGGAAGAGAACATCGGTGAAGCTCTCGCCGAAGTCCGCCGTGCCCTGCTCGACGCCGACGTGAACTTCAACGTCACGAAGAAGTTCATCGACGACGTCAAGGAGAAATCCCTCGGCCTGGAAGTCAAGGGTAACGTCCTGCCCGGTCAGCTCATGATCAAGCTGATCCACGACGAACTCGTAGCCCTGATGGGCTCGACGAAGTCGGACATCGCCGTTGCGGCCCAGGCGCCTACCATCATCATGGTCGCCGGTCTGCAGGGTTCGGGCAAGACGACCTTCTGCTCCAAGCTGGCCTTCATGCTGAAGAAGAAGGGGCGTCAGCCCCTGCTCGTTGCCTGCGACATCTACCGTCCGGCAGCCATCGACCAGCTCAAGACCCTGGGACAGTCCATCTCCCTGCCCGTCTTCTCCAAGGATGACGCCAAGCCGCTGGAGATCGCCCAGGAAGCGGTCCAGTACGCGAAGAAATTCGGCCGCGACGTCGTGATCGTCGACACGGCCGGTCGTCTGACGATCGACGAAGAGATGATGCAGGAGGTCGCCGACCTCAAGAGCAATCTCAAGCCGCACGAAGTGCTGTTCGTATGCGACGCCATGACGGGTCAGGATGCCGTGAACACGGCCCAGGCCTTCCACGAGCGCCTCGAACTCACCGGCGTCGTGCTCACCAAGCTCGATGGCGATACGCGCGGCGGTGCCGCCCTGTCCATCCGTGCCGTCACCGGCAAGCCGATCAAGTTCGTCGGCGTCGGTGAGAAGGTCGACGCACTCGAACCGTTCTATCCGGAGCGGATCGCATCGCGTATCCTCGGCATGGGCGACATCATCACCCTCGTCGAAAAGGCCCAGCAGCAGATCGACGAGAAGGAAGCCGCCAAGCTCGAAGAGAAACTCAAGAAGAACCAGTTCACGTTCGAGGACTTCCTCGAACAGATGCGACTGATCAAGAAGATGGGTTCACTGCGTGACCTTCTGGGCATGATTCCCGGAATGGACAAGGCGATGAGGAACGTCCAGATCGACGAGAAGGCATTCTCCCGCGTCGAGGCGATGGTCCTGTCGATGACGATCGAAGAGCGCCAGAATCCCCGCCTGCTCAACGGCTCGCGCCGCAAGCGCATCGCCGACGGCAGCGGCTCTTCCGTTCAGGACGTCAACCGCCTGATCAAGCAGTTCGAAGACATGCAGAAGATGATGAAGAATATGACGCGCGGAAAGATGGCCAACATGTTCGGCCCTCAATCCCCCGTGCGTCGCTGATCAACCACATTTTCCCATTAGGAGACCCCCATGGTCAAACTCCGCTTGCGTCGCCGTGGTCGTAAGAAGCACCCCTTCTACGACATCGTAGCGATCGACGGACGCGCCCGTCGTGACGGCGCATCGATCGAACGGGTAGGGTACATCGATCCGATGACCTCGCCCAAAACCGTCGTCCTCAGTTCCGAACGCGCCCTCTACTGGCTGGGCGTCGGCGCACAGCCGACCGACGTCGTCCGCCAGATCCTGAGCCGCGAAGGCGTCCTGCTCCGCCGTCACCTTGCCCTCAAGGGACACAGCGAAGCCGAGATCGAAGCCGCCGTAGCACAACACCGCGACAAGGCATCGGCACGTCATACGCGCCTGAAGCAACGTCGTGCCGATCGTGCCAAGGCCAAGGCAGCAGCCGCTGCAGCCCCCGTCGAAGCGCCCGCTCCCGCAGCCGAAGAACCGGCCGCGGAAGCCGAAGCACCGGCAGAAGCAGCAGAATAATTCCCTTCCGCCTATCATAACGCGCAGGTTCCAACGTCGGAGCCTGCGCGTTTTCCTTTTTCTGCTGAAGTTTGCACATGCTCCATCAAACATTGCGCGATCTCTACGTCGTCGAGCGTAAACGCTTCAAACGTATGCTCGCCCTTTGCTTCACCATGGCAGGGCTCTACTGGCTGGTCATCTATGCCATCGTAGGATTCGACCTCACTCCCGATGCCGCAGCCGATGCACTGACGCTGCGCGCGGGGCAGACCGTCATCTACCTCATCCTCATGACGCTGTGGGGTGTGGACTATCTCCGCGAGGAACGACGCCTGAAGATCGTGATCGAGACGGCGAACGGACGCGATGTACGCCCCGATGCGGTGATGACCGCCGATATCGACGGCAAGCGCCTCGGAGCCTTCAGCATCCTGCGTCCTAAAGGAGCGGGCAAGGCTCCCTTCATCATGCCCCTCGTCAACCTCGCCGGCCTCGCTGTCGCCGCCTGCCTCATCGTCATGCAGTACGTCAACGCCATCCGCATGATCGCATCGTGACGACGACGGAACGCACCATCAGGCGTCTGTCGCGCATGCTCGATACTGCCGTGGCCGACTACAACAAGGATCCGGCTACGGCCGCGCGCACAGCGAACGATGCGCTCGTGTTGGCCGACAGGCTCCTGGACGAAGCGTCCCTTTCTCCCTCCGACCGTACGACGATCGTTACGGAACGTATCGCCGCCCTGCGCATCCTGGCCCAGCACTATCATTTCAATGGTGAACCCGACGCAGCACGTCATGCGGGCAAGACCGCCCTGCGCGAAGCACGGGCCCTGGGTGACGACCGCACACTGGCCAAATGCCTGCTCTCGTGCGGCAGTCATGAAATGCTGATCGGCGATCTCGACCTCGCCGAAGCGTACCTGACCGAAGCCCGCAATACGTTCGACCGCACGGGCCATGACGAAGGCGTCGCGATGACGACCTACAACCTTGGGATGCTGTACGGACGTCGCGACGATCTCATGCAGTCGCTGGAAGCCTACAACGAAGCACTGAACATCGCGAGGAACAGCGGCCTCAGCACCATCGAGGCCGGATGCTACACCAGCCTCGGTGCCCTTTACGAGCAGCGTGCGGAATACGAGCGTGCCGTGGAGCTGCACCGCAAGGCAGCGGCCAGGGCACGGGATCTCGGCGACAGGTTCATGGAAGGCAATGCCATCGCCAACGCCGCGACCGCTCTCTACAATGCGGGGTATGCCGAAGAGTCGACGACGATGATCGAACAGGCCCTGGCCATCCATCGCTCGCTCGGAAACAGGTATGGCGAGGGAACGCTGCTCAACAACCTGGCCGGCCGGCTGCTCTTCGCAGAGCGTCCCGCCGATGCCCTCGTCATGTACGAAGAAGCACTGCGCATCTGCCAGCAGTCGGGCCACATCCGCGAAGCCATCGTCGCCCGCTGCGGCCGTGGGACGTCGCTGCTCAGACTCGGCCGCATCGCACAGGCCGTCGAGGAAAGCGCACTCGGGCTGGCCGAAGCCAGGGTACTCGACGACACGCGCCTGCTGCTCCATTCCTGTACGGCGCACATCGAGGCACTGCTCACCTCCGGCGATGCTACCCAGGCACGAGCACTCTTCGACGAAGCGTATGCCCGTGCGGCAACGTCGGACAGCCGCTCCTACACGGTCATGCTGCTCGACCTCGGCACGCGCGTCTACGAAGCACTGAAGCAGTACCGCAAGGCTCTGGCACTGCAGCGGGAACGGTACGAGGCCTTCGAGCGGCAGCACCGCGAGGATGCATCGCGGCGAATGGAACTCCATGCCGCCGAACTGCGGCTCGCCGTCGCGGAGCGCGACAGGGAGATCCTGCGCCTCCAGAACGAACGACTGCGTGCGGAAGTGGACCGGAAGCTCCAGGAACTCACGTCCATGACGCTGCAGATCGCCGAACTGCAGCAGGGCAGGAAGACGTCGCGTGACGAAACGAAATCGGCATCGTGGACCATGTTCCAGGACAAGTTCAACACCCTGAACAACAGGTTCACCGAACGCCTCGCACTGCGATGTCCGGACCTCACGCCCATGGAACTGCGCATCTGTTCGATGCTCAAGCTTGGCCTGGCAACGAAGGACATGTCCAGCCTGCTCCACGTCACGGAGCGCGCCATCGAGAAACATCGCTACAACATCCGCCGTAAGCTCGGCCTCGATCCGAAGGTCAACATCGTCACCTTCCTCGAGCGTGCAGTAGTAGAAAGGTAGTACGGCAGCCGCCGTCATGGAACCGTAGGTTCGCAGCCTAACGGTATATCAATGACAAACGGAGCGCTGCCATGAACCACTTCCACATTCTTATTTTCGCACTGGTCATCACGGTCTTCACCACTGCATGCAGCAAGGACGATTCGTCGAACACCCCTTCTCCGTCCTCGGGAAACACGATGGCGGCGAAGATCGACGGCTCGGACTGGAGCGGATCGCTGACGGTGAGCGGAGTATACAGCAGTGGAGTCCTGGCCATCGCAGGACAGGACAACAACGTACGCCAGATCCAGATCCGCCTGCTCAATCCGAGCGGTACGGGCGATTATCCGATCGGCGGTACGGCCACCAATCCGCACATGTGCCAGGTTACGATGGGTACGACGCAGAATGACATGTATACGACGATGATCGGCGTCGGCAACGGTACCGTCACGCTCACGAAACTCAGCAGCACCGAGGCCGAAGGAACGTTCTCCTTCACTGCACGTAACATGGCCGGTTCCACGAAGTCCGTCACCGGCGGATCCTTCAAGGTCAAATTCTGACATCTCTTCAACCTTCAGATCATCCATGAAACCGTTCTCCATCGCCGCACTGATGCTGTTTCTCGCCTTCGCCGCAGTACAGGGACAGGACCTGCCCATCGCCTATCGCGAAGACTTCGACTCGACGAGTACGGAATGGGGCGACTATCAGACCCAGGACATCACGCAGAAGATCATCGACGGGTACTTCGTCCTCGACAAACGCTCGGAGACAGGCAACTGGCACGTGACGATCGGCGAGTTCATCGAGCAGGACAAGGACTACGAGATCGAGACCTCGCTCACGCAGATCGCCGGCGTGGAGAACCACGGCTACGGCCTCACCTTCCACGGCCCCAACCTCGACAACAGCTGGAACTTCGTCGTTTCGTCGAACGGCTACATCCGCATCAACAAGTGGGTCAACAACGAGTACAAGGACGTGCTGGCATGGAAGGAGTCGGGATACGTCAAGCCGATGAAGCAGACGAACATCCTGCGCGTGCGCAAACGCGGTTCGGAGTTCACCTTCTTCCTCAACAACGAGGAAGTCTACAGATGTCCGGCCCCGCGCACGACGGGCACGATGATGGGGTTCCACGTCAACGAGCGCATGACGGTGGCCATGGACTACTTCGTCCTCCGCACGAACCGCAAGCCCATCAACCTCGCGAAGAACCTGCCTGCATCCCTCAAGCGTACGCGGCTCTCCGACGCCGTTAACTCGTCCTCGACGGAGAAGAGCCCCCTCATCTCTCCCGACGGGACGATCCTCTACGTCACGCGGGAGAAGTACGATCAGAGCCCGATCGACAAGGTAAACAGCGAAGTCTATCTCTCGCAGAAGATGGCTGATGGAACGTGGAGCACTGCCCGCAACATCGGTCGGCCGATCAACAACGATGGACACAACTTCGTCGTATCCTCCACGCCCGACAACAACACGCTCCTGCTCGGCAACACGTATAACGGCGACGGATCGCCGAAGGGTTCGGGCTTCTCCATCAGCGAGCGTACGATCGACGGCTGGTCGATGCCCAGGACCGTCGAGATCGACGACTACGTGAACCACAACAAGTACATCGAGGCCTGCCTCTCCGCCGACGGCGGCACGCTGCTCATGACGGTGGAGCGCGACAGTTGCCTTGGCGAGCGCGACATCTTCGTGAGCTTCAAGCACGAGGACGGCAGGTGGTCGCGTCCGCAGCATACCGGCAACACCATCAACTCCTACCTCGACGAAGCGGCACCCTTCCTCGCCGCCGACGGCATCACGCTCTACTTCACGTCGGCCGGCCACAGCGGCTTCGGCAGTTCGGACATCTTCATGTCCCGCCGTCTCGACGATACGTGGAGGAACTGGTCGGAACCGGAGAACCTCGGCCCCATCATCAATACCAGGGGATGGGACGCCTACTTCAACGTACCGGCCGATGGCGCCTACGCCTATCTCATCGCCAACGGTCCGTCCGGTTCGCTCGACATCTGGCAGGTCGACCTTCCGCCGAGCCTGCGTCCGCGGCCCGTCGTCATCGTCAGCGGCATCGTCACGGACGCATCGACGCAGAAACCGATGGCCGCACGCATCCGGTACGAACGGCTCAGCGACGGTGCGGAACTCGGCACCGCCATGTCCGATCCCGCCACGGGCGCCTACAAGATCGTGCTCACGGGCGGCGAGGAATACGGCTTCCGTGCGGATGCCCAGGACTACTATGCCGTGAGCCGCAGCCTTTCGACGAAGGACCTCACGACGTACAAGGAAATCAAGCAGGACCTCACGCTCGAACCTGTCGTCATCGGCCGCGGTATCCGCATCAACAACCTCTTCTTCGACGTCGGCAAGAGCGACCTGCGCCCGGAATCGCGTCCGGACCTCGATCGCCTCGTAGCCTTCCTGAAGTCCAATGCCACCATCGCCATCGAACTCGGCGGGCATACGGACGACGTCGGCAAGGACAAGGACAACCTCACCCTCTCGGACAACCGGGCCAAGGCCGTCATGACCTACATCACGGAACATGGCATCGACGCCTCTCGCATCTCGGCGAAGGGCTACGGAGAGACGAAGCCGCAGTCGATGGACAAGACGGACGAAGGACGCCAGTTGAACCGTCGCGTCGAGTTCGTCATCACCAGAAAGTAATCCAACGCGAACGGCGCGGTCTTTCTCGCGGATGATACCGATTATCCGCAAGGCTGCGCCGTATATTGCGCCCCATGAAACGTGTTCTCATCACCGGCGGCGCCGGTTTTCTCGGATCGCATCTCTGCGATCGCTTCATTGCGGAAGGCTATCACGTCGTCTGCATGGACAACTTCATCACGGGTTCGCCGGACAACGTCGGCCACCTCATCGGCCTGGAGCGATTCGAACTCGTGCAGTACGACGTGACGAACTACATGTACGTCGATGGCCAGCTCGACGCCATCCTGCACTTCGCATCGCCGGCATCCCCCATCGACTATCTCAAGTTCCCGATCCAGACCCTGAAGGTCGGCTCGCTCGGCTCGCATAAGGCACTCGGTCTGGCCAAGGCCAAGGGAGCCCGCTTCCTGCTCGCGAGTACCAGCGAGGTCTACGGCGATCCGATGATCCATCCCCAGCCCGAATCGTACTGGGGCAACGTGAATCCGGTGGGCATCCGCGGCGTCTATGACGAGGCCAAGCGCTTCGCCGAAGCCATGACGATGGCCTATCACCGCTATCACAACGTCGATACACGCATCATCCGCATCTTCAACACGTACGGTCCGCGAATGCGCGTCGAAGACGGCCGCGCCATTCCTGCCTTCATGAGCCAGGCCCTGCGCGGCGAGCCCCTCACGGTGTTCGGGGACGGCTCGCAGACACGGTCCGTATGCTACGTCGACGATCTCGTGGACGGCATCTATCGCCTCCTCCACAGCTCGATCAACGATCCCGTGAACGTCGGCAACCCCGACGAGATCACGATGAAGAAGCTCGCGGAAGAGATCATCGCCCTCACCGGCTCGTCGAGCACCATTTCGTACAAGGACCTGCCCCAGGACGATCCCAAGGTGCGCCAACCCGACATCACGACGGCGACCACGCAACTCGGCTGGACGCCGAAGGTGGACAGGGCCGAAGGGCTGCGCCATACGCTGGCCTACTTCCGCAAGGCACTCGGAATCGGTGCCTGATGTTCGCCTGGCTCTCCACGGCACGTCGTCGCCTCCGGAGCCTCTTCCGCAGGCAGTCCGCGGAATACGCTTCCGTCGTCTCGCTCATGGCATGCATGATCCTGGCCCTCGGCAGCATCGTGCTCGGCCTGGTCCAGCATTCGCTGATCATGCAGACGAACGGATATCTGACGCTGATCGACATCGGTAACTCCCTGCTCTTCCTCGCTGCCGTGCAGCGCAGCATGCGCAGGCCCGACCTCACCTTCAACTACGGCTACGGCAAATACGAGAGCCTGGCCATCCTGGTCAGCGCCAATCTTCTCCTCGTCCTGACGGTATTCACGCTCGGCGAGGCGTTCTCGCTGTTCCAGCGGCCACCGGAAATGCGCAACAACATCATCCTCGTGGTGTGGAGCGTCATCTCCTTCATCGTGATGCGATGGACGGCCCGTCTGCTCGAACGCTATGCCCAGCGCTATCACATGCCCATGCTGCACTACGATGCCGAGCTGTGGCGTGTGGACTCGTTCGTCGAGATCGGCGTCGTCGTCGGCCTGGGTGCCAGCGCAGCCCTGCACGGCATCAAATGGTTCGGTGTGGCAGCGGTGCTCGACAGCGTCGTCTCCATCGCCCTCATCCTCGTCACGCTCAAGGTGCCGCTGCAGCACGGACGCGAAGCGTTCCGTCAGTTGCTGGATCGTACGCTACCGGACGAGATGCAGTACGAGATCCTTGCCATCATCGCCGAAAATTTCACACGTATGTGCGAATTCAGGAGCGTGCACACGCGGCAGTCGGGCAAGGACATTTTCATCGAGATCGACCTGGTGATGCCGTACGACTATACCCTGCAGCAGCTCTACGAGCTGGAGAAGCAGATCCTGGATGCCCTGCATGCGCGCTTCCCTACGGCTATTCCGCGCGTCTACGTGACGCCCTGCGACGGCTCGTGCGAACTTCACGGCACGAGTACCTGTCCCATCAAACGATCGCTGGCCGCCCCGCCGTCGACGCCCTGAAGGATCAGAACGGAACGTCGGGTCCCCCACCGATGAAGCCGTGGTCGTTCCCCGAATCGAACTGAGCGTCGTGATAACTGAGATTGTGGAACCGGGCCAGCTCCTTGTTGTAATGGAGGCGTACGTCGCCTACGGGACCGTTCCGCTGCTTGCCGACGATGATTTCGGCGATGTTCTCCGTCGAACGTCCGTCCTCGAACGTCTCGATCTTGTAGTATTCCGGGCGGTGCACGAACATCACGACGTCGGCATCCTGCTCGATCGATCCTGATTCACGAAGGTCGGAGAGCATCGGACGTTTGTCGGCACGTTGCTCGAGCGTACGGTTCAACTGCGAAAGGGCCACGATAGGAATGTTCAATTCCTTGGCCACCTGCTTGAGCGTATGGGAAATGACGGAGATTTCGCGTTCACGGCTCTCCGCCTTCGGGGCATGCATGAGCTGGAGGTAGTCGACGATGATGAGCTCGATCTTGTGCTCCATTTTCATCCGCCGGCACTTCGCCCTGAACTCCACGGGCGACAGGGCGGCCGAATCGTCGATGTAGATCGGGGCGTTCATCAGCTTGTCGATGCGCGCCACGATGTCGTGCATTTCCTTCTGCGACAGACGGCCGGAGCGCAGGGCCTGCAGATTGACCTCGGCATCGGCCGAGATCAGACGCAAGACGAGCTGTTGTGCGGACATTTCGAGCGAGAAGAAGCCCACGGCATGACCTTCGCGGGCAGCTTCGCGGGCGATGCTCAGCGCGAAGGCCGTCTTTCCCATCGATGGCCGCGCCGCGACAATGATGAGATCCGACGGCTGCAGTCCGCTCAACTTCTCGTCCAGCGCGGTGAAGCCCGTAGGTACGCCCGTCACGCCGTTACCGTCACCGGAGGCCAGGGCGAAGATGCGCTCGATGGCTTCCTTGGTGAGCTTCTTCATGCCCGAATAGGAGCGCTTCAGACGTTTCTCGGCCACGTCGAAGATGCGCTGCTCGGCACGGTCCACTTCATCCAGTGCGTCGGACGTTTCGTCGTAGCAGTCGGTGATGATCTCACCGGCGACCTTGATCAACTGGCGCTTCAGGTAGCGTTCGAGAACGATGCGCGCATGATGTTCGACGTTCGCGGCCGTGACCGTCCGCGCGGAGATGTCGGTGAGCGTATACATGCCGCCCACCCGCTCCAGCGTTCCGTTACGGCTCAGCTCGTTGTTCAGGGTCACGAGGTCGATTTGCACCCCGCGCTCGAACATGGCGATCATGGCCGTGAAGATCGTCTGATGCTTGTCGTGATAGAAGCAGTCGGGATCGAGCACTTCCACGACCTTGCTCACCGCGTCCTTGTCCACCAGCATGGCACCGAGCACGGCCACTTCCGCATCCGTCGAATGCGGTGGTATGTGTCCCGTCAGTTCGTCGAGTGCCAATACCTGTGCTGCCGTGGAGGGTCGTTTCGTGCGATCGTTCGATGCCATGGAGGACTGCCGATGATATGCTGTGAGTGTGTTCGTCGGGCGGAATGCAAGACTGCAAGTTTATCAAAAGGAAACGGCGCCGGCAGCACACCGTTGCTGACCCATTCTACAGCGGATCCGCATCGTTATGCACTGCGTCGTCTCCGGTTGTTCACCTGTCCGGTGCGGGTTATCCACCGCCCTGCGCGGATATGCACCGGTTTTCCCGAAGGATGCGCACCAGGCGCTATGGAATGACGATTTCGCGCTGAAGTTCCGCGCTGGCATAGAGGGCTTCGACGATCTTCATACGCTCGACAGCCTCGCCGACGGTGGAGATCATCGGCACCAGACCCTTCACGGCGTTCACGAAGTGCTTGAGCTCGGCTTCATAGCTCTTGCGGTAGACGAGCTGCTGCTGTTGCGACTTCGGCGGAGCCGGAGTGGTCGTATTGAAGGTGTTGCCCTGACGCTTGACGAGCTTGAACGGATTGATGAAGGCGCTGCCCTTCTTTCCGAAGACGTTGCAGTAGTAGAGGTCTTCGGCACGCATGAGGGACCAGCTCGTTTCGACCGTGGCGACGCTGCCGTTCTCGAAATGCAGCATGGCCACGACGACGTCCTCGACGCTCTTCGTCTCGTGGTGGAAGGTGCTGCCCACGACGCTGCGTACGCGGCCGAAGTTGAAGACGTGGAGAATCATGTCGATGACGGTGATGCCGAGATCGATCAGCACTCCGCCGCCGCTCTTGTCGGCCTGCGCGAGCCATCGGGCATCCGTGCTCCGCTGCTTCACCCAGCCGGCCTTGACGTAGAAGACGGGACCGATGTCGCCACGGTCCACGGCATTCTTCATGTTGACGACGTCCGGGCGGAAGCGGTGATTCATTCCCACCATGACCTGGACGTTGTGCTCCTGTGCCGCGACCTTGATGTCCATCGCCTCCTGCAGCGTACGGCCGACGGGGCGTTCCACGAAGACGTCCTTACCGGCCTGGATGGCCTGCAGGGCCACGTCGTGGTGCCCGTCCGTACTCGTCGTCACCACCACGGCCTGGACACCGGGTATAGCCAGTGCGTCCTCGACGGTCCGCACGGCATGGGGCACCTTGTACCGTTCCGCGAGGATCCGCGCCTTCGAGATCTGGCGATCGGCGATGCCCAGCAGCTTGACGCCGGGCATGGCGGCGAGGATCGGAAGATGGATGTTCTGCGCAATGTTCCCTGCGCCGATCAGGACTACACCGATTGATTGCATACGAGCGGATCGTGGATGATGATGGGCAAATCTACGGCTTCTGCAGTGCCTCCAGGACTTCCTGCACGGTGATGCCGTTCATGCACAGGAAGTGACCTTTGGGACATGCCGCCCGCCCGATATGACTGCAGGGCCTGCAACCGAGATCATGCTGCACGATGACGTGACGAACGCCATACGGTGCGAAGCCGAGCTCGGGAACGGTCGACCCGAATATGGCTACGACAGGCAAACGCCGTGCCGATGCCAGATGCATCACACCCGTGTCGTTCGTGACGATGGCGTCGCAGGTATCGAGAACGCGCGCAGTGTCCTGGATGCCGCCGATTCCATCGGCGCGCTCCACCGGAACGCCACTCGATGCGGCGATTCCGTCGCACAGTTCCCGGTCGTCCGGCCCTCCCACCAGGACGGGCACCAGGCCCTGCTCCTCCACAAGACGGCGACACAATTCGGCGAAACGTACGGCCGGCCAGCGTTTCGTGGCATGATGGGCACCAGGAGCGACGGCGATACGACCGCGAACGACAGCGGTATGGGCATCGGGCGGATAGTAGCCGAGCGTCCTCTCTTCGGGCAGCCATACTTCCGGACCGTCGCTGTCGAATGCCAGCGGCAGATGGGCCACGGACTTGCGGTACCGCGCCACGACGGGGATGATGGGCTGCGGACGCCGTTTGAGATAGACGAGGGCGAGTTTCTCGAGACGATGCTTCGGTGCCCGCACGGCGTCCCGGCCGAGTCCCTTGCGCAGAGCGGCGGAACGGAAGTTGTTCTGCAGGTCGACGACGAGGTCGTAGTGACCGCCTGGCACGGATTCGCGCATGGCGAGTTTCACGTCGTCCAGTTCGGGGTCGGGGCTGGTACGGGGCTCGATCTTCCACACCTTCCGGATGCGGGGATTGTCGGCGTGGACACCGGCGAAGCGACTCGCCACGGCGACGTCGATGATAGCATCGGGATAGGTATGCCGGAGCTGTCGTATCAGTGGTGTGGCGAGGATCACGTCACCCATCGACGACAGCCTGATCACGAGAATGGATTGCATACGCCGTTTTTTTGGGATATTTGCCGCGTCGATTGTTCCATCCCCCGCAGTACGCTCACCATGAAGTTTTCCGTAGAACAGGACGATGAACTCGTCATCTTCACCATCAAGGAACCGTCACTCGATTCCACCAACGCCCCCGAAGTGAAGAGCGAGCTGCTGATCCTGTGTCAGCCGAACGTCAAGGCCCTCGTCATCGACATGTCGATGGTACATTTCTGCGATTCACAGGGCCTGAGTTCGCTCCTGCTGGCACATCGCCAGATGTCGGAAGCGGAAGGCTTCGTCATCCTCGTCGGCATGCAGGATCAGGTACGCAACCTGTTCCGTATCTCGCAGATCGAATACCTGTTCGAATTCCATCCGACGCTGGCCGACGCCATCACCTGGCTCCAGGCCGATTAATTGTTCCTGGCTTCGGGCTTTTCCGGCAGCGGCAGCGAGCCGGGAAGGCCCATCAGCGGGAAATCCTTGCGCAGCGGATAGAGAGGTTCACCCTGCTCGTCCATGAAGTCCTCGGGCATGTAGAAGCGGCGCAGGTCGGGATGTCCGTCGAAGATGATACCGTACATGTCGTAGGCTTCGCGCTCGTACCAGTTGGCGCTTTCCCAGAGTTCGACCGTCGACGGAACATGGGGATGACGTTCCTGAACGGCGGTTTTCACGCGCAAATGCGTCTTGTTGGGAATCGAATAGAGGAAGTAGACGACTTCGAAACGATCCGTCGGACGCGCCCAGT
The DNA here is from genome assembly GCA_001899175.1 of Candidatus Kapaibacterium thiocyanatum. NCBI lineage: Bacteria > Pseudomonadati > Bacteroidota > Eximiradiia > Eximiradiales > Kapaibacteriaceae (SeqCode) > Kapaibacterium (SeqCode) > Kapaibacterium thiocyanatum (SeqCode). The sequence continues at coordinate 388,790 of MKVH01000024.1, read as the reverse complement.
CGATGGCCGTGACGTCGATGAGCTGATCGAAGCGCATGGCCGGATTTTCCTTGAGTTCCGACAGCACGTCGATCAGTTCCTCGTTCCGTACGATGAGGGTGAAGTCACCGTGATGCTCCACGGATTGTACACCGGCCGCCACGTTGCGGGCTACGGTCAGGATGGCGTCGTTATTGAGGGCCATGGATAGTCGTCCTTCGTTTACGTAGTGATCTTCTTCTGCCGACGCGCACGCTGACGCGCCCATTCCGGTACCGTGTTGAACACGTAGTCCCACAACGGATTGCTCACACCGTATGCCGTCTGTTCATCGACATAGTGGTGCTTCATGTGATATTCCTTGAGGAATCGTCCCGCCTTGTTGTTCATGTTCCAGTGATGCGTGGCGTAGTGGATCGTGTCGTACGCCACGTAGCCGAACAGGAACCCGCTGAACAGCCCCATATGATAGGGAGCTGCCACCGTCCTGAACAGGACGAAGAACAATATCGCCAACGGCACGCTGACAAGCAACGGCATCACGAGGCGCGTGGAGTCGCGCGGATAGTCGTGGTGCACGCCGTGGACGAGGAAGTGCAGCTTCTTGCCGAGGTCGGACGTCGGATGGATGTGGAAGGCGAACCGGTGGATGACGTATTCCGTCAGGGTCCATAACAGGATACCGCCGAGAAAGACACCTATGGTCGCCAGAATGGACGTTGCCATGATGCTGAGAACGGCGGCAGCGGTGAGCACCGGTACATAGACAACCGCTGGCAGCCACCAATGGATGTGGGAGAAGTATTCAAGAACGGGGTTCTTGAACAGCCTCACCGTCTCATCCTTATTGGAAACGAATTTCGCTCCCATGATTCCGTATCGAATAGTGGTATTGGATCAAAAATACAGGATTTTCGTGTCGTGAATGCTTTACGATCCGTCATCAATTCCCGATGGGGCCGCCGGACGCTCCTGGTCCTTTCACCACTGCTCCTGTTCCTGTGCTGGGACCTGATCGTTCCGTTCAGGACCGACATCCCCTATGCGCGTGCAGTGACCGACGTTGACGGACGAGTTCTGACGATATTCTTGAGTTCCGACGACAAATGGCGGCTTCCCACCGAACTCGACGACATTTCCGAAGACCTGCGCATGACCATCATCTACAAGGAGGACAAGTGGTTCCGCTGGCATCCCGGCGTCAATCCCGGGGCCCTCCTACGTGCAGCATGGAATAATGTTACGACGGGGAAAAGAACGTCGGGTGCATCGACGATCACGATGCAGGTCGCGCGCCTTCTCAATCCCAAACCTCGAACCTGGTACAACAAGGTCCTCGAAATCGTCCATTCATTCCAGCTCGAACTGCATCATTCGAAGGACGAGATCCTGCGGCTCTACCTCAACCTGGTTCCCTACGGCGGCAATATAGAGGGCGTGAAGGCAGCATCCGTGCTCTTCTTCGACAAGATGCCGAAGCGCCTCAGCCTTGGTGAGATCACGACGCTGGCCATCATTCCCAACCGTCCGACCTCGTTACGTCTCGGCGCTGCGAACGGGGCCCTCCAGAACGAGCGAGACCGCTGGCTGCGCCTGATGTACGACGACGGTGAGATAGGCCAGGACGACTACGACGACGCCGTCCGCGAGCCGCTCGTCGTACGCCGTATCGAGACGCCTCGCAAGGCATGGCATCTCGCCGTGCGGCTCCGTCAGGCCGACCCCAATGCCGTGACGATCCGTTCCACCATCCGCGCGGAGATGCAGGACCAGGTGGAAACGCTGGCCTACAATCATATCCAGCGCCTGCGCCCCTACGGCATCTACAATGCGTCCGTCGTCGTCGTGGACAACAGGACGATGGATGTCGTGGCCTACGTCGGCTCCGCCGACCCCACCGACGTCGAGCACTCGGGGCAGGTAGACGGAGTACGGGCCGTACGGTCACCGGGTTCCACGCTGAAGCCCTTCGTCTACGGCATGGCCTTCGACCGCGGCCTGCTCACACCGAAGACGATGCTTTCCGACGTCCCGGTGAACTATGACGGCTACGCACCGGAGAACTACGACCGCCACTTCAACGGTGCCGTATCGATGGAGCAGGCTCTGGCACGTTCGCTGAACGTACCGGCCGTGACGACGCTCCATCAGGTGGGCGTCGCGGCCTTCGTCGATGCCCTGGCGCGTGCAGGATGCACGTCGATCGGACGGAAGAGGAAGGACCTCGGTCTGTCCGTCATCCTCGGTGGATGCGGCACGCGTCTGGACGAACTCGTCCGCCTCTACGCGGGCCTCGCCCATGAAGGCGAGATACGTCCCCTGCGATGGATCCACGGCACCCCACGATCGTCCGACACCGTACGCCTGCTCAGTCCGGGCGCCGCATGGATCGTCACCGAAAGCCTCACGCAGCTCACGCGGCCCGATCTTCCGAACGGCGTGGAGGCCGGAGCGCGCATACCGAAGATCGCATGGAAGACCGGCACCTCGTACGGACGCAGGGATGCGTGGAGCATCGGCTACAACAGACGCTACACGATCGGCGTATGGGTGGGCAACTTCAGCGGCAACGGTGTCCAGGACCTCACGGGATCGACGAGCGCCACGCCATTGCTCTTCGACATCGTCAACACCATCGACCGTTCGCAGGATGACCGGTGGACGGCCATGCCGCAGGAACTCGACGAGCGCCTTGTCTGCAGCGTAACGGGCCTTCTGCCGGCGGATTCCTGTCAGGACCGCATCATCGACGTCTACCATCCCGGCGTCTCCAGCGGCAAGCGGTGCGAACATCTCAGGGAGATGGCGATCAGCGCGGACGGCCGCATGAGTTACTGCACCTCGTGTCTCCCCCCGACGGGCTATCGGCGCGTCATCTATCCCGATCTACCCCCTCCCCTCCTCGCCTTCTATCGCGGTGAGAACATTCCCGTACGCATCCCTCCTCCGCACAATCCATCGTGCACACGGATGTTCACCGATGGAACCATCGGCATCGTGAGCCCGTTACCCGGGAAGGAATACATCCTCGAGACCGACGGCGAGTCCAGGCTACAATTGCGTTGCGCAACGATGAACGACGTCGAGACGGTCTATTGGTATCTTGACGATGTCTTCCTCACCTCCGCTCCTTCGTCGGGCGTCGTCTTCATCGAACCGGGCAAGGGACGTCACGAGGTGAGCTGTCTCGACAACAAGGGACGTTCGACGAAGGTCGCATTCACCGTACGGTACTGGTAACCATGAAAACGATCCGTCTGCTGCCGGGATATACGCTGGTCGATGTCGATCCGGCCACGTTCGGAGCACTGTTCCGCGAACGCCGTGCCGAGATGTTTCCTCATAGCCTCGAATTCGATGCGGAAGCGGCGCTCAGTGCGCAGGAGCGTCAGCGGAAACGCGAGCTGGCGCAGGACATGCCTGCGATGTATTCGATACGATGGGCCATTCGCCATGGCCGCCGATTCATCGGCTGGACCTACGGATTCCAGGAGAATGCCGAGCGGTTCTACATGTGCAACACGGCCATCGAGCGGGAGCACCGGGGAAAAGGTCTCTACTCCGCCCTGCTACCTCATGTGCTGCGCAACCTGGGTGAACACGGCTTCCAGGTCGCCTACAGCCGGCATGCCGCGACAAACAATGCCGTGATCGTTCCGAAACTCAAGGCCGGCTTTCACATCACCGGCATGGAGCTGTCGGATCGTCACGGCACCATGGTTGTCCTGTCCTATTTCTTCAACGACCTTCGTCGTCAGGCTCTCCACTTCAGATCGGGCGAAGTACGCCCCGGACCGATCCTCGCGGCATTACTTCAATCCTAGAGCCCTGTGCATTTCATCTCCGTAGTCCGTCAGGATCTCGTCTCCGGCCTTGATCGGACGGACGGCGACGACCCAGATGCGCCCCTTGTCGGAAACGTATTCCGCATTGGGCTTGCGGCGCGAGCCATGATAGTCGCACGCATAGCGTGCGATACCACATGACGTCTTCGCAGCGTCGAGGACGTACCTGCTGTTGAGCTCGATGCCGTAGGCTCCGAGCGCGTCGTCGTCGTATTTGAGGTTATACTCCTTCTGCGTCATCTTCTCGCCGTAATATTCGACGATATGTTCTCCCAGAGCGAAGGGACGCAGGGCGAACAATCCCAGACCTGCGCCCGGGATATTGCTCTTCGCGACCTTCAGTCCGTATACGTCCTGCGTATGCTTGCCGCAGTACGGATGGGTAATCGTCGTCATACGCTTGCAACGACCGTTGGGACCTTCGTAGGCACATTGTGCCGTCACGGGAATGGAGTGTCTCTTCATAGGGCGCGAATATACGCCTAGAGGACAAGCTCCGCACCGACGAAGATATTTCGTTGTGCCGCCGGGAAGAATTCCTTGCCGTTTCCGCCGGCGATGTAGCGATGATCGAAGAGGTTGTTGACCTGAATATTCAGCCGTACGGACTTCAGTATCGCATACGATGCGTTGAGGTTCACGACCGTCGCGGCATCGATCAGGTTATCGTCATAACCGGTGGCATTCAGCACCATCGTCCGGTATTCTTCCGAACGGTTACGATCACCGAAGTTATCGGTATACATCCTGCCCATATGCTTCAACGTGGCGATCGCACGGAGATCGCCGACGGAATACGTGAGCCCGACATTGGCGAGCAGATCCGGAAAACCGGCGATCGGATTGTCCTTCAGCGACATCGTCGAAGCGTCCGTGACGAAGGTGAAGTCCACGATCCTGTTCCGGCTGATCGAAAGATTACCCCATACCTGCAGTGCACCCGCGGAGGCGGACGACAGCACCATGGCCGAGGCCTGGAACTCCAGGCCCATGTGCACGGTGCGCGGGGCGTTGCCTTCGATGGGCAGACCGAAGATGTCACGCTGGCCGTTCTTCACGAGCTCGTCGGTGAAGTTCATGTAGTATCCGGTCACGCTGCCCTTGAAGCGTCCGACGGCGATCGCCCACTGCGCTTCGATATCGAGCATGTGCTCGGGCTTGACGAGGGGCTTGCTGAAATCGTAGCGTGTGACGCCGCCCGTCGTATCGACGGCGAAGCGGGGCGTAGGACCGTACCACGAATCGGATGCCGCATAGAGGTTGTTGCGGCGAGGCTCGCGTGACGTATAGGCCACTGCGACGAAGGCATTCTGTTCTTCGTTGATGTTCCAGTTGGCGCCGATGCGCGGATTGGCGAAGAGGTAATGGACGTTGAAGAGGTCGCCGCCGTTGCCCACGACTCCGTCGACGCCGTCATACTGCGTGAATTCGCCGTTACGACGTTCATTGGAGAGATTGTATCGATGCGATACCACCTGGAGTTCGGTGTTCACCGTGAAGTCGTCGGCCACGGCCCATACCTGACGTGCGAAGCCGGAGATCACGTCGCGGGCGCCATTGTACGAATAGAACTTGGCATCCGGATCGTAGCCTTCGGGGAGACCTTCTGCATAGCGGATCTTGCCCCAGTGATCGCTGCGATGGATGCGGAACTCGGCACCGGCGGTCAACTGGCCGTAGGCATTGTCCCACACGATACGCGGGATCCAGCCCCCATGACGATTGTCGACGTTGGCCCGTACGATGGCGTTGGCGAAGCCGGGAGCCTTCGTCGGGTCGATACCGAAGGAGCTGGCCGAGGCCCAGGAAGCATCGTAGTCGAAGAAGCCTTCACCGGAGTAGTAGAACAGCGACGACTTGAAGGTGAGGCCCTCGGCGATATCCCAGTCGTTCAGCAATTCATAGTGGGGCTGCGAGAAGTTCTCCACTTCCTGTGGCCGGCGCGTGGCCGTATAGGACAACGTGCGGCCGTCGGCTTCGTAGCCGAAGTCGCTGAGATTCCGGCGACGCAGGATTGGATCGAGCGCCCATTCCTTCGGAAGTCCCGTATAGGCCAGGCCATCCGCGACAGGCCCGCCGAAGACGTTGATCTGCGTCGTCACATGATCGTCGAAACGGGCCGCGCTGAAGAACCAGCTGGTGAGTTCGGAGAACGACTGGTCACGATAGCCTTGCGAGTTGATGCGCGAGATACGGCCGTAGACGGCATAGCGGTCGATCATTCCCGACGATACTTCCAGCGAATACTTCGCAAGGGCCGGCTGGACACTGCGCGTGAAGGGATCGACGGTATTCTGTGCCGACGGCAGGCCTTCCTGCCAGCCCACACCGGTCGTGATCTTGACCTGGCGCTGGCTCGCGAAGTTCGACGTGGTGAGGTTCACGCTGCCGCCGATGGCGGCGGCTCCGTAGTTGACCATCCCGGCACCGCGCTGGACCTGGATGTTCTCGACGTTGCTCGCGAGATCGGGAAAGTTGATCCAGTAGACGTTGTGGTCTTCGGGATCGTTCTGCGGAATACCATTCACCAGAACGGCGATGCGGCGCTGATCGAAGCCCCGGATGGACAGATTACTGTAGCCTACGGCGTTGCCGTTCTCGGAATAGAACATCGTCGACGGCATGTCGGCCAGCAGCTTCGGCAGATCGTTCACCGTATGGGAGAGATCGAGGTCCGCCCGGGTGATCTCGCTGAAGACGACGGGCGTCTGCCGTTCTCGCGCACGGAGCGTGGTGACGGTCATGCTCGGCACCGAATAGATACGGATCGTATCGCGTTGACTGCGGACTGAATCGGCTTCGGCAGCGGCCGCAATGGATGGAGTGAAACAGGCCGCCAGCACCGTGGCGGCAAGGGCAAGACGTGGAGACATGGGACGGTCCCTGAGTGTGTGTGACACAAGAGAACGTCCGTTAGAACGGTAGGCAGGATATCCTTGAAGGAAGGATTCCGTTTCCCTTCGCCGGCATTATCCGGATCAGGTACCAGAGTATGATCTCAGCCGCCCGTACTTCGGGCAGCACCTCTAACGGAGCGCACGAACTTCGGCAAAAAACGTCTAACGACAATGAAGGATACCTGCCGTTCGTTCCATCGCTCACTATCTTTGCAGCATTCGTCCGGCGCCGAAGCGGCATATCCGTCACGCGCCGATGCCCACACTTTTCGGTTGCCGATCATCCATGGACAAATTCATCGTCGAAGGCCCCGTGCGGCTTCAGGGCCGCGTGTCGATTTCGGGAGCGAAGAACGCTTCCCTGGCTCTGCTGCCTACCTGCCTGCTGGCTCCGGGCGTCTACCATCTGGGAAATACGCCGAACAATCGTGACGTATGGACGATGAGCCGCCTGCTCGGCTCGATGGGTGTCCATGCGGAACTGAACAACAACACGCTCCTGCTCGACTCGACCAACATCACGAGTCATGAAGCTCCGTACGATCACGTGAAGAAGATGCGGGCGTCGATCTACGTACTCGGGCCGCTCGTGGCACGCTACGGCGAGGCGCGCGTGTCCATGCCGGGTGGCTGCAACTTCGGTCCCCGCCCCGTCGACCTCCACCTCAAGGGTCTGGAGAAACTCGGCGCGGAGATCAGCCTCGAAGGTGGTTACATCATCGCGAAGAGCCCCCGACTCGAGGGAGCGCGTTTCCACTTCGACATCTCCAGCGTCGGAGCCACGGTCAACATCCTCACCGCAGCCGTGCTGGCCAAGGGGCACACCACGCTGACCAATGCGGCCGTCGAACCCGAAGTGACGTCCCTCGCACGCATGCTGGTGAAGATGGGCGCGAAGATCGACGGTATCGGCACGACGACGCTCGAGATCGAAGGCGTGGACGACCTCCATGCCGTCAACGAAGAGACGATTCCCGACCGCATCGAAGCCGCCACGTTCCTCATCGCCGCCGCGATGACGAAGGGCGACGTCATCCTCGACAACGTCAACCCCTATCACCTCACGTCCGTCATCCAGAAACTCGAGGATGCCGGCTGCGAACTGGACATCACCGGTGAGACGGTACGCATCACGATGAACGACGACCCCAATCCGGTCGACATCACGACGGCACCGTATCCGGGTTTCCCGACCGACACGCAGGCACAGTGGGCGGCCTTCATGCTGCGCGCCAAGGGTGCGGCGCGCATCACGGACAACATCTATCCCACGCGCTTCGGCTACGTTCCCGAACTCCATCGTCTCGGTGCCGACGTCGAAGTCGTCGAGAACACGGCCATCATCAAGGGTGGTCGTCCTCTCACGGGTGCAGCGGTGATGTCGAGTGACCTGCGCGCAAGCGTCAGCCTCGTGATGGCAGCGCTCATCGCCGAAGGACGTTCGGAAATCCTGCGCGTCTACCATCTCGACCGCGGCTACGAATCCGTCGAGAAGAAGCTGAATTCGCTCGGCGCGAAGATCAAGCGGGAACGCACCGAAGAGTTCTGAATCACGATATGACCAGGTATTCCGCACGCCATACGCTCTTCACCGTCATCTGCATGCTGCTTGCAGCGTACTGCGTACCACTTTCGGCGCAGTCGCAGATCTCGACGAAGAAGCGTGAGCTGGAACGCCTGCGTTCATCGATCACGGCAACGAAGAAGAAGATCGATGCCCTGAGCGGCAACGAGTCGAAGGCCATGCGGACTCTCGGCTCGGCCCAGCGTCAGCAGCACAGGGTATCTTCCTTCATCGCCACGCTCGAAGCTGAACTTCAGTCCCTGCAGGATTCGGCATCGACACTGGAAACGCAGATCGCCTCCACACGGAATGCATTGCAGAAGACGGAAGACGCCTATGAACGTGCGGCACGCAGTCTCATCGAACTGCGCGCCACGCGGAAAGGCCTTCCGCCCCGCTCCACGACGACGAACGAACTTTTCCGCTCCATCTCGGCACAGGTCTCGGCCTATCGCGCACGCATGTCGAGTCTCCGCGATTCCCTGGCCTCACAGCAGGAACTGCTGAACGAGTATGCGACGACGAAGAATCAGGTCCTGACATCCAAGGAACAGGAACAGCAGCGCCTTTCCTCCACCATCGCGGGCAGCCAGAAGCAGATACGCCGTATCCAGTCCGACAAACGCCTGCTGGTACAGGAACTGCAGAAGAAGAAGGAAAGCGCGCAACGTATGCGCTCGATCATCGGAGATCTGGTGGCCCGCGCCGAGCGCGATCGTCGTGCGCGTGAAGCCGCACGCGCCGCGGAGCGCGAAAGGAAGCGCAGGGAAGCCCTGGCGCGGAACTCGAAGAAGACGCCACGTGCGTCGGCGAAGCCAGGAAACCAGCCCATGGAAGACGATGTATCGACGGGAGGACCGATCACCGGCGGATTCGGGGCGAAGTCCCTTCCGTGGCCTACGGCTTCACGCGCACTGGTTCATGGATATGGCAGCTACAGTAATCCCGAAACCGGCACCGTGCTGGAGAATCCCGGTATCGACATCCGGTGTGCCCTCGGCACCAGCGTCCTGTGCGTCGGCGCAGGAGAGGTTTCGTCCGTAAGCTGGTTGCCCGGCTTCGGCTCCCTCGTCATCGTCGATCATCACAACGGTTTCCGCTCCGTCTATGCCAATCTCGCCACGGTCAACGTGCGGAGCGGTAGCACCGTACGTTCCGGGACGCTCGTGGGGACGAGCGGCGAGTCGGTGGACGGCACCTTCGTCCACTTCGAGTTATGGCGGGGACGTGAACGGCTGAATCCCCTTACCTATCTCCGCTGACGCCGTTCTCCAACTGGAGGTAGGAATCGATGGCCTGGGCGGCCGCATGGTTCTTCGTGCGACGATAGGCGCTTCCGAGCAGACCGCACATACGATCGCGATACTGACGGCGCCTGCCCTGTTCCGACACCTGAAGCCAGGCACGCTGTTCGTATGCACGGCGCAGCAGACGTATCACGCTACCCGGTGACCTGGCGCTGTCTGCCGCCGCTTTCTCGACAAGGCGCGACAGACGTCGTTCGTAGGTATCCTCGTTGATCTGCACACTGTCCAGACCGAGACGATGGATCTTGTGATCGATCTGTTTGTTGATTTCGTTGACGTTCTCCACGCTGAAGTCGTAGACCGTGAATTTCGAGATCATGGCGGGCTTCAGCCGGACCCATACGCGTGAGGCATCCGTTCCGAAGCCGTGGCTGCGCAGTTCGTCGAGGACGTTCGAGCAGGCATCGTAGGACAGGTTCGTCTCCACCAGTGCCAGTGCGGCTCGCAGGGCGAGATCCCCGATCAGGCCATCCGTCTTCTCGAAGTGCCTGAGCATGATCTGGCGCATAAACTGCCCCTGATTATAAACACGTTGAAAATCTCCGGCGCTATAGGCCTGACGCGACCGGAGCACACGCAACGTGCTCGCTGCGTTGTCCTTGTATCCGAGCATTTCGAGCAGGCCGATGGCCTGCGAGAATCCGAATTCGACGTAATAGTCGATCTTCGGCACGTTGGCGATCTCGCAGACTGCCTTCAGATAGGAGTTGCGTCCGCGATTCGCACGCACGTTCGTGAGTTTGTTCAATCCTGTCGTATCGTCGAATCCGGCATCGCTCGGCGTATCGCGTGGAATGGAGATGATTTCGACGAAACCCGAATCGAGGAAGAAGCGCACGAGGTGGTTGGCATCGGCATGGCCCATGGGATCGCCGAGACGAGAATCCACGCCGGTGACCATGACGTTCACGACCCGTCCGCCCGGTGTCGGGAAGTTCTGCTGCTTCAGCGTGATGGTGGTATCCGTGACATTGAACGTCACGGTATCGATACCGTCGGCATTCAGCCGTTTCGCCTTCTTCACGGTATCGGCCGCAGCCGTGTCACCCGTGGTGCGGGCTGCGTCGGCAGGCCGCTTATCGCTGGTATCCGATGTGCAGGCGGCAAGGGCCGCGATGATCGACAGAAGGAAGGCAAGGGTCAGTATATGCTTCATTTCTCAGCTCTTTTGGCCTCATCCCAGTACCGATCCATCTCTTCCAGATTCATGTCGGTCAGGGCTCTGTTGTGTTCGCGCGCACGCGCTTCGATATGTTGAAAACGGCGCATGAAGGTATTGATGGTCATGTGCAGCGAATCCTCGGCGATAATGCCTTCATGACGCGCCGCATTGACGAGGGCGAACAGGACGTCACCGAACTCACGCTTCACACCGCCCTTGTCGTCCGCATCGATCTCGACCTTCAGCTCCTGCAGTTCTTCGTCGACCTTCGCCCATACGTCCCTGCGATCGTGCCAGTCGAAGCCCACGTTGGCCGCCTTGTCCTGTACGCGCTGGGCGCGCAGGGCCGCTGGCAGGGACTTCGGCACACCGTCGAGGATCGACGTACGACCTTCGTTCATCTTGAGCTTTTCCCAGTTCTCCAGCACCTTGGCCTCGTTCTCGGCCACTTCGTCGCCGAAAACGTGGGGATGACGATTCACGAGCTTGGTGAATTCGTTATGGATCACGTCCCTCAGCGAGAAGGCACCGCGCTGCTCGGCCATCACGCCATGCATGACGACGTGCAGGAGGAGATCTCCGAGCTCCTTCGAGAATTCCTTGTCGTTGCCGGAAGAGATGGCTTCCAGCGTTTCGTAGGCTTCTTCTATCAGGAGATGGGAGATGGACTCGTGCGTCTGTTTCATGTCCCACGGACAGTCCGCACGCAGGATCCGTACGAGCTCCACGAAGGCCGCGAAATACTGAAGCGTATCCGACGGATCGGCAGGATGCGGAATGGGACGCATGACTTGATCGTGGAAATGATGAAAAAGACGACGAAGCCCGACGAAATTACGGAAACGGTCCGCATCATGATCAGCGGAACATGCTACATCGTATATCCCACACCGGCGAGCAGCCGCAGGCGCTGCCATCGGACCGTCGCCGGCCGATCGGAACCGTTGAGGATGTCGTCGAGCACGGTCGTGGCGACGGTGCGGGGAAACTCCGACGAACTGCCGAAAGCATAACCGAGTCCGGCCGTGACGGTGAAGGGCCCGAAGGCGAAGACCGCTCCACCGGTCAGATGGATGATGTTCCAGGTCGAGATGGCGAGCGATGCTTCGGCACCCGGATCGACGGCACTCATGTCCGAGACGATACTGAAGAAGTACGTCCTCAGATCGGTTGGCATGTATTCCAGTCCGATACCGGCGTTGAGCACACTGCGGAGTTGTTCGCGCACGACCGGTACGACGGGCGTTCCGCTGACGAGCGTGGTGTCCGGATGGGTATCCACGACGTCGTAGGAACGCACTCCATCGAACCATTCCGCACTGCAGTGCAGACGCATCCTGTTGCCGAAGAGATAGGCGGCACCGACCCCCACCGACATCGGCGAATTGTGGCGGGCGGCGATATCCCGTTGATCCGTCACCATCGATACATCCTTGATGGTGGAATCGAGAACGCTGAAGCCGATGACGTGGTTGGAGACGTAGGCATCGCCACTGCCGAGAACGTGCAGGCCCGGCGTGGTGAACGTGGCACCGAACGACCAGCGCCCGTAGTGGATGGAGACGCCGGCTTTCCAAAGCAGACGTGCGGCGAAATACTGAAGGTGACCGACGTCATCGAGACCGCTGACCTTGCCCTCGCGTTGCGTGAGGATGGCGCGCAACTCGCCACGACGGTTATGACTGCGGAAGGCACCGAACATCGTCACTCCTACGCTGATGTTGCCGTTGAGTGGGCGTGCCCATGAGATCCCGCCCCAGTATTCGGACATGTCCTGGGTGACGAAGATGTCCCGATACAGGCCATAGCGCTGGTCGTCCACGTCGAGCACGTCCTGACGTCTGTCGTTCAGGCGGAAGGAGAAGACCTGGCGAGCGAGCAGTCCGTACGTCCAGCGATCGACGAGCGTCGTATCGAACCGGAGCTGACCCGCCACCAGGCCACTCGTGGGATCTATACTCAGATAATCGATACTGCTGCCGCCGTCACCGGCATTGTTGACGCTCAGATTGCTGAGCTCGAAGACCTGCGTACCGAGACTGAGACCGGGCGATACATGCCCCCCGAGCGCTCCGGGATTGTAGAAGATGGCGCTGAGATCGCGGGCGCTGCCGATGACGGCACCACCGAGCAGCGTGCCCGACGTGCCGTAGTGGATATTCCAGTAGTGCGAGTCCTGGGCATGGACCGATACCGACGCGCATATCGCCAGCAGGACGAGGATGCGATGCATCATAGGAACAGCATCGGCAACAGGGTGAATGCCAGCAGGACGCAGAACGTGATCAGCATGCGCCATGCGAAGGCCGGCGTACCGCTCACGAGGGCGATGACGTTCTTCACGACGGCATTGGCTGCGATGGCGATGAAGATGGCATTGCGGGCCATGGCCGCATCGATGTGCCCACCGCGGAGGAGATCGGCTGCCGTCAGCGTGATGACGTCGGCATCGACCAGACCGCCGATCGCACTCGTCACCATGAAGGCCGAACCTCCATAGTACTGCGTGGCTGCCGTACTCACGAAGGAGACGGCCGCGAGCAGGACGGCGAAGAAGATCGCAGGAACGAAGGACAGCGGATTGCGCAGTTCCATCGGCACGGCTTCCTTGCTTCCGTTGCCTCGCAGACCGATGACGAAGCTCAGGACCACTCCAGCCACGAAGGCCGTCATCAACGGCACGACGAAGCTCCATGCGAGATCGGGAAGGAAGACGGCAAGCAGCACGAGCACGCGCGGAAACTGCATGGCGTTCGACAGTGTGGCGGCCTGCCAGCAACTGTTCAACTGCGTACCGTCACGACGTACTTCGCCGGCGAAGGCCGACGTCGACGCCGTCGTCGAGGCGAGGCCTCCGAGGATTGCGACGATCTTCTTGCCGAGCGAAGGACCAAGGAATTTTTCGAGGAAGTATCCGACCCATGAGACGCCCGTGACGAGAATGACGGCGGTCCATAGACCCGCAGGCGAAAAGAACTCGTTCGGGCCGTAGCGTCCGTTCGGGAGGATGGGATAGATGACGAAGATGAGGGCGAGGAACTTCACCGTATCGGTGAATTCGATATCGGTGATCGTCTCGCGGAAGAACTTCTTGACGCGCGCCTTCGCTTCGAGGACGAGGGTCAGCACGACTGCCAGAGCGATCACGACTTCGACGTAATCCGAAGCCGACGGCACGGACACCATATAGGCCAGGCCGAAGACGGCGAGGCCTGCCAGTTCCGTCGTGATGCCTACATGATCCCGGTCGCGTAGGCGCAGGGCGATGAGCATCGTCACGATGGCAATGACGCATACGATCGTCAGCCCCGTCACCTGCAGCCATCCGCAGACGAAGGCGATGGCTGCGATCAGCATCATGTCCCGCAGACCGATGCTGCTTCCCGTCTTGGCCGTTTCCCGCTGCGCGCCGATCAGCAGACCGATCAGCAAGGCCTCCATGAGTGCCACCCATGGATTCCACGCAGAGGAATTGAACAGGCCGTTCATACTCATCAGCCCGCAGGAAGGTTAGGACAACGGCACGACGTATTTCTGATTCGGCTTGGCGAGGGCGCGGCGCACCCATTCACCCTGTTCCTCGCTCATGCGACGCACGGCAAGACGTTCCTTGTTGCACGGGCCGTCGCCGTTGATCACACGCTTGAACTCGTCCCAGTCCGGATCCCCGTAGGCCCAGATACCCGTGACGGGATCCTTCTTCAGCTCGGGATCGGGCACGGTGAGCCCCAGTTCCCAGATCTTCGGTACGTACTGGTTGAAGAACTGCTGACGCATATCGTCGTTGGTGGCCATCTTGACCTTCCACTTCATGAGCTTCTCCGTATGCTGGCTCATGGTGTCGGGCGGACCGAAGAAGTGCATGATCGGACGCCACCAGCGGTTCAGGGCGGCCTGCACCATCTCGCGCTGCTTCGGCGTTCCGGTCGCGAGCGTCACGACGTTATCGTAACCGTACTTCAGGTGGAAGGATTCCTCCTGGCAGATGCGTTCGAGCGCACGGCAGTACGGTGCATAGGAGCCCTTCGAATTCGCCACCTGGTTGATGATGGCGGCGGCGTCGATGAGCCATGCGATCACGGCCGTATCGGCCCACGTCATCGCAGGATAGTTGAAGACGTTCGAATATTTCGACTTTCCGTTGAGGAGATCGTCGATCATCTTCTCGCGCGGCTTGCCGAGCGTCTCGGCAGCGCTGTAGAGAAGCTGGGCATGGCCCACTTCATCCTGGACCTTCGCCATGAGGGCCAGCTTCCGCTTGAAGCCCGGTGCACGGGTGATCCATGTTCCTTCGGGCAGGGCACCGATGATTTCGGAATGGGCATGCTGTTCGATCATGCGGACGAGCTGACGCCGGTATTCCTTCGGCATCCAGTCATGCGGTTCGATCTTCTCTCCGCGTGCGATGCGTTCCTCGAATTCGGCCAGCTTCCCGGCATCCTCGTCGAGCTGCTCCGCCGTGGGAGCTTCGACCATGCTCAGATTACCGTACATGACATTCTCCTCGATTACTTGCGTTGGTTAGCATCAGAATTTCCCGCTCTGCGCATGCTGATACCGCAGATGATAATATCCCATCGGCGTCAGCATCGTGGGATTGGCCTCCGCATCCTTGTAGATGCTCGTCACCTGGAACTTCACGTATCCGCCCTTGCCGGTACGGACCAGTACGACCTTGTCCGGACTCGGATTGATCGTATGTCGTAGTGGATCGTAGACGAAGAGTGCATTGGGGCACGTCACGCAGTTCGGCACGACGCGATTGGCGGCTGCGGTGTCGTCGGACCGCAAGGCAGGTGCCGCGTCGATACTGACGAAGCCTTCGAAGCGCGACGTCACGACGGCGCCTTGCGTCACACCGATGCCGACCGTTCCGGAATTCAGCTCGATGTCGACGGTACGCGTACGGCCCTCCCCTTGCAGGTAGGCGAAGCGTACGTCCCACTCATCGGTCGCCTTCTTCGAAGCCGGAACGATGGAATCGCCGTCGAACGAATAGTAGAGCCATCCCTCGGTACTGTCAGGACGCATGTTGGTCTTCGTCTGCACGACGGGTGCGGGCCCGGGGCCCGTCGTCGTGTCGCTGCTGCAGCCCGGCGCCAGGAGAACGGCCAGTCCGAGCATGCCGGCGATGATCGTCGTCTTCGTCATATCTCTCATTCCTCCTTCATCTTCATCACGGCAACCACTTCATTGCCGATCATGGTCCCATGCTGGGCACCGGCGTCGCAGGCGCGCCTGTAGTGAATACCGCCATACATTCTGGAGATGCCTGCTTCCTCGGAAGCGTGCTTGAAACTCTTGAACGAACGCGGCGGAAAGCCGAACGGCACTTCCGTGGAATCCACGAAGGGCATGTCGCCGAAGTGGTGGGTGAGCACCACGGCCGCAGCCGCCGTGATCGTACTATGACCGCTGGCATGCTCCGGGAACGGCGGCGTCTGCAGGAACGGTTCCCAACTGACGTCGATGTACTTGTTGATGTAGGTAACAGGACGAATCAGGTTGCTCTTGAATTTTTCCGCCCAGCACGCCGTGAATGCGTCGAACAGGGCGCTGGCCAGCATGGTATAGACTTCCATGCTCTTGACCATGCCCGTCTTTTCCTTCAGCATCACCTCCTGGGCGATGTTCATCCAGTGGCCACCGGGCGAGATCTGTCTGGAATTGTAGACGAAGTGCCCACGGTAGCTCGTGACCACGGGGTTGTCGTTCCAGAAGTTGGCGATCTCCTTCTGCTCCGGCGTCAGGTTCTTGCCCGTCATGTACACTTCGTAGGCGGCCTTGTAGAACGGAGAGCCCTTGCGTGTGCTGAACGGCACGTTCGGCTCCACGGGGAACTGCTCGGCCTTCTTCAGGACGATCGTACGGACCGTGCCGCAGTATGGGGAGAGGGGCTTCGCGAAGTTCGGTGGAGTCGGCTCCCAGCAGGAATCGCAACGAGGCCACTCCCAATCCGGCAGGCCCTGGGTGCGGGGGAAGCCATCGGCCTTCGCATAGGCGTTGATCGCCTTTCCGACGGCGGTGCCGAACAGTTTCGACCGCTCGAAGACGTCGGCGTCGACGACGCCCTGCAGCTTCTTGAACTGGACGTTGGCCAGGCTGTCGGAAAAGTTGATGCGGTAGAGAAGCTTGCTGCAGGCCGTCTGATAGGCGGCGATGGCGCTCACGCGCCAGTCATAGGTCTTGTTCTTGTCGGGTACCGGACATTCCTTGAATCCGTTGAGCTTGCCCACCAGGCTCACATAGCCGGGCTCGGCATAGAAGGCGGCCTGATATCCGGCGAGATTCGCGTAGGTATGGATACGGGCCGCGATGGGCGGACCGAAGCCATCCTCCATGATGACATCGATCACGAGACGATTCCACTCATGTACGAGCGTCGCACCGTCCAACTGTGCTGAAACCGGCATCCAGCTCATCAGAATGAGGAGCAGGAAAAGGCTGATCTGCTTCATGGGGTTCCGGAACCTGAACAACAAGACACGACACATCCGTCGCGGATGGCACGATCGCAAATATACTCTCCCGGAACGAGTCGGCGGCCGCTAGCGGCCGCGCTTCTGTCTGGATCGTGTCTTTTCCGACGGTGTGGAACGGGGTACGGAGTAGACTCCGGGGCCGGCCGACGGACTGTACAGGGTCTGGGATCCCGTTACCGTCGCACACGGGAATTCCCGGCGCATCCGGCGTCCCTTGGGCAGCGTGATGACGGCCGATGTCGGAGACGTCATGAGGCCGGGTGTGATCCAGCCGTACGGACTCGACACCCCACCTGTACGTCCCACGGGGAACGTGAAGGCCGACGGCACGCCGCCGTTGATGGCTGCGACGACCAGGACGGAATCGCCTCCCCACGGCATGGCCACCAGACCGCGGCCGACGTCGGGTACGACGAAGCCCGACGAATCGGAACGGACAGGTGCGAAGCCTCCCCTGCCATCGCCTTCCAGAACCAGACCGATGCCGGCATCGTAGCCGATGATCTCGGCGTCCGCGCCCTTGCTGTTCCCATCGAGAATCAGGTCCATGTCGTCGTCTCCATCGACGTCCATGGCAAGGATTCCGTAGACCGGAGAGATCTGGGCCATATCGGGGAGCGGACGGAAGGTGAATCGTTTACCCTCGTTCACAAGGACTCCGGACTGGAACGTCGATGTCGTCAGGCGGATCGCCGAGGCCGGCAATACAGCAGGCACGATATCGGCCATCGTGGCTTCCGACCATTTACTGAAGGACGTGAAGGTTCTCGTAAGGACGGGCATGTGTTGCGCTACGGCCATGCGCGGACGTTGCGGGCGCTGCACTCCGTCGACGTCATAGGATACGAGCGGATCGATGCTTCCGTTATCGTCGAAGTCCGCGGCGACGAGTTTCATGGGCGCGGCCTGCGACACCTTGAACCTGCTGTTGAGCCCCAGGTTTCCGAGAACGTAGTCCATGTCTCCATCGTTGTCGACGTCGACGGGCACGACGCAATTCCACCACCCGGTCAGCGTATCGAGGGCCAGGGCGGCCGTAACGTCCGTGAACGTCTTGCCGTCATTGCGCCACAACCGTGGTGCCATCCACAGGCCGACGACGAGGAGATCGGGATCGCCGTCGTTATCGTAGTCGGTCCATATCGCACCCGACGTCATTCCGGCCGTTGCGAGGCCGGGAGCGAGCCGATCAGTGACGTCGACGAAGCTCCCTTCGTCGTTGCGGAGCAAGGTGCTGCGGCAGGGTTGGGGGAACATCCCCGGTACGACGGAACCGCCGATGAAGAGATCGAGATCACCGTCATCGTCGAAGTCCGCCGCGGTAGCACAGGATCCGCTCGCCGTACCATTGGGAACGCCATTCGGCACCTGCGTGAAGCGTCCCTTGCCGTCGTTGAGATAGAGCCTGTCCTTCAGTTCCTCGTCGTCGAGATTGAACTCGTTCCCGCCCGTCACGACGAGCAGGTCGAGATCGTTGTCGTTGTCGACGTCGAAGAGCAAGGCCGCGACGTCTTCCGATTCCGTCGCCTCTTCCAGACCCGACGTCGTCTGCGGTTCGAATGTCTTCGACGCGGTCTGGAACAGGACCTGCGTTGCGGCATATTTGGCGCCGGTGCAGACGAGGTCGATCAGTCCATCACCGTTCAGGTCTCCGGCGGCGATACCGGGACCGTTCTGGGAGAACCGGTGCGGCAGGAGCCGTTCACGCTTGAAGTCGTCGTAGTAGTTCTCACGATGGCGGAAGGGCACCAGCGTCGCATCCTGGCGCGTCATCAACGGATGGACGCCGGGTTCGGGGTGCCACACCGTCGTACCGCCATACGTGGCGACGGCTGTCGTATTCACTCCCGGCTTCCCGACGACGGACCGCTGGCCGTCGGACCATCGTATGACCAGACTGTCGATCGACGTGATGCCACCGAGACCGATATGCATGACGGGGTCCACGCTCGACAGGTAGCCGCGTGTGACGTAATGCTCCCGCACGAGCTTCACGGCACCGGCATGCACCGTCACCCTCGCACCTATACCGTGTGTATTTCCGGGCTGGTCCTTCAGTGACAACCGCAGGTAGTTGTGGCCGTGGGCTCCGTCTTCGACCGTCATGTTCCGGTAGATGAAGGCCACCGTATCGGTGTTGTTGAGGACGAGGTCGAGATCGCCATCGTTGTCCAGGTCGGCGAAGGCCGCTCCGTTCGATACGACACTGTCGGCCAGTCCCGCCGTACCGGCCACGTTGCGCAAGGGCAGGGCACCGTCGTTGTAGAACATGTAGTTCTGCAACTTCGACCGGGGCATGGTCTTGTAGGAATCGGGAAGCACGTTCTTCGTCGCCTGCAGGTTGTAGGAATGATCCTGGTCCCCGATGTCCCGCTTCGTCCCGTTCGTGATGAAGATGTCGTTGCGGCCGTTATTGTCGAAGTCGGCGATCAGACAGGACCACGACCAGTCCGTCGCGGCCATTCCTGCCAGATAGCAGATGTTCGAGAAATGTCCATTACCCCGGTTGAGCTGATAGGTATTGTGGATGCGCTGCGTGCTGTCGAAGAAAGGGCTGTAGATACTGCCCCCACCGAGCTGCGTCATGCGGCGCTGGTGACGTTCTGGCAGCATGTCGAGCGTGACGACGTCGAGAAGGCCGTCGCCGTTGACGTCTCCGATATCGCTGCCCATCGACGCCCACGACATGTTCTGCAACGCCGACATGGCCCGTTCCCTGAACGTTCCGTCGCCGTTGTTGTAGTAGAGCTTGTCCCGTTCCTCGAAGTCGTTGGCTACGTAGATATCCGGCCAGCCGTCGTCGTCGAGGTCGCCGATGCTCACGCTCAGACCGTAGCCGATGTCCGAGATGCCGGCGCTTTTCGAGACGTCCGTAAACCGTCCGTTCCCGTCGTTGCGCAGTAGACGGTCCGATACGCCGGGATTCCAGTATCCCTGTCGACGTGCTTCGCCGTTGTTCAGAAGATAAAGATCGAGATCACCGTCACGATCGTAGTCGAAGGGAGCCGCCATGGTCGACATGGCATGGATGTCGAGTCCGGCCACCCTACCCTCCTCGAGGAAGGAACCGCGACCGTCGTTGACGAAGTAGAGATTCGGCTTGTAGCGTCTGCAGATGTAGATGTCCAGGTCGCCGTCACTGTCGAGGTCGGCCAGCAGGGCACCGGAGCAGTTATCGAACGATGAGGAAGGATAGTTGAGGGAAGCGGTCTGATCTTCGAAGCCCAGGCCCCCCTTGTTGACGTAGAGACGGGCTCCTACCTGCGTTCCGGTAAAGACCAGATCCACAAGGCCGTCGCCGTTCACGTCACCGGCTGCGACTCCGCAACCGTTGTAGGCGTAGAAGTCGTGTACGATGTTGAACGAATCACTCTCGGTGATCACGTTGGCGAACGTGATTCCCGACACGGACTCTTTCAGGCGCTCGAATCGCTGGGCAGCAGCGGTGCCGACGTCCAATACGGCTATCGTGATGGCAACGGCCAGCCCGGCAACCCCTTTCGAGATCTTCATAGGCCCCCTTGGCTCCACATCCCTTGTTTCTACATCTCTTCGTCAACTCTTCGTTCGAAGCAGAATGCCTATTCCGACAAGAAAGAACAGTGCATTCGCCGACCACGCGACAACCTCCACAGGCACCGGAAGGTTCACTCCCATGGCTTGGGATACTTTGGTGAACGCAATGTACACAAAACTGATGGCCATTGCCGCCGCAATCTGTACGGCAATCCCCCCCCTGCGCCGTACCGAGGCGAAGGGCACCGCCAGCATGACGACGATGAAGTTGGCCCAGGGGAAAGCCCATTGGCCGTAGTAGTCTATCTCCTGTTGACGCGTGTTCTTGCCACCTTTCTTCAAGGTGCCGATATAGTCCCTCAACTCGTCGAAATTCATCTCCTCTACGTTGCGCTGCAGACGCTCGATCTGGTCGTTGCGGATGGAGAACGGCGCCTTGACGCCCTGGACTTCATCGACGATGACGGAGTCGTTCCTGAAGGTACGCCGCAGACCTGAATCGATGATCCACCCTCCGCCCGCCGTATCCCAGCGCATGCCGGGCGCATCGATACGCCATACGATACGGGGAGACGTCACGCTCGAATACTCTTCGATGTTCACGCCACGTGCCGTACCGGTGCTGCCGTCGAAGAACTCTATCGAGACGTTACGCGTAGGCGTGTCCCGGAAATAGAGGTTGAACAGGGTCTGGGCTCCGGTACTGCGCTGAAGGTAGGTACGCTCGTTGGCGAACTTCCTCGCATTGGCCTTCGGCACCACCCAGCCGTTGAAGTAGAGCTGCCCCGCGCTCATGAGCATCCCGAGGATCATGAGCGGCAGCATGAACCGCAGGAGGCTCTGCCCTCCGGAACGCATGGCCGTGATCTCGTTGTTGCCCGACAGGCGGCCGACGGAGAACAGCGACGCCAGGAGCATGCCGATGGGGATGAGAAGCTTGAGGATGTTGGGCAGGAAGGAAAGGTAGAAGTCGACGATGACGCCGAACGTGGCCTTGTTGTCGAGGAAGTCGTCGAGACTCTCGAACAGGTCGACGATGATGAAGATCAGACAGAGTGCGCCGATGGAGAAGACGAGAGTGGATACGTACTGCCGCACCACGTAGCGATCGATGATCCGTATCATGCCGTCCGCCTCCTTCCCGCACGTCGGGCGGCATTGAGTCCCTGCCACCAGCATATCGCCAGTCCTCCGACTGCCAGGATACCGACCCACATGGCGAACTCCTCGGTCCGCACCGTGCCCATCCACGGCATCGTGGCAAGGATCGACGACCACGACACGGAGATCAGACCGACGGCGAGCGAAAGACCGATAGAACCCGTCACGATACCGATGAGAAGATGCGGGGCGGCCATGAAGGACGGTGTGGCCCCCATCGATGCGCCGATCCTCATGTCCTGCTCCGCACGATGCAGTTCACTGCGGAAGGCATGGAGCAGTGCCGTCATGAACAGGATGAACGACAATACGGCGGCCGCTCCACCAAGTATCATGACGTCACGACGACGGCTGTCGATGGCGCGGACGTAGTCGATGGGCCATACGACCTTGTAGACGTCGGGCCAGGAATCCTCGCAGGCCGAAGCCAGCAGCGTCATGGAACGTTCGTTCAAGGCTGCATCGGAAGGCCGCAGACGCACCACGTCGGGGACGTCGACGACGGTCCTGAGATCGTCGTCGAGGCGAAGGTCACGGGAGAATTCCGACCACATGCGTTCAGGTGTACGCCATTCAACTCCTCCTACCGAGGGCATGGTCCGCAACGTATGGACGAGGCTGCGGATCACGGAATCGGGCGTACCGGCATGCAGCATGACGTCCATCCGTACGTCCGCGGCCATCCGCTCCGTATCGCGCCAGGTACCCAGTGCCCATGCGGCACCGACCAGACACCATAGCGTACCGACGAAGGCCGTGAGCATCATCCTGATGCACGGTCCCCTGCGGCGCGCCATCAGCCGGCGCATCGACGACACATGGAACCACATCGTCATGACGCGCCACCTCCCCGCCTCAGACGTACGGCGTTCCGGGCATCGCCCACGATGCGGAACAGGTCCCTCCATTCGAAGTGTATCGTACGACGGATATGTGCGGTACAGAGGACTCCGACGACGATCGTATTGACGACCAGACCGAGCCCCACCCACTGATACAGTCCGGCGAAGCCGATAGCCAGTTGTACGATGACGCTCACGACCAGACCTATCGCCGAGTAACGCACGATGACCGTGCTGTCCCCCAACGCGCTGATGACGGATGCCATGAGGAAGAAGGGCATGCCGAGCGCAGCAAGGATCAGCACGTTGAAGTGCCCGACGGCGGCGGCGTACTTCGGACCGAGAAGCGGGATGATGACGTTACTACCACCGGATTCCAGAACGATCAGTGCGATGATGCAGGGCAGCAGGGTGACCGACATCGCCTTCGTGATCAGATGGCCCAGCTCTTCGTTCTTGTGTGCGGCATGCAGTCGTACGGCCGCAGGGTAGATGAGTACCGTGACCGCATCGAAGGCCTGTTCGAAGAACCGGTACAGGTTCTTGGCGGGATTGTAGACCCCGACCACACCGGTCCCGAAGAAACTCGCGATCATGAAGACGTCGAGCTGACGCGGCGTCGTACTCAGCGTCGTGGCGACCGCCAACGGAATACCGTACCGCAGGTAGTCGCGTACCGTGATGCCACCCGTCAGGCCGAAGACGAGTTCCCGATGCGTAAGGACGATGGCGCACAACGAACTGGCCCCCATTCCCACGAAGTCGATGAAGATGATATCCTCGAGCGAGTTCAGCGTCCCGTTATGCAGGGCCCATATCGTCATCACCGTGCGGATGCCGAACCATACCGTATCGACGATGAAGAGATCCCGCATCCGGAGATCGCGATAGATCAGCTTCAGACAGAACATCCGCGGCAGCGTGAGCAGGCAGTACAGCGGCAGCATGTCCGCCACCGTGGTGAATCGAGGCTCGTGGAAGATATCCGTGAGCGGTTGCTGCAGCAGATAGACGAGCAATACCGAGGCACCGACGATGAACGTATAGAAGACGAGGCCGATGGTGTTGACCTTCGGACGTTCTTCGGGCCGGACTCCGAACTGGATCAGCCCCTGTACCGCAGCACCATCGGAAATGATCATGATCCACGTGTTCAGCGCTACGAGAAGTGAGAACACTCCGTAGACGTCAGGGGAGAGAGCCTTGATCTGCTGAAGCTGGACGAGACCGTAGCCGACGTAGAGGACCTTGTCCGCCAGCGACCACGATATCTTGCCCAGGTGTGCGGTGATTTTCATGAAGGGCAAAAGTACGGAAGAAGGTTCAGCCCAGGACGCGCAGACGCCATGTCATCGATGGTCCGTCGAGATGCAGCCGTACGATCGTCGAGGGTAACGTCCGGCCATAGCCTGGCGCACATGATGCCGGAACGGTATCGACCGCACCACCACTCCACGTCAGCTCCACGGTACAGGTACGTCCCGTCAGTACGACCCTGCCCTCCTGGTGGATATCGATGCCGACGGCAGGAGCGATGTGGAAACAGACCCGGGCGTCATGGCGTCCGTCGTAACGATCGGCGCCCTCGATCATATCGTCTGTCACGACCAGCTGCCTGCTGTGCGGGCGATCGTATCCGCGATGGACGGCATCCCATGTCGTCGCCGAAGCCGAGAGGATCGTCCCCTTCGCCCTGTCCCCCATCATCCAGAACAGTCCTTCGACGGAGTCGTCAGGCCAGTCGTTCTGCTCCAGTCCCTGCACCACCAGGGTACTGTGGACGGCCGTGCTGCGGTCCTCGTTGCGACGTCGCGGGTCGGCCCCGTAGGTGAACGTTCCGGCATCGATGACGACGTCTTCGTCATCGACGCGCAGGGTGATACTGTTCTGGTCGTTGTGGGCATGTCCGCCCTTGCCGTGCTGACCGATGGGACCGCACCGGGCCGTCAGCCGGAACGACGGCCGATGCCATACGGTGAGCCCGAAGTCCGGGAAATGCATGAAGGGTTCCCGTGCGGGAATCGTCAGCATGTCGGGAAGCATGACACCCATGCCGTCGTCGTTATCACCGATCAACGGATTCGGGGTGACGGCCGCCAGGAAACGACGGGCGACGTCCAGACGGCGGCGCCATTCCGGCCCAGGGCGCGGGATCGTATCGTCCTGCACGACGGCGGCATCGAGCAATGCCGTGACGTGCTCGACGAAGTCGATGCAGTGCCGATGATATCCCGTGCTGGCTTCGAAGTTGCCGCCGTCGTCGAGGAACTGGATCCGCAGTTCACGATCGAGTTCGCCGACGGCGAAGGTGAGCCATGAACGGGCTTCGGCATATCCATCGAGATAGAGACCGCAGGCGACGAGGCCGAACAGGTTCGCGAGGTAATGGCTGTTGCGCATCCCTCCGCTCCATTCGCGTGTGGCCATGATGTGTTCCGCATGATCCACGACGGAAGCGGCGATCCATGCATCGAGGCTGCCGTCGCCCATACCGGACTGCCGCGCCCAGTCCCAGGCGAGCAACATGTTGTAGATGCGTATTCCCGGGCCGGTGGCGACGGTCCACTGCGGGCCGTACTGCGGAGGACAGGAGACGATGAAGTCGATGATCTGTGCGCGCAGGACGCCGTACCAGTGATCGCGCCGCTCCTGGTCGACGAGGGCGGCGAGCGCACAGACCGGCCACTGATGGCCGCGGCCGAACTCGTGGGGAAGTTTGAAATCGGCTTTCTGGACGACGACCTTGACGTCGGCATACCATGCCGTAGCGTCGAAGCGATGTCCGTGCACGGGATCGAGCGTCCAGTCGAGGGGCACGTGATCGCAGGGCAGCTCCGCCGCCCGTTCGCGTGCATCGACGATGGTATCGGCATGGATACCGGCCGTCGGCCCCTCCCACCACCATCGCGGAGCGGCACTGGTATACGGCCCGCTACCGAGGATGTCGAACCGGTGCCGTGCGATCTCTTCCGCGCGTGCCAGGATGGCCGGGCCGTGAAGATCGATCCATGCTGCCGGTGGGGTGGGGGCGAGTCCCGCCTTCAGATTCCACAATGTGGACGGCCGTGTATACGTCGAGCCCTCTGCTGCACGGGCGCGCAGCTCCCGATCGGCACGGCCGAGACGCAGCCTGTCCATCAGCTTGCCCAGGATGAAGGGCCGCGCAGGGCCGAGCGTCAGGCGTATTCGTGTCAGTCTGTCCATTCCGTACAAGTTACCATCCTATTTTTGCCCGTCAGCGTCCCAACCCAACACCAAGAAGTCCTTGCATGTGCGGCATCATCGGTCTTGTCGATCCACAACAATCCCAACACGATGCGACGCGGATCGGCCTGGCCATGCTCGACGTCACATCGCACCGCGGTCCGGATCACCGGGGAATATGGTGCACGCCGCCCGTCGTGCTGGGGCACAACCGCCTGAGCATCATCGACCTCTCCAGTGCCTCGAACCAGCCGATGACGTATGGCGATCTGACGATCACCTACAACGGTGAAGTGTACAACTACATCGAGCTGCGGCAGGAGCTCGAGAGCGACGGCTTCGTCTTCACCACATCGGGAGATACGGAAGTCATTCTGGCCGCCTACCGGCGGTGGGGGCACACCTGCGTGGAACGCTTCATCGGCATGTGGGCCTTCGCCATATGGGACGATGCATCGAAGGAGCTTTTCTGCTCACGCGATCGTTTCGGCATCAAGCCGTTCCACTACATCGAACGTGACGGACGCCTCTACTTCGCCAGCGAGATCAAGGGATTGAAAGGCACTCCGCTCTTCCGCGGCGGCCTCAACGAAGCACAGATCGCACGCGGACTCTATCTCGGATGGATGCATCATCACGAAGAGACCTACTTCAACGACATCAAGGCACTGCCCGCTTCGCACAACCTCATATGGCAGAACGGACGAATCCGGATCGTGAGGTATGCCGACGTCGACACCTATACGACCGACGAAGGATCGTTCGAGGAACATGCGGCCGGCTTCCGTGACCTGTTCATGGATTCCGTGCGCCTTACGGCTCGTCGCGACGTTCCGATGGGCGTCTGCCTGAGCGGCGGCCTCGACAGCACGAGCATCGTCAGCACGCTTGCCAGCAGCACGGACGAGCACAGGATCAAGACCTTCACGGCCTACTACACGAACAAGGGCGAAGTGGACGAACGCCCCTACATCGATCATGTGCTGAAGGCCTATCCGCAGATCGAGGCCCACTACATCTCTCCCGACGCCGACGACATCGCAGCGGCCATCGACCGCATCACGTGGATCATGGATGCACCGATGCCGTCGTCTTCCTACGTGTCGCAGTACTTCGTCATGCAACTGGCATCGCAGCAGGGGGTCAAGGTCGTGCTCGACGGTCAGGGTTCGGACGAGATCATGGGCGGGTATATGCATTCGATGTACAGGATCATCGCCGACCATCTTCGTGGCGGACACATCGGCGAAGCTCTGGCCGATCTGAATGCCCACGGATCACGCCAGGGATACCCGGCAGGAAAGCGCATCGACATTCTCGGCAAGAGCGTGCTGTCGGCAGTGCGCGACGAGCCCTCCATGTATGCCCTCGAATTCCGCAAGGTATATCCCTGGATCCTCAGGCAATCGGCCGACGACGTCCCCTTGCGTCTGGAACTGCCCGCAGGTTCGAAGCTGAACGGCTTCCTCTACAACCTGCTCCGCGTGACGCTGCTCCCCACGCTCCTGCATACGGAAGACATCAACGCGATGGCCTTCTCGATCGAGTCGCGCGTCCCCTTCCTCGATCATCGCCTGGTCCAGTACTGCTTCTCCCTGCCGAACGATCACAAGGTCCATCGTGGCGAGACGAAGCGCGTCCTGCGTGCCGGCATGCGCGGCATCGTACCGGATGCGGTGCTGGATCGCAAGGACAAGACGGGATTCACGACACCGGGTCACATCACCTGGCTCCGCGGTCCGTTGGCCTATCTGCTGGAGGGCGGGTGGGAGGAAATGAACGACGTCGTCGACCACAAGGCCCTGATGCAGATCATCGATCAGTATCGTCGTGGCGAGAACCGCCACGCTCTGTTCGTCTGGCGTCTCGCCATGCTCCGTGCCTTCCTGCGCACGGCATAGTACGTCGCGATACCCCGCCATACGATGGTCGAACGGCGACAACGAGCGACATGCGCTAGTAGATCAGCATCAGCGTGACGTGTTTCGGCGTATGCAAGGCATAGACTCCCGACGCGATATGCAACAACGATCCCGCATCGCCCCGACTCGCGCGCAGGGCACCGTCCGTCGCATACATCGACCACTCCTGGCCTTCCGCGATCAGTTCTATCGACTCGTGTGCCTCCACGACCGGGACGACGACATGCCGTTCTCCGTCGCTCGTGACTTCCACGTTGCAACGTGTGAACGCACGTGTCTCGGAAACGAACAGCACCATCTCCAGGGGCAACTCGGAACATCCGGCAGGTACGTAACACGTATCGCGATATTCACCGGGCATCGTACCTCCGGCACAGACGACGATGACGGCATCGCCGTGTGGTGCGACACCGATCGGGAACTGGCCGGGTGGCGACGACACGTCGACTCCGCGTGCGAACCTCGGCGCCGTGATGACGACAGCCGTGTCCGCCGAATTCCGGAGCGTCAGCGTACGGCAGATGCGCTGGCCGGGGGCCAGATCGAACCATGCGATCTCTCCTCGTCGGGCATCACCGTCGACGAAGGACAGGCCATTTCCCTCCCTGTACCGGACCGCGAAGCTCGCCGTCCCCGTACAGCCTCCTGCATCCGTAGCATCGACCCCGTACACTCCCGCAACGGTGACGTCGATGGAGCGCGACGTCGCGCCCGTCGTCCACAGGTATGATGCGAATCCTGCCGGCGCTTCGATCCGTACCGTATCACCGAGGCATATCGGGGGTGGATCGACGACCTTCAGTTCCGGTCTCTCCCGCACGGTGATGCGTATGCTCGCCGTATCGGCGCAACCACCGGGGAACACGACGATCGCGCTCAACGTCACTGACGAATCGGCCTGCCATGACAACGAATCGCAATCATCGCATATCGGACCATCCGGACCGAACCACATCGTCGTGAGGCCTCCGCTCGCGACCAGCCGTACGATGGAGCCCGTACATACGGCCGTATCGGGACTGAGATGGAAGGATGCCGGTTCGAAGGCATTCGTATCGCCGTTGATGGTCACGTTATAGAAGACGCTTCCGTCGCATCCCGTTTCGCCGAGGCGTACCGAATCGATCTTCCGTCCGCCACGTCCACCCGCATACGAGCTCGGATTCAGGTTGAATGCATTGATGGTTCCGAGGCGAACGACTCCACCACCGCCGCCGCCGCCATTACCGTACGGATCGGGACCTCCCGTGGCCCCTGCACCACCGTGCGCCAGCAGCGTCGGGACGTCGACGATGGAAACGGCCGTGATCAGCATCGCGCCTCCGGCCCCGCCACCACCGCCTGCACCGTTGGGTTCCGAAGCACCATCGCCACCCGCAGCGGAGATCACATGCGTTCCATCGCCCTTCAGCACGGGCACGTCGATCACGAGGATGCCCCCACCGTCGCCACCATGAGCTTCACCACCGTTACGGAATGCGGAACCTCCACCGCCGCCCATGAACAGCCAGTTCACACCGGCATCATAGGACAGCGGGTCACCGGACGTAGCGTTGTACCGACGATAGGCACGTCCTCCGCATCCGAGATGCGAACCTCCCTGGCCTCCTCCGAGGATTGCCCCTCCGCCACCACCGCCATTGACGGAGCGTGCCGTTCCATAAGGCAGGGCATTCGCGGTCACCGACTCGCCACGGCTTCCAACGAAGCCGGCCGCATCATCCGTCGCACCGACCGTATCGACGATCGCCCCGTTACCCTTCCTCGCACGACCGCCACGGAAGCCTCGTCCTGCCACCGAGATGTCCTCTTCCATATAGAGCGTATCGCTGACCTGCAGGGCCAGGACGCCGCCAAGACGCCCGTCCCATGGACGGCATGTCAAGCGGGATACGACGACGGCCGAAGCATAGACCGGCATCCGTACGAGTTGTACGCCGTTACCGGGTGTGAACGGCTGGGATATCCGGTTGCGCAGGACGATGTCGCCGCCCGTCGAGCCCGGAGTGGCACTCGCCGTGATGGAGGCGACGACGTTACGTTCGAAACGGCCGGTCGTGCCTATCGAACGCAGTCTACCCTGTCCAGCTCCGGGATTCGTATCCTGCGTGGCACCCTGCATCTGGATGAGAAGCACGACGTCGCCTGTGGTGAAGCCCGATACGTCGTCGACCCGGACCGTATTCGCGCAAAGGGCGAGATCCAGCACTTCGGCATAGTCATTGATGATTCCACCGATACGGACGGGCTGCGCCGACGCCGTACAACATGTCACCACGAGAAAGAATAGGAACCTGCGGATCATGGACGGTAATGTACGACACGTCCTTCATCCGTCAATGACGTCCCGGTGTGGGCAGCATCGACAGGAGCTCGTTGCGATACCTGTCCGAGATCTCGACTTCGTCACCGTTACTCATCTGCAGGCGGAAGGCCTTGCCACGCACGATACGACTGATATGCTGGACGTTCACGAGGTTCGAGCGATGGACACGGACGAAGCCCATCTTCGCCAGCACCTTCTCGCATTCTCCGATACTCTTCGCCAGCACCTTCGCCGACTCCTTCGCCAGGAAGAACCTGCTGTAACTGCCTTCACCACGCACACGGATGATCTGTTCGCTCGGACGCAGGTCGATTCCCTTGTTGCCCGGAAGGGCGACGAGATTGTTATGGAACGGGAACAGACGCTCCCGCGTCGTCGCGCCATAGGAAGCATTGTGCAGCAACTGACGGCGTATGCGGGACAAGCCCTCCATGAACACCGGGAGATCGAGCGGCATCAGGAGATAGTGCGCGGCGCCGGCATCGAAGGCATCCATCGCGAACCGGGCGTCGGCGGTGATGCACATCAATGCCGGCCTGGTCCCGTACCTCTGCTGCCATGATCTCAACGTGATCCCCTGGTCGACACCGGGATCCATGATGACGAGGTCGGGCTTCGTCATGCGCAGAACTTCCCGAAGGGCCAGAGCCGTAGTACAGACGTCAACGATCTTGATCTCGTAGTCAATGATGTCGATATGCTCCAGCAAGGATTCCACTATCTGTTGTTTCTTGCCATCCATCATCAGCACCGTGTGCATCGTCATCAGTAGCCCTTCAGAATATCGGATTGTATAGCCATACCGTACCCAAGCCTGCGCTCGTGTGACGTTCCCACGCAGTTGTATCAGCACAATTACGACTTAGGGTACTCTTTCGCTACCCATACTTTACGTTGGGGTGGTATGGCTTGAACAACTGATTACTATCGCCTATGTCCGTATCGACATGGTGGTATGTGTCCGGAACGGAGGTCGTCCGGATCATCGTCCGCATTGTGAACGTATCGTATCCCGGGGGACACGATTCCACGGGATGGTCCCTGTCCATATCGGAGTACCGCATGCCGCATACAGAGAGCTGAACGGACACGCGATTCCGATGGAACAGGACCTGCATCGAATGGTGCCGTCGCGAGAGTGCTGCAAGCGTCGGCCCGGCATACGGGCGGGCTGCGATCACGGCAGCATTCCTTTTCCCCATAGATTCGCGACGTCGGCAAACGTCACGGACATCATCCCAACAACATCGCCCCGGCCTGCGAGCCTGCATGATCGCTGCATTCTTCTCCCTCTTCCTTCTGCTCGGTGCAGGCATCGCCTATCGATGGATCAGGAACGTTCCGCCGCCGTCGGACGTGCGGCGCATCATCGGAAGCATCGTGCTCAACATTTTCCTTCCGGCACTCACGTTCCACGTCCTATATACCGCGCCCGAAACCACGGATCTGATCGCCGTACCTGCCGTATCGATCGTCACGATTCTCGGCACCGCGGCGCTGGCATGGCTCGTCTACGGTATGCTGCTGCGCAAGCGTCTCGCGGGGCCTACCATCGGAGCCCTCATCCTCGCAGCCGCATGGTGCAATGCCACCTATCTCGGCTTGCCCGTCACGGCAGCGATGATCGGCGACCACGTTCGCCGCGTTCCCGTCCTGTTCGACCTTCTTGGCATGTCCCCAATGCTGTTCACGCTCGGTACGCTGATTGCCGTGGAATACGGCACGAAGGGCAAACGTCATACCATCGGCGAAGCGCTGCGTCAGATCGCCACACTGCCACCGCTCGTGGCAGCCATCGCAGGCATCACGCTCAACCTCCTCGACGTACCGCTGCCGGATGCCATCGGTCAGGCCTGTGAGATGGCCGGACGCTGCGTGGCGCCGTTGATGATCTTCGCCGTAGGTTTGGCGTTGAGGCCTCCGCAATGGAAGATCCTTCCATGGACGTTGCCATCGGTGGGCATCAAGCTCGTCGTGGCCCCATTGCTCGCCTCGCCGCTGGTCCATCTGTGGATCGCCGATCCGGACGTCCTGCGTGCGACGATGCTCGAAGCGGGGATGCCCACGATGGTCCTCACGATGGTCTTCGCCGAACGGTACGGCCTGGATGAAGCGATTCTCGCCCAGACCATCCTGGTAGGTACCGTAGTTTCCATGCTTACACTACCGTATCTCGTATGAACGTACTTCATGTCGCCAACGGCGACCTTGCCGTAACCGACCTTCAGGAACGGTTCCCCGGAAATTCCATCGCCGTATGGCGCGAAATACTGGCCATAGGCCCGATCGACGGCCCCATCGCGAACGAGGCATTCTGGAATCTACGCGAGGCCTTCATCCGCACGACCTACGGCGCGGATACCAGCGACTACCGCACGAAGGTCGTCGAAGAGTTCACGCGCATCACCGCCACCGGAAGGATCAGGGACCTGCGGCTATGGTTCGACGAGGACCTGATGTGCCAGATCAATCAGGCCTTCCTGCTCTATCATCTGCGCCCACCCTATACCATGGGCGCACGGATCCACGTCCGCTGCAGCGACTCTTCCATCGAACTGCATCATGAGGACCTCGCCTATGCCGCACGTATGTGGCGTATCTATGCGGGCGGCGATGCGGCAGAAATGGCCCTCGCCGTTCAGGAAGATGCACCGCCTGTCCTGCTCCCCTTACGGGAGGCGTGCAGGCTCCACCTCGGCAGGGTGACGGGTCCGGACAATCCGGTAGCGAGCGACGTGGCCATCCTCCGCTCCTATATCGACCAGGGCATCACGTCATCGTACGACATCATGGTACGGTTCCTGCAGGAGCATCCGGAGTACGGATACGGAGACCTGCAGATCGAGGCCCTTCTGCGCAGTATCGGCCATCCGCTCCAGGGATAGTTCACCGACCGTTCCACACGATCTGGCTTCATCGCATCACGACCCACGGCAACGTGATGGATCGCATACCATCGGTGAGGTGGATGTAATACGTGCCCGTCGACGGACGGAACGGGAGATCGACACCATAGGCCAGCTCACCGGCTCCGGCCACAGTAGTACCGAGCGTGGCGCCAGTAACGTCATACAGCACGATCGTCACCTTCCCTTCGGTCATCGCCGTCGAGAACAGACGTGCTGCATCGCGTGAAGGCATCGGTACGATACGCGATGCACCCGACGCCCCATGACCGTCGGAGCCCTCATCCACCGAGGTCGCGAGAAGACCGCTGCAATCGCTCATGCGCCATGACAACAGTTCATGACGTTCGACGGACTTGCCCGTCGCGGACGTAAAGCCCATCCAGGCCGTGCCGGTCGGACCGAGTCCCAGCAGACTTGCGATATCGACACTATCGACGACCAATGCCGGGCGCTCGAAACGTCCCGTCGTGCGGGATTGAGATACGTGTCGAATTCCACGGCCAACGTCTTCGGCATTCCTTCGTAGCCGATACCTTCGCCGGATTTGCCGAGTGCCGTCGGGCCCGAGTTCTGGACCACGAACACGATACCGTCGGCACCGGGAAGGGAGCCGTCCGGCAACTCGTTATCGTTGCCGTTCGTCATGCGAAACGTGAAGGTCGTGGCGAAGCCTCCCATACCTTCAACCTGCTTCCTGCTCCAGACCGCACCATCCGAATACGGCTGCGTTTCCGTGAGGACCACGGTTCCACCATCGATGCGGGTAGTGCCTGCCGCATGGTAGTCCTCCCCTTCGAAGTCCTTCCAGACCATGGCCAAGATTCGCGACCTGAGCGTGGGTTCTTGCCTGATTCAGGTTCCCAAAATTCTGCCATTCAGGGTCCTGCGCTCTTAGCAAGCAGGCCATGGATAACAATATCGCGACTACCGCCATTCGTAGGAGCATATCAGACACCACAATATTGAGATGAGCTCATAGATCGAATATGCATGAGCCCAATCGGGTAGTATCGTCACAACGGTTCGATTCGGGAAAGCGCAGATGTAGTATCCCGACAGCGTCCCCACTGCTCGTTCACACCACGCACGAGAAGGGGACTCCATACCGTCAGCAGTACATCACTTCAGAACGATCCAGGGAACGGAAGCTGAATGCATGCCATCCGTGATCCGAACGAGATAGGAGCCTGCCGCGGGATGGAACGGAAGTTCGAAACCCTGCCTCAACTCGCCACCTCGAACATGCACGGTACCCAGCGCTCTGCCGGCGGCGTCCTCCAGCACTATCACCGTATTGTCGCCGAAGACCACTTCCGTATACAAGCGTCCCCGGTTCTGGGACGGCATGGGAACGATAACGGTACTGCCCGTCAGCTCCTTCGGGACCGGAGAGACGACACCGTCGGCAACCGACGTAGCGAGACCACTACATCCATCGAGTGTCCATGAGAGCAGTTCGTGACGTTCGACGGATTTACCCGTGGCGGACGTGAAACCGATCCATGCGGTCGTCGAGGGATCGAGTCCGAGCAATGGTGCCAGGTCGACGTCGTTGACGACCAGTGCAGGCCAATCGAACCGCCCCGTCGTATCAAGATAGATCTTCAGCGTCCGTCCATGGTAGTCGATCCTGCCGTGATAGATCCTGCCGTCGGGAACGATCGCAACGACCTTGGTCGTGATCCCGAGGTTGTACGGTGCGACGTGCTCCGCTCGACAAGGACCGAGCCCACCTGTCTGAACGGCGATGTGATTGCCGTCGGGATCGCTATATGCTGGATTGAGATACGTATCGAACTCGACGGCGAGAGCTTTCGGTGTCCCATCGTATCCGATGCCCTCACCGACCTTGCCGACCTGGGCCGGCCCATCGTTCTGTACGACGAAGACGATACCGTCGGCCCCGGGAAGCGATCCGTCGGGTAAATCGCCATCGTGCCCCTCCATCATCCGGAATCTGAAGGACACGGTAAAGCCAAGACCGGTGGAGACCTTCGTCGTTCTCCATATCGCACCGGCCGAAAACGGAATCGCATCCGTCAGCAGGACGCCGTCATCATCCATCGTCTTCGTGCTTCCGGCCATACGTACGGCATCGTCGCGAATGGCGTCGATACTGTCGGAACATGTCCTGGCAAGGATCTCGATCGTGGACAACAGACTGTCACGTTCGTCGCGACCACCGATAACGAGAGCCACGGCATTCGTCGGAACACCATCCAGCCCATATGCGGTGGGAACGGAGACGGTTCCGTGGAATACACGCGGACCCTTCATCGACGGTCCGGGGCGGATGCTCCCGGCGTCGAGATCGATCCAGTCGGACGAGCTGAGGACGACGACATTCGTGGCATTCCCACCAGCGACGACGGCTCTTGACGGCGATATCTGCGCTACACCCGCCCATTGCCGTCCATCCGTCATGCGCCCGATCTCATGCACCTGTGTCCCGTCGAAGACATAGGCCCTGTCGGATGTCACGAACGGCTCTTCCTGATATGCGCCGCCACAGATGAGTGCGCGTCCGTCCCACAACTGCGTCGTTGCGGGATAACAGACACTGTCGTTCAGCGCCATCGTGCGCGTCCAGGCACTGTCGACATAGGAATATCCGTACCGCTCCCGATAGGAATTCTTCTGGCCGCCTCTACCGCCCACCACGGCCCATTGTCCCGTCCTGCCCCGTACGGTAACCGGCGTACTCATGGGAAACGGATGGGATCTGATCCGAACGGACTTCCCCGTGGATACCGTGAATATCTCGGCCAGGGCCATGGGAACGATGCTCTCGTCACGACCACCGACGACCAGTATCCTGTCGTCATCCAGCCAGTACGCCGCATGCTGGGCACGTCCGACCAGGAGCGAACCGATCACGCTCCACGTCCCGGTCGTACGATCGTATCGCTCCACCTCGTCGACACTGGCCCCGTTATCGTAGCCACCGATGACGATGATGTTCGAGTCCTTGTCGAACAGTGCGGTATGCGTATGCCGATTCCTGAGCATCGGCTTCGCCAGCTCGACGTGGCCGGTATTGACGTCGATGATCTCACAGTTCCTGTCGCGCGAAGGACCGATTCCACCAATGACGAGGACCTTTCCGTGTCCGATATGCACGGTTACGGGAAATGCCCTTGCGCTCAACAAGGTCCCGAAGAATCTCCATCGAATTTCTTGTGCAGCCAGGGTACCGGGAAGCATGAGGGAAAGCAACAGCGCCGTTATCCGTACCTGCATACGACCTCGTCATATCATATTTTGGCCATAAAATACCGTGTGCTGGATAATTTTGCGGTATTGCTCCCTATCCGATCGCCTATGCCCGCCCCACAGTTCGTGCGCCACGTATTCTCACGCCTGATGCGTTTCTTTCCGAAAGAGCACGGCAAGTATTCCATCCTGACCCGTATCTACTTCAGATGGCTGGCCCCGTCGTCCACGTACGTCATCGTGGATGATCTGCACTTCGGCATCAGGATGAACCTCGATCTTTCGGAGTACCTGCAGGCTCACCTCTTCGTGTTCGGAAGCTATGAACTGCCCACCGTACGCTTTCTCCGGCGATATCTGCAGCGCCATGACGTCGTGTTCGACGTCGGTGCACAGATCGGCTATCTGAGCCTGGTCATGGGCAAGGCGGCCGAAGGCGGTACGACCATCTACTCGTTCGAACCGGAAACGACGAATGCCATGCGACTCCGGAACAACGTCCAGTTGAACGGACTCGCCAACGTCAACATCGAGCAGTGCGCACTCTCCGACAAGACGGGTACGCTGAAGCTCTTCCTGTCACGCGACAACAATGCGGGAACGCATTCGACCGTATTCGTCGAACACAACGTCAGTACCGACTACATCGAGATCCCGGCTACGACCATCGATGCCTTCGTCGAAGCCCGTTCGATACCGAGGCTCGATCTCATCAAGATCGACGTCGAAGGTGCGGAACTGGAAGTCATCCTCGGTGGCACCAGGACATTGTCGAGGTTGTTCCCGGTCATCGTGATGGAGCTGAGCGACGGCCTGCAGAAGTCCCGGGACTTCACGACGCAACAATTGAAAGCGCTCCTTGCCGACCGAGGGTATTCCTCATTCCGCATCGACGATGACGGCTCGCTGCGAACGAGTCCCGTCGACGAATATCATCTCAACGACAATATCGCCTTCATACATTCGGACAACATGGACAGGGCACGGCCTCTGATCCGGGGATAACCACACAGCGCCAAGAATCAGCTATTCTTGCGCAGCACCACGAATACACCGGCCGACGTATAGATCTTCATGCCGGGCATGGAAACGGGATAGTCACGATAACTGCCATGCCGCAGTGCATGCCGTACCGTGTTCATCTGCCTGAGCGTACGCGGCACCTTTCGCCATCCTCCTACGACGATCTTGTCGTTGAAGAACGGGATCTCATAGTCACCATAGTAGACACGCTCGACTTCTTCGAGCCCGGTCGGGGCCACGATGCGCTCCTGGAACGAGGCCAGATCATGGTGCCGTTGAAAGAAGACCGGCTTCGACGTGTACTTCTCACCGTAAACGTCCTGGTCCAGGAACCATTCCTTGTAGTGGCCTTCGTTCAGGGGCGTGGTAAGGACGTACAGGCCTCCGGGTTTCAGCAGACGGGCGCTCTTCGCCATCGCCTCGCTGTCCAGATTGCCTTCGAAATGTTCGATGACGGAAATGTTGGTGATGATGTCGAACGATTCCGGCTCCAGTTCGGACGCCAGGAAGTCCTGTTCGATCACGTGGAATCGTCCCGAGACGTCCGCACCACCCATCACCTTTCGGGCATAGTCCTTCTGGATCTGTACCCACGAGAACTTGTCAAGACAGGTCACGTCCCACGACGAACGTTTCAGGATCCACGTCGGAAACAACGAGGGGCCGGTACCGATATCGAGATAACGCAACGGCTTCCCGAACAGTGGTTCCAGTCGTGAAGCGATGAGCGGGAGCTCTATCGCGCGTTCGTATCCGAATCCTTTGATGCGGTAGAGAAAGCGCAGTCGTCGTGCATGTGCATCGATATCACGCAGCAACCGTTCGTCGATATGTTCTGTCTTCATTGTGCAAATATCGCTCGGCACAGGCAATGCGCCATACGGACGGCGGAATACACTGCGCTCAGCGCCCGATGATCCGTTCGAATATCCGCGCGAACGGAAGCCATAGCGAATACCGGTTCCGCAGGGCGTCCACGACCACCCACTGCCCGTCACGGCTCAACGTATGGAACCCCGCGGGTTGCTTCCAGTTCGCGGCGGGCGGCATCGTCCCGACCGGTGTTTCGGCATAGTGTTCCGGTGTGAGACGGTCGATCCTGTGTATAGCCACGGCGCATCCATATCCACGGGAACTGTCCTGTGCAGGACGATACAGCATGCCGCCCTGCTCCCATACGGAGCCACCCGGACGACTGCTCCGGACGTCCAGGGACAGAGGACTGGACGGATGCGATACCCATGGTCCATGCGGAGCGGTTGCATACCATAGAAAGACCGATGCATTCTCCTGCAGTCCCGGTATCCCTCCCCAGAGCCACCAGTATCCATCACGGTGAACGATGGTGGGATCGATGATTCCCTTGTCCTCGAAGAGTACTGCATGTTCCACAAGGCGCATCGTATCCGTGGCGAGACGGTACAACACCGTCCTGCCCGAGGCACTGCCCTCCGGCAGAACGAATATCTCACCACCATGACGGAAGATGCAGGGATAGGAATAGTGCCCGTCTCCGACCAGCAACGATATCTCGTCTCCCCAACGCCTGCCGTCCCATGAACGTGCGCGTATCTCGCCCTTCTCACGGGAATCGATGTATTCGTAGAGTATCCACGGAATGCCGTCGATATCGACGACGAACGGATCGGCATTGAATGTCCTCACCCTGGGCCAGGGCAGCCAGTGCATGTGCTGCGGTAGCGCCAGGGGGCCGCCGGCCTTGAGATCCGCTTCTTCCAGCCTGCCGATACCGCAGTTCCATTGCTCGTAGACGAAAAGTCCTTTGAGACGCTTCAGCAGGATCGACATGGCAGGATGCTGCGTCCGGCCGGACTGTGCGGGATCGATCACCGCGGTAACGCGTACCGACTGTACGTCCAGGCCGCCGGTACCGGCGAGTTTGGCCAGGCCGAGGGCGAGAGCATTCACGAGATCGGCACGATTGGCGCCGGTACTGTAGTTCACGAACCGGATATGTTCCGTCAGCAGAACATCATCCGTCCCTGTACGGAGGAACCGCACGACCACCATCGGAAATCGATACCACCTGGCGTCGTCGACAGGATCGGGCGCACCGGTCGTCACTTCCATGTCAAGAACGGACGGCTGGGCCGATGGGACGACATGACCCGTACACAGGATATCGAATCTGTCACGTAGGTTCAGTACGAACTGCCGATCGGTCACACCGACGTCTAGAACAACGCGCATGTCTCAGAACGAAAAAAGGACCAATTCGGAATAGAGATTGTCCAGCAACGACGTATCGATCTCGAAGGTCGATCGATAGATCCTCGGCGTGACGAGCGGAACGAGCATGCTGAAGGAAGCTGCGGACGATGGATACATTCGCGCATCCATCGCGATCAACCTTGACCGCATGTGCCGCATGATGTCTCCCCGGCATACGACGGACACTTCCGCGAAGAATGCAGGATCGGAAAGATACACAATGTGGGCCGTCGGCAGCGTGAAGCCCTTGTACCTGCGCATGACGCGCTGGGCGATCAGGTTCGTCGACCGTCCATCCGTCGATGCGACGCGTATCGGAACGCAACCATATGGGAGATGGTCCGCGACGAGGGTCCGTTCGACGTCGGTCAGATGCGGTGAGATCGCTTCGAGGCCCACCGTTACACCCACACCGTCCCGCATGCCGAACAATCCTTTCGGATGCGGGAAGAGAAGCCTCACGTTGGTGTCGAAGCTTCGATACCCAAGGGAATCGTAACGCTTCATGATCTGCGGAATGGGCGTATGCCCGACGACGACGCAGCGATCGTATTCCAGAACGGCACGCTGCAGATCCATGCTATGAGCCCGATACTCCTTTAGCACGTACCAGGTGGACAGGCTGACGGTACGGAAGACATGTCCGCCGAGATGCCGTTCGGTCTGGATAGTGCCCAGGTATCCGACGGCGTTCCCGTCGTCGAATACTCCGACACCGACCACGTCGTCGATCCGGTTCCAGCCATTGCGGAACAGCACCGACCAATCGCGATACTGATCCGTCGGAAACGTATTCAGCAATGGCAGACAACGGTCTTCATCCACCGGTAGCAGCATCCTGCGCGCAACCGCACCCATGTTGTTCCTCGTATTACTCACGAAACCGACGCTTACCGATCCTCGGTCAACATACGGACCTCGTCATCGGAAAGCGCCCTGTCATACCACGCCACGTCGTCGATGATTCCTTTGTACGGCGTTGGTCTGTCCAGCCCCGTATAGTCGGACCGTATCACGGCCAGGCGCATGGGTTCGTCGGTCGTCGGCGAAATCGGGGAGCCATTCCAGGGTATCGTGCCTTCCCCTTGCAGTTGTCCGTCGATGAAGAAACGCCCGCCATTGGCGGTGAAGACCGCACATACATGATGCCAGACCATCGGCGCTGGCGAGGTGACATCCCTGCGCACATGTGACGAGAAGTGATTGCTCGCGTAGAATCCGACGAAGTTCGAGTTCTCCCAGAAGAAGCTCATGCCGTTACCGTCGGGATGACGGTACTTGCACACGACCTGCGACAAGTCCGTCAGTCGGTCGTACTTCATCCAGAACGACACGGTCAACGGGAATTGTTGTACACGCCTCGGTAAGGTCGCTTCCGCATACGAGGTGGTGTGTCCTGCGAACTGCATGGCCTTGCCTTGCTCACCCTTGCGATTCGCTGCCGGCTGAATCTCCGATACCGTTCCCGTACTACCGATTCCCGCGACCTCGCTGATGTCGCCATCGAGCGGGAAAAAAGCTACGAGCCCATCCGTGACGGGGAGCAGATCGGACTGGCCGACGCGAACGACGATGTGGCTGTTCTTCCCCATTTCGGTCGTTACCATCCTCGTGATCGCGGGGAAGCCACCTGCCTCGATCTTCAGCGACACCTTGCCCACCGCCACATTGCCGAAGGAGAATCTGCCATCGCTACCCGACGACGTCGTCCGGCCTTCCGACACCAGACCTATCGTCGCGTTTGCGATCGGGCTTTCGCTACCGGCGAGAAGAACGAGACCGGTGATGGTGGCCTTGTCGGGGTCCTGATCGGAAAGGATGATATCCGCGGTGGACGTGGCA
This sequence comes from Candidatus Kapaibacterium thiocyanatum, assembly GCA_001899175.1. Lineage (NCBI taxonomy): Bacteria > Pseudomonadati > Bacteroidota > Eximiradiia > Eximiradiales > Kapaibacteriaceae (SeqCode) > Kapaibacterium (SeqCode) > Kapaibacterium thiocyanatum (SeqCode). The sequence continues at coordinate 347,364 of MKVH01000024.1, read as the reverse complement.
TCGATACCGACCTGTACGGTCTGCACCCCATAGCCCGCGCCTTCCTTTCTGGCACTGACGGTATAGGTACCGGGCTGGACGTTGCCGAACGCATATCTCCCGTCGGCATTGGTAGTCACGGCCTCCAATGCAGGAATGGTCGTAACGACGATGCCCGATAGCGCCTGGCCATCCTTCGTCACCGTTCCGATGATACTTCCCGTTGTCCCGGGCTCCCTGCTCAGGAGGATATCGGCTGTCGCTGTACGGCCCGATACGACGGAGACGTTGCTGGATCCCCGGCCGCTGTCACCGGCCACGGCGCTCACGACATACGTCCCCACAGGCACATCGGTGATCGTGAACGCGCCGTTGGCATCCGTACGTACGCTCTGCGTAGGCGGCAGCGTCGATACGAAGGCCAGGGGGACAGGCACCTGTATCCTTGCGCTGTATACCGTTCCCTTGATGACGCCGAACTGTTCGGACGGTTTGACGGTATCGCTCCCACAGCCACTCACGATGACCATGACCAGGATTCCGGACAGGAGGTAGAAGATCGATCGCATGGATCCCGTGACGAATGGTTGTGAATGCCTATACAAACATAACAATGCCGTCGAGCTGCAGCCTGACCGCAGCCCGATGTACCGCTATGATCGACATCGAGGGAGTTCGTCACAGGACATTCGGCAATGCGAACGACCGATATCAGGAACCTCGTATATCTATCTCACCCTCGGTCCCACATCCGTCGCACCCGGGCGACATACCCTTACCGTCGAACGGGTTCGGGCCGTGCATCATGGAATACGGTTACGCGAAGTAGTCGCGCAGATGATCGAGCACGGCGAAGTTCGTGAGCTCGTAATGCAATGGTGTGATGGCGGCATAGCCTTCGCCGACGGCGATGTCGTCCGCCCCTTCGACGGGCTCGAGCTGGACGAAGTCGCCAGTGAGCCAGAAGTATTCACGGCCGTGAGGATCGAGTCGCCGTTCATAGTGATCGTTCCAGACGCTTCGTCCCTGCCGTGTGACCTTGATTCCCTTGAACTCGCTTCTGTCGATGGAGGGGACGTTGACGTTGAGCAGTGTTCCTTTCGGCAGACCCGCCTCGACCAGCTTTCCCGCTACCGTATGGGCGACGTCGGCTGCCAGCGAGCAATCCGCATGCATGTCCCATGAGGTCTGGGATACCGCCATGCTTGGTACACCCATCAGCGTTCCCTCCGTTGCGGCGCTGACCGTTCCGGAGTAGATGGCGTTGACGCTCGTATTGCTCCCGTGATTGATGCCACTGACCACGATGTCCGGCGGCTCGGGCAGCAACGTACTGATAGCCAGCTTCACGCAATCGGCCGGCGTACCGTTGATGGCGTAGCCGAACATCATTCCGTCGCGATAGAACGGCGTGGCGCGCAATGGACTCGCGACGGTGAGGGCATGGCCTACCGCACTCTGCTGACGATCGGGAGCCACGACGACGACGTCGCCCAGCCTGCGCATGCTCTGCACGAGAGCGAAGATTCCCGGCGAGTCTATTCCGTCGTCGTTCGTTACGAGAATGCGTCGTGTCATCGTGTGATGTCGAGATAGATTACGAATACCATCAGTCCAAGCAGCAACGCCACACCGACCTGCTGAAAACGCATCTTGACGTTCGTCGGTATCTCACGACGGATGATGGACTCGATGCCGACGAAGACGAGGTGTCCACCGTCGAGCCCCGGGAGAGGAAGCAGGTTCATGACGGCAAGGGAGATGGAGATCAGGGCCATGAAGCGGAAGAAGGCTTCGGCTCCGAGCTCACTGCTGCGCGATGCCATCTGTGCGATCCGGATAGGGCCGCCGAAGCTCTGCTTGACGCTCACGTCGCCACGGAATACGTGGGTAACGGAAGCGCCGATCATGCTGATCGTGCCCCCGACTTCGCCGATGGCCATCGACAGCGACGTCAACGGACCGTAGGTCGTCGTGCGGGTTTCTCCGACGTAACTCTGTGCGAGTTCGACACCGATCGTACTGTCCTCGCTCACCGTCAGCGGCACGGGCAACGTGGTGCCCTTCCGTTCGACGTGCAGGACGAGGCTACGGCCTGCATGGGCACGAACGTACTTCTGGAGTTGCGGCGTCGTGCGTACGGCCATGGAATCGGCGGCGAGGATGATGTCGCCCGCCTGCAGTCCCGCCTTGCCGGCAGGCGCCAGCGTCACGACACCGGCCAGGCTGACGCGCATTCCTTCCGGATTCATGCCCAGCCCCTGACCCGCGGCCATCGCTCGCACGACATCACGCCCCGGAATGCGCACGGCACGCTCTTCGCTGCCGCGGCGGATATCGACGACGTGATCTCCGGTGGAACCGGACAGCCCCGTAGAGGCGATCAGCCCGAAGGACTCTCCGATCTCCTCCCAGGTCGATACGGACTTCCCGTCCACGCGTACGATCTGGTCCCCTGCCTGGAGGCCAGCCCGTTGCGCGACGGAGCCGGGTTCGACGTACGACAATCTGCTGACGACATGTTCCTCGCGGCCATTGAACATCGGGATGGCCCAGAAAACGGCGATGGCGAACAGGATGTTCATCACGACACCGGCCACGAGAACCAGGGCCTTTTGCCAGTTCTTCTTGACGCGAAACTCGTATGGCTGCGGAGCTTTGTCGACGAACTCCGTATCGAAGCTTTCGTCGATCATTCCCACGATCTTCACATAGCCCCCGACCGGCAGCAGGCACAGACGATAATCGGTCCGCCCCTCGAGATCGAGGTCTTCCGGAATGGGACCGAACGTGAAGCCCGTCTTCCAGTTCCATCCGAACAGACGACGGCCCATGCCGAGCGCGAAGACGTCGGCACGCATTCCGGTCCATTTGGCGGTCAGGAAATGTCCGAGCTCATGTACGAAGACCAGTACGCCGATCACGACGAGGAAGGAAAGGACAGTCTGTAGAAGTTCCATAGTCCGGTCGAAATGATATCAGATGTTCAGGAAGATACGGGCCCGGCGGCGGGCTTCGGCATCGACGGCGACGACGTCATCCAATGACGGATGAGCCACGCTTTCCATGTCCGCCAGCGTACGCTCGATCAACGACGCTATTCCGGTGAAGCTGCAGCGCCCTTCGAGGAAGGCCGCCACGGCGATCTCGTTCGCGGCGTTGGCTACGCAGGCTGCCGTTCCCCCTTCCTTCAGGACGTCGTAGGCGATCCTGAGGCACGGGAATCTGTCGACGTCCGGACGTTCGAACGTCAGCGTGGACATCGCGGCGAGATCCATGCGTGGAATGTCGAGCGGCATCCGTACGGGATAGGTCAGGGCGTACTGGATGGGTACGAGCATGGTGGGCAGTCCCATCTGCGCCTTGACGCTGCCATCGACGAACTGCACCATGCTGTGGATGATGGATTGGGGATGGATGACGACGTCGATGTGCTCCGGAGCCAGATCGAACAGCCATCGCGCTTCGATCACCTCGAAGCCCTTGTTCATGAGCGTCGCCGAATCGATCGTGATCTTCGCTCCCATCGTCCAGTTGGGATGTCGCAGGGCCTGCTCCGCCGTGACGTCTGCGAGCTGCTCGTGCGTGAAGGTCCGGAATGGTCCTCCCGACGCCGTGATGATGAATTTCTCGATGTCGGCGATACGCTCGCCGGCCATGCATTGCAGGATGGCACTGTGTTCGCTGTCCACGGCGATGAGCGTGGCTCCGTGTTCACGCGCCGCGGCCGTCATCACGTCGCCGGCACTCACGAGCGTTTCCTTGTTGGCCAGGCCTATCACCACGCCCGTGCGGATGGCGGCCATCGTCGGCACGACACCACTGAAACCGACCATGGCGCTCATGACGATGTCGTTATCGGAATGGGCGGCGGCTTCGCACAGTCCTTCCTCGCCGAGGAGGACGGGACCCCTGAATTCCGGACACTGCATACGGAAGCTGCGCCAGGCCTCTTCGTCGCGGATGGCGACGCCACGTGGTTCGTGGCGGCGCACCTGGGCGATCAGATCGTCGACCCTGGTATTGCAGGTGATGAAGTTCAGTCGGAAGTCGTCACCACGACGGGTGAGGATATCGAGCGTTTGCGAGCCGATCGATCCCGTAGACCCGAGGATGGTGATGGTGCGGGGAGAGCCGGACATGAGGCCTTACATGAACTGGCGGGTGATGTCCTTCGATGTGCCGGGACGGAAGGCGCGGAATTCACCGGCCTCGAGCTTGTCGTCCTCGACCAGCGATACGAAGAGGAAGTACTTGCGCAGCCATCGGCGGAGCGTCGTACCACGATGACGTTCGATGAAGTGTACGATGTAGGGGTGGGCGGCGATGGAGATACGCAGACCCCACGTGCGCGCCCTGTAGTTCCGCAGCCACCGGTCGATCCCCGTCACCGTCGTTTCCGGATTCTGCACCTTGCCCATGCCGAAGCAGAGCGGACAGTCCTCGCTCGAGCGCTCGGCGATGTTGCGTCGGATGCGCTGGCGGGTGATCTGCATGATGCCCAGTTGCGTGACGGGATAGACGACGGTCTTCGCACGATCGCGGGACAGTTCGCGCCGCATCTCGCTCATGAGACGGCGGCGGTTCTCCTCCTGCTGCATGTCGATGAAGTCGATGAGGATGATGCCGCCGATGTCGCGCAACCGGAGCTGCTTGGCCACTTCACGAACTGCCTCGAAGTTGGTCTTGACGGCATTGTGTTCCTGCGTCCGCTCGTTGGAAGCGCGGCCGCTGTTGACGTCCACGACGTGCATGGCTTCCGTGTGATCGATCACGACGGAGCCACCGCTAGGCAGCGGCACCTTGCGTGCATGCGTGAGCTGGACTTCGGCTTCCACACCGTAGATATCGAACAGGGGCTGGTTGTCGTCGTGGAATTCGATCTTGCCGTCGAGGTGCGGGGCCGTACGGGTAACGTAGGCCTTGATGTCGCGGTAGAGGTCGTGGTCGTCGACGATGACCTGGGCGACATCGTCCTTGAACAGGTCGCGGATGACGCTGTGCGTGATGCCGGGCTCGCGGTAGAGCAGTTGCGGGCCCTTCGCCTTCGCGACTTCGGCTTCGACGTCGCGCCACTTTTCGATCAAGGCCTCGAAGTCGCGCTGGACGTCACTGTCCGGCAAGCCGGCAGCGGCCGTCCGGATGATGCATCCGGTACCTTCGGGCAGGATGGACTTGGCGAGGCTGCGAAGACGGCGACGTTCGCGGAGGGAAACGACCTTGCGCGAGACACCGATGGAATCGTCGAACGGCAGAAGGACGACGTTACGGCCGGCCATACCGACCTTCGTCGTAACCCGCACACCCTTTTGACCATAGGCGTCACGTGTAACCTGGACGATGACCTGCTGCTTCGCCTGCAGGTTGATCGTCACCTGTCCGGAACGCTTCGTGGAAAAGGTTGGGAGACGTTTCTTGGGCGAAGCCTTGGCCTGGCGCAGGGCTACGGCGGCACTGTCCACCGTGTCGGCTACCGGCTGCGGGGCTTCGTCATCGTCATCGTCGTCCGTCGACAGTTCTTCCATCGACTGGTCGACGTCGGAGAAATGGAGGAAGGCATCCTGTTCGAGACCGATGTTCACGAAGGCTGCATTCATACCCTGCAGGATCTTCGTGACGCGCCCGAGATAGATGTTACCGACCTGGTTTTCGCGATCGGGTTCTTCCGTGAACAGCTCGGCCAGTCGTCCGTCCTCCGTGATAGCGATACGGACGTGGGTCGGCGTTGAATTGATCAGGATCCGTCGGACCATAGGGGACCCTCACGTCGAGCGAGGGGTAGAAATAAAAAAAGCCAAGTTTACCGTGGCGCCTTGTAGACAAACTGACCGTTGCTTCCTTCCGGACCTGGCGGGGTTGGGTTCGCTACAACCGCACGGGACTTGGCCGTAACTTTCTTGTGGGGTCACAAATATAGGAAACCCATTTGAATTGACAGCGGAAAAACGCTCAGGGGCGCTTGAATTCCGGCGTCAGCCCCTGCCAGCATTCCCAGTAGTCGGTCTGCAGCTCTGCGCAACTCATGGCGAACGCCGTAGGCTTGCTCACGAATCGCGTCTCGAACATGAAGGCCAGCGTGCCGTCGAGCTTCACCGGCTTCAACTCCACCTGCGTCATTTTCTTGTACGTATCCGCGTCGGGACCATGGCCACTCATGCAGTTGTGCAGCGATGCGCCACCCGGTACGAAGCCGCCGCCTTCCTTGGCATCGTAGATGCCTTCGATCAGGCCCATGAATTCGTTCATGAAGTTACGATGGAACCACGGCGGACGGAACGTGTTCTCGGCCACCATCCATCTCGGCGGGAAGACGACGAAGTCCATGTTCGCCGTGCCCGGAATCTCCGAGGGAGATGTCAGCACCGTGTAGATGGATGGGTCGGGATGATCGAACGATACGGTATTGATGCACTGGAACTTGCGCAGATCGTACTTGTACGGCGCATAGTTGCCATGCCATGCCACGACGTTGAGCGGCGAATGATCGTAGAGTCCCTTCCAGAGATTACCCTGGAACTTGGCGATGACGTCCACGATATCGGTCGTCTGCTCGTACCATGCCACCGGCGTCAGGAAGTCGCGCGGATAGGCCAGGCCGTTCGCACCGATCGGTCCCAGATCGGGAAGACGCAGCAACGCACCGTAGTTCTCGAGGATGTAACCACGGCTCGGACCGTCCATCTCAACACGGAATTTGATCCCGCGCGGAATGACGACGATCTCACCAGGCACCGCATCGATGATTCCCAGTTCGGTATAGAAACGTAACGCGCCTTCCTGCAGGACGATGAGCATCTCACCGTCGGCATTGTAGAAGAACTGCTTCGTCATCGACGCGTTGGCCACGTAGACGTGGATGGCATTGCCAGCATGGACGTGCAGGTCGCCGTTCCCCGCCATCGTGACGATACCTTCGATGAACGTCGTCGGACGTTCGGGAAACGGCAGCGGATCCCAGCGAAGCTGGTTCGGCGTCGTCTCGACCTCGTCGAATCTGGAACGGATCAGACCGTTATCGATACGTTCATAGGGTTTATGGACGACGGACGGGCGGATGCGGTACAGCCACGACCGCTTGTTCGCCGAGCGTGGCGCGGTGAAGGGCGTGCCGCTTACCTGTTCCGCATAAAGGCCATAGGCCGGCTTCTGGGGCGAATTGCGTCCTTCCGGCAGCGCTCCCGGCACGGCCTCCGTGGCGAACTCATTACCGAAACCGGACATGTACTGATTCATTCCATGACTCCAGATCAAATTCTCCTGCGGGGCAAATATACTGTCGCCCGGCCTCTGTGCGAACGCCCTCACGAGCCTATTTACTACGGCATCCTTCACACGTGGCTTTGATTGACCGACCAGTCGGTTATTATCGTCGACTTCAGTAAGTTCGACGACAATCAACGATCGCCATTCATCCGGAGAGACCGACATGGAACAGCGCATGCGTGACCTGTTCAGCAGTATCGACAACAGCGACGCCGACACCTTCGCATCCTTCCTTACCGAGGACGTCGTCCTGCAGTTCGGCAATGCCGAGCCCATCCAGGGACGCGACCTCGTACGCGACGTCATCGCCGGCTTCTTCGACAGTATCCGTGGCCTGAAACATCAACTGCATACGCACTGGCTGCAGGACGACGCCCTCATCTGCAACGGTTCGGTGACCTATACGCGCCACGATGGCAGCACGCTGCAGGTCCCGTTCGCCAACATCCTCATGCGGAAGGGTGACCTCATCAGCAAGTACCTGATCTACGTCGACACGTCCCAACTATACTCGACAGCGGCCTGACCGACGGCGCAATGCCAGGAAAGAGATCGCCCGCATTCCATCGAAGGAATGCGGGCGATGTCGTCTTCGTCATTGCACGGCTCCGTCACCCGGCCATCATGTCCTTCACTTCGTCTTCGAGCTTGTCGAAGTTCTCTTCGTTCTTCTCGACGATGAAGTCTTTCATCTTCCTGTACTCGTCGATACTGTCGAACCGCATCCTGTAGGCCACGGCCGTACGGTCGGGATCGATCTCCTCGAAGCTGGCCACGGCGCGGAAGCGATGGCCGGAGATGTGATCCCATACGATCAGTTCATGTTCGACGATCTTCACGAAGACGGACTCGTTCGGATAGTCCGCACCGTCCGGTGCATGCATCGTGAAGATCCACTTCCCGTTGGGCTCGAGTTCGCAATCGGTAAACGTATTCGTGAAGCCCTTCGGGCCCCACCACTTCGCGAGATGCGCAGGATCGGCCCAGGCCTTGTAGACGACATGCCGCGGCGCCTGGAGCACTCTTCTCGTCACGATATCGCGTTCGGGATCGATTCCCGACATGTCGAGGACTGGTTCACTCATAGGTCGATCACTGAGAAGTACGTCGGGCCGAATCCGTTGGAATGGAGCGAAAGAAGCTCCATCATCCGATCTCGACTCGTGTGTGTGTGAACGGGAATATCGGAACTCCCGCAACGTTGGCGCGCCCAGCAGGACTCGAACCTGCGACCCACAGCTTAGAAGGCTGTTGCTCTATCCAGCTGAGCTATGGGCGCAGCACTGCAAAGTTACGAAGAGGCAGGGAGTCAGCAGGTAGATTTGAGGCGCAAACCGAGACGCCGAATGCTTCGTCAGGGATTTGGCAGTGAATCGAAGCACTTCATGAAATCATAGACCAACTGGCACCCTGGTGTACAGCCGGAACCGGGTGGCTGGCATGCCTCGGTAGAATAGACTCCGACAAGTTCGAACTTCAGCCTTGCATTGGCCCCGGTAAATAGATAGGGCGAGCATGCCGAGCATTGTGAATAGCCCTCGTTGCATACATTGATCCACATGTAGCATCGACTTGAAGAAATCGTACAGACATCTCCTGCCGGAAGACATTTGGTACAGACATACCATTTCACGCTTTGATATGCGGGGCAATTGCTGACGGTCAACAACCCCCTTCGTCTCATGACTTCCAGTGCATAGCTTAGGTTCACGCGATAGTCTGACAGGCAAATTCCAGTTGTCGTGCAGTGCAACCACCCATCCGCGAGGGCAAAGCCTTCTATACTACTACAAAGTTCAAGCACCCCATTGCAGAATCTGTACTTGAAGTTGAGCCTAGCCTTGAATGGTATTCCATTCACACAGGAACCGCTGTCTGCATCGTTGAGGAACTGCCCATCGGTAACGATAAGGTCCCGCCAAGGCGTGGAAGGACACTCTGTCACCGCGCAACCACAGGACTGATTCTTGAAGAGATATGACAATTCCGGGCACGGATTAAGAATCGGATCGCATATCGGCCCGGCTGTGCGCGAGCACAGACGACAACTACGAATGCCAGTACGAGAATGGCGAAAAGGCTACGCATATCGTATTCCGGAAACAGTACATGAAAGGGGTTCCTGTTTCGGCCTAGATACACGCACACCGTTTTCGTCACGAAGAACTACGTACTACTTCCAGTCTGAACCGCCGCAATCGTCCGACCGCCGGGAACCAGAACGGGATACGCGAGAAGTGTTTTGGCCATGCACCGGTTATTCAGGATTTTCCCGACATGGAACCAGCTGGTTACGACACTCAGGATCACCCACATGACGAGAATTATCGCCGGCATCAACATGACCATCGACGGATTCTGCGATCACACGGCCGGGATCGCGGATGAGGAACTTCACCAGCACTACACGGAACTCCTTCTGAACAGTGGCACGCTTCTCTACGGAAGGACTACCTATCAGCTTATGGAGGGGTACTGGCCTGCATTGGTCGAACGCCCCTCCGGAGACAAATCGATGGACGACTTCGCATTGGCTATCGACAACATCCCGAAAGTCGTGTTCTCGCATACGTTGGAACGTGTCGAATGGCGCAATACGCGCCTGACCCGCCGCGATCTCGAGGAAGAAGTCCTGGCGATCAGGCAACAACCAGGCAAGGACACTCTCGTAGGAAGTCCCAGTCTGATTGCCGCGTTGACGGAGCTCCGGCTGATCGACGAGTTCCAGCTCTGTATCCATCCGGTCATCGCGGGAAAGGGGTTGCCGCTCTTCAGGCATATCAGCGACAGAATGGTTCTGACGTTGATCAACACGAAGACATTCGGTTCTGGCGCGGTGATGCACTACTACGTACCGGCAGCCCGATAGCGGATACCCATTGTCATGAACGCCATTCCGCCAGGGTCAACGCGTCGTCCCGCTTTTCTTCACCGTCCCGACCGACGATCAATCAAGGAAACAGCCATGTCCGCCACCCTCGCCGACCTGCTCGACTACACTCGCAACATGACGAAGTTCTACCTCGGCCATCTGCAGGACATCGACATGAAGCGACATTATGACGCCAATGGTATCCAGCTCAATGCGCCGCTATGGATCTGTGCCCACCTCGCGTGGGCCGAACAGTCGATGATCGCCGGGGCGCTGGGCAACGTCCCCAGTCCGTACGAATGGCTGGATACGTTCAGTATCGAGTCGCGTGGAGAATCGACCGATGCCTGGCCGGAATTCGAGGATGTGAAGACGGCGATGGACGTCATTCACCGGACGTCGGTCGACGTCCTGCGTGGTCTGCCCGAAGAAGAACTGATGACGGTCATGCCCTTCCCGCTCTTCGGACGCGACGTCCCGAAACGGACGGTCGTCTTCCATGCCATCCGTCACGAAGGCGCACATGCCGGACATCTGGGCTGGCTGTGCAAACTGCACGGAATCCATACGATCTGACGGTCGACTGCCATTGGAGCTGGCATTCCTGCCGATTTGTCATGATCGGAATGGGGTTACATCGGAACGATTTCCCAGGGTGACAGGGTTTCGTCGATCGCGATACGGATACTCCCGTATGGTGAATCCAGGCTGACCGGATCGTGATTCCCCACTCCTTCGAGCAGGGCCGCCTCGCGTTGCAGTTCGGCGAGCCATGTGTAGAGCGAGGGAGAGACCGCTACTTCCTTGGGAGCACGGCCGTGCTCCTGTACGAACTGTTCGATCGAGGCAAAGACCTCGTCGAATGCATCAAAGTAATCCATAACCGTATGCCCGGAAACGCTAGTGTGTGCGTACACGTACAGTAACACCATAACGCGCCCTAATGTTACAGCAATCCTGATGCCAAAGTTTTCCACACAAGACCTAAGGCTCTCATTTGCTTGCATTTAGTGAATTATTACCTATCTTTGCCTCCCTTTTTCGGCCCTTGCAGTTTGTTTCACCACTGTTTCCGTCGGCATCGCGCCCGGGCCGAGCACGATGATCGACAGTAGGAGTAAGTATGTCGGAAAACATGACAGCTGCCGGTGAAGACGTCACGATGAGTGCCGTTGCAACGGCTGCCGAAAAGCCGGCAGCACCGAAGCGTACGGCCCTTGCCGCTATCCTCAACGGTGAGCTGGACAACATTTCCATGGACGATTCCTCCTTCGAGGCGCTCTTCGAGCGTTCCATGTCGAAGGTCAAGGAAGACGAGATGGTCCACGGTACCGTGGTCTCCGTGACGAAGGACGAAATCCTCGTGGATATCGGCTTCAAGTCGCTGGGCGTGGTACCTCGCTCGGAATTCGTAGGCGCTGAACTGCTCACGGCCGGCGACACCGTCGACGTATTCGTGGAGAAGATCGAAGACGCACAAGGACGCCTGATGCTCAGCCGTCGTCGTGCGGACTTCATGAAGACCTGGGAAGACATTCTCAAGCTGTACGAAACCCAGCAGGTTGTTCCGGTCCGCATCCTTCGCCGCATCAAGGGCGGTATGGTCGTCGACCTTCTCGGTATCGAGGCCTTCCTGCCCGGTTCGCAGATCGACGTTCGTCCGGTACGCGACTTCGACGCATGGGTAGGCCGCGCTATCGACGTCCGCGTCGTGAAGGTCAACCACCCCAGTGAGAACGTCGTCGTCAGCCACAAGGTTCTGCTGGAAGAACAACTCAGCGAACAACGCGGCAAGATCCTCGGCACACTCGAGAAGGGTCTCGTCCTCGAAGGTACCGTCAAGGCCATTTCGGACTTCGGTGTCTTCGTCGACCTCGGTGGCGTGGACGGTCTCGTCCACATCACGGACCTCTCGTGGGGCCGCGTATCCCATCCGTCGGAAATCGTGCAGCTCGACCAGACCGTCAAGGTCGTCGTCCTGGACTTCGACGAGAACAAGAAGCGCATTTCGCTCGGCATGAAGCAACTCACCTCCCACCCGTGGGAACAGATCGGCGAGAAGTACGAGCCGGGTACCAAGGTACGTGGCAAGGTCGTTTCGCTGACGGATTACGGCGCCTTCATCGAAATCGAGAAGGGCGTGGAAGGTCTCATCCACATCAGTGAAATGTCGTGGACGCAGCACGTCAAGCATCCGTCGCAGATGGTATCGCTCGGCCAGCAGATCGAAGCCGTCGTCCTCAACATCGACAAGCACGATCGCAAGCTCGCTCTCGGCATGAAGCAGCTCGAGCCGGATCCGTGGTCGGACCTCATGGCCAAGTATCCCATGAACTCCGTTCACAAGGGTACGGTTCGTAACCTCACCAACTTCGGCGTCTTCGTCGAACTCGAGCCCGGCGTCGACGGTCTCGTCCACATCAGCGACCTCTCGTGGACGAAGAAGATCCGTCACCCTGGTGAATTCGTGAAGAAGGGCGACGAACTCGACGTCATCGTCCTGTCCATCGACTCCGACCACCGCCGCATCTCCCTTGGTCACAAGCAGATCGGCGACAATCCGTGGGACGTGTTCGAGAACACCTTCACGGTGGGTAAGGAAACCGAAGGCACGGTCGTCCGCATCATCGACAAGGGTGTCATCGTGGAACTGCCCGAAGGCGTCGACGGCTTCGTTCCCGTGTCGCAACTTTCGTTCGCACCGGTACGCACCATCGCCGACTTCTTCCATGTCGGTGACGTCCTTCCGCTGAGGGTCGTCGAATTCGACAAGGAACAGAAGAAGATCGTCCTCTCCGCCGTGGAATTCCTCCGTGGCAAGGGTACGGACGAGATCACGGCCTACAATGCGAACCACCCGGTTCCGAATGCCGACAAGTACAACACGGACGGAACGGCATCGGCCGAAACGTCCATCGAGGACCTGGAGTCATCCGAACCCGTCGGCGGCGACAACGCCTAAGACATTCCGCACGTAATCTTCAAGCCCCCTGCCGTTCCGACGGCAGGGGGCTTCGTGTTTCCGGAGGTTATGTTTGCATGTCCGTCATCCACCCCGTCATCATCATGTCCATCGCCCCTCTTCTCGAAGAACTGTTCGCCATGACGTTCTTCGGCATCAAGCCCGGCCTCGAACGTATCGAAACGCTTCTCACGCACATCGGCGATCCGCACGTCATGCTTCCCGTCATCCACGTCGCAGGTACGAACGGCAAGGGCAGTACGTGCGCCATGCTTGCTGCCATCCTGCAGCAGGCGGGCTACAAGACCGGACTCTATACATCACCGCATATCGCCCGCTTCAACGAACGCATACGGATAAACGGCACCGAGATCTCCGATGAGGATATCGCCCGCCTGGCGCGGCCCCTCATGAATGTCGCCAAGCCGATCGGCGGGACGTTCTTCGAGGTGACGACGGCGATGGCACTGCAGTACTTCGCCGAACAGCGCGTCGATGTGGCCGTCATCGAAACGGGACTCGGTGGACGTCTCGACGCGACGAACGTCGTGTCTCCACTGCTGACGATCATCACGTCGATCGACATCGATCACGAGGAGTATCTCGGCTCGACGCTGACCGGGATCGCAGGAGAGAAGGCAGGCATCATCAAGGCCGACGTTCCGTGCATCGTCACGGAACCGCGTCCGGAACTCCGCTCCGTCTTCGAAGAACGAGCACAACGGCTCCATGCTCCCCTCACCTTCGTCGACGACGTTCTGCAGGTCGACGTCGACAGCTATCATCCGGATCTCACGATGACCGTGAGCGTCATCGATCAGAACTTCCGGTACTATCTGACGACCGACCTGTGCGGACCGCATCAGGCGCGGAATCTGGCAGGTGTGATCGCAGCCCTGCCCGTATTGCGGTCGATCTACTTCATTTCCGAAGAGCACGTCCGCCTAGGCCTTCAACGTGTGCAGGCGGTAACCGGACATGCCGGACGCATCCAGCTACGACGGCACGAGCCACCGATCGTCCTCGACGTCGCCCACAACCCTGCGGGAATGAAGGCCCTCGTCGAGACGCTTGCGGCTTGCGGCCTCGCTGGGCACCCCTGGCAGGTCGTCTTCGGTGTCATGGCCGACAAGGATGCCGATGCCATGCTCGCGGATCTCAGACCGCTCACGCAGACGCTCCACGTCTGTGCACCGGACTACAAGCGTTCGATGGCACCGGAAGAACTCGCCGAACGCGCAATGAGGAACGGCTTCGATGACGTAAGGACGTTCGGCACGGTCGCCGACGCCGTCCGTGCGGCATTGGAAGCCGACATGGCAACGCTCGTCTGCGGTTCGTTCTACGTGGCCGAGGAAGCGTCCGCAGTCCTGCCGAACGATCGATAAATCACGGCCGACGAGGATGTCGTTACCCGGGCCATCAGAACACCAGCATGAGGGCGAACAGTGCACCGACGACGATCTGCAGATAGATGGTGTTGATGTTGGCCTTCACGAGTGCACGTGAATGGATGTTGCGGCGCATGTAGCTGATGACCCAGGCCCCATAGACGAGCCCGATACCGGCCGGGATCCAGAGGAGCGGCGCATGGTGCCGTAGGCCCAGCCATACCGTCGTGGCGATGGCACCGGCCCAGAACAACGTATAGAACCAGACGGCCGCGTCCTTGCCGAACGTCACCACGAGATGGTTCTTTCCCGTCGTGGCGTCACTGTCGGCATCGGGCACCTGATTGATGAGCAGGATGTTCGTCGTCAACAGTCCGGTCGGAATGCCGATCAGGAAGGCTTCCCACGACGACGTACCGGTGAGCACGTAATACATTCCGGCCGTGATGAGCGGGCCGAAGGCCATGCCGATCGTCACTTCACCCAGCCCCCTGCGCGCCACGAGACGGACCGGCGGAGCGGTATAGAGATAGCCGCAGAACAGGCCCGCAAGACCGTACCAGAGCACGCCCATACCGATCTGCCACGTCAGGAACAGGCCGATGGCGAAGGCCCCGATCATGAGCCACATGGCGACGGTCCGCGTTCCCTTGAGATCGATCAGCCCCATCTCTATGGCACGTGACCCGCCGGAATACTGGACGAAGTACTTCGTATTCGCCTGGTCCGTACCGCTCTTCACGTCGAAGTAGTCGTTGTAGACATTGCTCGCGAGATGGAGGAGGGCCACGCCGAGGATCGCCAGGGTCGCATACAAGCCGTTGATCGGTACACCGGCCACGCTACCGGCGAAGGCGAGACCGATGAAGCACGGAACCAGGGCCGCGGTCAGGAAGGGTGCCCGCGTGATGACGAGCCAGCGGACGATCTTCGTCGCCGTCCTGATCGGCACGTCGACGGGACGTTCGAGTTCCTCGGTGACGCCGCAGTATCCGATCTGCTGCCCGTCCTTGAATGTCGGTGACAGACGTATCCGCGCTCCGAAGACGTCGCCGTTCTTCCTGATGAAGTTGGTTTCCGTGACGTACTCGCCCGTCGCATCAGCCTGGGAGAGCCACGTCTTCAGGTTCTGCAGGACGATTTCTCCTGGTGAGAATACGGAAACGCGCAGCTTGCCCACCGTTTCTTCCTTCGAGTAGCCGAACAGCGTCTCGGCCCCCTGGTTGAAGGTCTGGATGATGCCTTCCATGTCGCAGGTAATGGTGCTTTTCATCGTCGCGTGTCCCGGTTTCTGGAGATGTGCCCGTCGAAGAAGTGGACGAATTTATGCACGACCGACTAATCGGTCAAACGATATTCCATTGTCCGGGCTGATAGGGCGGGCGTGACCGATGGCGGGGTACCGTCGGATGATGCATTGACGGCTAGGCCGTATTTTCGCGTTCTGCAACGATTATCCATGCCTCCCAGCCCTCACATGATGCAAGCCCTGCTCTCCGTCTCCGACAAAACCGGTATCGTCGATCTCGCCCGCGAACTGCATGCCCTGGGCATCGGTCTGATCTCCACGGGTGGAACGGCCGCAGCGCTCAAGGAGGCGGGCCTCCCCGTCACGAAGGTGAGCGACATCACCGGATTCCCGGAAATCATGGACGGCCGCGTGAAGACCCTCCACCCCAAGATCCACGGCGCCCTGCTCGGCGTTCTTGACAACAGCGCCCACGTCCGGGAAATGGAAGAGCACGGCATCACGAGCATCGACATCGCCATCATCAACCTCTATCCCTTCGAGAAGACGCTGGCGAATCCGTCGGCGACGGAAGAAGACCTGATCGAGAACATCGACATCGGCGGTCCGGCCATGGTACGCGCCTCGGCGAAGAACTTCAGGCATACGTGCATCGTGGTCAATCCCGGCCGCTATTCCGAGTTGATCGACCACCTGAAGAGCGGCAACGTGCCCCAGGTCTTCAGACGTCAGCTCGCTCGCGAGGCATTCTCCCACACGGCCTACTATGACGGCATGGTATCGTCCTGGTTCGCACGTACCGAAGGTCTGGCGCTGCCGGACGAGCGCGCATTGCCACTGCGCAAGGAGCAGGCCCTGCGCTATGGAGAGAATCCGCATCAGCGGGCCGCTCTCTACGGAGGCTTCCTGAACATCTTCGCACAGCTCCACGGCAAGGAACTGTCCTACAACAACATCCTCGACATCGACGCGGCCGCGAAGCTCGTCCTGGAATTCGACGAGCCCACCTGCGTCATCGTCAAGCACAACAATCCATGCGGCGTCGGCAGCGGCACCGACCTCGTCGATGCCTATCGCAAGGCCTTCGCCACCGACACGGTAAGTCCGTTCGGCGGCATCATCGCCCTGAACCGGATCGTCGACAAGGCCTTCGCCGAAGAAATCCATTCCCTGTTCACGGAAGTGCTCATCGCCCCGTCCTTCACGGACGAGGCCCTCGACATCCTCCGCAAGAAGAAGGATCGCCGTCTGATGACGATGGACGAAGCCGCGTTGCGGGCGTCGCTCGGCATGGACGTACGGACCGTGGCCGGCGGCTATCTCGTCCAGGACACGGACAAGGAACTGCTCGACGAGACGGCTCTTCGCACCGTCACCGAGCGCCATCCTACCGATGATGAACGGGCGGCGATGATGTATGCATGGAAGATCGCCAAGCACGTCAAGAGCAATGCCATCGTCTATGCCGTCAAGGATCGTACGCTCGCCATCGGCGCAGGCCAGATGTCACGTCTGGATTCCGCCCGTATCGCCGTACGCAAGGCCGAGGATGCCGGCATCGATCTCAAGGGATGCGCCGTGGCTTCGGATGCGTTCTTCCCCTTCGCCGATGGCCTGATCCAGGCTGCGGAAGCAGGGGCGACGTGCGTCATCCAGCCTGGCGGGTCGGTCCGCGACGAAGAAGTCATCGCCGCGGCCAATGAAAAGGGACTGGCGATGATGATGACGGGCATGCGCCATTTCCGACACTGAGCAGAACATCCGGGGAGGTGGGGCGTCATGCCCTACCTCCCGACCTGGTCCCTGGTGAAATTGACGAACTTCGTCCCGTCGTAGCGATAGGCCCCACCGGACGTACCTACCCATATCGTCCCGTTCGTATCCTGCAAAAGGCTCTGGATATGGGCACTGGCAAGACCATCCTTCTGCGAATAACGGAAGAAGGATGCGCCGTCGTAGCGGTACAGGCCGTCACCTACGGTACCGATCCATACCCTGCCTTCCCTGTCCTCCATCATCGTCCACCCGAACGCACGCCCCATACCATCGCGCACCGCGAACCTGGTGAACGACGTTCCGTCGTATCGGCTCATCCCGCCGCGCTGTGTGGCGAACCAGAGATTTCCTTTACGGTCTTCCAGGATACACTGCACGAGATCATCGCCGAGACCGTTCCGTGTCGAGATGCGGGTCAGGGTCTTCCCATCGTAGCGATACGCTCCTCTTCCGTTCGTACCGAACCAGATACGTCCGCCCCTGTCCTGTACGATGCAGCTCACCAGATCCGGAGCTGCATAGACGCTGCCCGACGCGTGTCGACGTTCGACCGCCGGAAGGGCGAAGTCGACGAATCTCCTCCCATCGTAGCGTGAGACGCCGCCTGCCGTGCCCACCCATAATGTTCCGGATCTGTCCAGCAGCATGCTCCAGACTTCATCGTGCCTCAGTCCGTCCTTCACGGTATAGGTCGTGAACGATCGGCCATCGTACCGGCTCACACCTCCCGACGTACCGAACCAGATATTCCCCTTCGCGTCCTGGACGATGCCTCGCACGGCATCGCCTCCGAGCCCCTGCGCCGTGGTGAACCAGGCAAGGGCCTTCCCGTCGTAGCGACATACTCCATCATCGTTGGTACCGAACCAGATGTTCCCGGATCGATCCTGATACATCCGTCTGATGTACCGGCTGATCTGCGCGCCGGATGCGGGAAGGGTCCATGATCCTCCATTCTGCATCGGATCGTACGTCGTCGCAGCGATACGCGACGGTACGACCGGCATCACGAAGAGCAGCGATACGAGGACGTGTTTCATATGTCCATGGATGGGAAGAGGAGACCGGATGACGCCCGTGATGGAACAACACGGACAGGTCGATCAGCCGTGTATCCTGCCTCGCAGACGTACGATGTCGAGCAATGCCCGGCGTCTGCGACGCATATCGTCGGCGGCATTACGCAAGGCGAGCGTACGCTCCATGTAGGAAATGACGCGCGGATGATCGCCGATAGCCTGATAGCAGCGTGCGAGCAATCCTGCGATACGCTGCTTGCGCCATGGCTCAAGACGACACCTGCCTTCGTCTGCGAAAAGCTCCTCGAGTTCACCGATGCATTTCCGGCGCAGGACGATGTCGTCGGCATCAAGCACCAGTGCCATCGCACGCACGTAGCGCGGAAGCGCTTCACTCGTATGCGGCTCGACGATCGCGAGAGCCTCGGCCAGTCGTCCGGATTCGGCGAGGATTTCCGCATGGCGCCATACGGTATAGCGACAGGACGGATAGGTGTCGATGCCGTCCCGCAACCGCGCCAGCGCTTCACTTTGCTCGAGCGCCGCAGGAGCGTCGCCGATGACGAGCAAGGACTCCGTCAGCAGCGTGCGGGCTTCGTATTCCACACGGGCGTCCCCGATCGCCTCGGCTGCCTGTATCGCACGGCGGAACAACAGATGGCCGCTGTCGTGTCCCGTCGTGATCGCATCGACGTAACCGCGCAGGACCAGAAAACGCACCTGCAGCCGCTCCAGATGATGATTACGTACGATCGAATCCAGCGTCCGGCATCCGATAAAGGCAAGATCGGGCCGGCCGTGATCGACCCAGTAATAGACGGCATTGACGAGGAAGCTGGACAGCAGGGCCACGTCGTCGCCCGCGGCATCGATGGTATCGCAGAGAACCTGGACACGATCGGCCGACGTCTTCTCCGGCAGCAGCAGCAGATCGAGAAGGCGGATGACGTACGTCCGCAGCGACGAACGCGACAGGATGTCGAGATGTCGCACCACGTCACGCAGGATCGACCGAGCGGCCTCGTGATCATCGCGATGGATGGCCGCCATCGCTTTCAGGACTCCGAGATCCACGTCGAACGACGCGTCGTCGGTAGTCCGCACATGCCGCTCGCACATATAGAGCAGAGGCACCGAGAATGGCTGGCCTCGATCGAGCTCGAGTGCGAGATCGATCAACGGACTTTCGACGACATAGGTGCGCAACGGAGGTGCGATACGTCGCTGCGTGAGCGACGTATCGCCAAGGATATCGTAGATGTTACGGACAACGACAGGTGCGTGTACTGAGGGCATCGTCAATTCTTGCCGTGCATGCGGCTGGCCTCATGCAGAACGTTGAGATTGTGCTGAACCTTGCAGTATACAGTTTCCGGAGGAAAATGCCCGCGTTTATCCGGCGTTCCCACTGGCACGTCCAGTAGCAACTCCACGGCGTCCTCGAGCACCTTGATGGGATAGATGAAGAACTTCTTGTGCTGGACGGCATCGATGATCTCCTGCCGCAGCATGAGGTCCCTGACGTTCTGCGCCGGAATGAGGACGCCCTGCTTTCCGGTCAGGCCCCTGTCCCTGCACACTTCGAAGAAGCCCGTGATCTTTTCGTTGACGCCGCCGATCGGCTGGATGTCGCCTTTCTGGTTGATCGATCCGGTGATGGCCAGATCCTGCCTGATGGGGAGATTCGAGATGGCGCTCAAGAGCGCCACCATTTCGGCAGCCGAGGCACTATCACCGTCGATACCGCCATACGACTGCTCGAAGGCAATGCTGGCCGCGAAGGAAATGGGCTGCGAGCGCGAGAACAGCGAGCGGAGTAATCCTGCGAGGATGAGCACTCCCTTGGAATGGATGGCACCGCTCAACTCCACTTCCCGTTCGATATTGATGATACCCGAACTTCCGGCGCTGACGGTTGTCGTGATACGTGCTGGTTTGCCGAAGCTCACGATACCGGTGCTATAGACCGTGAGCCCGTTGATCTGTCCCACGCGTGCCCCCTTGACATCCACGAGCAGCGTTCCCTTCCGGATCTGCTCGCGAATGGATTCGTCGACGCTGTTGCTTCGCCAGTGCCGTTGATCGATTGCCATCTGGACATGGGAACGGGAGATCACCAGAGCGTTGGCCTTGTGTGCGTAGAACGAGGCTTCACGCAGGAGGTCCGCGACGTAGCTGAACTGCAACGTGATCTTGTCCTGCGACTCCGTACGCTCCACGGCCCATTCGATGAGGGCTGCCGCACCCGAACGGTCGCAGTGCAGCAGGCCATCCTCCGCCGCGAGCAGTGAGAAGAAGGCCGCATAGTTCTTGATCATCTCCTGCGTGCGGTCCATCTGATGATCGAATTCGGCATGGACCTTGAACATCTTGTGGAAGTCCTCGTCCGATCCCCACAGGTAATGATAGATGGAAGGATCGCCGAGCAGGATGATCTTGACGTTGACCTTGATCCATTCCGGCTTCAGCGCATTCAACTGGAACTGCGAATCGGTGTTCTGGATTTCGAGCCGGTTGTAGAGCATCACCTTCTTGAGGGCCGACCATATCTGCGGGTCGCCGAGCACGTCCAGGGCATTCATGATCACGTATCCGCCGTCGGCGCGCAGGATGGCCCCCGGTTTGATGTGCGTGAAGTCGCTGATGTAGAAGCCCCGTGCATCGTAACGCTTCTCGATGCTCCCGAAGAGCGAAGCATAGGTGGGAGACGTTTCGATGATGACGGGAGCGACCTTCGTATCGTAGTTGTCCAGTACGAGATTCACGCCGTACTGGGCGAAGAAGGCCTTGATCGCTTCGTCGACGGCGGCATCCGGTGCGCCGGTCTGACGGGCGGCGAAGAGTCGCACGAGTTCGTCGAGATGTTCGAGCAGGTGCTTCTGGACGCCGTTCAGGTACTCCACGACCCTGTCCCTCGTGAAACTCGTACGCACGCTTTCGAACGCTGCATTGACGATGAGGGCCACCGACATCTGGTCGAACTCCGTGAGGCTCTTCCGGAACTCGGCGATGAGGCGCATGCTCTTGCGTCCGATCTCCACCAGCTCTTCCTTGTGCGCCGCATACTCCTCGCGGATCTGGGCGGCGCGATCCATCGTCATCGTTCCCGCCTGGATCAGTTCGTCGAGCTGCTCCACGGCGAAGGGCTTTCCGTCGATCACCGGAAATATCTCGGTACGCACGTTCCCTTCGTCATCCTGCATCTGTCCTACGGCGAAGCCTCGCGGACGCAGCTTGGAATCGAATTCGTTGAGGAGCCCTTTCTCCTGCAACTGATACTTCTGGATGATGCTCTTGCGGTCGGACTGGAACTGGTCTTCCTCGAACAGTTGCGGAATGCGCCGCTTGAGGTAGGCGAGGGCATCGTCGATCATCCTGGCGAAGACGCGGCCTTCGCCTTTCTGGAAACGGATGAGGACAGGCGTCTCCGTCTGCTTGAAGTTGTGTACGTAAGCGAAGTCGAAGAATTCCTTCGGGTCGCTCTTGTGTTCGTCGAGAATGGTCTGCACCGTCGTGAGACGCCCGGTACCGACCATACCCGACACGTAGATGTTATATCCCTGGGATCGTATCTGCGCTCCGAGCCGTATCGCGTCCATGGCGCGTTGCTGTCCCACAATACGGGTAAGCGGCTTGACTTCGCGCGTACTCTTGAAGGGCAGTGCGGACGGTGGACAAGTCCATCGCAGTTGTGCCGCACGCAGAGGTGCATACTTTCGCATCATCGGTCGTTTCGCCATGATCTTCTTCCTTACGTAATGACTGTTTGCGACACCCTGCCCCAGTGATCGATCCGACAGAGTTCATTGAACGAACACATACGGCACGCTCCATCGACCGGATCGACGGGATAGGATGCGGCGCGCATCCTGTCGACATGCCCGCCTACGAC
The DNA here is from genome assembly GCA_001899175.1 of Candidatus Kapaibacterium thiocyanatum. Classification (NCBI taxonomy): domain Bacteria; kingdom Pseudomonadati; phylum Bacteroidota; class Eximiradiia; order Eximiradiales; family Kapaibacteriaceae (SeqCode); genus Kapaibacterium (SeqCode); species Kapaibacterium thiocyanatum (SeqCode). The sequence goes on along the minus strand of MKVH01000024.1, from coordinate 324,961 downwards.
GTTCAACAGCGCCGACACTTGTTCTTCCGCCGAAAGCATCGCCGCTTCGTCCCGATGCCGTGATCGATCCGCCATCGGTTCACCGATGACGGGATCGTTGATGACGATCCGTTCCACAGGATCTTCCGTTGCACGCATGGAACGTCCGAAGGTCACGTATCGTGCACAGGCGGCGACGGCCGGGATACCGTTCTTCTTCATGTTTGCGGTGACGGCCGCCAGATAGAGCGTCATCTGCGTCTTGACACCGCTGATGACGTCCCTGCGCGATGCCGTGGAGGATCTGGTCGTCTTGTAGTCCGTCACGACGACTCCCACACCTTCTTCTCCAGTTCCGATATCGATACGGTCGACACGCATCGACACGGCTTCGTTCCGTAGCGTGCCGTCGGGCCCTACGATGTCGATGGCATCGTCGACTTCGTGTTCGAAGTATGCCGGGCGCCGTGCCGAAGCTCTCTGGATGGAGAGCTCGAGTGCGAGCCAGCGCCGCAGGATCCCTGCACGATCGGCGGTACCGAGCATGGCCCTGCGCTCGACGTCGACGTAGGTGTGTCCCATATCGAATTCGGGGGCGACTGCATGATAGACGTCGACGAGCCTGTCATACAGCGATGCCTCGGGAATGGCCGTGATATCGATCGGACCTTCGCCCGTACGATACGATTCGTAGAAGCGGCGTGCGACGTCATGCAGGAGATTGCCGCGCTCGAGGCCGCTCAGCGAGTCATCCTGTTGCGAAGCCACGTCGATACCGAGGAGATGCCTTGCATAGTACTGATAGGGACAAGCGGCGACGGTATCTAGTCTCGATGGACTGAGCGGACGATGTGTGATCGTGGCGATACGTTCCGTGACGGCAGGATCGGCATGCGGTCCTATCACGGCCTGCTGCCGGATGTGGCCGTAGGCATCGGGCTCGCCGTCGCGTATCCGCGCCTCGTCGATGTTCATGATGAAACCGCTGGTGTCGTCTGCGTCGAGGATGCCGTCTCCCGTCACCTCCCTGTGATCGAACCGTCGGCCCGTGACATCCCTGATCATCGCGATGAAGGTCGAGGGCATCGTCGGTGCGTCATCGATGACGTGCGGCCGCGTCAGCAGGAGCAGACCGTCGACGTCGACGGCATCCATGACGTCCTGCAATGCATCGAGCTGGCGCGCGGCGGCACGGCCGGGGACGAGATCCTCGTCGACCCCGTCCGGTATCCGTACGGGGAATTCGCCTTCGGTCATGGCCGGCACGATGACGATGCTCCATCGTCGTTCGCAAACGGCCTGTGGAGGCAGTACATCCACGCCGTGCACGTACGAATCCGGAACGCGTACGTCGATGTCGAGCACCATACGTATGAGCTCGGAGACATGATGATCGACGGGTGCAGGCTTCATGGAGGTGACGTCGGCGAGACGGACGTACCGGTCGCAGGTTTCCATCAGCGTGGTGATACCGGCCTCGTCGACCGCTGCGACGTCGAGCACATCGGCACGACGCTGACGCTCGCGTGCCGCCTGACCGATGCCCAGGCCCTGGACGATGTCCTTGCGTACGATGGCGACGAAGTCCGCAGCGGAGACGGAATCGTCGAACTGGGGCAGACGTTCCTGCAGGTGGACGACGGCCGTCAGGGCATCGTCGAGCATGCGCTTCCGTTCGTACCAGTGGTCGTCACCCTCCCTGCGCTGCATGTCGCGAACGATGATGCGGCGTTGCTGGAGTCTGCGACTCCAGTCGAGCGCACCTTCACCGCCCTGCAGTTTGATTTCTTCGGCGGCATTCAGCAGTGCATGTCCGTAGTGACCTATTCCCGTCACGTATCCGCTGCGCAACAGCCGCTCCATATCGGAACGCCTCCAACGGTATCTCATGACGTCGAGTGCGGCGAGCACGGCGGTGACGGAGCCGACGGTCGAAAGACGCCGTGTCCCCTCTCGGGAAACGGGCACTCCTGCGTCGCGAAAGGCATTGAGGACATGACGTTCGGCATCGCTTCGCGATGCGACGGCGACGCATATCCGCGAAGGCGTCACGTCACCTTCCATCAGACGACGCTTCACGAATGCTGCGATGAGGCGAGCCTCGTCACGCCGCGTGGGCAACGTGCGTTCGACGATGCGGATCGGCATCCGCTCTTCGCTGCCCACCGTGCCCACCTGCCAACCATGACCGACGAGCCACGTCGTATGATCCGAGACCGCCCTCGACGCACTGACGTCGTCGGGAAGCCAGCGTATACCCACGTTCCATCCCCGCTGCGCGAGGATGTGCAGAAGAATCCGTTCGACGTAGGTGACGTCGTGCAGGCCCGTCACGAGCAGGGTACGGATCGGCTCCGCGGAATCGCGCAGACGCAGGATGACCTCATCGGCGCAGGCCACGCCGTCCGTGACCCTCAGCACCAGATCGGCCCTGTCGGCCAGCCCCGTACCCTTGAGCGTGCGGTAGGAAGACCAGAGGTCGGCGACCTGGCGCAGACGCCTGAGACGTCGCGGTGCCAGCTCGTCGTCGTATTCGTACAACCGGTCGGGACTCCATCCTTCGAGAGTCCATTCGACGATACGGGACACGGTGACGCCGAAGGCCCCGGGAGGGAGTCCGGCCCTGATGGCCGCCTCACGGAGCAGGACGCTCGCATCGGCATCGGAACAGAGCATCGGCCGTTCGTCGAGAACGGCCCCTGCAAGGTGCCGGAGCAGCACGTTCATCGTCATGACCAGCGGTGGCGTACCGCCGCCATGGGCCCGTGCCCATGCGGTCAGCGCGATGCGCTGATGCAGGACCGTCGGCACCACGACGATCATCGTCTGGCTACGCTCGGAATCGAGCGACGCCATGCAGGCTTCCAGCGTCGGGGTCTGCAGGAGATCCCGTATCTGGCCGTCATGGACGTACTGCGCGTACCGATGCATGTGCTTCCATGGAAGAGGATGAGGCAGGGGGAGCGTATCTTCGCACACCCAATCGTCGTGTAGTCGTGGACGAATATGATGCGCCCTCTTCACCTGTGCAAACCGCTGACCATTATTCTCCTGTGCATCGTATGCTGGGGGTGCGGTGCAGGCCAGCCCGTGCGCGTCATGCCGACAGGGACGACGACCATCACGGCCTCGGCAGGCGGCCCCATCGCGCCCGGCAAGGTCCCGTCTGTCATCATTCCCTATCTCACTGCCGGCGTCATGCACGGTGTGACCGACGACATTACCGTACACGGCAATGCGCATCTGCTGATGGCGGCCTTCGGCGTGGGTGGCATCGATGCGGGAGCCTCCATACGGGCATGGCATCAAAACGGCTCGCTTCCGGAGCTCACCGTTGGGGCACGACTCATGTTGTTCTCGGACTTCAGGTCTTTCGGCGACATGCGCTTCTATCCGGACCTCGCGGCCACGTTCAGCTACGATACGGGCGGTGGATGGCTCGCCTACTTCGGCCTTCATCAGACACTGCAGACGACGACCGTGAGGTATTTCGCGAGCCCGTTCGCCGGACTCCAGGTTCCCCTTTCGGCGTCGTTCTCCATACAGGCCGAGTTCATCTGGCAGGCAGTGAACCACGTCACGCGCAACGGAGTCCTCGAAGGACGGTCGTCCATCGGGGGCCACGGCTCGGCAGGCGGCTTCATCGGGGGAGCGTTCAGACTATGATCCTACGATTCCATCACCTGGCCATCCGTTGCCTGCTGCTCCTGCTGCCCGTCGCGGGCGGTTGCACCATGGATTCCTTCCTCTTCAACCCTGCACGCCTGTCGCAGTACGACCTTGCCGATTCGGTCATTCCCGTGTCGCGCGTCGAAGCGGTAGAGTTCTCGTCCGGTGGCTTCCGCATCTACGGCTTCTTCGTGCGGCAACCGGATTCGGTGCGGCAGAAACCGCATGACGTCATCATCTACAGCCACGGCAACAAGCATCACATCGGCGAATACTGGAACCGTGTCGAGTATCTCTACAAGGCAGGTTTCGACGTCTTCATCTACGACTACCGTGGCTACGGCAGAAGCGAGGGCACCAGCAGCGAAACCGGATTGTCCGAAGACGCCCGTGCGGCCTACGACTACGTGACATCCCACATCAACGAAGATTCCGTGCGCGTCACCTGCTACGGCTATTCCCTCGGCGCTGTCGCGGCCACCGTGCAGGCGGCGGACCGGCAGCCACAACCTCATGCAGTCATCCTCGAAGCCCCGTTCGCCGACGGCGAAACGCTTGTACGTAGCGGCACGCTCCTCGACATTCCCGGCGGCTACCTGCTCGACGGGACGTTCGACAACAAGGGCAGGGTCAGACGCATCCATGCGCCGCTCCTCATCCTGCACGGGACCGACGACCGGTTCATCGACATGGAGGCCAACGGCCGCGTTCTCTATGACGCAGCCAACAATCCGAAGACCTTCATACCCGTCGTAGGAGCCGACCATGAAACGCTTCCCGCAACGATGGGAGTGCGGACCTACATGGACATCATCATTGGATTCATCAAAGGCAATTGACGTGTTCACGGGACTCATCGAAGAAATCGGCACCATCGACCACACGGCACCCGAAGGTGACGGCGTACGGTTCACCATCACTGCACGGGACGTCATGGATGACCTGGCCGTCGACCACTCCATCTCCGTCAACGGCGTCTGCCTTACCGTCACGCAACGCTCGGCCACGAGCTTCGACGTCACGGCCGTCGCCGAAACCCTGCGGAAGACGACGACAGGCCATCTCGCCAAGGGCGACAAGGTCAACCTCGAACGTGCCGTACGCCTGAACGACAGGCTCGGAGGACATCTCGTCCAGGGCCACGTGGATGCCACGGGCATCGTGGACGACATCATCGTCAACGAAACCGGACGCGAGATCTGGGTGCGATTTCCCGCCGCCTATCGCAAGTGGCTCATTCCCGTCGGCTCGATCTGCATCGACGGCATCAGTCTCACGGTGGCCGCTCTCGAGGACGAACGCTGCAAGGTGGCCATCATTCCCCATACGCTGACGCATACGACGATCGGAGAACGAAGGATCGGCGATATCGTCAATCTCGAATTCGATATGATCGCCAAGTACATCGACAATCTCACGAATCACGCCTAGCATGAACCCAGCAACGATCGGCGAGCTCAGGGCCTCGGGATGGGCAGGCGGCTCCGTCAAGGAAGAACTCCGACGCAACGTGATCCAGCGCCTGCGTGATCGCAAGCCCGTCTTCAACGGCATCATCGGATTCGACGATACCGTGATACCCCAGATCGTGAACGCCATCCTGGGTGGACACGACATTCTTCTGCTCGGCCTGCGGGGTCAGGCAAAGACACGCATCGCCCGCCAGCTCATCCATCTGCTCGACGAACGGATCCCGATCGTCAGAGGGTCGGAACTCCACGACCATCCCTACCATCCCGTATCCCATCATGCCGTGACGATGGTCGCAGAGATGGGCGACGATACTCCGATCGAATGGATCGGACGCGAGGAACGCTACGGCGAGAAGCTCGCCACACCCGACGTGAGCGTGGCCGACCTCATCGGCGACATCGACCCCATCAAGGCCGCGACGCAACGTCTGCACTACGCTCACGAAGGTGCCATCCACTTCGGCATCGTCCCGCGCTCCAATCGCGGCATCTTCGTGATCAACGAACTGCCCGATCTCCAGCCCCGCATCCAGGTCGCACTCTTCAACATCCTCCAGGAACGCGACATCCAGATACGCGGCTTCAACGTCCGCCTGCCGATGGACATCCTGATGGTGTTCACGGCCAATCCCGAAGACTACACGAACCGCGGCTCCATCATCACGCCGCTGAAGGATCGCATCCAGTCGCAGATCCTGACGCATTATCCGCGTTCCATCGACGAAGGTATGATCATCACGGCACAGGAGTCGTGGCTCGAACGTTCGGACCTGCGGCTCGTCCTGCCGTCCTTCCTCAGACAGATCGTGGAGAGCGTGGCCATGCTCGCACGCACGAGCGAATTCGTGGATCAGAGCAGCGGCGTCAGCGCCCGCCTCACCATCGCCACGATGGAGAACGTCGTCTCCAATGCCGAACGCCGCTCCTACATGACGGGCGAGGACGTGATCGCTCCCCGTCTGTGCGATCTCACCCGCGCCCTTCCCGGCATCACCGGCAAGGTCGAACTCGTCTTCGAGGGCGAACAGGAAGGCCCGCAGAAGGTCGCACACGCTCTCATCGGCAAGGCCGTACGCGAGGTGTTCAGGATGTACTTCCCCGATCCGAACGTGAGACGCTCGCGGAAGCAGCAGGGACAGCAGGAAGATCCGTACGCGCCCATCGTCCGGTGGTTCGAACAGGGCAACCATGTCGATCTCGACGATACCATGCCGGTCGACGAATTCTACGGCGTGCTGGTCCAGGTGCCGACACTGGCGAGGCTGACGGCTGCGACGCTCGGGATCGATCCCGCCGATACGGTCAGGATGGCCACGGCGATGGAGTTCGTGCTCGATGCCCTGCATCAGCACTCCAAGATCGCCAAGGACGATACGGACAACGGTCCGTCATATCGCGATCTCGTCGGGTCGATCTTCACGCCCGGCAACATGGACGACGACGAAGATCTGTAGAACGATCCGTCAGTCTTCCCATCCTGCGGGAAGGTAGGTGGATCGTGGTGATCCGGCTACGCGCCATGCCACGCGTCCCGCCAGCGAGGAGATACGGACGAGGTCGGCGAAGTTGATCTTCGCGATCTCGTCGCCCTGACGATGATAGTCTCCATGTTCGCCTGTGAAATAGAAGAGCACGGGAATACGCTTCATCGCGAAGCTCGCCTGATCCGAACGGAAGAAGTAGGCCTCGATGTCGTAGGCGAGCGTGAACGGTCTGTCCGCGGCTTTGTTCTCTTCCTCGTTGATGGCGATGAGGTCCGGGCACCGCAGATGCCCTCCGATGCTGAGTTTTCCGTTCTCGCTTCGTCCGATCATATCCATGTTCAGCATGCCCACACACTTCGCCAGGGGAAGAAGAGGTGTCGCCGCATAGGCCTTCGATCCCAGCAGCCCCCGTTCTTCGGCGCTGAAGGCGATGAAGAGGATGCTGCGATCCGGGCGCGCGGCCCCCTTCGCGAAGGCCTCGGCATTCATGAGCAGCCCTGCCGTACCCGATGCGTTGTCGTCAGCACCGTTGAAGATACTGTCGCCCTTCTCGTTGGGACGCCCAGTTCCGATGTGATCGTAGTGTGCGCCCATCACGACGTATTCATCGGGATGAACGGCACCCTTGAGCAGACCGACGACGTTGCGCACAGGCACGGAGTCGCGTACGAACGTGACCACGCACGAGATGCGCACGCCGGGCAGTTCCATCGACTGCGGAGCGCAAAGCGAATCGATGAGAGCACACCGCCCACGCAACACACCCACGGAATCCACGAGTGCCTTCAGTACCGCTTCACCCACATGGAAGACGGGCAGCAGCTTGACGTCGGGTTTCGTCCACATCAACGGCACCGCATCCTTCGGAAGGTTGGGATACAGCATCGGCCAGGGATATCCCGATACCGTGAGCGCCCTGCCCCGCATGGCATCGACGGCCAGGATGGCCACGGCGCCGTGAGAACGGGCGTTGCGGATCTTCTCCGTCATCGAACCATGCTGCCTCATCGACGACGGTTCGCCACGCATCACCAGAACGACGGCGTCGCGGGCGTCGATACCGGCATAGTCGTCGTACTGCTGTTCCGGCACCGTGATGCCGAAACCGGCGAAGACGACGCGCTTGTTCCGGATATCGGCGTTGCCCGTACCGCTCATCTCGAACGGGATGAAGTCCGCCTTCAGCGCCATGTGGACGGTGTCGCGCCCCTTGAGGATCGTCAGCGTCGTCGGCTCGGCGAGATGCATGCGCTCGAGGTGATAGCCATGGAAGTAGCTGCCGTTCAGCGGCTCCAGGCCGAAGCTGCGGAACTGGTCTGCGATATAGTCGGCGGCACGTTCGAGTTCGGGCGATGGAGTGTTTCGGCCGCGCATGTCGTCGGAAGCCAGGACGTCGAGATGACGGCGGGCCGTCACCGTATCGAAGCGTCCGTTGAAGTCGTTCGGAAGCGTACCCGCACCGAGCGGCAAGGCAATGAGGAACGATGCACAGACGTGCAGCAGGAAGGCATTCATATGCGGGTTCGTTTCGTCAGGCGAGGAAATACTTGATCAGCACCGTCATCCCCTCCGGTCCCGAGGCGAACTCCACGACGTCCGCGAGATGACGTATCAGGAACACTCCCCTGCCGCCTTCGCGCAGCAGCCGGTCGGGATCGCGTGGATCCGGTACGGCATCGGGATCGAAGCCCGATCCCTTGTCGCTCACGAGAATGATGATTTCATGTCCTGACGTCTGGACGTCGATGTTGACGGGCTTCGACGGATCGCTGTTGTTGCCGTGGATGATGGCGTTGTTGACGGCTTCGGTAAGTGCGACGAGCAGGTTGTGGTAGCGGTCGGGGCTGAGCCGGTGGCATGCTTCGATATTCTGGAGGAACGGTTCTACACCGGTGATGCTGGAGCGTTCGCTCGGCAATGTCAAGGTATATGTCCGCAACCCGTTCATGCTATAGTAGGACGTGTGCTTGAAGGAGGAGATTCGGCAGCTCCCTGCGACCGGTCACGTTGATATGCTGGAATTCATACCATCCGCTGACCGTCAGCGTGGACCCGCTGGTGAGGGTGTATCTGATCGAGGTTTCGGGCGCCCAGAACCTGACCGAGTTGCCGAGCCCCGGCAATCCCGGAGTCTGGTCGATCATCCTGCGTTCGAGACTGTACAACCGGACACCTGCGCCGACGCTAAGGATCGTGCCCAGGCGTGAAAATACAAGGAATTTGGTCAGGTATTCGAGATTGCTCGTCTCCGGGGCCTCGGCGAAGTCCGCCCATGCGAACAACGACCGCTCGTCATACCGTATCAGGATCTGAGCTTCTCCATGCAGCGTGGGCGTCAATCGCACGAGCATGCTGTCGCGATAGGATATCTGCCGGAAGCTGAACGACCGTATGGATGCGGCACGATCCTCGAAATCATAGACGGTATAGTTGGCCAGGACTTCGAGCAACGGACGCATCGTCACGACGCGACCGGTGATCCATATCTGCGGTGCGAGGCGGATAACCCTGTTCTCGTTGTTCTGCGCGCTACGCTGGGCCTTCAGGAAGACGGTATGAAGATACTTGCCCGACAGCTCGACGGAGGCCGCCAGACCCTCCGAGACACGCCGTGTATAGCTGACCTTGACGATGCCCGTGAGCTCGTCCCTGTCGTCGTAGTTCACGTCGCTCGGCGTGTCGTAGCGCAGGAGGGACGTCATCCCTTCCAGCCGTACGGTATCGTTGCGTGACGGCCGCCATTCTCCCCGACCCATCATGCTCGTGCGCAGCGTGTTGTTGTCGCGCTGTTTCTCCTGCGACTGCAGCGAGGCCAGATCGTCACTGGCGATACCGAAGCGGGCCAGCACACCGTTCTGTTCGTCGCGTCGGTAGAGAGAGGCGCTGACGAGGCCGGTCGTGGAAGCCGTGCGGCCTTCCAGCTCGGCGTTGAGGTCGATGACGAGTTCGGAGAGGTTCCGGTTGACGGCCGTGATGGGAATATCGGCGACAGCCTGGCCGTACTGCCGATCGATTCCGGCCATCTGGACGGAGGCCGTCATCCCCGCCCTGACGTTTTCCGTCAACTGGTACATCACGTTGGCGTCGACCTGGACGCGGCGTTCGCCGCGCGTTTCCACGGACAGCTCGTTGGGCGCCCCGGTGAGCGTGGTGAAGAAGTCCCGCCGCAACGACGTATATGCCGCCGCGACGCGCAATGCGGAACCATCGCCGATGGTACGCACGACGTCGGCACGGACTTCGGCGTCGGTATTCGTCCGCTGGGCATCCATGCGGTGATAGTCGGCCAGCAGGCGCGACGAGAACAGCCAGTCGTCGATACCGAAATCCCTCAGACGTCCGGACAACCCGATGATGGAGCCGGTGGCCACCTGTCCGAGTTGGGCGGTATTCTCCAGGCCGCCGAGCAGTTCGATGCGGGCTTCGGCAATGGGTTCGTATCGTACCCCAGCCGCCCCGTTCAACCGCTCCAGCGAGGAAAGTCCGAGCGAACGCGAATCCCGCGACAGGATCCACGACTGCCGTAGTAATGCCGTAATGGATGTACCGAGAGGAAACTCCCAGCCCAGTTGCGACGTCTCGTCGTCACGAATCGCCGTCGTCTGCGTACGGAATGCCGAACTGCGGTAGGCATTGATCCAACGTAGCGTTCCGAACGGTGTCTCCTGGGTGACGTCGGCGTTTCCGGTGAACAGGAAGGTGTTCGCGATCTTGTCCACGCCGAACCGCAATTCGTTTCCAAGGATATTCGGATCGGGATGTAACAAAGGTGCCATTTGTTGCGCAACCAGACCCCCGGCATTCATCACGAGGAGCAAGAGTGCCAGACGCATGGCGTCACGGTATCCGAACGAAGGTTGACGGGCCATCAAGGATTTCGCAGAGGCAATACTGGCATGTAACAAAACGGGGTTGCAAGTCAGGTATCTTTTCTAATTTCGATTCGAATGTCCAATTCTCCCCGCACCATACTTCTTCTGGATGCAGACGCAGGGCGCCGTACGGAGACGGCTGCGCAGCTTCTGCCGCATGAAGTGTCCGTCCTCGTCGCCGGCGATCTCTCGACGGCACAGCAGCTCGTACGCCATCACCGGCCGAGCGCCGTGCTGTTCGATGCGTCGTTTCTGGCCCAGACGGACCTGCGGGAAAAACTGTTCATCCATGGACTGAACGTCGACGTTCCCTTCATCGTCCTCGCCGACGAACGTGAGCCGCTGGCCACGACAAGTGTTCCCTACGGTGTCATCTCGCGTCCATTGACGGATGCCGGCATCCGTTCGTTACTGACGATTCAGGGGCTGCCGGTGATGGGCGAAATTCCGCCCGTCGTGCAGCCACAGAGCCCGCAGCCGTCGCTGCTCTATGCCCTGCCTCACGAATATCGCACTCCTTTGACGGACATCATCGGTTCCGCTTCCTACCTTCATGGACATGCGGCAGAATCGGGTCCGGAGGAGATCCGGGAAATCAGTGCCGAAATCCTCTCGGCCGCACGGCGCCTGCTGCGTACCACGGACAACTTCCTGATGTACGCCCAGATCGAAACACTGGCCGAAAGCCCGATGCATATCGACCGGATGAGGCTGTGCACCACGCGCGAACCCGCCAGCATCATCTACGATGCCGTCGTCCAGCGCGCCCTAGCCCATCAGCGCCAGATGGACGTCTCGCTGGCCCTCGATATCGAGGGAATTCCGGTGGGGATCATGGAGCAGCATCTCGACAAGATCACGGGCGAACTCATCGACAACGCTCTCTACTTCTCGCGGCCGGGTACGCCCATCACCGTCAATGTCACGCCCGGTCCGAACGAGATCGTCTTCTCGATCCGCGACCACGGCGTGGGGATGAACGAGAACGAACTGCATCAGATCGGCGCCTATCGTCAGTTCCGCCGCAAGAGTCAGGAACAGCAGGGTGTGGGCCTCGGTTTGATCATCGCCAAACGCCTCGTGGAACTGCATGGCGGCACCTTCACGATCTCGTCGGCCCTCGGCCTGGGTACGTCGATCTCCTTCACGCTGCCCAGGGCGGTGTAACGGTCCCTCGCCCGACATCCTGTCCACTTGCACCGCATCCCGGTCATGAACCGGGGAACACCCTCAGATGATCTCCAGCTTCGCGTAGGCGAGCATGAGCTGCTTGCGCTGACCGTTGCCGAACTGCACGGTGGCCTTGGCCTGCTGGCCGACGCCACTGATCCCCATGACCGTGCCGACGCCGAACATCGGATGGCGCACACGCTGCCCGACGCGCAGGGACGGAACACTGCCCGCTCCCGACACCTGTGAATAGGATTCTCCCGACGGGATCTGCGAATACGATGATCCCTGGGGTCGTTGCGGACGCGCAGGTGTGGCCGGCCTGGACGTACTCGCTCCCGCACCGCGCATCACCTGTCCGGTAACCTGCAACGTCTCCTTGTCGAGCTCGGAAAGGAACATCGACGGACGTGCGAAGACGAGCTCGCCGAAGCGATAGCGGCGCTCGGCGAAGGAAAGGACGAGCTGCTCGCGTGCCCGTGTGATGCCTACGTAGAACAGTCGTCGTTCTTCTTCCTGTTCACTGGGATCCATCTCCGCCTTGGCCAGCGGAAACAGCCCCTGCTCCATGCCTGCGATGACCACGAGCGGAAACTCGAGCCCCTTCGCTGCGTGCATCGTCATCATCGCCACGCGGTTGTTGCCGAGTTCGGGATCGTCCTGTTCGCTCACCAGCGCGACCTGTTCGAGATACGTCGCCAGCGTCAGCGTCTCGTCCAGCTCCTGCTGCTCGGCGACGTGGGACAGCACCCGTTCGATGTTGTTCCAGCGGTCGAGCGACTCGTCGGTATCCTGTTGCTTGTAGAAGAACGGGAGTCCCGTCGCCTCGATATACGACTGCGCGAGCGAAGCCGGCGTGAGTTCCTCCATCGACGCCTGATGGCGGACGATGAGGTCGACGAATTCCTTGATGGCCGTCACCGTGCGCTTCTGCAGGTTCGGCACCATCTCCACGCCGCGCAGTACGTCGAAGAGTGGCTGATTGGTCTGCGTCGCATACTCCTGCAAACGCTCCAGCGTGGTCTGACCGATGCCGCGCGCAGGTTCGTTGATCACACGCAGCACGCTTTCGCTGTCGGTGGGATTCACGAGGAGACGCAGATAGGCGATCGTATCCTTGACTTCCTTGCGCTTGTAGAAGCTGACGCCGCTGACGATGTGATACGGGAGGTTCACCCGTCGCAGTGCGTCTTCGAGGGACTGCGACTGCGCATTGGTACGATAGAGGATGGCGACGTCGCTGTACTTGTAGCCGTGCTGCTCGATCCTCGTGCGGATGGTGCGGGCCACGTTCTCGGCTTCGTCCCGGTCGTCCCGGCAGGCCAGGACGGTGATCTTCTCGCCTTCGACGTTGTCCGTCCACAGCTTCTTCTTCAGTTGCTTGCGGTTGTTGCGGATGACGCTGTCGGCGGCGGCGAGGATGACCTTGGTGGAACGATAGTTCTGTTCCAGGCGCACGACGGTCGCGTCCGTGTAGTCCCGCTCGAAGTCGAGGATGTTGCGGATATCGGCGCCGCGCCACCGGTAGATACTCTGGGCGTCGTCCCCGACCACGCAGATGTTCCTGTACTTGCGCGCGAGCATGTTGACGACCTTGTACTGGGCACGGTTCGTGTCCTGGTACTCGTCCACCAGCAGGTACCGGAACCGGTCCTGATACTGGTCGAGGACGTCGGAATGATTCTCCAGCAGCCGGATCATGTTGAGGAGGAGATCGTCGAAGTCCATCGCATTGCTCTGGCGCAGACGTTTCTCGTATTCCTCGTAGATCTGCCCCGTCTGCTTGTCGATGATCGTATCGGCATTGCGCGCATATTCCTGCCACGGAATCATGGCATTCTTCGCGGCGGAGATGCGCCCGCGTACGCCCTGCGGCGGCAGCACCTGCTGCGACACGCCGAGAGCGTTCATCACGGCCTTGATGGCACCGAGGGAATCGTCGGTATCGTAGATGGTGAAGCTGTTCGTGTAGCCGATGCGCTCGGCCTGCTGACGCAGGATCCGTGCGAAGATGGCGTGGAACGTTCCCGCCCAGATGGCCTTCGACTGTGCCTGACCGACGAGATGGGAGATACGCTCCTTCATCTCCTGCGCGGCCTTGTTGGTGAACGTCAATGCGAGCAGGTGCGACGGATGCACACCCATCCGCAGGAGGTAGGCGATACGATAGGTCAGGACGCGCGTCTTGCCCGATCCTGCACCGGCGATGATGAGCAGCGGGCCTTCCGTATGCGATACGGCGGTCCGTTGTGCATCGTTCAGGCCTTCGAGCAGGTCGGATGCGGGAGACGTCAAGGGAACGAGTTGCAGGGTCATGAATCGGAGCCGCTACTTGAGGAAGAATCCTTGCCCTTGCGGACATAATCGGTCAGGTAGAATCCTCCACCCTTGTAGATCACTCCTCCACCGGCGGAGAACCGACGCTCCACGTTCCCCTTGCCCTTGTCGGCCAGGGGACATTCGTCGGGAGGACAATGCGTCAGCGGCTCGTCCTTCATCGACTGGATGACCTCGAAATCCTTACCGCACGTGGCGCAATGATAGTCGTAGGTTGGCATGGTCGGGCGGCGTGTGGTGAACAACAAGCGATGGTGATTCCACAAAAATCGCGAACTGCTGCGGAAGTACCGTAGGAAGGTTGTCCACCGGACCGGCTACAGCTCCACGAAGCCCGTTTTCTTGTAGACCTTGCGGAGAGTCTTGCGTGCGCGTTCGCGGGCATGTTCGGCGCCACGGCGCAGCACGGTCCGCAGGGCTTCCTCGTCGGCCCGCAGGGCCATGAACCGCTCGCGGATGGGACGCACGTAGGCTGCCACGGCCTCACCGACGGCTTCCTTGAAGGGAGCATATCCCGTCGATCCCGCGAACTCCCGCTCGATCTCGGCGAACGTCCTGCCCGTGGCGATGTGATAGAGCGACATGAGATTGGAGATGCCCGGGCCGGTCGCTTCGTCGTAGCGGATCTCGGTGCCGGAATCCGTCACGGCGCGTTTGATCTTGTTCCGGATCTCGTCGTCGGTGTCCGTGAGGAAGATCGACGCCTTCTCGTTGGGATCGGACTTCGACATCTTGCGCGTGGGCTCCTGCAGCGACATGATACGTCCACCCACTTCGGGAATGTACGGCTCGGGCACGGTGAACGTGGGCGAGTAGTGATGGTTGAAACGCTCGGCCAGATTGCGTGCGAGTTCGAGATGCTGCTTCTGATCCTGTCCTACCGGCACGAGATCGGCGTTGTAGAGCAGGATGTCAGCGGCCATCAGGACCGGATAGGTGAAGAGACCGACGTTGACGTTATCGGAATGCTGGGCGCTCTTGTCCTTGAACTGCGTCATCCGCGAGCATTCTCCGTAGCCCGTAAGGCACGTGAGCACCCACATCAGCTGCGAGTGTTCGGCGACGTGGCTCTGGACGAAGATCATGCTACGATCGGGATCGACTCCACCGGCCTGATACATGGCAGCGAGATCGAGCGTACGCCTGCGCAGCTTGGCCGGCTCCTGGCGGACGGTGATGGCGTGCTGGTCCACGATGCAGAACAGCGAATCGAATTCTTCCTGCAACCGTGCCCAGTTCCGCAGCGCTCCGGCGATATGTCCTATCGTGAGCTCACCGGATGGTTGCATACCGGAGAGAATGACCTTGCGCTGTTGTTGTGCCGTTTCCATGTTGATGTCGGTCGGATGATTGGTTTCACATCGTAGGGTTCCGATGACGGATGTACGTCACGGAAGCTGTTCGTAGCGGTATCCCACGGCCTCTTCATCGAGGACCTGGGACGGCGTGTTGTAGCCCGGAGCCGACGCCTGGAACGGCGGCATCACGTCGTTGAGATTCGTTCCCGTACGACCGCCGCTGGCAGGCACGTAGGTGCGGCCATGACGCCTGAGCCAGGCCGACCAGATACGGTCGATGTTCGAGTGATGAATCCAGAACACGGGGTCATTGGGCGACGTGGCCTGCGTCATGTTACCGGATACGGTCTTGTCGCCGACCTTGAAGATGCCACCCACCCAGATGTGGACGATGTTATGCTGCGTCGAACGGCGTTGGCCGGGAATCGGGATGACGTCCATCAATCCGTTCTCGCATGTGTCGCCGCGCACGCCACGCCAGCCTTCGAGCGAATTGCGGAAGCTCTTCACCGAATCCACGGAAGAATCCCACGGTGCGCTGTCGTAGGTCGAGATATCCAGCGTCTGCGCGATCTCGTCCGTCGTCGGCAGATAGACCGTCTTGTCGAGGAACGTCCTCATCCCGCGCGTGAGATACGGCACGGGATTGGGCTCCGTGTCCACGTCGACGTGAATCGAATCGATGTCGTCCGTGTCCGTGATCGCGATCGGGAAACTCCCCTTGCGGAAGGGACCGGTCTTCACGGCATAGCCGTCGGATGCATCGCCGTCGCCGCCCATGAAGTCGTCCGTGAACACCCTGTCGGCCGATCCCGATTCCGTCCAGTCCCAGTACGGAATCGCTACGTCCTTGCCGCTGACGTCACGCAGGGCCTTCTCGAACAGACGCAGGAAGGTCCGGTGCCATGGCAGGAAGGCCGGATTCATATGTGCCGGATACGAGGAATGATCGGGATGAGCATTGCAGTAGAAGGCTTCGAGGTGCCATGCCACGAACTGGTCGTAGTAATTGTATCGCACGTCGAACGGACTCGGCGTCTGCTTCAGCTTGAGGATGGCATCGGTGAAGTCCTTGCGTTCCTGTGCGCTCAATGACGAGACGTTCTTGCGGACGATGGTTGCCTGACCGGGATTGGTGGAGTCGCTCGCACAGGATGCGAACACGAGACCGGAAACGGCGACGAGTAACGGTGTGCGCAGCGCGCGGATGATGTTCATCGGTGTATACCTGATGTCTGATTGCGATGTCGGGGACAAGCTGCAATGATACGACCCACGGCCGAGAAGCCACGACAATTCAGCATATTCGCAGGACGATGACCCCTTCCTCTTCCTTCGTCCGCCGCACCCTCGCAGTGCTGACCTCGCTGCTGATGATCGGCACCATCTCGGCTCAAACGGAACTCGGTTCCGACTCCGGTCCGTCGTCGAGCTGGGCCCTTCTGAGTATCCAGCGCACATGGACTCCTCCCGGCAACACACCGAACTTCGGTTTCGGCTTCCAGGGCTTCTCCGCACTGGATGAAGACCGTCGGTGGTGGATGGGGCTCGGCCTGATGGGATCCGGCATCGGCAGACGCGATCTGCTCGCCATCGTCGGAGGTCCGTCATGGTTCTTCATCGGCGATGGACGCCTCGGCGGCTTCGCCTTCACGCAGGTCGGCCTCGCCATGACGTCGAACAGCGGATTGACGGGCTTCAACTTCTTCACGGACCAGACCCTCGTCTTCGGTGCGGCGTCGATGAACGGCGTAGGCATGACGATGGAGCTGTTCACGAACCTCAGACTTCAGCTGGCCGTCGTGGCCAACATCTATACCGTCGACGGCGGCAAGACGCCGTTCGGATTGCAGTTCGGTCTTTCGAGCGGAGGGCGATAGCATGTCCTTCCCCTTCGGCTTCGGAGGCTACCGCATCGCCGAGGGCGACGCGACGCATGAAGCGGCATTGCGCCATGCTCTCGAACGCGGCGTCCAGCTCGTCGATACGTCCGCGAACTACGGCGATGGCGCGAGCGAGCGCCTCGTGGGGCACTTCGACGTTCCGGCCGTCGTGACCAAGGCAGGCTACAGCCGCAGCGGCAGCTTCCCCGAAACGAGTGCGATCGCCGACGGCACATGGCATTGCATCCATCCCGACTTCCTCGAAGACCAGCTCGCGCGCTCGCTGGAACGCCTGCGACGCACGTCGATCGACACCCTCCTGCTGCACAATCCCGAATACTTCCTCGCCCGTGCGCATCATGACGGCATGGCGGTCGCCGACGCACGCGATGAGTTCGCACGACGCCTGCGTGCATCGTTCGCCTGGCTCGAAGAACAGGTACAGGCAGGCCGGATCGAATCCTATGGAATTTCGTCGAACACCTTTCCGGGCGAAGCCGGCGATCCCGACTTCGTCTCACTGGACGTGTGCCTCGGCTGTGCCGCGGATGTCGCCGGTGATCGCCACCATTTCCGCTGGATCCAGTTACCGATGAATCTCGTCGAGCATCATGCGGCAACGACGCTGAACCATCGGGATGGAACGTACAGCGTCCTGGACGTCGCACGCGACGCCGGCATCAGGGTCCTGATCAATCGTCCCCTCAACGCCATCATCGGCAACGATCTGATTCGTCTCGTGACGCATCCCACACCGCTGCATCAACCGGATCCGGCCATCGTCGAACAACGCATCCATGAACTGGAACGGACGGAACACGACGCCATGCAGGTCGTGCTGGCGAACACGAAGCTCTCGCCGCAACAGATGACGGACGTACAGGAAGTCTTCCGCTGCGCCTCGGCACTCTGTTCGTCATGGCGTTCGTTCCAGAGCCTCCCGCACTGGAACGACGTCCGCTCGCAGTATCTCGATCCGCGGTGCGACGCCGCACTGTTCATGGCCGGGCACAGCACCGATGGCACACTCGTCCGCACCTATGCCGAAGGTCTGTCGAACGTCCTGGACGACATCTCCGTACTCTACGCTTCGCAGGAGAACGACAGCCTCGAGGAACTGCGTACATCCCTCGCGGATGAGTTCGGCCTGCCCCTCGATACACGATTGCAGCACATCGCACTACATGCATTGCGCTGCACCGTCGGCGTCGATACCGTCCTCGTCGGCATGCGCCGCCCCGACTACGTCGACGACGTCTTCGCGACATTGAACCTTCCGGCCGTCGCCATCCACCGCACGACGTGGATGCGCGTAGCGGCACAACTACAACGACTCTCGGCCTGATCACCATGACATCATCGCATCCCATCCGTATCGCACCATCGCTTCTTTCCGCCGACTTCGCCAGGCTGGCCGACGACGTCCGTCGCTGCGAAGAAGGCGGTGCGGACATCCTGCACGTCGACGTCATGGACGGCCATTTCGTACCGAACATCACCATCGGCCCCCTCGTCGTACGCGCCCTGAAGCCCGTCACCTCGCTGCCGATGGACTGCCATCTCATGATCACCAATCCCGACGACTACATCGAGGATTTCGCGGCTGCAGGGGCGTCGTGGATCAGCGTCCATGCCGAAGTCGCCCATCATCTCCATCGTACGCTCACACGCATCCGTGAGCTCGGATGCAGACCCGGAGTCGTCCTCAATCCCGTCACGCCGATCGAGACGGCAATGGCAGCGGCCGGCGAGGCGGACTTCATCCTGCTCATGAGCGTGAATCCCGGATTCGGCGGACAATCCTTCATTCCGTCCTTCCTCTCCCGTTGCGAACGTCTTCGCACATGGCTGGACAACAACGGACTCTCTTCCGTCGAGATCGAAGTCGACGGCGGCGTGAAGATCGACAACGTGCGAAGCGTCGTCGACGCCGGAGCCAACATCATCGTCAGCGGCAGTGGATTGTTCGGCGGCGATCTTTCGGCCAACATCCGTACGATGCGGGCTGCTGCAGAACGCTGAGGAACAGCATCCTCATCGATTGCTGGACAGGATTGTCCGTAACGTTTCGACCGTCTCCGCATCGAGCCTGTCGGCGGCCGTAGCCAGCAACGCCAGACTGCAATGACGGTAGACGTCTCGGAGCTCCCGTGGAATGGCTTCGAGTTGAAGACGCACGCCTTCCGCATCGCCACGTACGACGGGGCCCGTCATCGCGAAGGGCAGTCCCTTCTCCAATGCATCGACTGCATTGCGCTGCGTACGCTCCATGATGGGCGCGAGAAAGATATCGGCGGGAATGCCGGCAGCCTCTGCGAGACGTCGTCCGAGTTCATACGCCGCATAGGTGAAGTTCGACGCTGCCACGGCCGAGGCATGATAGACACGCTTACGTTCTGGCGTCATGTCCTTCAGTCGTACCGGACGCCCTCCTGAAGATTCGACGAAGGTGCGGCATGCAGTCCACGAGGCTTCATCGCATTCCACCCCCCATCCGATACCGTCGAGTGCGGAGGGATCGTCGTCACCGAACGTCTGGAACGGATGTGCGGCAGCCGTCATCGCTCCCGCATCACGACAGGGCGCCAGAATGTCGACGCCGAGCGATCCGTTCACATGAACGACGAGCGTACGGGTGAGAGCGGCACCACGCCGTGCGGCGATCGTTTCCACCACACTGCGCAGCACGGAATCCTTCACGGCGATGACGAGAACGTCGCCGATGGCCGTCGCGGACGATGACCATGCGTCGAAATCGTTCCGTCGTACTTCGACGACGGAACGTCCTGCATCGCGCAACCGCCGTGCGAGGGCGCCACCGACGCGTCCGACACCGACGATCGTCACGACCAGGCTCATGACAGACGTTCGAGACTGTAGCCGTCCTTGCCGTCGAGCATCGTCCATCCCAGTTCCCCGAGCACACCGCGCAGGCGATCGGCTTCGGCCCAATCGCGTGCGGTACGCGCAGCCCAACGTTCGTCGGCGACGGAACGCACGTCATCGGGAACGACGACGACGGGACGAGGCGAGAAGACCCATACGTCGAAGATGCCGTTGATGGTCTTCAGCGTTTCGATGATGGCAGCCGCATCCTGTGGCTGAACGGTGGCGGCAGGCCACGCGTTGATGAAGGAGAAGAGCTCTGCGAGGGCCTTCGGCGTATGGACGTCCTGGACGAGCTCCGTGAAGAACCGCGTTCGCAGCTCCTCTCCCGGATGATCGCCGGACGGCTTGCCGTCGACCGCACTGCGTTCGAGAAGGTCCCAGACGTAGTCCTGCACCTTCCTGCGCGCCACACCGGCGGCCCGCAGACCATCGAACGTGAAATTATAAACGGACCTGTAATGCGAACTCAGCATGGCGAAGCGGATGTCGAGCGCATCGAGTCCTTGCGCCATCAGATCCCTCAGCGTGAAGAAGTTGCCGAGCGACTTGCTCATCTTCTTCCCTTCGACCTCGAGGAACTCGTTATGGCACCAGAAGCGCGCCTGTTCGGGAACGTGATATCCTGCCGTGCACTGGGCCAGTTCGTCTTCGTGATGGGGGAAGCGCAGATCCACGCCCCCCGTGTGTATGTCCAGGGGAAGGCCCAGCAGTTCCTTCGACATGGCCGAGCACTCGATGTGCCAGCCCGGACGCCCCGGAAGCGATGCGCCGTCGATGTCGAAGTCCCAGTACGGCTCGCCGCCCTTGCGCCCCTTCCAGAGAACGAAGTCGCTCACCGATTCACGGTCGTATTCGTCGGCGTCGATACGCACGCCTTCGCGGAAATGCTCGGCGTCGATCGAGAACAGTCTTCCGTACGGATGACCCTTCCTGTAGGCGTTCACGTTGAAATAGACAGAGCCGTCGCTGACGTAGCCATAGCCTGCTCCGACGATATCGCGGATCAGGCCCTGCATGTGATCGATGAAGTCCGTAGCTCTGGGATTGGCGAAGAAGTGTTCCTTCCGGATACCGAGTGCGGAGATGTCGGCGAGGAACTCGCGTTCGTAATACTCGGTGAACAGACGCAGATTGGCACGAGCATCGTCCGTCTGCGGCCCCATGGCCTCGGTCCAGCGTGCCGAACCGATGGCGCTGTCGCGGATCGTCTTGTCGTCGATATCCGTGATGTTCATCACCCACCGGACGTCGTACCCACCCGCCATACGCAGCGTACGCTGGATGATGTCGGCGGAGAGGAACGAACGCATGTTTCCGATATGAGCCACATTGTAGACGGTCGGTCCGCAGGAATACATTCGGATATGATCGGCGTGAAGCGGACTGAAGGGCTCTATGGAGCGGCTAAGGGTATTGTATAGATGTATCTGCATGGACGAAAAATACGAACTAGCTCGACCCGGCAAGGGGTGTAACGGGAAACGGATAGTGTCTCGGTTCGGAATGATCGGTGCCAGGTTGGCTACACCACGTACGCACCGTACGGAGACTGGCCCTCCAGCGTGACTATGTCACGGCCTACTGCCCGGCCCTGCGTCAATGGTAACGATGGGCGATCCCTGCAGAGACCAGTCGTATATCCATCCCGGCATCGAATACGAGACGTCGGGCGCACAATCGCTACGACGTGTACATACTAGTGGACGTGCTGTTGAATTGTTCTGGGGTGAACTCAATCACGACGCTGACATCGTACACCCCGACGATGGCAAGTACTATTCGGCGGAACATACCGCATCTCCATAGATACCGATGAGATAAATTTCAATATGGTGAACATACATACCATACCGTTGAAGGTACCCCAATGAATGAAGGCGGGATACCTAGGCCTGGAATAGCGCATCGGCTATTCCAACTCGGACACACCGGAAACGGCGAGCAGCAATATCTATTACGACGCCGGGCCTGTCACGCCAACATGAACGAGCGCATGCTGATGCTGCCCAGATCGAGCGATTCATTGAAGAACGTCAGCTTGTCCGCCTTGCGTCGCAATGCGAGCGCATAGAGCATGGGCAGGTAGTGCTCGTTCGTGGGGATGGACAGCTGGGCGGCGGCACCGAGCGAAGGATAGTTCGCGAGGGAGGCAAGATCGTTCTTCTCGATGAGGTCCTTCGACGTCTGATCGAACTCGATGGCCCAGTCGTACGGCTTGCCCTCGCCCCAGCGGGCACGGCGCAGGTTGTGGACGATGTTTCCGCTGCCGAGGATCAGGACTCCCCTGTCGCGCAGGGTACCGAGCATGGCGGCGAGGGCGGCATGCTGGTCGGGACGCATACCGACGTCGAGGCTCAACTGGAGGACGGGGACGTTGGCACCCGGGAACATGCGGACGAGGACGCTCCATGCGCCATGGTCCAGCCCCCATTCATGATCGAGCAGGATGGTATGGCCCGTCAGCGTCTGTCTGGTTTCCTCGGCTATTGCCGGCGATCCCGGTGCGGGATACTGTACTGCGAACAGCTCGTCCGGGAAGCCGCCGAAGTCATGGATGGTACGCGGACGCTCCATGGCGGTGACGTAGGTACCGGCCGTTTCCCAATGTGCGCTCACGCACAGGATGGCTCTCGGTATGGGCAGATTGCTGCCCACCTTCCGCCACGTGCGGGAGAACTCGTTGTCCTCGATGGCATTCATGGGATTACCGTGTCCTACGAACAGGACGGGCATTGCGGGCGACGCGGGGCCGTCCGCCAGTGCACGAACGACGGCAGTTGCATCCGTCATGGCCAATGCTCCTCCAGCGCCGAGCGCTGTCATGAATGTTCTGCGGGTGATCATCGACGATCCGTGATCCTCGTTACTGTTCCTCGCCTTCGATCCATACGGACACTACCTTGTTCGTACCGAAGTGATAGACGAGATCGGCATAGCCGGCGACGTCGTACATCACAATATCGGCCATCTTGCCGACTTCGAGCGAGCCGACGTATTCGGCCACACCGAGAGCGGCGGCACCGTGCAGCGTGGATGCCGTGATGGCCTCTTCGATGCTCATGCCCATGTTCATGCATGCAAGGGAGATGATCTGCTGCATGTTCTCGCAGAAACACGAGCCCGGATTGCAGTCCGTGGCAAGCGCCACGACGGCTCCGGCATCGATCATCCGGCGGGCGGGGGCATACGGGAGTCTGAGGGTATAGGCAGTACCTGGCAACAGTGTGGCCACCGTACCATGCTTCTTCATCGACTCGATGCCGGCTTCGCTCGCGAAAAGCAGATGGTCGGCCGATATCGCTCCGCTTTCCGCAGCCATCTCGGCCGCACCGAAGGCGGAGAGTTCGTCGGCATGGATCTTCGGTATCAGTCCGTGAGCCTTCGCGGCGGCGGCGATCCGACGGCCATCGTCATTGGTGAAGTATCCGGTATCGACGAAGGCATCGCAGAACTGCGCGATGCCCTGTTCGGCGACGCGCGGCAGCATGTCGTCGATGATATGATCGACGTACGCTTCGCGGCGATCACGGTATTCCGGCGGGACGTCGTGGGCGCCCATGAACGTGGCCATGATACGCGGTGCCATCGTATCGTTCAGGATCGCCACGGCTTCGAGCTGGCGCAGCTCGCTGTCGAGCGTCAGGCCATAGCCGCTCTTGATCTCCATCGTCGTCGTGCCATGCTCCATGGCCGAATGGACGAGTCCTTCGCCTACGTGGACAAGATCTTCCACCGATGCGTCGCGGACGGCATTCACCGTGGCCAGGATTCCCCCGCCTTCGGCCGCGATCTCCTGATAGGAGACGCCCTGGAGACGGCGTGCGAACTCGGTGGCACGCGAGCCTGCGAAGACGACGTGCGTATGCGAATCGACGAAGCCGGGCAGGACGGTGCGTCCTTCCGCGTCGACGATTTCGAGATCTGCGACGACGATGCCGAGGGCCGTGAGCCGAGCTTCGTCGTTGAGCAACGACAATGCGTCTTCCGAGGTTCCGATCCAGCGGATCGTATCGTCGAACAGGATCGCGCCATCACGGATCTCGCCGATCTCCCTCATCGCGGCACCCGTCCGCGAGCGTTGGCCTGCAGCATCAACCGTGATGAGTGATGCGATGTTCGTGATGAGCGTAGCCATGGCCGTTCCCGTTTACGATTTGTAGTAGCGTCGCGTCTCCGCCTTGCGGAGCTGACGTTCGATGATGAGGTCGGCGAGCAGATCCGGAACGTCCGGTGGCATCGCCGTGGAGAATATCTCGTTGACCTGTTCCTCGCTCACGTCGATGCGATAGAGGATGGCCATGAGCCGTTCGGGGTTCGTGTTCAGGAGAGCGACGATACGCTGCACGAGTGCCTCGCGCATGAGCGTGAGCAACGTATCGGTACTCAGCGATGCGTCCTCTTCCTTCAGGTCGAAGGCGATGGAGACCTTGTCGATCGCCGACAGGACGACGGCTGTCCGTTCCGTCCCCTCAGAGGACATCGGACGCTCCACCGCTACGCAGCGTGGCCACGACCTTCTTCACGTCCTGGGCGCGGCTCTTGTGGCAGATCATCGTGGCTTCGTTCGTGACGACGACGACGAGATCGTCGAGACCGAGGGCCGTTACCACGTGACGTCCGTCGTGGGCGTTCACGACGATCGAGTTCTTCGTATCGAGAACCACGACGTCACCCTGCGTCACGTTGTTCTCGGAATCGCATCCGCGCATACGGTCGAGCGCGTCCCACGATCCGACGTCGTCCCACGGGAAGGAAGCAGGAATCACGTAGACGTTACCGGCATGTTCCATCACGCCGTGATCGATGGAAATATCGGGCAGGGCGCCGAAGATCGCGGAGAGTTCGTCCGTCGCCCGATTCGCGATGGCCTTCGCCATCGGCTCGATGGCATTGCCCACGGCGGGGAGATGCCGTTTCATCGCATCGGCAAGTGCGTCCACACGCCAGAAGAACATGCCGCTGTTCCACAGGTAGTCGCCGCTCAGGACGTACGACGTCGCCGTGGCGAAATCGGGTTTCTCCTTGAACAGCAGCACCTTCGACACGGGCGCTTCGGGCGATGCGTGATGTCCGTCTATCTGGATGTAGCCATAGCCCGTTTCCGGTCGTGTGGGTGGTATTCCCATCGTCACCAGCGCATCGTGGCGTTCGGCATAGTTCAGCGCCTCGTTCACATCGTGCCGGAAGGCGTCGGCATCTCCGATGAAGTGATCGGCCGTCAGCACGGCCATGACGTTGGAGCTGTCCGGCGTACGTGCATCGATGACGGCGCAGGCCAGAGCCAGGCACGATGCCGTGTTCCGCTTCGCCGGTTCGGCGATCACGTTGGCGGCCGGCAGTTCCGGCATCGCATCGATGATGGGCTGACGGAGCAACTCGCTCGTGATGATGAGGATGTTCTCGATCGGCACGAGCGGCTCGATACGGGCGATGGCCTCTTCCAGCATCGTATACTTCGGTGACGTGAGGCTCAGGAGCTGTTTCGGACGTTGCATCCGCGACAGCGGCCAGAAGCGTTCGCCGGAGCCGCCGGCCATGATGACGACGTATCGCATGGGGGTTACATCAAGGTTTCGGCAATCTGTACTGCATTCGTGGCCGCGCCCTTCCGGAGGTTGTCGGACACCACCCACATCATCAGCCCATTCTCCACGCTGTCATCGCGGCGAAGCCGCCCGACATAGACCGGGTCCGTGTCCTGCGCCGACAACGGCATCGGATAGACCCCATTGGCCGGATCGTCCTGGATGACGATCCCCGGTGCCGCGGCCAGCACGTCGCGCGCTGCGGACGGCGTGATGGGACGCTCGGTTTCGATGGCGATGGACTCGGCATGACCACCGGTGACGGGAATACGCACGCAGGTCACGGCGATACGCAGATCGGGCAGGTGCATGATACGGCGTGTTTCACGCTGCATCTTGATCTCCTCTTCCGACCCGCCTTCGGCTTCGGCGATGTTGTGGAACACGGCATTGTAGGCAAGCGTGTGTTCGGTGATGCGTGACGACGGAACACGTCCCGCGATCTCGTCGCGCAATTGGTCCACGCCCTTCTGTCCGGCACCGCTGACGCTCTGATAGGTACTGACGACGACACGTTTCAACCCGAATGCCTCGTGCAGAGGTTTGAGTGCCACGACCATCTGTATCGTCGAGCAGTTCGGATTGGCGATGATGCCGCTGTTCGTGAGGGCATCGGCGGCATTCACTTCCGGCACGACGAGCGGAACGTTCGGGTCCATACGCCAGCAGCTCGAATTGTCGATGGCCGTGGATCCGGCCGCGGCGAACTTCGGAGCCCACTCCCGGGACACGCTGCCGCCTGCCGAGAACAGTGCGATGGATTTCGGGAGAAGCGCTTTCAATGGCCCCGTCATCGTCGCCTCGTCCAGAGGCAATACCGGGTAATCTTCACCACGGAAGGGGATGACGATTCCGGCCGAACGCGGCGAAGCGAGCAACGTCAATCGGTCGACCGGAAAATTGCGTTCTTCGAGAACGCGGAGCATGGTGCGGCCCACGAGTCCTGTGGCGCCTACGACGAGGATGTGCATGCCACAAATCTACGGAGTTATATTGCCTTCCATGATCAGAGTTCTCCTCATTCTCTGCATAGCCGGCGTAATCCCGCTCCGCGCGCAGGATTGTTCCGCCCTGTCGTGGGAAGCACGCCTCACCTACGACGCCAACCACATCGCCAGTACCTTCGTCAGAGGTTCGTCGGGCGTGGTGAGCGACGCTCTCCTGCCCCTCACCATCGGCGTTCCCGTAGGGCTCTATGCCTACGGCATCTCCGGCATCGCGGGCTCGCAGGAGAACAAGCGTTATGCGGCGGAGACCGGACTCCAGGCCATGGTGACGATGGGCGCCACCTATGCCATCGTACTCGCAGGCAAACACATCTTCGACCGGGATCGTCCGTGGCAGGCCTATCCGGACTGCATCACGAACTACCGTTCGGATGCCGACGGCTCGTTCCCGTCGGGTCACTCCGCAGGCAGTGCGGCCCTGGCCACCACGCTGGCCCTTCGCTACAAGGAGTGGTACGTGATAGCTCCGGGTGCGCTATACGCACTATGGACCGGCTTCAGCAGACTGAACCTGGGCATGCACTATCTGGGCGACGTTCTCGCAGGGTATGGCGTGGGCATCGGTGTCGCAGTCCTTGTCCATGCCCTGAACACGCAACTGTTCGACCTGGCCGATCCCATCCTGCCGAAGTCCGGCCTGTACACCATAGACTCAGGGGCGATGTACGGTCACCAGCCCATCTTCCATTTCTCCCTCTCCTTCTAGTCCATGAAGCTGTCCGTCCATCAATGGTGTCCGGCCTACGCCGATCCCGACACCAACACCGTCCGTATCGTCAACGAGATCAGAACGACGCAGGCCGACGTCCTGGTCTTTCCGGAGCTGTGCACGACGGGCTACTTCTTCGTGAGCAGGGACGAAACGCGGCGTCT
The DNA here is from genome assembly GCA_001899175.1 of Candidatus Kapaibacterium thiocyanatum. NCBI lineage: Bacteria > Pseudomonadati > Bacteroidota > Eximiradiia > Eximiradiales > Kapaibacteriaceae (SeqCode) > Kapaibacterium (SeqCode) > Kapaibacterium thiocyanatum (SeqCode). The sequence continues at coordinate 297,443 of MKVH01000024.1, read as the reverse complement.
GGCGGAACCGGTTGACGGCCCTCACCTCGGCGAGATCACGAAGGCCGCCGACGAGCACGGCAAGGTCGTGGTCTGCGGCTTCGCGGAGCGTGCCGGCGAGGCCATCCACAACAGTGCCGTCATCGCCGTTCCTGGGGAACGTCCGCGCGTCTATCGCAAGACCCACCTCTTCTACAAGGAAACGCTCTGCTTCGATCCGGGGGACACGGGATTCTTCGCGGTCACGTTACCCCATCTCGACTGCACGCTCGGTACGATGATCTGCTACGACTGGCGCTTCCCCGAAAGCGCCCGCGCCCTGGCCCTGCAGGGTGCGGACGTCATCGCCTGTCCGAGCAATCTCGTGACGCACGTCTGGCGCATGGCCATGCCCGTACGCGCCCTCGAGAACAAGGTCTATCTCGCCGTCGCCAACCGGACCGGCTCCGATACGAACGGAGACGAAACCCTTTCGTTCAACGGCGACAGCGTCATCTACGACTGCAACGGCAACGTCATGGCCTCGGCAGACGCGACGAACGACGCCATCGTCATCGTCGACGTGGATCCGGCCGCGACGCGCGACAAGTCCTTCAACCCCATCAACGATATCTTCCGGGATCGTACTCCCGCACACTATACAGTCATCACGCAGCGGCCCGCATGACCTTCGCTTCCGTCTCACACATTCATTTCGTCGGCATCGGCGGTATCGGCATGAGTGGTATCGCCGAAATCCTGCTCACGCAGGGCTTCACCGTCAGCGGCTCCGACCTCCAGCGCTCCGACACGACGGACTACCTGGCCGAACGGGGCGCCACCATCCATATCGGACACGACGCGGCCCATATCGAAGGAGCGGACGTCGTCGTCTACTCCAGCGCCGTTCCCATCGTCAGCAATCCGGAGACGCTCGCCGCCCAGGAACGGAACGTTCCCCTCATTCGCCGCGCCGAGATGCTCAGCGAAGTATCGCGGCTGAACTACACGCTGGCCATCGCCGGTACGCACGGCAAGACGACCACGACGTCGATGTGCGGCCAGATCCTGATCGCTGCGGGCATGGACCCCACCGTCATCGTCGGCGGCAAGCTCAAGGGACTCGGCGGCAGCAATGCGCGTCTGGGCAAGGGAGACTGGATCGTCCTCGAAGCCGACGAATACGACCGGTCCTTCCTCCAACTGCTGCCCACCATCGCCATCGTTACGAATGTCGAAGCGGATCATCTCGACATCTATGCCGATCTCGACGACATCCAGGGCGCCTTCGTCGAATTCGCGAACAAGGTCCCGTTCTACGGCATGACGTGCGTCTGCCTCGACGATCCCGGCGTGCGGACGATCCTGCCCTTCATCAAGCGGAAGGTCGTCACCTACGGCCTGTCGCCCCAGTGCGACGTCAGGGCCATCGATCTCACGTCGAACGAACGCGCCACGTCCTTCGGACTCGTCCGCAACGGCGACTTCCTGGGCTCCGTCCATCTCAACGTCCCCGGCGAACACAACGTGCGCAACGCCCTGGCAGCCATTTCCGTGGCCCTGCAATGCGGCGTTTCCTTCGACGTCATCGCTTCGGCCATCGCCGATTTCACCGGAGTCTATCGCCGCTTCGAGATCAAGGGCGAGCGCAACGACGTCCTCGTCGTGGACGACTACGCCCATCATCCGACGGAGATCCGCAGCACGCTCGCTGCGGCCCGCAAAGGGTGGAAGCGCAGGATCGTGGCCGTATTCCAGCCGCATACCTATACGCGTACGCGGGACTTCTACAAGGACTTCGCCCTCTCGTTCGACGACGCCGACGTCATGGTCCTCACGGATGTCTATCCTGCCCGCGAGCTTCCCATCGAGGGAGTCAACGGCCGCATGATCGCCGACGCCGCCCGTGCAGCGGGGCACCGCTCCGTGCACTACGTGGAGGACAAGACGCTACTCCCCCACGCCCTGGCCGACATCGTCCAGCCGGGAGACATGGTCCTGACGATGGGTGCGGGCGATATCTGGAAGGTCGGAGACGCGCTCTTGCGGGAATAACTAACTTTGTGGTCTTGTTCGAACATTTACGAGGAGTCAGAGTTGATGTCGACGGCACGCACGTTGAGCATCCTCTTCAGCATCGCTGCACTCACCGCCGTACAGCCGCTTCAGGCACAGAAGGGCAAGAAGGCGTCGAAGGTCGCAGCTCCGGCAGTTACTGCCGGCAACACGTCTCCCCTCATCCTGGCCACCGTAGGCCCGGAACAGGTGACGTATGCCGAGGTGGAACGAGCTTTCCAGAAGAACATGAATCGCCGCGAAACGAAGTTCTCTTCGATTCCCCGCGACACGGCAATGGAGTTCCTGCGCCTGTACACGAACTATCGCCTGAAGGTGCTGAATGCCCGCGAACGCGGTGTCGACAAGGATTCGGCCGTGAAGGCCGACATCGGCAACAACCGCAAGCTCCTTGCCGAAACGTATTTCTTCGACAAGAAGATCGCCGACCAGCGCACCGATGAGCTGGCGAAGCGCCGTCTGAAGGAAATCCAGCTCAACATCATCCTCTGCGCCGTCAACAATCCCGAAACGAAGACCCTCGACACCCTCGTCAGCTACCGGAAGGCCCAGCGCCTGATCACCATGCTGAACGGTGGGGCCGACTTCGAGAAACTCGCACGCGATTCGTCGGACGACAAGGAAACGGGTGCCAATGGCGGTTCCCTGCCCTGGATCTCCGGCGGTTCCATCATCAAGGTCGTGGAAGACGAGGCTTATCGCGTCGCACCGGGCACGTTCTCGCAGTCGCCCGTGAAGTCGCGCTTCGGCTACTTCATCGTCAAGGTCAAGCGCGAAGAACCGCGCGCCCTCGTGAAGTTCCGCCATATCCTGCTCCAGGCCAAGGACGAGCGTGACTCGGTGGCCACGGAGCGCCTGGCCGACTCCCTGATCGCCGTCCTGCGCAAGGCGCCGAACCAGGACGTCCTCTTCGGTCAGCTCGCGGAGAAATTCTCCGACGACAAGGCCTCGGGCGCCAAGGGAGGCTACCTCGGCAGCCCCTATTCCCGTTCCGGCGGTCTCGAAGCCAACGGCTCGCGCCTCGTGCCGGCCTTCGAAGAAGCCGTCTTCGGACTGAAGGATGGGGAGATCAGCGGCAAGGTGAAGACCCTCTTCGGCACGCACATCGTCCGCCGCGACTCCACGAAGCTCCCCGATGTCCAACTGGAAAAGGACAATGCGAAGCGCGTCTACCGCCGCCTCTACTTCGAAGAAGACAAGCGTGTCCTGATCGACTCCCTGAAGAAGGCCTGGAACTGGGCCTGGAACGTTTCCGTCTACGACCGGCTCATGCACGCCATCGACACGACGAAGAACACGCAGGATACGTCGTGGACACGTACGATTCCCGTGGAACTCAATCCGCAGACGCTCTATTCCTCGCCCCGCATCACCTATACCGTGGCCATGTTCACCGATTCGCTGCGCCGCCGCCTCGACATGCGCGGCTATACGCTGAATCGGGCCGGCTTCGAACGGGCCCTGAACAAGATGACCGACCCCCTGCTCGTCGAGGAAGCGACGAAGAACCTCGAGAAGAGCTATCCCGACTTCGCAGCCCTCATGCAGGAATTCAACGACGGCATCCTGCTCTTCAAGGTCGAAGAACAGGAAGTATGGAGCAAGCTGCGCTTCGATACGGCCGATGCACGGGTCTTCTACGACACCACGAAGGCACGCTGGATGTCCGACCGTCGCTACCGCATCACGGAAATCCACACGCTGAACGATTCCATGGCCAAGGCCCTCCGCAGCCGTATCGACAAGGGCGAGGACATCGCGAAACTGGCCGGTGAATTCACGCAGCGCGAAGGCCTGCGCGACAAGAACGGCAACATGGGAGCCCTCGCACCCCGCACGTCGAAGCTGGCCCAGAAGGCCGAAAGCGTCAACGCTCTCGCCGGCACCGTCATCGGTCCCTTCGAGGAAGAGAAGGGGTACAGCATCATCCGTGTCGATGCCATCGAACCGCCGCACGTACGAAGCTTCGACGAAGCCCTGCCCGAGCTCGCACCCGCCTATCAGGATGCGCTCCAGAAGCGTCTCCAGGAGATCTGGCTGTCCGACGTCCGGAAACGATTCCCGGTCGTATACAATCAGAAGGCCCTTGATTCGCTGTATTCCAGGAAATGATCAACGTTGTTCCGCCTCTGAGGCCGTCCATGCACCGCATCGTCATCATCGTCGTCCTGTTCGCCCTGGCAGGCCCTCTTGCCATCGCACAACCCAATGCCGTGGAGCGCATCGTCGCCGTGGTCGGGAAGGAGATCGTGCTGAAGTCCGACGTGGACGGCCAGATAGAGCTGCTGGCACAACGGGATCCGAAGATCGACCGTAACGACCCCAAGCTGCGGCAGTACATCCTCGACGCCCTGATCAACGAGCGTCTGGTCGTGTCCAAGGCCCTGGAGGACTCGGTGACGGCATCCGACGACGAGGTGACGCAGCGCATGGATTACCAGATCCAGATGCTGGTCCAGCAGTTCGGCTCGGAAAAACGCATCGAAGACATCTACGGCATGTCCATGGCACGGATCCGCCGCGAATTCCGCGAGGAGATCCGCAAGCAGATCCTCGCCGAGAAGATCCGCAACGAACGCTTCGGCAACGTCAAGGCCTCGCGTGCCGAAGTGGAAGACTTCTACGGCCGCTATCTCGACTCGCTCCAGAACGTTCCGGCACGCGTTGAGCTCGCCCACATCGTGAAGTACATCAAGGCCTCCGACGATCAGAAGAAGGAGACCTACGGTCTGGCCCTGCGTATCCGCGACTCCATCCTCAAGGGCGGATCGTTCTCCGACTTCGCCCGCCGCTACAGTGCAGACCCCGGCACGGCGAGCAACGGTGGCGACCTGGGCTTCGTCGAGAAGGGCAAGTTCGTTCCCGCCTTCGAAGCGGTAGCCTTCGCCATGCAGCCGAACGAGATTTCCCAGCCCGTGGAAACGCCCTTCGGCTATCATATCATCCAGTTGATCGACAAGAACACTTCGGCCATCAACTGCCGTCATATCCTGCTGCGCGTAGGCCAGTCGGACAGCGATCGTGACCGCGCCCGCGAAGCCCTGCTCGACGTCAAGAAGAAGATCGAGGAAGGAATGAGCTTCGAAGACGCCGCACGCCAGTTCTCCGAAGAAAAGGAAACGATGGGCTTCGGCGGCTCCATGGGCCAGGTCGATCTCGCCCGCCTTCCCGAAGACATGCGCTCCGTCATCGTCAACCTGAAGGATGGCGGCATGAGCGATCCGATGCCCTACGCAGCCGACCCTACGAAGCCGGGCTTCCACATCATGTACCGCAAGCAGCTCGTTCCCGAGCACAAGCCGACACTCCAGGAAGACATCAAGCTCATCGAGCAGATGGCCGCCATGGAGAAGAAGCAGCGTCAGGAACAGGAATGGATCAAGGAGCTGCGCCGCACGCTGTACTGGGAAATCAAGCAGTAACGTCGTTCGCTCACGACGATGTCCGCACGGACTTCGGGAGACCCTCCGCAGCTTCGTCGATCCCGACGACACACCACAGGTCCGATGTCCCGCACGTCCGGATTCGTCGACGGATCATCCGTCAGGATGACGATGTATCGAGGTGGATGATCGCATCGCGCCGATGACCGGCTTCAGCGCATGGCTCCTACCAGCTCCGTGAAATCGAGAGGCGGACGATGTTCTCCTGATACGTGCCACCGAGGACGGCAGGTGTGACGCGTTCGTTGAAGAGATTACGCTCCACACGGAGGTCGACGACGGCATATTCCCACAAGGGAGCGTTCACGCCGAGGAAGAAGCCCGTCCGCGTGCCGTAGGTATCGTCCATGGCGACGGTCAGTCCACCACTGGTATTCACGACGTCGAAGAAGTAGTACGACGCCGAGCCATCGACGGTATAGATCGTATTGCGTCCCGCCTGCTCGCTGGTCTGCACGATGTAGCCCAGGCCGAGTCCGAGCGTCAGCGGAATCTCGAGTGACAGGTTCTGCGAGAGATTGATGCTCGTGACCCTGTAGTCGTAGAGATTGCCCTTCGTCTCGCTGTTCTGCGTGGCCACGTTGAGGTTGGTTCCGGCACCGAGTTCACCGATGCGGTAGCTGTAGCCCGAAGCGGCCGTGATCATCGTCGTACGGTTGACGTACTGCAGGAGCGGATTGGTCGCATCGCTCTCCTGAACGTACGGTGCATACGACAGACGCAGGTAGGGCCACTTGCGGATATTGAGGCCGAGTGTCGCACCGATGCTCGTGATCGTACTCGTGGCACGCTTCCAGGGTATGAGATTGTCCCGGTCGCGGCGCATGAACAATCCCACCGTCATCTGCCGTTTCCAGAGGGCCTGGTCGACGCGCGCATCGTAGCGGAAGATGTCGGTTCGGAGGTTCGGTACACCAAGGGCGCGGAAGCCGGGTCCGACGCGCCGTACGGAGGCGGACAACTTGGTGCCGCTGCTGCGGACGTTGACCGTCGTGGCGGCCGTCAGGGCCCAGTCCACGTAGGTCGACGACGAACCGTCGACGAGGTCGAGAAGGAATTGCGGAATATCCTTCGATGCGAACTGCGGAGCGTTCTGATCACCGGCAGTGAGCGACAGCGCCGCCTCGGCCTGCAGGCTCCATATACCTTCGATGGGTTCGACCTTGAAGTCGAGTCCTCCGAGCATGTTCTTCTGCGGTGTCAGCGACGTGTTGGAATCGACGATCGACAGGCTCGTCCTGTCATCGATGGTATAGACGCCGGTGAAGAAGATGTGCGGACCATCCTTGCGTCCGAAACCGACCTTGGCCGCAGTCAGGCGGCGTCCGAACGACGATTGATCGTAGTTGGCATACAGACCCGAGTCGAGACGGAAGGTATCGAGGCGTGTCAGCGGCGCCTGTGTCGTGCCGGTCGCGAGATGGATATAGAACCAGCCCGGATTCCATTCCAGACTGCCACCCTGGAGACGTATGCCGCTCACCGTGATCGGAGAGAAGACCGGGAATACCGTTCCTACACCGACGGTCGGCAGGTGGCTGATGAATTCCTCCGCGTCGGACATGATGCCGAGCTGCTGGAGATAGGACGTATACCCCGTGACGTCGCCATTGGCTACGTCGCGCATCTCCTGAACCTTGCGTACGGCATCCAGTTGCTTGAGCCGTTCCGGATCGTACTGTGCGAGCGAGTCACGCACGGCATCGTAGTTCTCGAGAAGCTCACCGCTCTCGCTTCTGGCGAAGTCCTCCAGCATGCGGTAGGCACGCTGCGTGACGATGCGCTTGATGGCATCGGGATCCAGCATCAGCGAGAAGGCATTGATGTCCTGCCGTATTCCCGACTGCTCGCTGCTCATCAGGATGTTGGCCGTGATCGGCACTCCGTAGATCGTCAGCGTCGGATTCAGCTCCATACGCCAGAGATCCGGAGGCTTTTCCTGGAAACTCCCCTGTCTGTTGGAGGCCTGTCCGAGAATGCGATAACCACCCGTGAACATCACGGGGGCTTCGCCCTTGTCCGCACCGAACACGAAGAACTGGGCTCGTACGGGAATGGCGCAGAACAGACACATCACGACCATTCCGATCGACCGGGGAAGATGGCGCACGGCGAGTGATCTATGGTTGACGATTATGGTGCGGCCAGACGTTCGACACGAAGCGGTCCTATCGGCGGATCGGCAGGTGTCGGCGCGAGATTGACGACGTCCCCTTCGCCGAGCTGACCGTATTCGTTGGTGCCCCACGTCCACAGACCGCCGTCGATACGGACGGCCATGGCATGCGCACCACCGGCCACGATGCCGGTCACGGCATCGAGACGGGAAACCTTGACGGGTTCACGGCGGCCTACCCTGGTACCGTCGCCGAGCTGGCCGACGGAATTGTTACCCCAGGCCCATACGGTTCCCGTCGAGTCGAGAGCGAGGGAGAACGTGCTACCGGCAGCGATGGCCTTGATGCCTTTCAGGCCCTTCACCTGGACGGCCTGCGTGCGGTCCTTCGTCGTACCGTCACCGAGCTGACCGCTCGCATTACCTCCCCATGCCCACACGCTGCCGTTGGCACCGAGGGCGAGCGTATGGAAGTCTCCGCACGAAACGTTGGTGATCTGCGGACGCTGAACGGGGAAGACGATCTTCGATGGCCACGTCACGCTGCCTTCGTCGGGATCCCCCCCGCACTGACCGTACGTATTGGCGCCCCAGCAATAGACTTCCCCGGCGAGCGAGGCGCTGGCCGTGTGCGCGCCACCGCAGGAGACCGAACGGGCCCCTCTCAGCACGAAGTGCTTGAACGGCTTCAGCACGTGCAGCACTCCGTCCACCTGCCCCGTCGTGGCATTGAAACTCTGCGTGAGCCACGTGCCCAGTTCGCCGTTCCTGTTGTAGCCCCACATCCATACGTCGCCGGTAGTGCTGATGGCCGCACTGTGCCGCGCGCCCGTGGATACTGCGAGGATGTTGGCAAGCTGGATCTGCGTGGGTTCGGCGACGTCCGAACGCGTATTGTTCCCGATCTGTCCGTAGTCGTTGAGTCCCCATCCCTTCACGTTACCGCCCTTGATGACGGCGAAGGATTGGGCCATACCGGCGGCCAGTGCCTGGACGTCCTTGACCTTCGTGGCATCGAGTTTGGAGGGCGACTGGACGATGGCACCGTAGGCCTTGGCGACGGCGCGCTTGTAGTTGTTGCCCCAACCCCACACGGTGTTCTTGGGGTCCAGCAGCGTCAGCGCGAAGAGCTTCATCTGGCTCATCACCTGGGGATTGTATTCGACGCCGCTGATTTCCGGAACCTGCGTGTTCTCCGGAATCGTTTCCGCTGCCGCGAACTGGCTCATCTGGGCGACGGTGGAGAGCCGGCCCTTGATGCTGGTCGACGTCTGGTTCACGACCTGGACGTCGGAGATCGCGGCCCTCGATGCCTTCAGATCCGTGATGTCCTTCGTGAACTGGTCACGGATCGACTTCGGCGGCTTCTCGTCCGGCGTTGCCGACAACGAATGATTCTCTCCCGCTGCCATCACGAGCACCGGAAGCTTGACGGAATCGCCCTTCTCGAGGTCGTAGAACCGGAAGTTATCGACGTTGAGGTGCCCCGTCTTCGACTGGTCCTTGATATAGACGCGGGCTGCGCGATTGATGAAGCGCGTCACGTCCCATTCGACAGGGGCGAGCCTGTCGGACATCGCCGCCTTCTTGTCCATCGCCGTCGACTTCGCCACGTAGTATTCACGCTGCGATTCCGGCAGCCGGCGCGTTTCGAGCTTGAAGGTATCCTTCGGCAGACGTTCGACGAGCAATTCCACGGCGACGTCGTTCGCGGCCGTTCCGCCATAGATGAAGCCGACGGCACTGTTCTTGATCTGGAATTCTTCGGAATACATCACGCCCATCATGGCGTCGCCCTGAACGTCGCCGTACGACGTGACCCATTGCTCGCGATGATGACCGAGTTCTCCGAGAACGGGATGGGCTCCCGATTGCGGACCACGCCGGAAGGCATCGCCGTCGAGCGTCCAGCACGCGAGCGACTTCAGTTCGAAGTCCCAGTTCTCGCCCGGACACGTTTCGTCGGCCTTCGTCACGGGCGGCCTTGCACCGCCTCCTGTACCGGTCCCCGTCGTATCCTCTTCACCACGTTCCGGACGACGCGGCGTAAACGACCATATCTCGCTCTCGCCGAGATTGACGAGGGCCCTGCCCCCACGATCTTCGACGGCCGTGATCTTCCATGCATAGCTGCGATCGTATTCGAAGGCACGTGACGATATAGGATACTGCAGGAGCATGCGCGTAAGGCCGTTGGCCTCGAACCATGCGGGATTCCTCGCCATGGCGTCGGCCGGCGTTTGCTTGCCGAAGATCTCCACGATACGGAGGTTGTAGGCGATGCGCTGGCCAGGCCCCGGCGGCACGCTCGCCATCCACGTGAAGACGGGAAGCTTCTCCTGGATATCGGATTCGTCGGGCGGGCTGATCAGCACCGGCTGCGACATGCGATTGATGACGATGAACTTGCAATCGCGTCCGAGCACCTGCTCCGTCTCCGCGGAGATCACTTCGCAGCATACCGTATAGTCGCCCGTCGGCACGTTCCCCGTCTGCAGCAGTGCGTCACGATAACGGGCATTGGCCTGATCGATGGATACAGGCTGGACGTCGGCTCCGGTGACGACCTTGCGTCCCGGCTCGAGAACGATGATGCGCGTGGTGGCATCGGCGATGATGCCGTCGGGTACGGACGTCTCTTCGACCGTACCATGCAGACGGACCCTGACGGTCGTTCTTCCTCTGTTGTTGAGTTCGACCTTCCAGAGATCGGCGACGCGGAGTTGATTGGGTGGCGGCTGGGTAAGGCGAACGTCGACCATTTCCTGCGCGGCACCGGAAACGGATGCCACGATCAGGCATGTCAGGACGTAAAGAATAGGTATTGTCCACCTGCTCATTCGGGACCCCCGGTGTGAACGTGACAGCCAGTTGATGAATCGGGCCTACCGACGCATCGTAGAATCAGGTTGTTCCAAACATACTCACCAATGTTGGAACTTTTTCGGTTTTGGAATTTCGAAGGCGCGTGAAAAAATCGGCATTTGAGATTACCCGCAAACGCCGTTTCTTTGCGCGAGTCACGTTCTAACGAACCCGAGGGGTTTGGTGCGATGAAACGACACGGTCTCAACATTTCCGCTCTTCGATCTCGAGCGCTACCCCGCATCCCTGTCGAGCCCCGTACGGTGGCTGACGTCGTTCAGCGACCGGACGGCTTCGGCTTCACACGTCGCCAGGCACTCGGCATCACCGGGCTGCTCTCCCTTACCGCAGCACCGATGGCACAGGCCATCACCACGGCATTCGAGGCCACCTATCGTCTCGTCCGCCGCGGTCAGAAGATCGCCTTCCTCGTGGCAGGCGTCGAGCGCTGGGTACTGGATCCGAAGCGATTCGGTGGCAGCCCCGTCATCGACTGCAAGGAAACGGATACGGGCATCGTTGTCCGTCTTCGCGGTGCCTTGTTCCCGGGAACGGACATTTCCGCCGACCTCGATGCATATATCGGCCGCGGTGCGGCACCCGACGCACGGTTCACGCTCCACGCGTGGCAGGCGGAACTCGAAGCGCCCTTCGTCCCCTGGCTGCTCGACAAGGAGATGGCGCGAGGCCATGCGGGATGCGCTACGGTGCTGACGTCAGGCGAGTTCGCGGGCCAGAGTCCTGCGAATGCCGACGTCACCTTCCGTCCGATGTGGGCCGTCGGCCTGCGAGGCGGATCCGTTACGACGGTTGGCTCACTCCACCTGCCTTCGGTACGATGCACGATCTCCCTCCTCGATTCCACCCAACGCACGATGCTCGCGAAGAGTGCGCACAGCCGCACGCTGATACGCCTGCATCGCGACAATGCCGCGTGGACCGTGCCCCTACAGGTCGCCGGTGTGGAAGACTGGACGCTGCGCGCCCATCATGATGCCTTCGACATGCTGTCCTATGAAGTGGCCGACGATGGTCGTGCCGCCGTCGTCCTCGAAGGCTCACGCGAAGGCGGCGTCGTCTTCCGCGCACGCGATACGGACGCCGACCTGCCCCTTCGTGACGTACGCTATGCATGGACACGCACGGAGGAAGGGCTGCACGAAGCCTTCGTCGCCCGCTATCCCGAAACGCCCGTCTGGATGAACGTCGACGGCATATCCCTGGAACTCGGTGATCGCCGCGAGATTCCGCCCCTGGAAATCGTCAGCCGCAACGGCATCATCGACCGCCTGCACGTGGCGCCGGGCCTGCTGCGATACAGCATTCCCATGGAAGGCGCCGTCACCGAACCGGTACGTATGCAGCATGGCATGCAGGTGGCATTCCTCACGTCGGCCGTGTCGAGCAAGGTCCTGCCCGCTCCGGCCTTCCACATGGCCGGGCTGCAGATCGACTTCAAGCAGAACGTCTCGACGATCAAGCAGATCGACGGCGCATCGCTCAGCAAGGAAGCGAAGAAGAACTACAAGGTCAGCAAAGACCTCGGCCGGTGGGGCAAGGTGAAGTTCGGCCTGCCGAACAATCCCCGCGTCAACGTCATCCGTCCCGAAGACCTGCTCGTCCTCACCTTCGAATTCGTCGGCCTGACCATCAACAAGTCGGCAGGGACATTCGGCGGTTCAGGCAAGCTGGTCGTATGGTTCCAGCCGCAGCACATCGCCGAACGCGCCTTCTTCTACACCGATCCGAACGCCAATCCCAAGAAGAAGCCGAACGAAGGATATCCGAACAGCGCTCCGAGCGGTTCGGACGAGCCGCCGCTGGACCCTCCCATCGACGCCGTGATGGCCCAGGACTCGCGCCTGGCCTTCAACGTCCCGAACGGCTATTCCGGCACGTACAGCATCGAAGGTCTGCTCGACTGGTCGAAGTTCACGCTGAACGTCTCGCCGTCGGCCAAGCCTCCCGAAGTGGCGCTCACGTTCGGCATCCTCAACACGAGCTTCCTGTCCAGGTACGCCCTCAGCACGGAAGCGGCCACGAAGAACGTGAAGCCCTTCAAGCTGGCCAGGACCAGGGCGAAAGCCAGTCAACCACCCACGGCGTCGGGCGGCAGCTCGTCGGCCTTCAAGAAGTACACGCTCCAGGCCGGTGCCGCGGCACAGCTTTCGGAACGTTCCGACATCAAGGACCGGTACGAGTTCGATCCCGACATGGCCACGGCCCTGTCGCCGCAGGTCATGGACGAGCTCATCGCCGTGGTCAATCAACGTCCCCCGATCAGGGAACCGCAGGCCGACGAAACGTCGATCGAGTATCCCTACCGCCTGATGCTCTCGCCCAACAAGTATGCGGGATGGGCCCATGCGAAGACGGCGAGGATCGATCCCGATTCCCGCAGGGCCGAGCTGTGGCATACACGCCTCGGCGTGAAGCATTCCGACGGTTCCGTCGACGAACACGCAGCCTACTTCCGTACCGTGCGGGCCATCTGGTCTCCCGACTTCGGCACCTTCCGCGAGATGAGCGCCATCTACAAGGAACGTCCGTTCCGCACCTCGCTCAACCGTCGCGACCGCCACGAAATCGTCCAGCTCACCAGCGACTATGCGATGAAGAAGACCAAGCCGGCTCCGGTACAGGTCAATCGCATGATGCTGACGTCGCTCGGCGCGTGGATGGACAGCACGGGTGCGTGGGACCCGATCGGCGAGGACAATCTCGAAGTGGAAAGCTGGGTCCAGCGGGGCGCCCAGGGGCGCGACAGCTTCGTGCGCGTCGCCTACAAGGGCTTCCTCTTCCCGTTCGGCAACAGGGCCACGCTCATCAAGGAAACGGAGCGCAAGTTCCGCCGCACACCGCGCGGCGACATGGCCGCCTATCTCATGCAGCGCATGTTCATCATGCTGCGCGAGCCTGTCCGCGAATTCCCTGCCGATGGCCTGAAGGGCATGTCCTATCAGGGGCGCGACTTCCCGTTCCGCCGCGTCCGCATCACCACGAAGGTCACGCCGAATCTCGAACTGCCTGTGCAATTGTCGCCGCAGTTCTCGACCAATTCCTTCTGGCCGCAGTTCAGCCATAACGGTGCGATACAGGACGTGGCCTGGAGCTGCGTCGGTACGGACTGGGACAACAACGAGATCCAGTTCTCCACGCCGCTCGTCTTCCTCGCCAATCCGGATGCCACGACGGATGCGACGAGGCTGAACGGATGGATCGACAACCAGTACGTCAAGGCCCAGAACGACAAGCGACGCAACATCAAGATGCAGGGGCAGTCCATCGCCCTGGCGCCGAGCTCGAAGCTCGGCGATACGTCGCTGCTCGTCAACGTCTTCAAGCTCTCGGGCTATGCATCGCCGACGGCGCCGGTCAACTATCCCATCTTCTTCCCGAAGATGGAATCGTCGATGGTCAAGCTCGACAAGGTGGCCGAACTCGTCGGTGCAGATGCAGAGCGTTCCATCGTCTACTATCAGAAGTATCTCGACCACGCCTTCGAACAGGGCCCGACACCGGCCAAGGGCGCACCGGTCAATCCTGCCGACATCAAGAATCCGTCGCAGATCTTCGCGCGACTCCTCTCTCCGCTGATGATGGACTTCAGCGCGAAGTCCGACAAGTCCGGCGGCCTCGCCGCTCCGAGCGTCAACATCGGCGGTCTCTCGCGTGCTCTCGGTCCGATTCCCGGCGACCTCGAGAACATCGCCAATACCGCAGCGGCCGTGGGCAACTTCGATCCGATGCAGTTCTTCGAAGACCTGCTCAAGACGAAGATCCTGGGCGACATCACGCTGAAGGACGTGCTCGACTTCGTGCAGAACATGCTCAACAACATCGACAAGATGCCCGGTCTCGACCGAAAGGATGACTACGGCATCAAGGACGATGTGAACGACATCAAGAGCAAGGCCGACGCCATCAAGACCGAAGCGCAGAAACTCGCCTCCGACGTCTCCCAGGATGTCAAGGATGCCAAGCAGGCGCTCGTCGACGAAGTGGACAAGGTCAAGAATGAAATCCAGGGCTACATCAACGGTGGCAAGAAGGTCGTCGAAGACCGCATCAAGGAATGGAAGAAGCGCGTCGAGGACAAGGTCAACGAACTCAAGAGCGAGATCGAGAAGGCGCTGAAGCCGCTGAAGGATGCGGGCAACGAAGCCTACAAGAAGTACACGGAAGTGCAGGACGGCCTGCAGCAGCTCAAGCAGGGCCTCCAGCTCGTCTATGAATGGAGTACGGAGATCAAGAGCAGTCCGGGCAACATCCTGGTACCGCTGAATCCGGGAGCGACGGACAAGGACGACCAGGCCATCCTCTACCTCAAGGCCTCGTTCACCAAGAAGCTCGACCTCAATCCGCCCGAGATCCTGCTGTACGGTTCGCTCTCGAACTTCGTCATCAACCTCATCGGCGACGGTGCGGCGCAGTTCCTCGTCATCAAGTTCACGCGCCTGGCCTTTTCCGCCAAGCTCGGCGAGAAGCCCGACATCGACCCCGACATCCAGAGTGTGGAATTCGCCGGGGCCCTGTCGTTCGTCAACAAGCTCAAGGACCTCATCCCGCGCGGCGGCAGCGCCGGCGGCGTGGGATTCTCCTTCGACTTCGACGTCCAGCCTACCGGCATCTCGGCCAGCATGACGATCGGCCTGCCGAACGTCACCGTCGGCGTGTTCTCGCTGCAGAACATGTCCTTCCTCATGCGGCTCACCATTCCGTTCGACGGCCGCTCATTCTCGGCCTACTTCGCCTTCTGCACGAAGGAGAATCCGTTCCGCCTCACCATCATGGTCTTCGGCGGCGGCGGCTTCTTCGGTATCGAAATCACGCCGACCGGCGTACGGATGCTCGAGGCTGCCTTCGAATTCGGCGGCAACTTCGCCTTCGACTGCGGCGTGGCCAGCGGCGGCGCCTCCGTCATGGCCGGTATCTACTACAAGATGGAACAGAAGGAAATCGACGGCAAGCTCGTCCAGCAAAGCGAGCTCACCGGATACTTCCGTCTGACGGGCAACCTTTCCATCCTCGGTATCATCCGCGTGAGCCTGCTCTTCGAACTCAAGCTCACGTGGCAGAGTAACGGTAAAGTTTACGGGACGGCGACCATCGAAGTGGAGATCGAAATCCTGTTCATCAGTTTTTCGGTCGGTGTTACCGTCGAACGCCAGCTCAAGGGCAGCGATGGGGATCCTACCTTCTCCGACATGCTTCCTCAACCCGCCATGTGGCAGGAATACTGCGATTGTTTCGCCTAAAGGATGGAGTGACACATGCGCTCACAGGAATTTCAGTGGACAGCCGTGCCCTACGACGTGGAGCAGCGGGATGGGAAGCGGATGCTCTCCGTGGCCATCGCCGTCCTCCCCAAGCTGCAGGACAGTACGTCGGCACCCGCCAAACTCGGCGACTATCCCGATATGGTGGACTGGCCCGCGACGCTGAACACGATACGATTCAGCATCGACATCGACGGCACGACGATCGGCCATAGCGACCTGAAGTTCAAGGACGAGCTGCCGGACTCGACGGTATGGAAGGCAGTCTTCCCCGCCACCACGATGGTGCGGCCCTTCGAGTACACGCCGTTCACGGACTTCAAGATCGTCTCCTTCCCCGTCAAGGGCGTCCTGCTCACGACCGCGGCGATGTACAAGAACTTCGCCAAGGAGTTCAGCGCCGACATGCCAGTGATCACGCCCGAGACGATCGCGCCGGCCGCATCGACGGATGTCAGCTACTACAACAACCAGCAGTCGCAACAGCAGCTCCATCCGGCGCTCCAGATCATCCGGGACTTGATACCGGACAACGAGGGCGACCAGGCATTCAAGTCCCTGAAGGAACGCTGGGAGATCCAGGGCATGGAGGCCATGGAGCGCGACAAGGGATCTACGCAACCGCATCCCATCAAACAGGGTCCAGTGGACATCAAGGAGATGAAGCCGGAGAACATGCTGTTCCAGCCGTTCGACACGTCGTCTCCGCTCGGTCAGCTCCGCATGGCCGAAGTCTATCATACCGCCCGCAACTATTCCCGCGACGGCAAGCTCAACGGCAAGGCGGCACGCCGCGTCGGCCGCCCGAAGATCGAACGTCCGAAGTTCGATTTCCACCAGGTCGTCTCCGTCATGCGCGAATATCCCGTGATGATGCGCAAGCTGGGCATCGTCCTGCACGTCGAGTTCGCGCTCCCCGACGGCGTGGACAAGGAAGGCGCCATCAGCGTGAAGGCGGACTGGAGCAATCCGAAGACCAGTCCCACCATCCACCGCAATCCCAAGGTCGCCTATCGTCTCGACATGGACGGCGATCCCCGATACTGGCAGTTCCTGCCGCGTCCGTCGAACGACTCCGAAATCGTCGGCCCCGTTCTCTGCCTCAACAATGCCTCGCACTTCGGCATCACGCAGATCGACGTCGATACGGCAGCACTCAAGACGATCAACTACACGCGCGGTCTGAAGGAGCGTCTGATGCACATGCGTCCGTCCTTCAGGAGAAAGGCCGATCCGAACGACAAGAAGGACCCCAAGGATCCCAGGATCGTGGAACGGACGCCACCCGACGAACGCGTCAGCGCCGCACCGCCGAGCACGCGCGGAACCGGCCTCTCCCTGGTACGGCACAATCGTGCCCTGAAGGTGGCCAAGGCCCTGCTGCGATCGGCGGCGAACTTCAACAGGATCATCGCCGGACAGGAAGTACTGCTCTATGCCGACGACCTGCTGCGCGGATATCGCATCGATATCTGGGACGAAACGGCAGGGCGCTGGGATTCCCTCTGCCGTCGTGATGCGAACTATCGTTTCCCGCTGGCTTCCGGCGCGCTCAGGACGGAAGGCCTCGCCGTGAACGACGAGGAAGGCGTGCTGTCCATGGCCGCCTCGCGGCCCCGCAGCTCGGAAAGCGCCCCCATCCGCGACCTCTACGTCCATGAGATCGTAGCACAGTGGGAAGGCTGGAGCCTCGTCGTCCCACACATCGGCTCCTACATCGGCACGGAAGACGAGCTCGCCGCGGAACAGCGCAAGAGCACGCCACCGGCCGACTTCGAGTACCAGGTGGAAACGGAATTCCGCGTTCCGAAGAACTCGCTGCCGCGGCTGCGGTTCGGGCGCAAGTACCGGATGCGCGCACGCTTCGCCGACATCAACGGCAACGGTCCGAAGAAGGATGAACTGAATCCGACGGACTTCACCTGTGCGACGCCGCTGGTCCACTATCTCCGCTGGGATCCTGTCGTATCGCCTACCATCGCCCTCCGCAATCACCCCGTGGAAGGCGAGAGCCTGGAGCGCGCCGTCATCCGCAACTACAATGCGAGCGAGAACGATACCGACGAAGTCGATACGGCCGAAACGTCGGATCGCCACCTCTTCCCTCCCGTTGCCAGCCAGCAGACGTGCGAACGACACGGCATGTTCGACTCCACGCCGACCGGCCCCATGCGAGGCGAGCAGAGTACCTACGACATGATCAGGAGTCGCCAGAAGGACATCCCGTCGCAGTGGTATACGCGCGGCACCGACGGCTCGCTGAAGCCCCAGGCCGGACTCGACACCCCGCCGCCACCTGCACAGCAGGATGAAGCGATCCGCTATCCCTTCATGAACAGCGGTCCGACGGAAGCCCCCTATCTCTCCGATCCCATCGCCCGCGGCGTCACGCTCCAGAAGATTCCCGGCATGACGGCCGGTGAGTTCATGGAAGTCACGCTCGGCGGCGTCAACTCGGCCACGATAGCATCGCCCGGCGGTGTCGTCAGCGTCTGCTTCGACCCCATGTCGTCATGGCCCGCCATCCGCAGCATCATCGTCCGCCTGGCTTCCGGCAATGGCAAGCCTTCGTGGGATCCCGGCACACGCGTGCTCACCATCTTCCTCCCGAAGGGTGAGCAGGCATGGATCACGTTCAGCTCCAACGTCGGTGAAACGAAGACGGAATGCGGCGCCAACCTCGACATGCTCGGACAATGGGCGACACTCGGGGCGGCAGGGCTTACGCCCGCCGCACTGGACGCTGCCGCACGCGGTCTGGGCTGGCTCGTCACACCCGGGCGCACCCTGCATCTCGTCCATGCCACGCAGAAGCCTCTCAGGAAGCCGGAGATCAAGGACCTCTCCGTCTACGAACGGTTCTTCGGTGCGACGGAAGCCGGCATCCGTACGACCGACACCTACGTCCATGCCCGCACGTCGCACAAGATCGACGTCAACGCCGAGTGGGACATGTGGGAGGACGATCCTCTCAAACCGGAACCAGTCCTTCTCAAGCAGAGCAGCTTCGTCTACGAACACCTCTGCGAAGACCGTACCAACGACAAGATCGAACACGATCATATCCACGAGTTCGGCGATACGAAGTATCGTGGTGTGACCTACACGCCCACGGCAACGACGCGCTTCCGCGAATATCTCCCGGCGGCACTCCGCAAGGATGCCGCCAACCTCACACGTCGCGGTATCGGCAAGGCCGTCGACGTCCTCAGCACGAAGCGCCCGGACGCCGCCAACCTCCTCTATGTCGTACCCTCGTTCAAGTGGGTCGAAGAGGCGAAGGTCATGTCCGGCAAGACCATCACCAGCACCCGCAAGGGCGGCGGTCTGCGCGTCTATCTCGACCGGCCGTGGTATTCGAGTGGCAACGGTGAACTTCTCGGAGTGCTGCTCTATTCCACGCAGAAGTTCACGCCGACGAATCCGTCGAGCGGTTCGGACAGCAAGGACAGCAAGAACAAGGACAACAAGACGACGCTCAAGGGCCTGTCCATGACCATCGATGCGAGCAAGGGGCTGCAGGCATCGCAGTTCGGCTCCATCGCCGCGCTGATGGGAGACCTGAAGCTCGACATTCCCGAGCAGCTCCATCCGTATGTCACGCAATGGGGTCTAGACCCCATCTGGCTGTCCGCACCGACACCCTCGGACAACTCGCCGCGCATCTCCAACTTCATCAATCCGGCCAAGGTCCTCACCAGTGTCTCCATCGCCGAAGTGGCGCCCACGCAGCGATTCATCTGCGTGGGATATACGCCGAAGTTCGACAAGGAGCGCAAGCTCTGGTATTGCGATATCGAAATAGATCCAGGTCAGTCATACTATCCCTTTATCCGCCTCGCTCTCGTGCGCATGCAGCCGAAGTCCGTCGCCAACGAGAATACGGGCGAGGATGTCTATGTCTCGCGCGTCGTCCAGTCCGAATTCTGCCAGATTCCGCCGGACCGCCAGGCCATCGTCAAGGTAGAAGACGACGACAAGGCCGTCACGGTCAGCGTCATCGGCCCCACGTATCGTATGAATTCGACGGGCCAGCAAGGCAGCGAAATGGAAGTCACCGTGGAGAAGCGCGACGCAGGCGTCGCCGGTTCGTCCGATCTCGGCTGGACACCGGTGGTCACACAGCGTATCGACAGGATCCATGCGGCCAATATGTGGTCCGGCATGATCTCCCTGCCCGATGCCGTCGGCAGCCAGTACCGTGTCGTGATCAAGGAATACGAACAGTTCTACTCCGATCCCCAGGATTCGCGCCGGCGCGCGACCAGCCTCGGAGACAAGGGATCGAATAGTGGCGACGTGGAGTTGACATTCGACAAGCGTATCGTCTATGCCGACGTCCTGCCCCTGGGCTGACGTAATAAGAACGGTACGAACGGTCGGTGATATCCGGAACGGTCGGCGTCCGCCTACAGCGGAACGCCGATCGTCAATCCGAGGACCGTCCACCAGTAATTCGGCTGCGAGACGAAGCGCCTGTCAGGCGTCAGCGTAACGTCGATGCAGAAGGTGAGATCTTCGCGGATGTCGAGGGCCTGGTAGCCGAGCGAAAGGAGCGGCATACCGTCGTTCTTCAGTGGAGTCCAGTGCCATCCGATGCCCAGGCGAACGATATCGGTACGTCCTAGTTCACCATAGAGGATGACCGGCATTCCGATGGTATTGAGGGTCTGGCCATCGGGAATGCGGCTTGCCGCCAGCCCCGCATCGAGGGCGAGCCCTTTCGCCAGAGCAAGGGTCGTCGTGGCCGTGACGCCACCGGGCGAACGGCCGGAGAACGCCAGACCGACATTGCGCAACCGTACGCTCGATCCGGTGCCAGGTGCGAGTGGATCCGACGCGATGGCGGCGGTCACGGTAAGGAGGGACAAAACAAGGCCAATCGCTGTCTTCATCCGGCAAAGATCGGAAAGGATGGCCAAGCTGAGGGAATTCGTACGTTGCAGTCGGGTTGTGTTTTCATACACCATATTGTTCGGGGGAAGGTCATGAAGGTACTCAAATACATTCTGTGGGGATTACTGACCGTCGTCGCGCTCGTCATCGTCATCGGCCTCTTCCTGCCACGACAGATTCACGTGGAACGGTCCCGCGTCATCGACGCACCTGCCAATCTCATCTTCGATCAGATCAACTCCCTGAAGAAATGGTCGGCGTGGTCGCCGTGGCATCGCATCGACCCGAACATGAAGATCAACTACTTCGGCCCCGAGTCCGGCCATGGTGCAGGCTATACCTGGTCGAGCGACAACGACTCCGTCGGCAACGGCAAGATGGTCATCGCCATCAGCGAGCCCGGCCGCAGGATTTCGACGTCGATGGAATTCATGGAGAACCATCCGTCCAGCATCAACTTCCTGTTCACGCCGGAGAAGAACGGAACGAAGGTGACCTGGACGCTGGACAGCGACATGGGGATGAATCCCTTCATGCGCTGGATGGGCCTGATGATGGACAAGTTCACCGGTCCGCACTTCGAAGCCGGACTCCGCAACCTCGACTCGCTGGTGAAGACCATGCCGCGCGGCCACGTGGGCTCCATCGCCATGATGGAATATCCGGGTGCGAACGCTCTCTCCATCCGCGGTACGATCGCACCGAAGGACATTCCGATGGTGATGGCCAGGGACTACAGCGAGATCATGAAGTATGCCGGATCGAAGGGCCTCGTCATGAAGGGCGCTCCCTTCGCCATCTACCATACGTGGTCCGACACCACCACGGACATGGAATCCGCCCTGCCCTACGACAAGGCCGATCCCGGCAGCGGACGCATCAGGGGCCTCGTCATTCCGAAGGGTACGGTCGTGCGCTGCGAGTTCTTCGGCCCCTACGAACAGAGCATGATGGCCCACATGGCCGTCGAGCAGTGGGCCAAGGACAACGGCAAGAAGCTCGGCGACGAGCCGTGGGAGGAATACGTCACGGACCCCGGAACGGAACCCGACCAGTCGAAATGGCTCACCAGAATCTACTATTGGGTCAAGTAGGCGGTATATTTGCCGAATGTCTTCTCCCTTCTCGGCGCTGTTGACGCGCCTGTTCCTTCTGCTCTTCATCGCCGGGGGTGTCGTCTGGCTCGGTGGCACGGTCATCCGCGCTGCCGTCGGCTTCGACGTCTTCGTCCCCGGCACGCTTGTCTTCAAGCCCGAACAGCCGGAAATCGTCCGCCTGCACACCATCAGGCTCTTCGCCCTGGCTGGTGCCTGGACGAACTGGTCCTTCGCCGTCTGTGCGGTGGGAGCCATCGGCCTCATGATCCTCACCAGATCGCTGTTCCGCCAGCGGGGCTGGCTTCTCATGTGCGCCATTCTCGTCATCCTGATCCTGCCCGTCCAGGGCTATCTGATCTGGGACGACATACGCCTGATCCAGCTCTTCGACAGGAACATCGGCACCCCTCTTGCCGGCGTGGGCGAGATCTTCGGCGTATTTTTACAGCGCTACACCAATCTGGCGCTGAACATGATGGCGGCGCTCTCCTTCATGGCTGCTGCCACCGTCGTCTTCCTCGCCACGCTTCGCCCCCTGCATCGGAACTGA
Organism: Candidatus Kapaibacterium thiocyanatum; assembly: GCA_001899175.1. Classification (NCBI taxonomy): domain Bacteria; kingdom Pseudomonadati; phylum Bacteroidota; class Eximiradiia; order Eximiradiales; family Kapaibacteriaceae (SeqCode); genus Kapaibacterium (SeqCode); species Kapaibacterium thiocyanatum (SeqCode). Next base: position 275,163 of record MKVH01000024.1, on the reverse strand, counting down.
TCATGAAAGCCGAAAAGATTCTCGAAGAGCTCACCGAACTCGCCAGGAGCATGGGCTATACCGTACGCCGCGAGACGGGCACGTTCAAGGGCGGCGCATGCGTCGTCCGGGAACAGCAGCTCATCATCGTCAACCGCACCATGCCGCCCGAAGCGGCCTCGGTCATCCTGGCCCGCGCGCTCTGCAAGCTGGACGCCGACGACCAGTTCGTCAAGCCGGCCGTCCGTGAGATCCTCCAGCGCGAACGAGCCTGGATCGCCGACCATCCCGATGTGACATTCGAACCGCGGACCCAGGCCGCATGACCGACACACAGAACACCACGGAACCGATCGACACCCGCTGCGGTACGGTCGCCATCATCGGACGCCCGAATGCGGGCAAGTCCACGTTGCTCAATGCCATTCTCGGTACGCACCTCTCCATCGTCACGTCCAAGCCCCAGACGACGCGCAAGCGCGTGCTGGGCATCCTGACGGACGAGACGACGCAGCTCATCTTCATCGACACACCGGGCATCCTGGTCCCGCGATACAAGATGCAGCGCTCCATGATGGGCTTCGTGGGCGAAGCCCTCGACGAAGCCGACGTCATTTGCCTCATCGTCGATGTCGTCAAGGCCGTGGAGCACAAGACGATCATCGACCCGATGATCGCCCCCCTTCTGAAGAAGCACAACCGTCCTGTCGTCCTCGTACTGAACAAGATGGACGCCCTGCCCGTGAAGAAGGAAGCCCTCCCCCTGATGGAGGAGGCGCGTCAGAGCGGCCTCTTCACGCGGGCCATCGCCATCTCGGCGTCGGACGAGACGTACGTCGAAGACCTGGTCTACATCCTCAAGGGCCTGGTTCCCGAAGGCCCCTTCATCCACGGTGAAGACGAGCTCAGCACGCAGCCCCAACGCTTCTTCGTCGCCGAGCTCATCCGTGAAGTCATCTTCCGGAAGTACAAGGAAGAGATTCCCTATGCGAGCGAGGTGGCCATCCTCGAGTTCAAGGAACGGGAACAGGGCAAATGGTATATCGCCGCCGACGTCTACGTCGAGCGGGATACGCAGAAGGCCATCATGATCGGCGCCAAGGGTGCGGCACTCAAGCAGGTAGGCGAAGAAGCCCGCGCGGCGATCGAGGAGCACCTCGGCCAGCCCGTCTTCCTCGAACTCTTCGTCAAGGTCCGCCAGGACTGGCGTAACGACCGCAACCAGCTGGCCGACCTCGGCTACTGACCCACGATTTCCCGGATAAATGCGTCCCTCTCCCCTATCTTTGGAGCTTCGGCCATTCGCCGGAACCGGAGATCCGGGAATCACGAACTCGAAATGTACCGTCCGCACATGCCGATCATCCTGCTTCTGCTCGTTCTCATTTTCGGAGGATGTTCATCGACCCAAACGCTGCCCAAGCAACGCACGGCCGACGACGTATTCCGTGATGCGAAGGCTGCGCTGGACGACGACGATCTGATACAGGCGGCGAGCCTCTTCGACATCATCAAGCTGCAGTACCCTGCCAGCCAGTATGCCGACGACGCCCAGTACTACCTTGCCGAGATCAACTTCCGCAAGGGCGAATTCATCCTGGCCGCCTTCAACTACAGCATGGTACGCCGGGCCTATCCCAACAGCGACTTCGCCAAGGAAGCTCTCTTCAAGAGCGCCGTCTGCTATCTGGAACTGTCTCCGCCGTTCGACCGCGACCAGGAATACACGAAGAAGGCCATCCAGGCGTTTTCCGAATTCCAGGCCGTCTATCCCACGGATTCGCTCTCGCTGAAGGCCCTGGACCATATCGGCGGCCTGCGTACCAAGCTCGCCGAACGCTACTTCACCATCGCCGAGCAGTACGTCACGCTCGGTTCCATGAAGGGCGCGGTGGTATACTACGATGCCGTCATCGAAGAGTATCCCGACACGCACTTCTACGAAGATGCCCTCGTCGGCAAGATGACCGCCCAGCAACGACTCAAGAAATACGACGACCTACGGACGACGATCGCACGCTACCGGGGCACGGTCAGGAGCGGCAAGCGCGGAGCCGAGGTCGACCAGATCGAAAAGGAACTCCCATGAAAACACCCGCCGAATCCGAAGTCTTCATGACGCATCTCGTCTTGCCGAACGACACGAACCAGCTCGGCAACCTTCTCGGAGGGAAGCTCATGCACTGGATCGACATCGCCGCCGCCCTGGCAGCGATGCGCCATTCGGGTCGCGTATGCGTGACGGCATCGGTGGACGAGATCAGCTTCAACGAACCGATCAAGCTCGGTCACATGGTCCTTATCAAGGCCGTACTCACGCGCGCCTTCCGCACATCGATGGAAGTCTACGTGGAAGTGGAGCGCGAGGATCCTCTCAACGGTACGCGTACGCGTACGTCGAGCGCCTTCCTGACCTTCGTGGCCATCGATCAATACGGCAAGCCCCTTCCCGCACCGCCCATCGAACCGCAGTCGACGGAAGAGATCTCCCGCTTCGAAGAAGCGGCCATTCGCCGCGAGTCCCGTCTGCGCTACCGCGAAACGATTCTGGCGCGCCGGGGATGAGAGCGCTAGCGATATTACTGCTGGCGCTGTGCGGCGTGTTGCCCGGCATGGCGGCCCAGGCGGATGACGACGCAACGGCCGTGATCCGCTTCATCCGTGCCTATGGCTCGAAGGACGAGCGCATGCCTCCCGTCGTCCTGATGGACTCCCCGACGACCTCCCAGCAAATCATCGGGGCACAGTTCGCCACCGTCGAATTCGACGTCCAGGCCGCGACCATTCCGAACCTCTATGCACGGCTCGTCCACTGCACGGCCGACTGGGAGGACGATCCCAACGGCTTCGTCAACGACGTCATGAACCGCACCAGCCTGTTCGACTGGAAGGTGGCGCCCCAACGCTCATCCTACTTCAATTACCGCGGTGCGCTCCAGATTCCCAACGACCAGATCCAGATCAGGTTCTCGGGCAACTACAAGGTGCGGATCTACGACATCAGTACGGACAAGCTCCTGGCGGAGACGAGGATCTTCGTCGTCCAGCCCATGGCGGAGATGCAGTTCAACTTCATGACGGACTTCTACGAGCCGCGGTTCAAGGTGAGCTCGATCGCCCTGACGCTCGAAGCCGTCGTGCGGACGCAGTCGGCATCGCTCATCAGCAACCTTCTCAATACGGTCGTGCTCTATCGCAACGCCCGGTGGTACGAGCCGTTCATCATTTCGGAACGGTTGCAGACCATCACCAATCCTCCGCAATCCTCCACCTACGTCGGCGGCCTCTTCGCCGGCGGCAAGGTCTTCCGTATCGAACGCATACCGGCGGAGAACGAATACCGCATCCTCGACCTCTCCAACATGGCCCTGTTCCCGAATACGGGCCAGCCCGTACGCCTCCCTCTCTCGGATCTGCGCCGCAACGGATCCTTCCTGCAACGCACCGACGACGGCGTGATGACGACGTCCATGATCTCGTCCTACAATGACGAATACGTCCCCATCGAATTCATCCTCGACCCGCTGCCCTATCCGTCCGAGCTCGACGTCTTCGTCGTGGGGTCGTTCAACAACTGGCGACCGGATCGCACGTGGCAGATGTACTACGACGAGGAGACACGTCTCTACCGTCTGCGCCAGTGGGTGCGCCGGGGCATACACAACTACATGTATGCGAGCGGCACGTACAATATCGACAACGGCGAGTTCAAGGACTTCACCTTCGAAGAGTTCGAAGGCAATACCGCATCGGCGGGCCACGGCTTCGTCGCCTTCGCCTATTATCGCATGCAGGACTACGGCGGCTATGACGGCATCATCGCCGTAGGCAACACGAACATCTACCAAAGCGGACGCTGACCGTGGCAAAATCCCGACAACATCCTGCGATGGAATCCTCGCGCGCGGACGACGATCTCGACGCATCGTTGCGCCCATCCCATTTCAGCGAATTCACGGGGCAGCCCAGGATCGTCGAGAATCTCAAGATCTTCATCGCCGCCGCCCGAGGCCGCGGCGAAGCCCTCGACCACGTTCTGCTGACAGGCCCTCCGGGCCTGGGCAAGACGACGCTGAGCTACATCATCGCACGCGAGATGGGTACGCAGATCAAGGCAACGTCAGGACCGGTCCTCGAAAAACCCGGAGATCTGGCAGGCCTGCTCACGAATCTCGAAGAAGGCGACATCCTCTTCATCGACGAGATCCATCGCCTCAGCCCCGTCGTGGAGGAATACCTGTATTCCGCCATGGAGGATTTCCGCCTCGACATCATGATCGACTCCGGGCCATCGGCGCGATCGATCCAGCTCTCCCTGCCGCGGTTCACGCTCATCGGCGCCACCACACGGGCGGGGTCGCTCACGGCTCCGCTGCGCTCGCGTTTCGGCGTCGTGAACAGACTCGACTACTACGATCATGCCGAGCTCGCGCGTGTCATCACACGATCGGCCGAACTGCTCGGCGCTCCGATCGACCGCGACGGTGCGGAAGAACTGGCACGGCGTTCGCGTGGTACACCGCGTATCGCCAACCGGCTGCTCCGTCGTACACGAGACTTCGCCGACGTCAAGGGTACGGGAACGATCACACGCGAGATCGCACGCATCGCGCTCGCCGCACTCGACGTCGACGAATACGGCCTCGACGAGATGGACAAGCGCGTCCTCCTCGCCGTCATCGAGAAGTTCAACGGCGGACCGGTCGGCATCTCCACCATCGCTGTCGCCGTCGGCGAAGAGCCGGGCACGCTGGAGGAAGTGTACGAACCCTTCCTCATCCAGCAGGGCTTCCTGCAACGCACTCCACGCGGACGCACGGCCACGCCGCTGGCCTACCGGCATTTCGGCGTACGGCCGCAAACGACGGATTCGGGACTCTTCGATCAGGAGGCAGAAGCATGATCCGCTCATCCATCATCATCACGGCGATGCTCTGCATCGCATGGTCATCCCTGTCGGCACAGGAACAGCCGATCGCACGACAACCCGTCACGACGTCCATCGTCGGCACGCCGACACGTCTGGCGATGGCCGTCGAAAACGTCTTCACGTCGATGGCCTGGTATGCCCGCCTCGGCTTCAGCCCGCTGTCGACGTACTCGACCAAGCCCGATTCCATCATGTACCTCACCGACGGCCAGGTGGCCATCTCGCTCGTCAGGACGACGATGCCATCGCCCGTCCTCTACTTCCGTGCGCAGAACATGAAGGCCGTCATGGACACGCTCAAGGCCCTCGCCATCGCCACCACGTACGACGTGCGCGGGCCGAGCTTCGGCGAGATACGCTTCCGCTCTCCGGGCGGTGTGTTCTGTGCCGTGCGCCCTGCGGACGACGAGCCCGCCGTGAACGCTACCGTACACGAGAACACCGTCTGCGGACGCAACACGGAGTGGAGCATCGGCGTGGATCGCCTCGCCCACGAGAAGAACTTCTGGCATGCACTCGGCTTCACCGTTCGCCGCGAAGCCAACGAGCCCTATCCGTTCACCATCGTGTCGGACGGCATCGTCAGCATCGGCCTGCACGAACAACGGGACATTCCTACGCTGGCCATTACGTACTTTGCCACGGACATGGAAGCCCGCATCGACAGACTCAAGAAATCCGGCATCACGTTCGAGGAGGAAATCCCTTCTCCGGACAATCGCATTTCGAACGCCATTCTCAAGTCGACCGACGGACAGTTGATCTTCATGTTCGAAGGCGTCCAGTAATTCACGATCAATACAACACACGGAACCACGACATCCGATGTCAAAAGAAATCACCTCCCGCGCCGAAGATTATTCGCAATGGTATATCGATCTCGTTCGCAAGGCCGGCCTTGCCGACTATTCAGCCGTGAAGGGCTGTATGGTGATCAAGCCGTACGGCTTCGGCATCTGGGAGAACATGCGCGACCAGCTCGACAGGATGTTCAAGGAAACGGGCCACGTCAACGCCTACTTCCCGCTCTTCATTCCGAAGAGCTTCCTCAGCAAGGAAGCCGCCCACGTGGAAGGCTTCGCCAAGGAATGCGCCGTCGTGACGCACTACCGCCTGAAGAATGCCGACGACGGCAGCGGCGTCATCGTCGACCCCGATGCCAAACTCGAGGAAGAGCTGATCGTCCGCCCGACGTCCGAGACCATCATCTGGAATACATATCGCGACTGGATCCAGTCCTATCGTGACCTGCCACTGCTGATCAACCAGTGGGCCAACGTCGTTCGCTGGGAGATGCGCACACGCCTCTTCCTGCGCACCGCCGAATTCCTCTGGCAGGAAGGGCATACGGCACACGCCACCGCCCAGGAAGCCATCGAGGAAACACGGAAGATGCTGGACGTCTATGCGACGTTCGCCGAAGAGTGGATGGCCCTGCCCGTCGTCAAGGGCGTGAAGACGGCCAACGAACGGTTCGCCGGCGCCGTCGACACGTACTGCATCGAAGCGCTGATGCAGGATGGCAAGGCCCTGCAGGCCGGAACCTCCCACTTCCTCGGGCAGAACTTCGCCAAGGCCTTCGACGTGCAGTTCAGCTCGAAGGACAACACGCTGGAATATGTCTGGGCCACGTCATGGGGCGTGAGTACACGTCTGATGGGCGCGCTCGTCATGGCGCACTCGGACGACGAAGGTCTGATCATCCCGCCGAGACTCGCACCGACGCAGGTCGTCATCGTGCCGATTCCCAAGCCGCTGCCCGAACTCACGGAAGTCGCGGATCGTATCGCCGCTGAACTGCGTGCGAAGGGTATCCGCGTGAAGATCGACAACGACGATCAGAACCGCCCCGGATACAAGTTCGCCGAATACGAGAAGCTCGGCATTCCCGTACGCCTGGCCCTCGGAGCCCGCGACCTCGCCAACGGAACGATCGAAGTGGCACGCCGCGACACGAAGGAGAAATCGAGCGTCACCCTCGACGGTCTTGCGACCACCATCGAAACGCTGCTGGCCGACATCCAGCGCACCATGTTCGAACGTGCGCGTGCCTATCGCGACGATCACATCACGCGCGTGGACACCTGGGAGCAGTTCGTCGAAGTGCTCGACGGCAAGAGCGGCTTCATCAGCGCACACTGGGACGGAACCCCGGAAACCGAAGAACTCATCAAGACCGAGACCAAGGCCACGATCCGCTGCATTCCGCTGGACAATCCCCAGGAAGACGGCGTCTGCATCCGTACAGGCAAGCCGTCCACACAGCGTGTACTGTTCGCGCGGGCATACTGAGATCGACTCCATCACAAATGGAAGCACGACCATGACATCCCGAACCATCCCGCCGCACGACCCCCTCGCCGAAACTACGGTCAGGGCGATCAAGGCCGGTGATGTCGAAGCGCTCGGGCGTCTCCTCCGGGATAACATCGGCCTCGCAACGGTGAGGATCGGCAGCGACACTACGTCGCGCACCTTGCTCCATATCCTCACGGACTGGCCGGGGCACGTCGCCAACGGTGCTGCGATCGCCGCCATGCTCATCGGGGCCGGAGCGGACGCCGATGCGGAATTCGTCGGAACGCATACCGAAACACCGCTGCACTGGGCCGCGAGCAACGACGACGTCGATGTCCTCGACGCCCTCCTTGATGCCGGAGCGAACATCGATGCCACCGGCGCCGTGATCGGCGGCGGCACGCCGCTGGACGACGCAAATGCCTTCGGGCAATGGAAGGCCGCACGCCGCCTGGTGGAGCGTGGCGCACGAACGACGCTGAAGGATGCCGCTGCGTTGGGCCTGATGGATCGCCTCGAACGTTCCTTCCTCGATGCATCGCCCGATGCAGGAGAGGTCGACCTGGCCTTCTGGTACGCATGCCATGGCGGACAGCGGCGCAGTGCGGAGTATCTGCTGGACAAGGGAGCCGACCCGAACTGGATTCCGGACTGGGAGCGCCTGACGCCTCTCGATGCAGCCATCCGCAGCGAGGCGCACGACGTAGCCGAGTGGCTCCGTACACGTGGCGCCCGCACGGCAGGCGAATCGACGCTGGAATGACTCGGCGGACCTGACCATCGCGAATGGCGATCCGTCGTCCGAATGCACCTGACATACGACGAGGCCCGGGCCGGAGAGTCTTCCGGCCGCGGGCCTTCTTCGTTCTATCGATGGTGCCCGTCAGCGAATCACGCTGAACCGTCCGAGCGATCTTCGCTCGCCCGCAGCGAGGCTGCACAGATAGGTACCACTCGCCAGACCGTCGATGGCTATGGCGATGGAACCGTTGCCGATCTCCACCCGTGCTCTGTGCAAGAGGCGTCCCTGCATATCCATCACGTCGATCGTCGCCTCCGTCGCAGGCATCTCGGGCGGGATGACGCGCAGCACGCTGCCATCGGTATACAGACGCAGGGAGCCGAGCCGTTCGCGATCCTCCCGGACGTCGACCGTGAAATTGACGGGATGGCAGATGAGCGGCTGCCGTTCGAAGCCAGTACCTTCGGGCACGTAGTACAGCTTCTGGTGCACGAAATCGACGGTGTGCTCGAAGCTCGTGGCATGCTGTCTGGACTCCCATTCGATGTTCTCGCTCTGGAGGAGATACCGGGCCGTGGGCGTACACTGTCCGTCGAACATGATCACGAGAGGCATGGCTGCCGGTCCCGACATCACGCCGTGCAACTGGACCGACTGACCCGCCATATCGTTGTAGGCCCACTTGGGTGGATATCCAAGACGGACGCAACCGTATTCATCCGACGTGCTGGCACACGACACCACCGTACGTTCCCTTCCCGTGGTCAGGTCGAGGGCGATCACCTTCAGATATCCATCGCGTTCGCTGTCGAATCCAGCGATCAGCAGCGTGTCCGAATCGGCCAACCGGCACATCGGGCCGTAAGCCGACGGCTGCCATGAGCGGAGCTCTTCGCCCGTGAACGCATCGAGCTCCACGATCCAGCCGCCTTGCGCTCCTTCGACATCGTGCCAGTTCGTCGAGGCGACGTAGATGCGCTGGTGCCAGTCGTCGATGAAGACCGACGAAGGAGAATCGGTGAAGGTCCGGATACTGTCACCCGTCAGCAGGTCGCGGAGCTCGGGCGTGGCCACGAAGAACGGCGACGTCCTCGTCACGTAGACCATCGCCCGCGCCAGCCTCGTCGAAATGGTCATGACGCCGGCCTTTTCCTTCCGTTCCCAAAGCTGCTGTCCGTTGAAGAGATCGTACATCCGCGACGTTTCCGTGGAATCGTCCACCGTGAATTCCGTCACCATGCATCGCAGGCCGTCGGGGCTGACCGCCAGCGCATGGGGCGCACGCGAACCGCGCAGATGCAGCAGTTCCTCGCCCGACTCCGGTTCGATCGTCACGACGGACGTATCGTCGGATCTCAGCAACACGACCGACGTTCCGCCATCGGAGATCGCATATCGGTAGACCGGTTTCACGTCGTTCGAAATCCAGCGCGGCGGAGCCACGGGAATCCTGCTGGACGGCACCTGTGCCATGACCCCGCCCGCCAGGAGGACGAGGCCACCCAGAATACCGGCCGTGAACGAATGACGAGTACGCATAGCCATGAAAGCACCCTGTGTGAATGATAAACAACGAGACCGGATTGCACCCATGAACAGGAGGCAGAGACAGGAAGGGAACGGGATATGTTACCGGCCGCAGGGCGGCCGGCGGCGGGTGCGTTCCGGCCCTTCTTCCTGCATACTGTTCCCTGATATAATGGTAACTTTGGGGTCTATGAATCAATTCCGAAACTTCTGCATCATCGCGCACATCGACCACGGCAAGTCGACCCTTGCCGATCGCCTCCTCGAGATGACGGGGCGCGTCACCCAGCGCGAGATGGTCTACAATCAGATCCTCGACGACAACCCGCTCGAACAGGAACGCGGGATCACGATCAAACTGCACGCCATCCAGATGGAGTACAGGTCCAAGGCTGGCGACACCTATCAGCTCAACCTGATCGACACACCCGGCCACGTCGACTTTTCCTACGAAGTCTCTCGCTCGCTCCATGCCTGCGAGGGCGCCCTCCTCGTCGTGGATGCCACGCAGGGTGTGGAAGCCCAGACCATTTCGAACCTCTACATGGCCATCGAACAAGGGCTGGAAATCATTCCGGTGATCAACAAGATCGACCTGCCGAGCGCCGTGACGACGATCGACACCGTCAAGCAGCAGGTCATCGACCTGCTCGGATGCAAGGAGGACGAACTCATCCTCGCCTCGGCCAAGGCCGGTATCGGGATCGAGGAAATCCTCGAAGCGGTCGTGGCCCGCATCCCCGCACCGAAGGGAGACCCCGACAAACCGCTGCGCGCGTTGATCTACGATTCCATCTTCGACGCCTATCGCGGCGTCATCGTCAACGTCCGCGTCTTCGACGGCCGCCTCAGGGAAAAGGACAAGATCCTGTTCATGGCTACGGGACAGACCTACGACGTCGACGAAGTGGGCATCCTCCACATGAAGCGTCATCGTACCGGCGAGATCTCCGCCGGCAACGTCGGCTACTTCACGGCCGCCATCCGGCGTCTGCAGGACACGAAGGTCGGTGATACGGTCACACTGTCGGGCAACAGGTGCGAAACCGCCATCGACGGCTTCCGTGAAGTGAAGCCCATGGTCTTCAGCGGTATCTATCCCGCCGACAGCGACGACTTCGAGGACCTGCGCGAAGCTCTCGGCAAGCTCACGCTGAACGATGCCGCCATCTCCTTCGAACCGGAAAGCTCGTCGGCACTCGGCTTCGGATTCCGGTGTGGCTTCCTCGGACTCCTCCACATGGAAATCGTGCAGGAACGTCTGGAACGCGAGTTCAACCAGACCATCGTCACCACCGTCCCCAACGTGCGTTATCACGTCGTCACGACGAAGGGCGAAGAGCTGTGGGTGGACAATCCGGCCCAGCTCCCGAATCCTACGTTGATCGAAGTGATCGAAGAGCCATATATCAAGGCCCAGATCATCGCCCCCACGGAGTATATCGGCACGATCATGAAGTTGTGCATGGATCGCCGCGGTACGATGCTCGGTCAGACGTATATTTCGCCGACGCGCGTGGACATGAGCTTCGAATTGCCTCTCGCCGAAGTGGTCTTCGATTTCTACGACAAGCTCAAGAGCAATACGCGAGGTTATGCCTCGCTCGACTACGAATATTCGGACTACAAGCCGGGTGAGCTGGTGCGGCTGGACATCCTGCTGAACGGCGAGCAGGTGGACGCGCTCTCGTCGATCGTCCATCGCCAGAAAGCCTACGAATGGGGCAAGAAGCTCACGAGCAAGCTCAAGGAACTCATCCCCCGGCAGATGTTCGAAGTGGCCATCCAGGCTGCCATCGGAGCCAAGATCGTGGCGCGGGACAGCATCGCGGCAATGCGGAAGAACGTATTGGCCAAGTGCTATGGCGGCGACATCTCGCGGAAGCGCAAACTGATTGAAAAGCAGAAGGAAGGCAAGAAGCGGATGAAGCAGGTGGGCCGGGTGGAAATCCCGCAGGAAGCCTTCCTCGCCGTTCTTTCCATCGATGATTGATCACTCCCGGATTCTCTCCCAATGGCTGTAATGGACTGGATCGTCTCGTTCCTGCCCGACTCCGTCGAGGCGATGTACAAGACCCGCAAGGCGAAGAAGCTGGCGCAGAAAGCACCCGAGACCTTCTTCGAGCATCTGTGGTCATGGGTGAAGACGCTCGTATGGGCCATCACGGTCGTGACCATCGTCAACGGCCTGGCCCTCGCATCGTTCACCGTACCGACGGGATCGATGGAGTCCACCGTACTGGCAGGTGACTTCGTCTTCGTGAACAAGTTCATCTACGGTCCGAGCACGCCGCAGATCATCCCCTTCCTGAACATGCCGCTGCCCTACTACAAGCTGCCGGCATTGAGCCCGCCGGACCAGGGCGACATCATCGTCTTCATCTTCCCGGGCAACCGCGATCAGGTGGAGGCCGACAACTTCGAATACTATCTCAAACGCTGCGTCGCCGTCGCCGGTGACACGCTCCAGATCAGGAGCGGACACATCTTCGTCAATGGCAAGGAATTCCCGCTGCCCGAACATGCCCGCTTCGAGGACATGGCTCCGGAAGAACGCGAGATGTCCCACCTGCGCGATCGCATGCTGTCCTTCCCTCCCGGACGCGGCTGGGACCGCGACAACTGGGGCCCCCTGCGCATTCCGAAGGAAGGCGACGTGATCCCGCTGACGCGCGAGAACATCCGCGAATGGGCCACCTTCATCATGCGTGAAGGTCATGCCATCGATACGGAACGCATGACCATCGACGGTAGTCCGGCATCGTCCTATACCGTGGAACGCGACTACGTCTTCGGCATGGGCGACAACCGCGACAACTCCCTCGACTCACGCTTCTGGGGCTTCATTCCCGAACATGACGTCGTGGGAACGCCGATGATCGTCTACTGGTCGTGGGACAACGTCGATCCCGTCCTGTCGGCCCGCGTCGGTGTCCAGATGGAACGTTCGCTCTGGGAGAAGCTCAAACGCATCCGCTGGTCGCGGATCGGCACCATCGTGCGATGATCGAACGCCTCCTTCGTCGTCTGCTGGTGGCCGTCGTCTTCCTCGCCGCCACCGTCATCGTCTTCTTCGGCACCTTCAGTGCACCGACAGGTTCGATGGAGCGGACGATTTCGAGCGGCGACTTCGTCATCGTGAACAAGTTCCGGTTCGGCCTCAATACACAGAATCTCGTCCCCTTGTTCGGCAGCCTGCTATCGTTCAAGCCCCTGCTGCAATGGTCGGGTCCTGAACGCGGCGAAGTCGTCGTCTTCATCCATCCCGGCAAACGCGACGTCGTGACGCCCACCGTCGGTGAATACTATCTCAAGCGCTGCGTGGCCGTCGCGGGTGATACGGTGACGATACGCGGAGGCCGGCTCTACGTCAACAGCCACTTCGTGCCCGATGCCCCGTATGCCCGCCCCTCGGCCGAAACACCGGAAATGCGGATGATGCGGAACAAGGACGAACAGTATCTGACGTTCCCCGCCGGCTACGGCTACACCTCCGACGATTATGGCCCGCTGCGCGTCCCCCGGATCGGAGACACACTGTGGCTCGAGGGAAAAGCCTTCGCAGCCTGGTCTGTCTTCATCGAGCGCGAAGGACACGAGGTCGACGGCAATTCGCGGACGATCGACGGCACTCCCGCGAATCGCTACGTGGTCGAACAGGACTACGTCTTCTGTCTGGGCGACAACCGCGACAACTCCCTCGACTCGCGCTTCGACGGCTGCGTCCCCGTACGCAATCTCTACGGTAGTCCCCTGGCCATCGCCTGGTCATGGGACATCTCACAACCACTGCCGGATCGATTCTCCACGATCCGATGGTCCCGTATCGGTCAATGCATCGAATGATCTCCCTACGCGACGTGTTATGGACGGCGCTTGCGGCTACTGCAACAGCGCTCCTGCTGAAGATCTTCGTGATCGGTGCATTCATGATTCCGTCCCATTCGATGGAACGGACGCTGCTCGCGGGCGACTACATCGTCGTCAGCAAACTCGCCTATACCATCGGCTCCGTCGAGCGCGGCGACGTCATCGTCTTCCGTGGCCCGGATACGACAGGACCGGACGACGACCGCCCGCTCATCAAGCGCGTCGTGGCCGTCGGCGGCGACAGCCTGGTACTCACACCGAACGAAATCTTCGTCAACGACATGCGTCTGCCCACACCGCCGCTGAGTGCGGCGCCCGGCCCTGTCAGCATCGCCGACTCGGGGATCCTGCGTCTGCGCATTCCCGAGGGACGTCTGTTCGTCATCGGCGACAACCGTGCCAACAGCTACGACTCGCGATATTGGGGTCTGCTGGACAGTACGCGGATCATCGGCAAACCGCTCTTCGTCTACTGGTCCTACGGTCCGTCCACCGACGATACCGCGAAGCACGTGCGATGGGGCCGCCTCTTCTCCATGATCAGATGATGAACACGAAGATGCAGGGCATCTACCTCCATATTCCCTTCTGCGAACGGAAGTGCACCTATTGCGACTTCTATTCGATCGAGTCCACGGGGCTCATCGACACGTTCGTGGATCGCCTGCTCCATGAGATCGCGCTACGCGGAAGAATTACGGAGCGCCCGGCCACAAGCGTCTTCTTCGGTGGTGGAACGCCGTCGCTGCTTCGTCCCGATCATCTAGCCCGTATCGTCAAGGCATTGCATGACGTCCATACCATCGCCGACGATGCAGAATGGACGATGGAATGCAATCCGGGTACCGTTTCGCTGGAATCACTGACGGCCTACCACGGCCTCGGAATCAACCGACTGTCCTTCGGCGTGCAGTCCTTCGTCCCGGAAGAGCTCGCCTTCCTCCACCGCATCCATTCTCCCGAACAGGCCGACGAAGCGATGCATCTCGCACGGGCCGCGGGCTTCACGAACGTGAACATGGACCTCATGTTCGCCTTGCCGCCACAGACACCGGAATCGCTCGAACTGTCGCTGTCGCGCATGCTCGCGCTGAAGCCCGATCATATCAGCGCCTACTCCCTCGTCTACGAACATGGCACTCCGCTCTATGCCCAACTGCAGAAGGGTCTCGTACAGCCCCATCCCGAAGAAGAGGATGCGGCCATGTATGCCCATGCGATGGATCGTCTGACCTCGGCCGGATACGAACAGTACGAGGTCAGCAACTTCGCCTTGCCCGGACATCGCTGCCGCCACAATCTCACCTACTGGCACGGCGACGACTACGCATCCTACGGTCCGAGCGCCCATGGCTACGTCGATGGCGAACGGTACTGGAATCATCGCAGTCTCACGTCGTGGTCGGAAAAGGTCGACGCAGGAATCCCCCCCAATGCGAACACGGAACGGCTCGGTCCAGCTGAACGGCTCGTGGAACTGGCCTTCCTGCAGCTCCGTGCCGATGGCCTCGACAGGCAGATGTTCACATCCACCTTCGGTGTGGATCTCATCGATGCACTTCAGCCCTACCTCGGCTACTGGCTCGACGCCGGCTTCGCCGTCGTCGATGAGGAGAGAATCGCCCTGACGTCGGCAGGCTATCAGGTCTGCGACGAGATCACGCTGAAGGTCGTAGCCGCGTTGGAACGGCTGCGCTGAGATAAGGCTTCAGGATGCGCCCCTGCGCATGGAACCGGATACGATTCCCGTACATGCCTTCACATCGGTCGTCGTGCCTTCACAGGCGACATCCTCCGCCGGGCATGTACGTCACGCGTAGCCAACGGCATCACGAGACACGGATCCCCTCGACGATACTCGACCGGTAGGCGCGCCGGGCGGGATAGATGGCCGCGCAGCATGAAAGGATGAGCCCGGTGGCCACGGTGACCATGACATCCGTCGTGTGGACGTCGACAGGCAATGCAGGAATCAGATAGCCTGCAGCGGGATCGAAGGAAATCCATCCGTAGTGGATCTGTCCCAGGCATACTCCGATACCTATGGCCGTTCCTGCGGCCACACTCACGACGCCGATCAACAGCCCCTGCAAGAGATAGGTACGCTGGATCATGACGTCGGTAGCGCCGATGGACTTGAGGATGGCGATATCCCGCCGTTTGTCCACGACGCTCAGCGTGAGTGACACCAGGACGTTGAAGGCAGCCACGAGAACGATGAGGGCCAGGACGATGAACGATCCCAGACGTTCGAGCTTCATCGTATCGTACAGCCCGCGATTGATGTCTTCCCACGAGAGCACCTTGACGGCGAATCCATGCGACGCCGTCGCCGCCTGGAGCCTGGCGGCATACTCGGCCGCCCTGTCATGCCGGGCCATCGTGATATCGATCGCCGTCGGCGCCGTACGACGCGTCAGCGCGCGGATGACGGACACGTCCGTATACGCATAGGTAAAGTCGACGTCCCGCGTGGAGTTGGACTGGAATATCCCTCGCACCACGGCACGACGACCGTTCGGGCGGGCCATCGTCATCAACGCCTGTTCGATCATCTCGGGAGACAGCAACGTCACCGTATCGCCGATGAAGGCCTGGAGTTTGTCGGCGAGACCGGCCGCAAGTACGATGGATGGCGTATTGTCGTGTGGCGTCGTCATGAAGGTACCGACGACGATGGAACGCTGCAGACCTGAAGCGCGTGCAGCATCCCCCGGCTTCAGCCCTACGCCGGTCATCACCGACGTGATGCCGCGGGACTGGATGACGAGTCTCGATTCCATCACGGCCATCGTCGTCGCGCCCGGAAGCGTCGAAGCGACGATTCCTTCCAGCCGCTCGGCATCCTGCAGTGCCGTTCCTTCGGCGGGGATGACGCGTACGTGCGGACCGAAGCCTACCATGAGATCGCGGGCCACGTTGCGGAAGCCGTTGAAGATGGACATCACGATGATGAGGGCTGCCGTGCCGATGACGATACCCAATACGGACGACACCGTGATGATGGAGATCACGGAGAACTGACGCGGGACAAGATGGCGCAGGGCCAGGCGAACGATCATGACGAACCAGCCACCCTGCGATGGCGCTCAGCGTTTCTTTGGGGAATCCATCAGGGCGCGTTGTACGCGCAGGGGCTCCGTTGTGGGAGCAGCCACGCGCTCGTAGATACCGTCGCTGTTGAGCACGCGCGCCTTGACGTTGTCCGCAAGATACAGCTTGAGCACGTCGCGCAGGCGCACCCTGAGCTTGCTTTCGTAGACCGGGAAGAGCAGCTCCACGCGACGTTCCATATTGCGAGTCATCCAGTCCGCACTGGAAATGAAGACCTCTTCCTTGCCGCCGTTGTGGAAGTAGAAGATCCGGCTGTGTTCCAGGAAGCGGTCCAGGATACTCCGCACGGTGATGTGGTCGCTCACACCGGGAAGACCGGGACGCAACGCACAGACGCCACGCACGATGAGTTCGATCCGGACACCGGCCATCGATGCCTTGTACAGCTCCCGGATGATGACGGGATCGATGAGGGCATTCATCTTGGCGATGATGTGACCACGCTGGCCATTCCGCTGATGCTCCGCCTCGCGACGGATCAGTTCGACGAATCGGTCGCGCAGATTCACCGGAGCGATACCGAGATGCTGCCATGCCCGATGCTTCGAATATCCCGTCAGCATGTTGAACAGATGGACGAAGTCCCGCTCGAATTCCTGGCGTGCCGTGAAGATGCCGATGTCCGTATAGATGCGCGATGTCGTCAGATTGTAGTTGCCCGTCGCGACGTGGGCATAGGTCAGCACCTGCTTGCCTTCCTTGCGGATGATGAGGCATACCTTGCAGTGCGTCTTCAATCCGAGGACGCCGTAGACGACGTGCACACCCGCATGCTCGAGCTCGCGCGCCCACTGGATGTTGTTCTCTTCGTCGAAGCGGGCCTTCAGCTCCACGAAGGCCGTCACGTTCTTTCCGTTGCTGGCCGCCCGCTTCAGGGCGTCGATCACGGGTGACGAGCCACCGGCTCGGTAGAGTGTGATCTTGATGGCCAGTACCTGCGGATCGTCGGCACCTGCCTTGATGAAGCGCACGACGGAATTCGTGAAGGAGTCGAAGGGATGGTGGACCATCAGGTCGCCGTCCTTCAACGTATCGAACAGGTTCGCTCCTTCGATGTTGAACTCCGGCAGTACACGCGACGTGAAGGGCGTATCCTTCAACTTGCGCTTGTCGAGCGTCATCAGCGAGAGGTATTCCTGCAGGTTCAGCGGGAGATCGGTGGAATAGACGTCGATCGGATCGAGGTCCAGCGACTTCATCAGGAAGGTCTGGAGAAATCGCGGCATGTCCGGCCCGACTTCGAGACGTACGGGGTCCGTTCCCCAGCGACGCTGGCGAATACCTTCGGCGACGGCCGTAATGAGGTCGTTGGCCTCATCCTCGGCTATTTCGACATCGGCATCGCGCGTGACGCGGAAGACGTGGGATTCGCGGAACGCAAGACCCGGGAACAGGATGCCTGCATGGGCACGGATGATTTCGTCGAGCGGAATGAAGTGGTGCCCACCAGCCCGCGGCAGTTTGACCAGACGCGGCAATGCCGAAGGCAGTTGCAGGACGGCGATCTTCATCTCCTGCTGGCCATCTTCGTCGTCGAACAGCACGAAGGCGATGTTCAGCGAACGATTGAGCAGACGCGGGAACGGGTGTCCCGGATCCAGTGCCAGCGGCGTCAATACGGGCATGATGTTGTCGACGAAGTCGCGTTCGAATTCCGTCTTCTCTTCTGCCGTCAGCTCATCGAAGGTATGGATGACGATACCCTCGCGAACCATGCCGGGAAAGATATCGTTCCGGTACATCTCGGCCTGTTTCCTGCAGAGGGGCAGTAACCGGCTACGGATCTCCTTCAGTTGCTCGGACGGCGTCATACCGTCTTCCGTCAGTTCCGTCACGTCCGAATAGATCTGCTCCTTCAGCCCAGCGACCCGAATCATGAAGAATTCGTCGAGGTTGGTACCGAAGATGGACAGGAACTTCAGACGCTCGAGTAACGGATGCGTCGTGTCGGCCGCTTCCTCGAGAACGCGCCTGTTGAACTCGAGCCAGCTCAGTTCACGATTGAGATAGAGGGATTCGTCCGTAAGATCGATCTCGGGATCAGCCTTGGCCCGTTTCGAAGCTTTGGTTTTCATGGTAGCGATGGTATGCCGGCAAAAACAGGTAAAGATAGGCTTGTCCAGACGGACTTCCACATGATCTGTTGGTTATGCCCGAATACCCTGTTCCGGCGTAGGTCCGTCCGGCTTTTTCGGTCACGACGCCTGTTTCCTTCATTACTTGCCAGACCTCCTCGTCTCTGTAGCCCCAACGGCTGCACTATCTCCGTACAAATTCAGCCATCCCACCAAAATCTAACTCGTCCGTTGATACATCGGGCCGTCCTCAACGCCTTCGATCACAGATATTCCTAATCCTAGTCATCATTCAATGTTCGAACGAGAAACAAGGCCATTCCGCCCGCTAGATTAACAGCTAGCTCAGCATGCCGTGCCTTGGGACGGTATATCTTCACATGTCCGTGAGCATCTCCTTCCTTGTTTCTTAGAGTTCCGAGACCTTGAACTACGCTAGTGCAGCCTTGAAGGATTTGTTTCAACGACTGCTCCGAATGTTGGTTCGGTGCAAGATTCAACAATCTGGCCGCAGAAGCATACAGCTTGGGCAACTCGTCATCGATTGGGCCCTCTGACTTTTCGTCCAGGATATGCTTACAAACCAGCTCCAAGAGAGTCCTCGCCATCGTAATCGCACCCTCGGGGTCATCATGTGCCCGACCAAGCGCCTTGTCCCAGTTCCTTTGAACTTCTTCTCCAATGAACTTTTCCAGAACGACGGATGTACGTGCGGCATGAGGTGCAGTCGAACCCGATTCGAGTTTCTCAAATAAAGCCTGCATACTTTTCCATATGACATCTCTGCGATCCTTATACCCACCTTCGTTTTGCATCAGAGCCCGGAATTGCCCCAGATCGCGCGACGCGCGAATAGAATCCGGAATCAGTTCCTTAAGTACTACGTCGCGCATTAGTTCTGATCGAATGAACTGATAGGAGTCCTCCTGTTCACCAATGTCTTTTGCATAGGTGGCGGCGTCAATGAGTATTCTCTGAAGGGATTCCAATTGATCAATGCTGACTGAATACACAACCGACTCCTCCGTCTATTCCGTACGAAGTTCAATGAACGACATATTACACTAGTATCCAGTATCGGCCTGGGTAGTGTTTGCATCGCTTTCACGACTTTCAATCGTCGGGCACGACTGCCGTTCATCTCATCCCTCCATTTGCCTATAGTGCAGCTGAATCTACCGGCATCCCAGTGCTACTCCCCTACGACGACCAGACAAAGGGCACGCGACAACTCCCCCGATACGGCATCCACGGCCTCGACAAGAGCGACATATGGCCCGGGTGCCACCGTCACCCCATGATCGTCGACCCCATCCCATGCCACGATGCCCATGGTCCCGACGAAGACGGCATCGAGCAGCGTACGCACGGGCATTCCTTCCGGCGTCAGTATCCTGAGCGATGCCACGGCCTGACCAGCCGGAATGTCGAACCGCAACAAACATGGGTGAGCCGGGGCACCGGCTCTCGTACTGAACGGGCTGGGAGAGGCGACGAGCTTCCCACCGGATGGCAACGGCAAGCCGACGCTGTTCTTCCGTGCCGGAGTACCTCCTCTCGGATCGCCGCTCGACAACCACGATTCCGAGGCCATGCCGGACAGCTCGGCCAATGGCTTCTCCAGCGAGACTCCGCTCCGCTCGGGCAGGTGCGGATTGTGCCAACGACTGTCGTACCGGATACGGTCGACGACGAAACCGGAAGGTGTCATCACCGACACTTCACCGGCATCGGCATTCAGATTCCATCCTCTTCGCATGGATCCACGACGTGTCATATCATCCGCCCCCCCAAGCATGGCGTCGACCGACGTATCGGCCGCAAGGACGGCGAACGCTCCAGGTCGAAGGGTCACGGAAGTCTCGATATCCGTCGTATCCCACACGCCGTTGGAGCGCGTATCGGCCAGATACCAGCCTTGCAGGTCGATGGTATCCGACGTTCCATTGTACAGCTCCACATAGTCGCACTGCCAAGACATCGGATCGAACATCACTTCGGTGATCGTCAGGCTTCCCCTGCGTGGCGGCACGACGATCGGCAGTATGGCCGTATCGTTGTCCGGACGGTCGTCGCCATCGTCGAACCATGCGATGATGGTCGCCGAAGCTCCCGCAGTAGCGGTATCGAGAACCCCATCGTACGACAGCGATACGTCGATCCATGATCCCGGCGTCAGTTCAGGGACCGATTTCCCGGCCGCCGTTCCATCGGCGGACGACATCGATCCAAGAACCCTGAGCACCGTCGATGGCATGGCGCTGCGACCGACGTTCGCCACACGTACATGTATCGCATACGTGGCACCGTCGATACCGACGTTCGCGATGGCCCGGTCGTGGTCGAGCGTCACGATGCTGTTGAGATAGCCGCACGTCGCACTGTCGCGTGATCGCGACGCATGCCATGACGACAAATCCGAGCGTTCGAGAGAGCGGCCCCGTATTCCCTGTTCCATGTCGTAGCTCATGGAATCGACGACGACGATGTCCCCGTTCCTGACGACGACGTCATCCACACCGTTGTTCAGTGACGGCAGACGGACTTCGACGAGCAATGCACGTTCGTCCACGTACCGTGCTTCACGCAATACCACCGTATCGCGGGTGAATACCGCATAGCGTCCGGCAGGAAGCGTGATATCGGGGATTCCCGCGCACGTTCTCGCATCGCAGACGGACCAGGATGTCATTCGAATGCCGGTGCTACCGGCATTCACCACTTCGATCCATTCCGGTTCACCGGCAGCAGGGACCGCATGCACTTCATTGATGCGAATCTGCGCACCGCATGGAATCGTCAGGAACAACATGGAAAGGATGAGGCCGATCGCACTCCATACGATCGCGGATCGTACCGATTGATCGCACGCGACGGAATCGCTCCTGCGATCATACGTCCCGTGACGCCGTCTTCCGCTCTTCTTCATGACACGATAGTTCCGATGGTGGACACCGGAACTATCGTACTGGAATCATCTCGGGATGTGACTTACGGGCGGAAATCCGGAGCGGCCAGGACGACGATGGCATTGTGTCCGCCGAAACCGAAGGTATTGTTCATGGCCACGCGTACCGTGCGGCGCTCCGCAGTGTTGGCGACGATGTTCATGCCTTCCGTCGATTCGTCGGGATCGTCGAGATTGATCGTCGGCGGCATGATACCGTCACGGATCGCCATGATACAGGAAATGGATTCGACGGCACCGGCTGCACCGAGCAGGTGTCCCGTCATCGACTTCGTCGACGTGATGCGTGCATTCGCATTCGTACCGAAGACGCTTCGCATGGCCGCGAGTTCGCTTTCATCGCCCTTCGGCGTGGACGTAGCGTGTGCGTTGATATGGTCGACCTGTTCCGGATCGATACCGGCGATTTCGAGAGCGAGACGCATCCCGCGTGCAGCTCCGAGTCCTTCCGGATGCGTAGCGGTGATATGATAGGCATCGCTCGTCTGCGCATACCCCATCACCTCGCAGAGGATGGGCGCACCGCGGCGCAGGGCGTGTTCGCGCTCTTCGACGATGAGGGCACCCGCACCTTCTCCCATCACGAAGCCATCACGGTTCCTGTCGAACGGACGTGATGCCTTCTGCGGCTCGTCGTTGCGCGTACTCAGGGCCTTCGACGAACTGAAGCCGCCGAGAGCCGATTGCGTGATCGGTGCTTCGCTGCCACCGGCCACGACGATGTCGGCCAGACCGCTACCCACATACAGCGCGGCTTCGATCAACGCCGTCGTCGACGTCGCGCATGCGCTCACGGGAGCGAAGCTCGGCCCACGCAGACCGTATCGGATGGAGATCAGACCGGATCCCATGTCCACGATCATCTTCGGTACGAGGAAGGGCGAGAACCGCGGGGTACCATCGCCGGCGGCATAGTCGAGGATCTGCGTCTGCAGCGATCCGATACCACCGTTGCCGCTGCCCCAGATGACTCCCGCACGATCCTTGTCGATCGCATCGAGGTCCATCTGCGACATCTTCAGCGCCTCGTCCGCAGCCGCCAGTGCATAGTGGGCGAACAGATCGCTCGACTGCACGGTCTTGCGATCCAGCACCGCCGCCGCATCGAAGCCCTTGACCTCGCAGGCGAATCGCGTCTTGAAGCGCGATGCATCGAAATGGGTAATGGGCCCCGCACCGCTCACGCCGTTGACGAGATTGGTCCAGAACGTGGACAGATCGTTGCCCAGCGGGGAGACGACTCCGAGACCGGTGATGACGACACGACGTTGATTACGCATGATGTTCTGATGAAGAAGTGGAACGTGGACGACGAGCACCGAGATCGCGCCAGATACCGTCGACGAGTGACTTGAGCACGTCGTCGCCGAGTACACGGCGCATCTGGATACCCGTCATGAGATTCGCGATGATCTGTAATGCCATGACATGGGCGGCCTTGTCCGCCTTGAACGACCCGTCGCGCTGGCCGTCGCGTACGATGGACGTCAGGAGGTCCAGTATCTGTTGCGAGGTCGAACGCACGGCGTCCTGCACGGCTTCGCCGAGCTGAGGGAAGAGCGCCGTGACGGAACTGATCATGCAGATCAGATCGCGGCGCGCATTGTTGAGATAGACCTGGATGAAGGTCGACATACGTCGTACCGGGTTCTCCTGGCCGCTCGTTTCTCGTTCGAGATCGACGACGCGGTGGCAGGACCGCTCGATCAACGCAGCCAGCAGATCGTCCTTGGAATGGAAGTGGTAGTGGATGGCCGTATGACGTATTCCGAGAGCATCGGCGAGGTCGTAGAACGAAAATGCGGAAGGCCCCGCAGTGAGCATACGGCGTTCCGCTTCATCCAGTATGTGTTCGCGTGTCGACATAGCGCCACGAACTTACTGACTGGTCAGTAAGTTCCCAAATCCTTGTTCGGCCATACCGAACGATCCGACATCGGTCCGGAAGGCAGCCGATCACCCCGACGATGCCTATTTCGGCAATGTGAGCCATAGCAGTTCGGATTGTTTCGACCCGAAGTTCGTCGCGATCGCCATTCCATCGTCGATATCCTGAACGATGACCCCAAGCGGTATCTCGAAGACCTCGCCTAGGGCCCCTGTCTCGATGTTCACGGACCGGCCGACGGTGACCGGCGGATTGTCGCCATTCGGAAGGCGCTTGCCCGTATAGTGCGACATCGGCATCTGGAAGAAGACGTAGCAAGTCATTGATGTCGAATCACATAGAATCTTCAGCGGACGTACGAGAGAATCGCCCAATGCCTTCACCTGCGACAACGGTGACGAAGCCGTCAATGTTCTCATCCTGTTCTTCCATTCGATGCGATGCTCCGGAGGCAGCGTCACGGCTATCGTGCGCACGATCTCGCCCTCCCGGTCGTGGACATATAGCGTATCCGACATGCTCTGCAGCTCGAGGAATCCATCCTTGCACAGCGAAAACATCTGCCAGTAATAACTCGAATTGAATCCGTCGAAATAGATCCTGTCGAATCTCCCCTGCCGATGCCATGTGCCGTCCTTCAGCGTCAACAGGGAAGCCCCGTCGTCGATGAAGTCCATCGATGAATTGAAGGGCCTGCGGCCGATCCAGTATCGTCCAGACCTGGTGTCGTACAATATTTTATGCGTTGTTCTTTGCCGTTCCGCAATCGGAAAGACGAGAGTATCCGCATTCTGAGTACTGTAGTCATAGAAGAACAGATAAGGGTATACTGTTTCAACATCCGTATCGTAAACGAGCAACCCACGTTCACGGTCCAGGGCAATAAGTGTGGGGCCATACGGCCGATAGGGAATATTCTTCGCGGCGATTCTTCCGGTATACAGCGTCGCTCCCTTGTCCGAAACGATATGGAGTTTTCGGCTGCTATGATCGAACAGGGCGAATCGCCCCTTCTCGCCTTGATACTTAAGACTCGTATTCCGGCTCGGATCGAGCGCCGTGTCGAGAGGCACCCGTTTGGCGATCCGCGCATGTCGCACACCCTCCAGGGCATATCGCGCGCCCATCTTCGAAGTATCCGGTGTTCCAACCTTGTCGGCAATGACCGCCGGATCGAAATTGGCTGTTCCCGGAATACCGATGTATTCGACGACACCATTGCCGTTCACCAGCATGAGTACCGTCGGTTTCTCGATACGGAACAATGCGAAATAGGCTCCCATGTCGTCGCCGACGATAGTGGCCTCGACGTCCTGCTCCTTCCGGAATCGCTCCGTCGACGATGGAGATAGGCCCTTCACGAAGAACACGACGGGCACCTGTCGTTTGGCCATGACCTCGCAGAAACTCTTCAGCGTCAGCATACAGGTATAGCATGCCCGCTGATCGGTAAAGACATAGACGACATTGGCTCGCCCCTCGTCCTCGCCACGAAGCGTCACCACGTCGCCGACACGAGTCCTGGTATTGTACGAGTGGTCATTCGCCGTTCGCCCAGTGACTGGTAGGAAATACAGAGAAAGCAACAGAATCATTGAAAGGATATGTCTCATGATCGATCTTCCACTATAATGTTTTCGGCGCACTATGAATAGCACGACAGAGATGCTCCGAGACGGGTTTGTCATGCCCATTCATGGTACGAATAGTGTAATCCTTCCGGAGGCATCTACTACTGCACCATCGCAAGGGACAGTGATGCCATTGTACGAGGGATTCCCGGGCCAGTCCACAATTCGAAGTTGATACTCACCTGGTCCGAACATGAATCCCGGAAATGCAAGCAATGAGATCGGATACCAGAAACCGACCGGACTGAAGTTGAGGGTAGGCACGTCAACTGTGACTAACCATCCTCCGCCTGGAGCCGCAACGATTTCTCCGATGACACCAGCTTCATCAGGTGTGATTGTAAGCTGACATGTCGAACCTTCATGCGGACATGGATTACCAGGAGTAACATCTCCCGCCCAAGTCCTTGTACCACCAGAAGATACCTTCTTGTATTCCGTTCTGAGAAAGTCAGCCCTTACGTGACAGAGCGTTACAAGCAGAGTCACGGCAAGTACCATAATGTTCTTCATGATGCCCTCTATGGAATGTACGGGAACGTGATGGTAAAGCTTCCGTCTGGAGCCAACGTGACACCGGACATACTGATGGTTGCACCGACATACTGTGGCTGGCTAGTGTATTCGACGATTCGAACCATCGCTTCGCCCGACATGAACGTGAATCCGCCCATCGGTATCGACGGATCGACTTCGGATGTAATAGTATTGCGAGCTTCCAGTCCGTCGATCCTGCCATTCACGACGAGACCGAGCGGAATGATCTGGCTCCCATTCGCGGAATGGAGACCTTGTTGAATGACGATATAACAAGTACTACCAACCTCTTCGCATGATTCGGCGCCAGTCTCGCCTCCACCGGCAGCTACCCACAATCGGTTGCACCCACCATCGGTACAGCGATAGATCCAGATCTTCAGAATATCGGCCGAGGCCGACGACATTCCCATCACTATCAAGATGATGGCAAGCGAGATACGACAAAACAAGGTCGTCATAGTACCCCCAGAATAACGTGAATCGGCCGACTACAGCCAACAACTACATACATGTAAACCGCACGGCACTACACATTGCGCGATTTATCTGGTGCCAACTTATACCGTACCCGGACCGAATACTACTCTTTGTTACGATATCACCTATCATCCTCCATCAACCATATCATCTTCTCGACGAACGCACGACCATTCGTTCCGGCACTGATCACGGCAGTTGATCGAGTATGATTTCCACCACCTCTTCCAATCCCCTTCCATCCTCTTCGGTGAAGCGTCCGGGCAACGGACTGTCGAGATCGAGCACACCGATGAGACTGCCGTCCTTCACCATCGGCACGACGACTTCGCTGCGGGATGCCGCATCGCAGGCGATGTGACCCGGGAATTCATGCACGTCCGGTACGACGATGGTGCGACGCTCCGCCGCTGCTGTCCCGCATACACCACGTCCGATGCCGATGCGGATGCAGGCCGGCTTGCCCTGGAACGGACCGAGGACGAGCTCGTCGCCATCGAACAGATAGAAGCCTGCCCAGTTGAGGTCGGGCAGCGTATGAAAGATCAGGGACGATGCATTGGCGAGATTGGCGATGAGCGAAGGCTCGCCATCGACGAGATGGCCGAGACCTTCGTGCAGTGCGGCATACCGGGCCTCGACCGAAAGACCTGCCGTATCCGTTACGGTGAACATGAGAGTCCTATCTGACGACGAAGGTCGCCCTGAGTGTATTCGCCACATTCCGTCCATGCAGAAGGACGACGTAGGCACCTGCCGGAAACGTCGACACATCGATCATCGACCCATCACGCTGGTCCACGTCCGCCCGATGCATGCGCCGTCCCAGCATGTCCACCACTTCCACCGCGACGATGTCGTCGTCGCGATTCCACGTCAATCGTACGGCATCCGATGCGGGATTGGGCATCACACGGATGTCATGCGACGGGATGATGTCCTCGACGACTCCGACCGGCACACCGAGAACGACGTTGCTGCCCGAACTGTCGATGCAGCCGCCCTCGAAGGTCCGCACGACGGCAAGACGTCCCGCTGCTTCGGCATCGGCCCATTTCACCGTGACGATGGGCGTTCCCTGACCGGCAAGGACGGTCCCCTGCTGAACGGTCCAGACGAAGCCCGATCCCACATGACCGCGTACCTGATAGGTGTGCTCGGAACCACGCTCGACGGAACGCGGCCCGACGATATAAGGCAAGGCCTGGGGCAGGGTGCGGCCTTCCATCGGCAACCACTCCACATCATCCGTGCTCGTGGCCGTTCCGTCGTATCCGGAAGCATCCGTGACGTCTCGTCCCGATCCGTCATCCATCGGCCAGCTTCCGATCAGACCCGATTCCGGGCCACTGTATCGCCGATACATGGATTCGCGTATCTGCTCTTCCGTCCGCGGCACGTTCCATATGCGCAGATCGGTCAGTCGTCCCTTCTGCCTCCAGTTCCCGAACGTATTGGATCCGATGGCGATACGTTTCTTGCCGGTCGGCGAATCCGCGAAACTCGAACGGGAGACGAGCTGACCATCGAAGTATATACGCATGTCGTCGAAGCCATCGCTGACCAACGCTACGTGTCTCCACTTGTCCAGTGACGACTCGTATGGTGCGGTAAGCCTGCCGCCCTGCGCCCATGAGCCGAAGTCCCAGTACAACGTCTTGTCGCTCCACGGCGTATGAGCCTGGAAGCGGTTCTCCGAGCTGTCGGCCGTACCGATGACGAAGGCCGACTCGTTTCCGAGGTCCTGCGACGGAACATAGCACCAGAATTCGACGGTAGCGGCACGTCCATCGAAGACGAAGTCCTCGTCGACGAAGACGGCCGGCTTGCCGAAGTCCACTCCGCGATCGTAGCACGGCTGCAACGACGTGAAGGATTGTCCACGCCACGGACTGATCCTGTTCGCCGAGTGTCCGCGCACGCGCCACGTGAACGATGTACCGGAAGGGAGGCCCGCCACGTCGCAGGAGGTTGCCGCGATATTGTCGGCATGATGATAGACGACCTCAGGCTTCGCCGAATCGCGGATCTCGAACTCGTACCATTGTGCTTCGTCGACGCCCTGCCACCTGAACGTAGCCACATCGGTCCTGCCGACATCGTTGCCGGGTGTTTCCGCGGAGGGACGCGGCGGCATCATTGGATAGATGTCGTCGCATCCGATCGGCGCCGCGGACGATGCCCAGTATCGCTCGCCCATCGTCAGTGATCGATGCTGCGGCGACACGTCCGACACGCTCTCGCCCGTACCTTCCAGGAAGCGCCAGCATCCCATGAGTCCGGCGATGGTATTGGGCAGCCTGCGATTCATGTTCTCACGAATCTCTTCCTGCGTTCGAACCACAGACCATATCCGGAATTCGTCCACCATGCCCGACGAGAACAACTGATCGCGCATGGAACCGATGTTGAGGTACTGCAGATTCGTCGGAGTGCTCGCCGTCCGTTCCGACGAGACGAGTTTGCCATCGAAGTAGATGGCCTTGAATGCCGCACCGTCACTGACGAGTGCGACGTGTGTCCACTTACCGAGATACGGACCGTACCATGCCGTCAACCGGCCATTGGCATTGAGGTTGCCGTAGTCCCAGTACACGACCTGATCACCCCACGGAACGTGGGCCTGGAAGCGGTTACCGGTGTTGTCGGACTCTCCTATCGAGAACAGCGTACTGTTCGTCTCGACGTCGACGTATCGCCAGAACTCCACGGTCACGGGACCGCCGGGCCATACGAAGGCGGCATTGTAGGCGCGGGATGTCGTACCGTCGAGCTTCATGGCCTTCCCGCTGCAGTTGTCGGTCACGCTGAAGGTCTGGGACCGCGACCATGGTCCGACATACGTCGGATTGAAGGCCCGTATCCGCCACCAGTACTTCGAGTTGAAGAGCATGGGCATGGTCCATGTTCCTTCGACGCGAACGACGGCGACGTGGATGAGTTGACGGAAGTCGGCATCCTGTGCGATCTGTACTTCGTACTGATCGGCTCCGTCCACGTTCGTCCATACGAGCTGGGCGGGAATCGGAACGTTCGTCTGGCCGTGGGCAGGACTCACCAGTTGCGGTGCGACGAGCTTCACACCTGCAGGATACCGGCGCGGCAATGCCGTCACCGACGAAGACCGGACACTGGTACGCGATCCTCGTACGACACGGGCCGCATAGGTGTACGACGTGCCGTTCGTGACGGCATCGTCGACGTAGGTCGACACGTACGACGACACGACGCGCAGTCTGGTCAAGGGACCGCCTGCCACGCCTTTGAGAAGTTCGACCTGCGTGCTGTCGTCCGTCGTCCTCAACGACCATCTCAGGACGACATGTTCGTGCGCATCCTCTACCGTGAGATGGTATGGTGCGGCCAGACCGCCTGCATCGAACGATCGTGCGAAGATGTCGTTGGCCGGTTGGACGTCTCCTGCCGCCGTCACCTGAAGCCGCATCGTCACCGTGCCTTCGGGCAGGAGCGCCGTGACCGGGAACGGAATCGTGTCCTGCCTGCCGAGCGGCAGACGTGCGATACGGATCACGGTATCGTAGACGGGATCGGGATCGCGTACCCACTTCATCGTCAGACGAACGTCGATGGCATCGATATCCATCGCTCCATTGTTCCGGATGACGATACGCGGTACGACCGGAGTCACGACCTTCTCGTTCGCACGCGGGTCGACGATGTCGAAGGCCTGCACGTCCTTGTCGACGCCGATGGTGAAGACGTCGTCGGATATGTCGAAGATGTCGCTGTTCTCCTGACTGCTGATACGGACACGGCATTGCGACGACGGTATGGCAGGCACCGTCCACGTCGTACGCTTCTGCGTCGCATCGGTGAAGAAGCGCACCGTGGCCCATGACTTGCCATCGTCCGTCGAGTATTCGACGAGAACGCGTTTGACGTCCCTGGCGTCCCATTTCACGTCCACATCCTGTCCGGCACGCAGCAGTTCACCGCCGTTGGGCGATACGACGCCGATCGAGGCGGAAGACGACGCAGCGATACGGAACGGACGCGTCATCGAATGGTCGGGTCCAGGTGCGACACCGGGAATATCGACGGCCTCGACCCGCAACAGGTAGTCACCAGCCGAATCCAGCGACATACCATCGAAGCGCACGGTGAAGGCCTCGTCCGAACCGAGTTTCGGAATCACCGCTGTCTTCGCGCGTTTGATGGATCCGTCGGGCGTCGTAACGACCGCGCGTACGACGATGGCCGAAAGTGGCAATCGGCCGGTATTGCGCAGGATCGCTTCCGGTCTGAACTGCGCTCTGGGTGCGAGGACGGCGCCGGGCTGCGGCGCATTGATCATCACGACCTGTATGGCCGTATCGCGTCTGATGCCGAACGACGTGATGCAGTCGCGCTGCGCCATGACACTGCCGAAGAGTGTGGCCACACGTGGGTGGAATTCGAGCGACGTACCCAATGCGGTCAGATGGCAGTAGCTCATGATCGTGCCGCGGCGTGGCAACGTGGCGTCGAAGCATCCTCCTTCGGCATTCCAGCACGAGTCGATCGGTGGCTCCCACGAGCAGTTGTGCGTATGCGAGGATCCGATGTTATGACCGAGTTCGTGCGACGTCACGTCGACATCCCAGATGTATCCTCCCCATGCCGGAAGATTGACGTTGCCACCCACTCCGCATACCGAATATCCGTAGTCGGAGCACAGCACTCCGACGTAGGCGAGGCCACCGCCGACACTCGACGACAACAGCATCGTCGCCGAACGGGAAACGTACTTCATCCTGTCGTTCCAGTACGACAGCAGATGCCCCAGGGCATCGCCGATCTCACCGGGATAGGGATCCTCCTTCGTCCATATCCGGAGATACGGCAGGCGGATGTGGACGTTGGCATCGCGCGCATAGACCGTGGACGAGGCACCGAGGATGGCGATGGCGTATTCCGCAGCCGTCGTCAGGCTGCCGTCATGCCTGAGGAAGAAGCTGTAGGAACAGTCCACTGCGAGGTGCAAGGCATAGGGGATGTTCCGCTGACCGGCATCTCCCTTCATCTGTTCACCGCCGTGCTTCCGTACGATGGCGAGAATCGAATCGGTGCGGCGCTGATAGTCGGGAAGCTCTTCCGCATGGCATCGCGAGGGCGAAGCCGGAGCGTCACGTCCATCCACGACGGAGTGTTCGGCCATACCTCCCGGTACGATCGCATCGGGAACGATCACCAGACGTCGGCTACCGCCGGGTTCGGGAATGTCGATGATGCCGACGACGTGCGTAGGGAAGGCGGCGATGAACACCGACGATCCCGGACGCCCGGCCACGCTTCCACGCATGAGGGCGTGATCGGGGATATCGGCATAGACGTCACCGACATGCGTCCCGGCCACGAGAACGGCTTCGGGGAGGAACAAGTCGAAACGCTCTCCCGTCAGCGTCATGTCTCCCATGGACGTCGGGACGGTGATGACGACGTTCTTCTGCGGCATCGTGCGCATCGTACCGACGATGTCGGCCGGCGGCCGAACGCCACCCGTCGACGTAGGACGGAAGGTTACCTGCGCCTGGAGCGAGACGGCGACAAGGGCGAGAACGCATAGCGTGAAAACGGTACGGGACGGCATCATGGGCTATCCATCGATATGTATCTTTTTCGGTCGGAACGAAGATAGCGATTCAGCCACCGCCTATATTCGCCACATGGAACAAGACTCCCTCTTCGACGCCGCGACCGCCCCGTCCGAAGCCACATCGCGTGCTATGGAACTGCGTGCGGCGATCAACCGTCACGACCGCCTCTACTATGTGGAGGCGCACCCCGAAATCGACGACAGAACCTACGATGCGCTGTTCTCCGAACTGCAGGAACTCGAACGGAAGTATCCCTCGCTGATCACGGCCGACTCCCCAACGCAACGAGTCGGGGGCGTGCCGACGGGTTCGTTCCGGACCGTGACACATGCGCGTCCGATGCTCTCGCTGTCGAACACCTATTCGCGCGAGGAAATAGAGGACTTCGACCGTCGCGTACGCGACGGCCTCGAAGGCGCCCAACCATCCTACGTCTGTGAGCTCAAGTACGATGGCGTGGCCATGTCCCTCACCTATCGCGACGGCGTGCTCGCGCTCGCCGCCACTCGCGGCGACGGAACGTCGGGCGACGACGTGACGGCCAACCTGCGGACCATACGCTCCGTACCCCTGCGCCTCGCCGATGTCGATGTAGACGGCAAGCCGCTCCGTGACCTCGAAGTACGCGGCGAGATCTACCTTCCCATCGACGACTTCATAGCCATCAACGCACGTGCGGAAGAAGAAGGCGAGAAGCCCTATGCCAATCCGCGGAATCTTGCGGCAGGTACACTGAAGCAGAAGAACCCCGCCGACGTCGCCAAACGTCCGTTGCAGTTCGTGGCCTACTGGCTCGCAGCCGATGGAGTACAGCTCACGAGTCATCATCGCAATCTGGAACTGCTCGCCGAACTCGGCTTCCGTACGGGCAGCGGCATACGGCCCTGTTCGTCGATCGACGAAGTCGTGGCCTTCATCGACGAGTGGGATGTGCAACGCGACAAGCTACCCTTCCAGATCGACGGCATCGTGATCAAGGTCGACAATCTCCGCCAGCAGGACGAACTCGGCTTCGTAGCGCGATCGCCACGTTGGGCCATCGCCTACAAGTACGAGGCCAAGAAGGCGCAGACCGTGCTGCGCGACATCACTCTGCAGGTGGGACGCACCGGAGTCGTCACACCCGTCGCCGAACTCACGCCCGTCCTTCTCGCAGGATCGACGATCTCACGCGCGACGCTGCACAACGAGGACTTCGTCCACGACCTCGACCTCCACGTCGGAGATACCGTCATCATCGAGAAAGGTGGAGACGTCATTCCCAAGGTCAGCGGTGTCGTCGCAGCTCTCCGTCCAGCCGATGCGCAACCATGGTCGATGCCGCATATCTGCCCATGTGACCATCGGAGCACGCTGCACAGACCGGAAGGAGAGGCGAACTACTATTGCAACGATGGCTCGTGTCCCTGGCAGGTACGCCGGCGTCTGCAGCACTTCGCGTCGCGCGATGCGATGGACATCGACGGACTGGGCGACAAGGCCATCGATCAGTTCATCGAAGCGGGGCTACTCTCCTCGCTCGCCGACGTCTATGCCTTGCCGTCGAAGTCCGAGCGGATACTCGCACTGGACCGCTGGGCACCGAAGAGCCTGGAACGGCTGACGAACGGACTCGACGTCAGCAAGACCCGCCCGTATCATCGCGTCCTGTTCGCACTCGGCATACGCTTCGTCGGTGAAGGCGTGGCACGTATCCTTGCCCGCGCATTTCCTTCCATCGACCTGCTCGCCGATGCCACCCGCGAAGAACTGATGGCCGTGAACGAGATCGGCGATCGTATCGCGGACAGCGTGCTGGACTTCTTCGCCGACGGGAACAACCGGACGCTCGTCGCGACCCTGCGCGAACAGGGCCTGCTGCTCGAAGGCGAAGTCGTGGCACCGCAGGCACAGGTATTCGCAGGCAAGACCTTCGTCCTCACAGGTGAGCTGGTCACGATGACGCGCCGCGAAGCGGAAGAGATGATCCTCACTATGGGGGGCAAGGCATCGGGCTCGGTCAGCAAGAAGACGTCCTACGTCGTTGCCGGCGAGAATGCCGGCAGCAAACTCACCAAGGCGCAGGAGCTGGGCGTACCCGTACTCACCGAGGAAGAGTTCAGGAAGATGTTGCCGCAGTAGGCGCGGACGTCCACACCTGCCCCATCCTTGGGGCGATATCGATCCGATACGAAGAAGGCCCTTCACATGAAGGGCCTTCGTGGTTTTCGGCAAGGACGTCGTCACGGGCAGGAGCGGAAGATCAGAAATTCTGCAAGGAGTACTGGATGGTCACGATCAACTGGTTCCGCACCTGCGTCGCAGGGCCGGTCGTGCCGTTGTCCCGTACGACGGGAACGCGATCGTCGTAGAAAATGTCCGTCATGAAGCCGACGCTGAGGAAGCTGTTGACCTTCATGAGGATCGCGTTCTCGACCGTCAGTATCCAGAGGTCCGGTGCGTTATAGCGGCAGAAGGCATTGAACCGCGACTTCCACGTCACGTTCTCGAAAACGATCCAGTCGAGATTCATGTTGATGAGACCGCCGATGTCGGTCTTGATGTGCGCTCCGCTATCGACCCCATACGCCCCTTGACGCGCGAGATCGTCGTCGAGAACGAAGATCGTCCTTGAGGAAAGCGGCGACACCAGCATCTTGAATTCCTTGATGGGTGTCCACTCAAGACCGAGGGCACCGGTGAGATAGGCCGGAGCGAAGAGATTCGAGATCTTGAGGAACTTCGTCGTGTCGACGGGGTCGTGCTTGTCGTAGTTCAGACCTTGATAGAACTGGGTACGGAAGTCGAGGAAGGCCGTATAGCGCATGACGTCCGTCTGCTTCAGAGAAGCCTTCGAGGTGAAGATGATACGGTCGTCGTTCTTGCGGAAGGATTCCGTGCCGAGCTTCGTGATACCGTAGCCGAGATCGAGGTCGTTGTCCCACGAGAACCGATCGTCGATGTAGTCGGCCGATCCGAGGAACAGCCCCTTGAGGGTCACGGTATTCTCGCCCCCGCCGGACCAGTTGTTGAGCATGACGCTCGTGATACCTCCACCGATGGAGAACTTCAGCTTCCACGGAAGCGAGTCGGCCTTCATGGCTTCGATCTTCTGCAAGTCGTCCGATACCTTCTTGCTGTCCACCTGTGCAGCCGCGCCGGACACCACCACCAGTGCCACGAACATCAAGGTATACCATCGCATCATCGCTGTTCCTCCGAACATATTGGGATAACTGGCCGCAAAAATACGTGGATAGAACACCGCACCATAGCCGTAGTTTTGTGTCATGCCCTACCTTCCCGTCATGAGCGCATACGAATCCGGCCTGGACCGCGCCTCGATATGGCGTCAACCGTCCGTCAGCCCTGTCCTCTCCCTGCCCGTCCGTATGAAGGCCGATGTATCATCCACAGGCGCAGGTATCTGCATCGCGATGGTGGATTCGGACTTCGTCCAGCATCCCGACCTCATGCTTCCCGAGAACCGCATCCTGAAGTACTACGACGCGGTCGACGACATCGAACACGATCTACCGGGTATGACGGCTACGCCGCGGCACTGGCACGGTACGATGACGGCATGCACGGCCGCCGGCAATGGCCATCTCTCGCAGGGCAAGTTCCGCTCGCTGGCTCCCGATGCGTCCCTCGTGCTGATACGGACGATGGACGAGACGGGACATATCACGACGGACGTGATCGTACGCGCCTTGCAATGGATCGCCGACAAGGCGGAGACCTACGATATCCGCGTCGTGAACATGTCGGTCTATGCCGACGAGCTCGACCATTCGATCGACCATCCGGTCAACCGCCATGTCGAGGAACTGGTAGCCGAGGGGATCGTCGTCGTCGCTGCAGCGGGAAACAATCCCTATGCCCCGATCCGTCCTCCTGCCGCCGCACCCGGAGCGCTCACCATCGGTGGACTGAACGACAAGAACACACTGCGTACGGACGATGGCGAACTCTATCATTCGACGTTCGGCATCACCGACACGGGCATACAGAAGCCCGAACTGATTGCACCCGCCATATGGCTGCCCGGACCGATCCTGCCCGATACGACCGTTCACCGCGAAGCTGCCGCACTCTGCGCTCTCGACGCGATGGACGACGACATGCTCCTGGCATGCGCCCCTCGGCTACTCCCATATACGAAAATCCCCGTGGCCGTGTGGACGTCGAGAGACGTCATGACGATACGGCAGCGGATCGCGGAACGCCTCCACTCCGAGCTCATCGCTACACCGTTCTATAAAATGGTGGACGGTACGAGCTTCGCCGCGCCGATCGTCACCAGCGTCGTCGCACAGATGCTGTCCATCGATCCCTCCCTGCGCCCCGGCGACGTCAAGGACATCCTTGCATCGACGGCGGCACTACTGCCCGACCAGCCCACGATCCGTCAGGGGTACGGCGTCCTGCAGCAAGCCGAAGCGCTGCGTGCCGTCAGATCGCGCGACTAGCGCTCCACGCCATAGGAAATACGCATCGCGACGGGTGGGCCACTGACGCCCATGACGTTCACCGCACGTACTCCGATGGAATGCAGACCGTCCCGCAATTCCCACGGCAGCGCGGCCCCCTTGACCTTGCGCCACGTCGCATCGTCGAACGTCACCTCGAAATGATCGAACCACGGCATACCGTGTTCGAGCTCGACCTGGAAGGAAGGTTCGGCGGCGAACCTCGGCATCGCACGGACGTAGTCGTCCTTCGTCCGTATCGGATAGCGCTGCATCACGGAGTCGAACGGTGCAGGCTTGTCGAAGTAGTACGTGAGAGCCGTATGATTCACCGGCATGTAGATGTCCCGGGTATCGTCCGTGAAGGTCGTACCGTCCGCGGGAAGCCCCTGGAAGGTGAGATACTGGTCCCGTGAATCCATGAGGAGG
The DNA here is from genome assembly GCA_001899175.1 of Candidatus Kapaibacterium thiocyanatum. Lineage (NCBI taxonomy): Bacteria > Pseudomonadati > Bacteroidota > Eximiradiia > Eximiradiales > Kapaibacteriaceae (SeqCode) > Kapaibacterium (SeqCode) > Kapaibacterium thiocyanatum (SeqCode). Next base: position 238,647 of record MKVH01000024.1, on the reverse strand, counting down.
GCGAGCAGGCGGGACTTTCCGTCCTTGTTCACCACGATCGTCAACGAGCCGTTGAATGATCGCACGAATGCTTCGTAGTCGTGCAGATAGCGTTCGACATCCGTCTGCGCGTTCCGCACCCCCGTCGCAGGAAGGCGCAACACCGATGCACCACGCTCTGCGGACATCTTCAATGCATTCAGTCCTTCCAGCGCATTCAGATACGTACTGTCCTGGCGCATGAAGACGTTCATCTGTGGATCGAGATAGATCCATTTGTCCAGCGTGTTCGACCATGCCTCGACCACGACATGTCCGCGCCCAGGCGCGCCGTAGGCGACGTCCACCGTGCGCAGTTGCTGGATACGTGCCACGTGCCCGAAGGAAGCGAGGACGTCGACGAGGACCCTTGCATATCCCTCGCAGTTGTAGCGCATGCCCTTGCCCGCCGACTGGAGTATCTCCACGCTCGACATGTCGAGCGAGGGGGAACGGCGGCCGTCATGGACCCACTGACGATGGACCCAGTCCATGGCCGCGATGAACAGATCGGGATCGCGCATCCGCACGAGATCGACCTTCGATGCGATGAATTCTCTCAGCCGCTTCAGTTCGGGAGTACGGGGGCTCGACGTCAGGGAAAGGATGCGATACCGCTCGTCGATGACGCGGTTGTTGGACGAAATGACGGTGATCTTCCTGAGTGGAGGGGTTTCGTCGGGCAGCGTCGCTCCGCGGAGCGCATATCCGGTACTTACGGCCACGAGGGCGCACAGAGAGAGGTAGTGTCGCATCGGACATAACAACCGAAAACCGTCGTATTCGTTACGTCGACGATTGTTCCGTTACCGTAAACAAACAGCAACATCCGTGCTTCGACAAATCGGGTTTGCAGAAATGCGGACTACCGTTCGCGAGCTCGTTCCCTACTGTCTCTGCTTCCTCCGCTGCCGTCCGGCCTTGTCGTTGGCCAGAACGTATTGCGTACCCTGCATCATGGAGAACATGTAGCGCCGCATGCTGTCGGCACGTACGGCCTCCTGCCGAAGATAGTTGGTCACGTCGCCCGTGCGGTAACGGTAGAGACCTTCCGCTCCGTCGTCCTTGTGGATGAACAGGTACTGTGCATCGAGGCAGGCCATCCTGTCGTCTTCCGTGATGAAGATGAACGGACGTCGCTCGCGCAGGAGGTCGACCCCCATCGTATTGTTCACGTACGATCGCCGCAGCAGTCCCATGATCGTCGGAAACACATCGATCTGCCCGCCCACCGTGCCGACGGCCGATGGCCGTATGACGCCCGGTGCGAGTACGATGAAAGGCGAATGGTGGTAGGACAATGGTACGTCGTACGGATTCACGCCCGTGATGCCGCCGTGATCGGCGACGAAGACGAACATCGTGTTCCTGAACCAGGGTCGCTTCGCGGCTTCGTGCATGAAGGTACCGATGGCCCAGTCCGAGTACTCCACCATCTGGGGTTCGAGATGTTCACTTTTCGGCGTGAAGGGGATGCCCTGCGGCAGGATATAGGGACCATGATTGCTCGTCGTCATGAAGGCCGTGAAGAACGGACGTCCCGCCGCATGATACCGATCCAGCACCGGCAGGGACCATGCGAACATCTCGTGATCGGGAACACCGAGAACGCTCAGCACCTTTTCCGATGGATAGTTCTGCTGGCTGAATATCTCGTCGAAGCCGTTCCATCGCAGGAAGCCACCGACATTGTCGAATTGATCGTCGTGCGTCGTGAAGTACGCCGTGCGGTACCCGAATTCCTTGAGCGTCACGGCGAAGCCCGTATGGTCGTTCATCTTGACGCCGTTCATGGGATGGCGCCGCAGCATGGACGGGAAGGAGAACAGCGTTCCGTAGATACCGTTGTGCGTATGGATGCCGGCGGAATAGATACTGTCGAACGACATTCCGATCGATGCCAGGCTGTCGAGTACCGGTGTCAATCCCGTGGGATGTCCCTGACGGCGCATGTAGTCGGCCGACATTCCTTCCATGATCACGAGAACGACGTTCATCGCGAGCGGCTGCCCCGTAGCGGCGACCGTCCGCGCCAGGGGTGAGTCGAATACCGTGTCCGTCTGCATGCACATATAACGACGCACCTCGCGCAACGCTTCGTCGTCCGGCATCAGTGCAAGGGCGCGATTCTCCTGCTGCCGTGCATCCATCCAGCTCCGCAGGAAGGTGAAGACCGGATTGAGCCCGAGCTGGTTGGTGAAGGCATACGGCGTGGCGAAGGCGGTACCGACCCTGATGGGCGACTTCTGCTCCCACCGCCCCCTGATTCCGAGGATGCAGAGCAGCATCGTCGGCACGAACACTCCGATGGCGATGGCCGCATGCTTCCACGACCGCTCCTCGCGTATCCGCATCGAGGGCAGATATCGCCGATGGGTCCGTCGCATGGCCCATATCCATGCCCCTATGACAGCGCAGAAGACGAGAAGATAGACGCCGAAGCGGGCTTCCTGCACGATCATCCCGATCATGAAGGCCGGATTGTCCGCCCACTGCAGCGCGTCCACGGTGATGCGCGATCGATACTGGACCATGTACGGTACGTCTGCCGCGCAGATGAAGAAGGCGATGCCATAGAACACCGTCAGGTAGATCCCGGCTGCGGCATAGAGCTTCGGTCGGTCGAGCCGGACGATGGAAGCCAGGGAAAGGACTGCGAGCGGCAGGGCGAGGATGTAGCAGGAGATGACGGTATCGAAGCGCAGTCCCATCCAGAACGCCGTCAGCAAGGACTCCATCCGTCCCGTGGCCACGCTGTCGAGCTGCGGCAGATTGACGAAGAGGACGAGGGCCCGGAACAGCAGGAAGACGACCAATCCGACACCGTAGACCGTCAGCAGATAGGAGATATGCAGATATCGACGATTCACGGTTGAGATATCGCTCCGGGGCGTAGTTTTGCCTGTTCCAATTCGGCAAAGTTACCATGAAGCGCTTCTTCCCTCTCCTGTTTCTTCTAACCGCTGCGCTGTCGGCACGGGCGCAGGTCTCCACCAGGGCCATCGACGGGTTGCGCACGAAGTCGATCCGGTTGATCGCCATCACGAACTGCACGGTGATTCCCGAACCAGGGAAGCGCATCGACAGCGCCGTGATCATCATCCGCGACGAACGGATCGAGGCCGTGGGCAGGAAGCTCTCCATCCCGCAGGGAGCGGAAGTACGGGACAGTCGCGGCATGTGGGTCTATGCCGGCTTCGTCGATCCCTATCTCGACGTAACGTCGGTCGGCGAAGGAAAGTCCGAGACGAAGGATCGCCCATGGTGGGAGGACGAAGGACCGGAGACGCCGACGGCAGTCGGCATCCGCCACTGGAACCAGGCCGTCCATCCCGAAGTACGCGCCTCGACCATGATCAACGTCGCCGACGATGCCGCGACGCAACTTCAGAAGCTCGGCATCACGGCCGGTGCCGCAGGGTCGCTCGACGGCATCTTCCGCGGAACCTCCGCAGCCATCCTGGTACGTCCCGGCACGGCATCCATGACGGTGATCGCCGACAACGTCTATCAAGGCATATCCTTCCGCAAGGGAACGTCGCGCACACCCTATCCATCGTCGATGATGGGCTGCATCGCCCTGATCCGCCAGACCTTCAGCGACGCCACCTGGTACCACAACGCCCACACCGTGGCGAAGCGCAATGCCTCCCTCACACCTCCCGAAACGAACATCGCCCTCGAAGCACTGATCGCGAACAGCCAGCTTCCCTTCATGGCAGAAGCGCAGGACGAACACGACGTCATGCGATGGAACGAACTGTTCCGTGGCACCACGACGATTCCCCATATCATCAAGGGTAGCGGCTTCGAGTACCGTCGACTCGCCTCGATGGCCTCGCTGAAGCCCAACATCGTTCTCCCTCTCGCCTTCCCCACGACACCCGACGTCCGCGACGTCACCGGTGCAGGCGAAGTCGCACTCGTCGACCTCATCCACTGGTACTGGGCTCCCGACAATGCCCGTCTGCTCGACAGCGTCGGCTGTACCATCGCCTTCACGACGCATGGCCTCAAGGACAAGTCGTCCTTCCTCGACAACGTACGTCTGTGCGTCGCCCGCGGCATGGATTCGTCCCACGCACTGGCTGCACTCACGACGACGGCCGCGAAGTTCGCAGGCATCGCGGACCGCTGCGGTCGCATCGCCCCGGGATACTATGCGAACGTAGTATTCGCCAGTGGCGACATCTTCGACAGCAAGACGTCCATCAATGCCGTCATGGTTGCAGGCAGGACCACCGAAGTCAAGCGTCAGGCCGACATCGACATGCGCGGCGTCTGGACCATGACGTCCAGCGCCGTGAGCCGGAATCTCACGGTACGCATCAGCGGCAGTGCGACGGCTCCATCCGTCGCCGTCAAGGCGGACAGCATCCCCGTGCCGTCGACCTTCACGGTCAGCGGCCAGCGGATGCACTTCACCCTGCAGCTCGACACGCTCGGTATCAAGGGCATCGCACGCGGCGCGGCACTCGCCGACAGCATCCTCGTGAGCGGCGTTCTCACGGCACCGGATGGAGCCGACGTGCCGTTCGTCCTGCGTCGCGACTCACTGATTCGGAAGACGCCCGACGTACGTCCTCCCGTCGCTTCACGCCGTCCTCTGCCGACCTGGCTGCCGCTCGGCCCCTTCGGCATGGACAGCCTGCCGGCGCAGAACACCATCGTACTCAAGAACGCGGCGGTATGGACCTGCGGTCCCGACGGCGTTCGTCAGAACACCGACGTCGTCATCAGCGGCGGAAAGATCACGGCCATCGGCAGTGGCGCGGGCGCCGGTGCCACGACGATCGACTGCACGGGCATGCATATCACGCCCGGCATCATCGACGAACATTCCCACATCGCCATCTCGCGCGGCGTGAACGAAGGAACGCATGCCGTCACGACGGAAGTGCGTATCGGCGACGTTCTGGATCCCGACGACATCAACATCTATCGTCAGCTCGGCGGAGGCGTCACGGCGTCCCACCTGCTCCACGGTTCGGCCAATCCGATGGGTGGGCAATTGCAGTTCATCAAGCTGCGCTGGGGTGCGGATGCCGAAGGACTGAAAGTAAACGACGTCCCCGGCACGGTGAAGTTCGCTCTCGGCGAGAACGTCAAGCAGAGCAACTGGGGTGATCGTTTCACGGTACGCTATCCGCAATCACGTATGGGCGTCGAACAACTCATGCGCGATGCCTTCCGTGCAGCGCGCGAGTACGAGCACGATCTGAAGGACACAGACCCGGGCAAGCTTCCCGTACGCCGTGATATCCAGCTCGATGCACTGGTCGAGATCCTCAACGGCAGCCGCAAGATCCACTGCCACTCCTACGTGCAGAGCGAAATCCTGATGCTCATGAGACTTGCCGAAGAATTCGGTTTCCGCGTCCATACCTTCACGCACATCCTTGAGGGATACAAGGTCGCACGCGAGATGGCGAAGCATGGTGCATCCGCGTCGTCGTTCGCGGACTGGTGGGCCTACAAGTTCGAAGTCTTCGACGCCATTCCGGAAAGCCCCGCCATCATGCACGAACAGGGAGTCCTGGTCAGCATCAACAGCGATGACGCGGAGATGGCCCGCCGCCTCAATCAGGAAGCTGGGAAGAGCGTCAAATACGGTAACGTCAGCCCGGAAGAAGCCATGCGTTTCCCCACCATCAACGCTGCGAAGCAGATGATGGCCGACAGGCGCATGGGAAGTATCGAAACGGGCAAGGATGCCGATATCGTCGTATGGACCGGCAATCCCCTTTCGAACATGTCACGCGTCGAACGGACCTACGTTGACGGACGCGAGATGTTCTCCCGCACCCAGGATGCGCGCATGCGCGAACGCGACGCCGAACTGCGTCGATTTTTGGAACAGGAAGCGCTCAAGTCCATCGCCTCGGGTGGTGCCGTCGCCGGTCGCGGCTCGGGACCGCGTCGCATGTATCACTGCGACGACATGGAGGACGAAGGCGGCGCCGAACACACAGAACGATGACCACCATTCCTCTCAGGAACCTTCCCGGATCGGCTCTGCTCCATGCATGGCTGGAACGGAATCCATCGCTCATACGCCATTTCCCGACGACGACCATCGACCGCGCATTCTGCGAAACACGTCGTAACGACGGCGCTGCACGTTCACGTCTTCGCTCCCTCGTCGAAGACGGTCTCCGTACGGTGGAGATGTCCGAAGCACAACGTGCATCGCTCCATGCCCTCGTCGAAGAACGGGCCGTGGTCACCGTCACTGGACAGCAGATCGGCATGTTCGGGGGACCGTTCTATACGCTGCTGAAGATCGCATCGAGCGTGGCCCTGGCCCGTGAACTCACCACGACGCTCGATATGCCGGTCGTACCGGTCTTCTGGCTCGAGGACAACGACCACGATGCGCACGAAGCTGCGACCGCAGTCCTTCAGCAGGCCGATGGCTTCCCCGTCGGAATGCCGTTCTGGGATGGCGACTCACCCCGCATCCCCGTCGCGCAGCGCACGTTCGGCGACGATATCGCGGAGCGTCTCGCTCCGGCGCTCGCCATACTGAACGGCCAGGATGCGGACAACGTCAGGGCAGTCCTGACTTCGATCTACCGTCCGGGCACGGCATGGAACGATGCTTTCGTCCAGTTGCTGCAACCGATGCTCGGTGCATGGGGAGTGCTTGTCGTGCGGGGCTCGGACGTGATACGTCACGGTCTTCATCTGCCTATCCTTCTCAAGGAGCTCGCATCGCCCGGTGCCGTGCGAGAACGCATCGACGAAGCATCCGCCGCACTGAAGAGTGACGGTTACCATGCACAGATTCAGGGGCACGACGTCAACGTCTTCATCCATGACGACGAAGGACGCCGCAGGCCGACGACGGAAGAAGCGCCGGCCATGATGGACCTCGCGGCGAAGGAAGCGCACAGGTTCTCGCCATCGGTCGTGATCCGTCCCGTCATCCAGGATGCCGTCCTGCCGAGCGTAGCCACCGTGCTCGGTCCGGCCGAGCTCGCCTACCACGCACAACTCGGCAGCGTCTACGAATGGTTCGGCATCCGCATGCCCATGCCGGTGCTGCGTCATACGGCGACGTTGATCGATGCGAGGACGCAGCGCCTGCTCGAACGTACCGCACATGAAGCCTCATGGTTCATGAGACCATGGCCAGACGTCGAACGGGATGTCGTCGCCATTCTCGACACGAACCGGACCCCACCGTCCGACGAAGCGGCCCCACATATCGCGGCACTGCTCGCTCCCTATCGCAAGGCCCTCGGCAGTCTCGATCCGACGCTCCTCGGAAGCGTCAATGCCGCCGAAGCCAACATCGTGAAGGCTCTCGATCAACTCGACGGCAAGATGCGCTCGGCCGTCAAACGTGTCAACGGCGAGATCCTGGATCGATACCGCTGGTGCGCCAACACCATCTATCCGTTCGGGGCACCTCAGGAACGCGCATATGCGCTGGGAGTGTGGTTAGCCAGATTCGGTACCGAAAGCCTTCGTAACATTGCAGGACAGATCTGTTCACAGGACCGTACGGTCCATACGATCATCAACGGATAGAGCATGGAGCGTCCCTACATCCTTGTCGTCGACGACAACAAGATCACGACAAAGCTGATGCGTCGATATCTCGAGACGCACGGCTTCGATGCAGACGAAGCGAACGACGGTATGGAGTGCCTCGACAAGGTCGCCGTACGTCAACCCGATGCCATCATCCTCGACGTCATGATGCCCCGCCTCGATGGCTTCGAGACGGTACGCACGCTCAAGACCGACCCTGCCACCGCACGAATTCCCGTCGCCATCGTCACGGCACTCAACGACATGGCCACGCAGGTCAAGGCGGTCGAAGCCGGAGCGGACGACTTCCTCACCAAGCCCATCGAAGAAAAGCTGCTCATCACCAAGGCGCGGATGCTCACCACGCTGGGCCAGGAACGCCGACGCATAGCGCGTCTGCGTACCATCATCAACAGCCTGCTCAACCAGAACCGCGAATCCATCGAATCGCTCCTGAAGGAAGAAGGCTTCAGCGGCGAATGATCGCCCCGTTAAACGCAACGATACCATTGATACGTCCTGACCCTTGCTCCGCGATTCTTTGCTATGTTGGCAGCGGACGACGTCGACGTGTCCCGAAACAACCATCATCAGACAATGAAAAAGTTCCTCTTCCTGGTCCTCCTCGTGGGCTGCACCCAGATCCAGCAGATCACGAACAGCCTTTCGTCGCTTCAGAAACTGCAGTTCAAGCTCAATAGCGTCACGCAGATGAAGCTCGCAGGTGTCGACATCACGCGCATCTCGTCGCCGGGCAGCCTTTCCATCGCCGACGGCCTCGCCCTGACGCAAGCCTTCGCGCGGAAGACACTGCCCACCAGCTTCACGCTGAACGTCGATGCGAAGAACCCCAACACGGGAACAGCGGGCACGAGGCAGACGGCCGTCACGCTGAAGGACCTCGACTGGCGTCTGTTCATCGACGACAAGCAGACGGTCGCAGGCAATCTGCAGTCACCCCTCGAAATTCCCGGTAACGGCCAGACGGCCGTGATCCCCCTCGGCGTGAGCCTGGACCTGTATTCGTTCTTCGCCGAAAAAGGCTATGACGGCCTCGTCAACCTGGCCCTCGCCCTCGGTGGAGCGAACGGTTCCGCCGCCCGACTCAAGCTGGACGCACAACCGAGCATCACCACGCCGTTCGGCCCGATGACGTATCCCAGCCGTATCACCATCGTGGACAAGGAGTTCCGCGGTAGCTGATGGACTATCTCATACTTGCCGTAGGTGCCCTCGGCAGTGGCCTGTGCGAATACCTGGCCTCTGCCCTCTTCAGTATGCCCGCCTCCGTCATCGCCACGATGGCCGAAGAAGGATCGGATGCGGCTTCACGCGTTCGTGCGGCGATGGACGAACACGAGGAAGCAAGACTGTCGATCAGTATCATCGACGTAGCCTTCCTGGTGCTGACGACGGCCAGCGTGGCCTCCCTGACGCTGCCCTTCGCGAACAGCTCCCTCTTCCTCATCGACATGCTCGTCCTGATCTCGGCTGTCGTCCTCATCAAGACTGTGGCCGCCGTGATCGGCGCCCGTTTCTGGGATCGCATGCTGCGCGGTACGAGTCTGCTCCTCGGTGCTGCGATCTTCACCGCACGCCCCTTCATCTGGCTCCATCGCCTGCTCATGAAGATCGCACGCCCGGGCGACAGCGAAGACGACTCACGCGAGGAACTCGAAGCACTCGTGGAGACCGCGCGTGAGGAAGGCGCCCTCGACCCGGGTGAATACCGCATCATGACCAACATCATGAAGCTCAGCAGCATCGAGGTCAGCGACGTGATGACGCCCCGTATGGTCGTATATGGTGCGAATGAGGACATGACGATCAGCGACGTCATCAAGCAACCCGAACTCCAGATGTATTCACGCTTCCCGGTCTTCGACGACGAGTCGCTCGACAGCGTCAGCGGCTACGTCATGACGAAGGACGTTCTCAGGGCCGCACTGGCAGGGCGCCATGCCGCTCCGATCTCGAAGCTCAAACGCGACGTGGACTTCATTCCCGAAAACATCTCGCTCGATCAGGCACTCGAGCTTTTCCTGCAGAAGAAACAGCATCTGCTGATGGTGGTCGACGAATATGGAGGTGTAGAAGGCCTGCTGACGCTGGAAGACGTCATGGAGACCATGCTCGGCGTGGAAATCGTCGATGAAGCGGACCACGTCGTGGACCTGCGTGCTCTGGCGAAGCAACGCCGCGACCAGCGCATCGCCCGTCAGAACGAGGCAAGCGCCACTACTCTCGAATAGTCAACGGATTCCGTTACAAACGGATACTGCCGGCCGGGCACCTTCCCACAGCCAGTAGGCGCCGTAACTGCGCCTACTAGCTGAAGAGAAAGGGAGAAAGACAGTGCATGGGCATGGGCATGGGATTGGGCACTACGAAACCAATCCTGTGTGGTTGTACTGTGGTGCTGGTCTCACAATCGAAAGGGCTTGTGTTCATCATCGGGTTGTCTGCATTTCAAGTGGGCGATCGGTGCCTGAGCCAATGGTCAATCACGGAAAGGATCGATGATCCTAACTTGCGACACCTGACCCTGGTACGTCGTCCAGATCCAATCCTGCGTCACTGGGTCCTGATACACCGCATTGATCGTCGATAGATTTGCCGTTTTGTAATCGCTGATTTGAGTGGTCGTATAGGTGCCCGGGGCACTGATACAACCGATCCAAAGGAGTATGGCGATGAGCAAATCCATGACAATCCTCAGTGACCGTGAAGCAGATCGTAACCGAGGGCAACTTCACGTTCCGGACATGCGCCAGAGCTGCCATTTCCATATATTTTGGGACATCGTATTCCGATGTCTTCATATCCGAGTTTACCTATGTATCATACGCTACATCAGATAGTCGAAGCGCTGCAACAGCTCGATAAATGGCCGCTGGAAAGCATGGGGAGCAGGACGTCGAAACGCAAGACCAATGAAGAGAAGATCCTTGCCGGCTTGAATTTGGGACACATCAGATCGGACATTCTGCTCGCCCGGTACATCTATGGAAGCAGCGGAAGGATCGACAGCAGGTATCGAAAGCTCGTCACACGTACACAATTGAAACTCGAGCTCGAATTGCTCGGAGCCGCGCTTCCGGACTCGCTCCCCTCACGTACCTACAAGCACCTCACCGTGGTACGCAGCGCCGTACTCGGTCAGATGCTGATCCGGCTCCGTGCCAGCAGCGGCGCACGACGTCATCTGCTCAACAGCGTCCACAAGTGCACGACGCCGGAAATGCTATGGTTCGCCATCGCCTCACTGGACGTGCTGGCCTTCGACGCAGCCAGCAATGGCTCGCGTCAGCAGGTCGAACAACTGACGGCCATGAAGGACACCTTCATCGAGAGCGCTTCCATCATCAGCGAGATCAACGATATCCGCAACAGGATCATCGCAGCCACACGGAAGTCACGCCGTGACAGGACAGCCCTCACACCCGTCGTGGCGAAGGCACGTAAACTTCTCGGTACGAACAGGACGACGGATATCTCCCCCTATGTACAGATAGCCGCGAGCCGGCTTGCGGCTACGGTTGCGCAGGTGCAATCGGATATCAAGCTCGGCCTGGAAGGAGCGGCCATGCTGCAACAGGCCTGCGAAGCCCTGGGGTCCTTCGACACGGCGATGCGTCGCGAATATCATCAACAGCGGCTCTTCATGTTCCTCATGGATGGGCAGGCACGCAACGCGCTGGAAGAGGCCTCGCAGATCCAGCACCTGACGGTGAAGGGAAGCACGTCATGGTTCCAGGCGACGGAAGGATTGACCGCACTGCTCCTCCAGAGCGGAAGGATACGCCCCGCCCTCGAAGCCTGCCTCACGGCAACCTCGCGTTCGGAATTCAAGCATCAGCCCACACCGCTCTAGAACGACATCCTGTTCCGCAAGAGTATCTGCGAGCTGCTCGAGACGACGGTCGATATGACCAGGTCGTCCAGGAGCATGGCCGCGCGACAGATCGAGACGGTAGAGGCTACCAACGAGCCGACCGTACTGAGAATGATCTATCGCATCCTGTACAGAACGAGGACCTCGGACATGGTCGGCCTTCAGGATGCCATCGGCACCTTCAGCCGGGCACTGATGCGCTCGTCCGTCTACGGACGCGATACACGGCTGAAAGCGTTCCGCCGGTTGCTGTCGTTATGGTCGAGGCTGGACTTCGATGCGAAGGCGACGATGGCACGGGCCGCCGGGAAAGAGCACCTCGCGGCGATCCAGGATCAATCCCTCTCGAAACTCTCGCCATACGAAGTCATTCCCTTCCATCTCCTGTGGAAGCGCCTCGTTGCGATGACGTCCTAACGGACGACATTCATGACGACCGTGGAATCGTCCATCCGCAACCGGAGCCATCGTTCCATGGTTCGCTGACGCGCCGGGCGGATCGTGCGTCTCGCATGGACATAGACGATGGCAGGCCCCGATGCCGGATGATGGTATCCGACATTCACGACGTCATCGAAGACGACCATCATCTCATCGCGAATACGCTCGACCTCATCGTTCATGTTCTTCACCTCACCGAGCTCGCTCTTCAACGAGTCGATCGTGCGGTCGCGGGACGCGATCATGTCGTCCGTATGCATGATCACATGTTCGAGATCCTTGCGCTTCGCATCGCGTTCGAGAGCGAAACGCCCGATATCACCGGGTTGGCGAACGACCATCCGCGCCGCGGCCAATCCGTAGCCATCCCTCATACCGTCGAGTTCCTTGAGCTCATTGCTGGATATCTGGTCACCGATGACCGTCAGCTCGATACGTGATGAATCGGGAGTGAAGGCCTTGTCCGTCACCAGCACCGACGCAGTAGGATGCTTTGCCCTGAAATCGGCAACGAACCTGCGCACGCGGTTTTCGAAGAGTCCTTCCTGTACCAGACGCACCATGATGAGTACCGAAGGAAGGAGCGTAACGACGACGACGGCGAAGACGATGTTCCGTACCCGGCGCGCCCGGGCGGAGTCGATGATGGCGATGTGCCTGAACTTCAGTATCCGCAGCACGACGAACGTCGCCGCACCGATGCAGACGGCATTGATGAAGAACAGATAGAAACCACCGAAGAAGAACACCGGGTCCATGTGGGCGATACCGTACCCCGCTGTACAGAGCGGCGGCATCAAGGCAGTCGCGATGGCGACACCTGGGACGACGTTGCTCCTGTCCTGGCGCACGACGGCGACCGCCCCCGCGATACCGCCGAAGATGGCGATGAGTGCATCGAGCAACGTCGGTGTCGTTCGTGCCACGAGTTCTGACTCGGCCTGACCGAACGGGGACAGGAAGAAGTACAGCGCAGAAGTGACGAGACTGATGACGACGGCGATGGCAAGATTCCGCCCGGAACGGAGCAGGAGCATTACGTCCCATATGCCGATAGCCACGCCGGCGCCGATGATCGGCCCCATGAGTGGGGAGATCAGCATCGCACCGATGATGACGGCCGTGGAATTCGTGTTCAGTCCGAGCGACGCGATGGCGATCGCCGCCACGAGAATCCAGGCCTTCGGCCCTCTGAAGTCTATGTCCTTGCGTACGAGCTCGACGACGGCTTCCTGGTCGATGATATCATCGATGCGGAATATCTGTCGCACGTAGGCGATCACACGCAGCAACGGCCGAGGTATTCGGGCCATAAGCACTTCCCTGTTATCTGACGACGAGGAGTCCCCGGCCATGATACGAATGAACGTCGTCATTGTACATGGCATCGGCTCCCACAGGCCCCATCCTGAAACGTCCGAGAGAAACTGCACGGACGATGTAATAGTAGCTGCGCTCGGTAGCTTCGGCGCGGACGAACAGGTTCATACGGTCGTCGCGGTAGTCGTAGTACTGCGCCACCGCCGCGTCCTTCGCCCAGGCCATCGTGCTGAGTCCACCGAGGCGCGGGTTCTCGAGTTCGAGCCCGGCAGGCAGCACATCGGTGATCACGACGTTATCGACCGAGCTTCGATCCGTGGTACCGACGGTGATCTTCACGACGACGAGATCATTCTGCTGAAGGACGAGATTCGGGAGCTGATTCCCGTTCCTGTCGAGGAAGGTTCTGCGGACACGCAGCGTTCTGTCCTCTTCCTTGAACTGCCCATCTGCACGCAGACCTTCGACCGCCCAGTAGTAATAGACGGTACCACCCGACGCCGCGATGCGATAGGAGCTGCCGTCGGCATGGTCGATCGTTGCCGTGGCACCGTCCATCACGGCGACCTGCTTGCCGTTGCGTGTGATGACGGCCTTGACGCCGCTCTTCACGGCACGGCGTGCAAGCTTGCCGAGCGCGAGTACCGCGAAGGCATTTTCCTGCGTGGAATACACGTCGTCCGCCTGCATGCTTTCCGAAAGGCGCCGTGCGAGCGCTCCCGTCTGCGCGTCGTCCGGCGCGGCCGTCACCAGCGCATACAGCGACAGCGCCATATCGCGGCGCGGCGATGCGAACGAACCACCGAATTCGGCCTGATACGTTTCAGGGACGAAGACCTTCGGCACGACGGCATCATAACTTCGCCTGTCACCGAGCAGGAGATAGGTACAGGCAAGAACGTATCGACTATCCTGCGACAACGACGATGCATGACTCTTCCACACGTTCATCGTCGAAACATCCTGACGTCCGGCAGCGGCCAGCACGAAGAGCGAATAGAAGACGTCACGCGGAGGCTTGTTCCCGCCATACGTCTTGGCCTTGTGCGCGATGAACTGGAGCAGTCTGTCCAGCACGCGCTGGTTGACCTCGTACCCGGCCTTCTGCGATTCGTAGAGGAAGTGCGCGGAATAGGCCGACGTCCACCACGACATGTCGCTGCCACCCGGCCAGGTCGTGATCCCGCCATTGTATCCCTGCATGCCTTCGATCTTGCGTATGGCCTCCTGCACGTTGCGCGTCGGATCGCTCGTCATCACGACGTCCGTCTTCCACGCCTTGACGAGATCGGCGAAGTATATCTGCGGGAATGCCTTCGATATCGTCTGCTCGGCACAACCGTACGGATAGCCGAGCAGTTGTCCGAGATTCTTGGCGATGCGCACCGCAGGGAACGAACTCACAACCAGGCGCCCTTCCGCAGTGCCCTGCATGAATGAGTGCTGCAGCGATACCGTTTGCGCTTCTCCTGCCTTGACGCTTCCCGCACCGCTCTGCTCCATCAATGGAACGTTGGGGCGGACGCTGATCCGGATGGTCTGCACGAAGGTCTCCCCCATCCCCTTGACCGTCGTCGTGATCGTCGAGACACCGAGCCCCGGCCCTGCGACGACGACGAACGGGACACGTGCTTCACGGGACGCGTCGATGGCGATGCGCTGCATAGCAGGCGATGCGAGCTGGACAGGACCCGTGGCCGACATGCTGACTTCCGCGGATGCATTGCGCGACGTCGTATTACTGACGAAGACCGGGACGTTCACGGTGTCGCCCGGCGTCATCGCCCGCGGTAACGGCGTGCTGATCACGATGGGATCCGCAACTGTCATCGTCTGTTGTCCCGATCCGAACGAGGAGCCCTTCCAGGCAACGGCCATGACGCGAACGGCACCACTGAAGGCGCTCGGCAGTTCGACGTCGATGGATGCCTTTCCACTCCTCGCGGTAAGGATCCCACTCCAGTACGACAGCAGCGTGACGCGTTGCGCAGTGAAGGGATTCAACCTCCGCATCATGTCCGCACCGGCCCCGTAGGCCATACGGGCGATACGCAACTCGGGGAAGAGGAACGGATACATGTCGTAGCTCTCCGATTCCAGTGCACGCTTCTGATAGAAGTAGCCATGCGGATCCGGCGTCTTCGTATCCCGGACCTGCAGGATGCCTTCATCGACGACCGCGATCGTGAGCTGTGCGCCCGGCTCCGTGCTGACGGTGATCGTCTGCTTCCGGTTGCTCCGCGTACTGGCTGCTGCACCGATGGTGATGGGCAAACGGCTTCCCGGACGTTCCACCATCAAGGCCTGATATCCGTGTGCCACCGTCAGTGGCATGTCGCTCTTCGCATGCGGCTTGATGAGCGTCGCCGTCACGTACACGTTCGGCGTCCATTCATCCTTGATCTTGAGTTTCAGCGTCGCCGAGCGCTTGTCCGTCTGCACCTGGTGATGTTCGAGCACTCCGTCGCGTTCGACGGTCACGAGCAGCTTGCCTGCGAACGGCGTCTTGAACAGTACCGCTGCCGTTTCGTTCGGCTTGTACGACTCCTTGTCGAGAACGATGTCGACGAGACCTTCGGTATTGACTTCGAACGACGATGCCTGCGTGTCACCCCAGCCCCACGACCAGAACGAATAGCCCACGTAGCTCGTGCCGCCCGGCGCACTGATGCGTACTTCGTATTCACCGCTCATCGGTGGACGATACGGGAACGACGTCTTGTCGCCGTCGATCTCGATCTGCCGATCGTCCATCACGATCTCACGCTTCTGCGAGACGTAACGATACCCTTCGCCGTATCCTTCCATCACCGTATGGTATTCGGTGCGGACGATCTGCAGGCGAGCAGTGCCGCGAGAGAGCTTCGCATTGTAGTCCGATGCGATCAGGCCGATGTTGACGGCGTTCTGCGTACTGGTATACTGGTCGAAGCGCCTGATGCCGAAGAGAACCGGTTGCGTATGGACGTCGCGGACGTCCGAACGATGGACGGGGCGACCCGTTTCATCGAACACCGTCACGAAGAATCTCGCCTGCAGGAGGCCGTTGTTACGCAGGGTGGAATCCAGCGTGAACGATTCTCGCGCCATGCTGCCATCGCCGATGACGCCGGCACGCTGATATTCGTGATAGATCCCGTCGTTCTTCGCCGTGAGGTCGAAGGTATAGTCCTTGAACTGCCGTGGCGCGAACGTCTTCCTGTTGACGTAGGCCGAGACTTCGTACTTCCGTCCGACAGCATCCACGCCATGGAAATATCGGGCATTGATCGTAAGGTCGACAGGGACGGCGGGACGTACGACATCGCTGCTGAAGGCGAGATCGACCTTGATGCGATCGGGAAGGAATTCCTCTACCGAGATATCGGTGGTGGCGAGCAAGACGTCATTGCCGGCATATACTTCGGCGATGTACGTTCCCGTGAGTGACGAAGCGGGAACGGGGATGTCGGCCGAGGATGCCCCCTGGTCGTTCAGGGTCAGACGTATGGACCGGAACTCGCGTCCGTTCGGCATCAGGATACGCAGTCGTGCGGGCACGTTTGCCACCGGCCTCCATGCGCGATCGCGTACGATCGTGTTGAGGTGGATGGTTTCGCCAGGGCGATACAGCTCGCGTTCGCCATAGATGAAGGCCTGATACCCTGCGGCGTTCTCGTGCAGCCCCCCGACGTCGAAGCGTGACTTGTCGACACGGGTATCGGCCATTGCGAGGAAGGTGAAGTCATCGCCATGACGTGCCGTGATGAGGCCGATGCGGAAATTGCCGAGTCGCTTCTTCAGGTCCTCCATGCGTGCCACGCCGTCGCTGGCGGTCTGCACATGATCGATCACCTGATTGTTGGTACTGATGAGCGTGAGCTCCACGCCGCCGATCGGTTCGGCATCGTTGATGGAGTTGGCGAAAATCGTCAGATCGTCGGTACCTTCCTTCGCGATCAGGCCGACGTCGCTCAGCGCCACGATCTTCGAAGCCTGCACCCACTGTGATTCCGTGCTCTCGACCTTGACGAGATACATTCCCTTGCGCTCGATATGATCTCTGACGTCGAACGTCAGCACGCCCGTTCCATTCTCGGTCAGACCGAGATCGGCCGTCGCATATTCGCGTGTCATCACCGTATCGCCGTAGTCGCTCAGACCGATCCAGCGGAAGTCGTAGGATCTCACGTTCGTCTCTTCGTCGTACCACGAGTACCGCCGCCCTTCGCGCAGGAAGTGAAGAATGTTGTTCTCGTAGATCTTGAAGACGGTGAGCTTGACTCGAGGGACGTTGACGATGTTGATGCCGAGCGCACGGCTTCCGCGGCTGCCCAGATACATGGCCTTCGACGAGGCGAAGGCGATACCGGGCTCCATCGAACGGAATTCGAGTTCCCTGCCGTACGCTTCCTTGAGCACGCCTCCCACCACGCCTTTGATGGCGGTCGATACCCGGAGACGATAGTAGTCGTCCGCGATGAAGGTGCCACGCACGGTGAACCCCGTCGCCGACCCTTCCACGGTGACCGCCAGTGCGGGTTCGATGGTCACTGCGCCAGACAGCGTCGCCGGATCGACGGCCTGCGTCGTCGTGACGTCGACCACACCTTCCGTACCTTCCCAGCGTGTACGGACATCGACGATGTCCAGGACGTACCGTGACGGCACGACGATGGACGACGTGATCTCTTCCGTGCTCAGGGCATCGCTTTCCGCACAGCCCAGGCCCTTCTCGATTCTCGAGAGCAGGCCCGTCTCCTCATCCTCATCGACGGAACTGGACGAGATGGCCACGACGACGTCACGTCCCGTCGTCGTGTTCACGAGGGAGAACGGGACCGAAGCGCTGCCGCGCATCAGATGCAGCTTCGGTACGACGTCGTTGGGATTGACGTCGTAGTTGAATCGCAACGTGATCTGCACGTCGACGCTGCCATCGGCAGGATTCTTCGTCCACAGGGCGGCAGTACGCTCGACACCGAGATACGGCGTATGGAAGTCGAAGGTCCGTCTGTCGGGAATCGGCGTTCCTGCGGCGGAATGATCGAGAACGCGCTCGGTGATCTCCGCATGATAGGCCGTCGCGGGAAGGAAGCCCGTACCTGGGGAGAAGACGAGCTGCCTCGACGAGATCCATTTGAACTTTCCATAGACGTCCGGCGAGAACGTCACGTATCGCGTCGTATCCCAGCGTTGCAGCAGCGAATCCGGCACCATGTCCTTGTCGAAGGTGAACATCAGGTTCTGATGTGGCTGCACCACGTCGCCGAAGTTCACGGCGACACCTCCATTCCCCATCGACGTGCAGGCGACGACGTAGAGGATCAGGGATGAAAGGAAGAGGGATGCGAAGGATCGGCGAAGTGACATGATGCCCCCGATAGCGGACGGTTGTTCTTGATCAGCACAAATCTATAACTTGTCAGCGCACCGTACGGGATCCATTATGAACGCATATTCGATTCGCAAGGCCACCAGGGACGACCTCGCCACGATGGCTTCCTGGGCCATGGACGAGGGCTGGAATCCCGGCCTGTCCGACATGACGGCATTCCATGCCGCGGATCCCGACGGCTTCTTCGTCGGAGAGATGGGCGGCACCATCGTCTCGTCCATCTCGGCCGTACGGTACGACCGGACATTCGGCTTCGTGGGTTTCTATATCGTACGCCCGGAATACCGCGGCAAGGGCTTCGGCCTGGCTATCTGGAACAAGGCGCTCGAGCATCTCGGCGACATCCCGTCGGGTCTCGATGGCGTCGTTGCGCAGCAGGACAACTATCGCCGAAGCGGCTACGCATACGCCCACGCGAACCATCGCTACGGCGGCATCGCACCGCAGGTCGACGGCAACGGCATCACGGTCGACCTGCATATGGTTCCCTTCGACCAGATATGGGACTACGACGAGGCCATCACCGGCTATCCCCGTGCATCGTTCCTGCGTGCGTGGCTCGACATGGATGGAGCGAACGAACGTGCCATCGTCCGCGACGGCAAGGTATGTGGCTATGGCGCCATACGTCCGTCACGGCATGGCCACCGTATCGGCCCGTTGTTCGCCGACACACCGTCGGATGCCGATTCGCTCTTCCGCTCTCTCTGTTCGGGCATCGTGGGCAAGGACGTCTTCCTCGACGTTCCCGCGACGAATGCTGACGCCGTGGCCCTGGCCCGCCGTTACGGCATGGAACCTGCGTTCGAGACTGCACGGATGTACAAGGGCAGCGTCGTGCGATATCCCGATATGGGACATACGTACGGCATCACGTCCTTCGAGCTCGGGTGACGACCTACACTTCGACGACGGTCTTGACGGCGACGAATTCGTGAAGCCCCTCGATGCCCAGCTCGCGGCCATAGCCGGAATCCTTCACGCCTCCGAACGGGAATCGGGCATCGCTCCGGACGAAGTCATTGACGAAGACATTTCCTGCATGAAGCTCTCGCGTGAAGAGATCGGCACGCCGGCTGTCCTTCGTGAAGACTGCCGCGCCGAGACCGAACGACGTACCATTGGCGATACGCAGGGCTTCGTCGTCCGTGGAGAACGTCATCACCATCGCCACCGGACCGAACAGCTCTTCCTGGGCGACCGGATTGTTCCCGGCGACATCGGACAGGACGAGCGGACGTATGAAGAAGCCTCGTTCGGGCAGCCCTCTCAACGGATCGTCGCTCGCCACGGCACCTGCGGCGACTGCGCGTGATATCTGGTCTAGAAGTGCGTCGCGCAGATCGCGGCGTGCCATCGGACCTATCTGCGTGGATGCATCCAGTGGATCACCGACGACACGTTCGCGCATGAGCTGGATCATCCGTTCGGTGAAGATCGATGCGATCCCCTCGTGAACGATGAATCTCTTGGCCGCGATGCATGATTGGCCGCTATTGATGCAACGCGATTCCACGCACGTACGAACGGCATGATCGAGGTCGGCATCCTCGAGTACGACGTAGGCATCACTCCCACCGAGTTCGAGAACACTCTTCTTGACGTAACGTCCGGCCAGCGCCCCCACCGCCATACCACCGCGCGTCGAACCGGTGAACGTCACGGCGCGAATGCGTTTGTCCGCGATCACATCTTCGACTGCGGGTACATCGATGAACAGCACGTCGACCAGGCCATCGGACAGTCCTGCTTCGCGACACAAGCGTACCGCCTCCAATGCGCTTCCGAACGTCGTCGGCGCATGCTTGAGCAGGACGCCATTGCCCGCGATCAGCGCAGGGGCGGCGAACCGGAAGAACTGCCAGAACGGGAAGTTCCAGGGCATGATGGAAAGGATCAATCCCATCGGCTCGCTGCGCACCACACTCGACCGGAACTCGGAGGCCACGACACGGTCGCGAAGAACATCGTCGGCATAGTCCGCCATGACGCTACAAGCCGTTGCGCACTTCACCACTTCCGACACGGCCTGTCCCAGCGGCTTCCCCATTTCGGCCGTGATGATGCGTCCTGCGCGTGTCGCTCCTTCTCGCAGCACCTCGCCCAGACGTCGTATGATTTCAGCGCGTTCCGCACGCGAGCGGCGTCCCCACTCTTTCTGTGCGGCATCGGCACGGGCGAGCACGTTCTCGACATCTGCCGGACCATGTTCGGCATAGGTGGCGATCACTTCATCGGTCGCGGGATTGACGGAGGAGAAGGGCATGGGGTTGCTCGCAGAGATGGGGTGGAGCGGTAAACTAAGAAGAAGCACACCTCCCACTACCGGCGCTAACTGTGCGATCGAACAGCAGCGGCGTACCTATCCACGACAGATTTCGAGTACGGATTCTTTGCAGCCTTATTGTCGACCATGATCCATACGTGATGTTGTGAATTGGGCACGAGTACAGATCTTTGATAGCTTCCTCCCTACGCACAAGCTTGTCCGCCGCGTCAGCGCGGACGCCTACCATCCTAGGGTCATCAGCGACATCTATTCTGGAGCATTGTAATGTACAGAGTGCCCGCGCTACGGACTCGTACCATTCCGAACACGCGCACGCTGAAACGCATTATGGCGCGCCGATGGCGACAACCCGTCAACCCGTGATCCGCGCGACCTCATGTCGGTCCTCATGGCCATGCGCTCTGCCGATTCGCGGCTGCGGGGCCACATCCTCACACGTCAAACGGCAGTGTCTGCGTTCGGATGGACACTGACGCCACATGATTCCGCCGATGCCGAGCGCGCAGAGAGAGCCAGCAGACGACTACGCACCGTCATTCCGGAGATTATCCGCCATCAAGTACAGGCTGTCTTGTACGACGCGTTCGCGCTTGAACTCGGATGGGGCGTAGGCGTCGATGGCATTACGCCGGTGGCGCTGCGCCGGCATGAACCCGTCGAGCTGGAAAAGGTCTCCGACTACGCCATCAACATCGTCGGCGACAATCCGTCGCGCATGGATCGCCTCATGCCGCTATCGCCGCAAGAGCCGAAGGAACAGTTCATCATCGACATCAGCGACGACGACATGACGGCGGCCTCCTGCGCTCGGCGCTTGGACGCGAAGTATTGATCGCCAACATGCTTGCTGAATGGGGCAACTATAACGCGAAGTTCAAAGGGATTCTGCAAGGCATCTACGAGGATGGTGCGGGCCCAGACGAACGTAGTGCAGCAGAAGGCGCGATGAAGACGGCGATCGAAAACAACTACATCCTGACATCGGATGCTATCCAGTTCACGTTGAACGAACTGGCAAAGGCGGGATCGGGCACGTGGTTTCGGGAGATTATCGAAATGGCGCGCGGACATCGCCATCGGCCTGTCGGGGCAGGCGAATACATCGGAGATTGCCAGGGGCAGCGGATCAAGAGCCGGCCTTCAGGTCCTGAACTTGATTAGGGCCGACATCCACTACGACGACATCGTTCGTACCGAGGCCATCATCAACGACCAGCTTCTTGCACACGACCACCGCCTGAATACCGGTAGCACGAGCGAGCCACAGTATGCGTTCCAGTTCTCCATGCCGGAAGAAATCGACCTCGAAACCCGCGTGCGGGCGGTTACGGATGTCTACAACTCTATGATGCCACTGGATACTGAAGAGGCATACGCAATGATGGGATAATAGCGCCTTGATGGCACCCCGGATATTATGCAGAAGGCAGAAGGAAGTGGGCTCGCATGACAAAGCGTGACATCCTTGAGGCCATCGGCGTACGCGCCGTCTCCATGATCGAAGAGAACGTCCGTCAGGGCATCGGCTACGACCGGAAGGCGTCCAGTACAGCACGCGCCCGTTCGCCATACCAGCCGGACGCCTGCGCTCCATACGGGCGTACGCTGGATTCGCGAAGGAAGGACGCTTGGCACCATTCAAGGCGAAGGACGGGAAATTGTGGGCTGTGGTCAAGGGCGGGTACAAGGACCTGAGAGCCATGCGCGGGCAGAAAACGGACGGCGATTGGCTGACGTCGACCGGGGCCATGATGCGGAACCTCAATGTCGCCGGCGTAACCGACGAGACCGTGCGCATCGGATTCGACGATCCCGTGCAGGAACGGAAGGCCTCTGGCTCTCGGTAACCGGCGCAGGCCGCAGCCGCAGACTGTGGCGCTTCATGGGTCTACGGCCAGAGCAGGAAAAGAGACTCGCCGAGCACGCTGGACTCGTCGCGAAGGCGGGGATCGACTTCCTCGTGCAACCCGGCATTCGAGTAAGACGTTCATATGACAAGGCTCGTGGCGGGCCTTGTCATCATCGGTTGCGTGCGCCCATGTTACGGCGCACTGCCCGGCCCCGCCTCAATGGTGAAGATCGGCTTTTGTACGGGCGTCGTCCAGTCATACATCCAGCCAGGCATCGAGTATGTGGCGTCAGGTGAACAATCGCTACGCCGCGTGCATGTCGTGGATGTACTGTTGAATTGCTCCGGGGTGCATTCAATCACGACGCTCACGTTGTATACTCCGACAATGGCAATCAAAGGATACAGCGTTCCGGCGTATCCAACGCCGCCGCTCTTTGATTCAGAACAATAGCACGAGCGCCCACCGGCGACAGCCACGTCGGTGGCGGCCCCGGACGACGGATCGCACAGCGGGTCGTTCGCCGCTGGACGTGGATTCTGCTTCGACGTGAGGGCATGTACGGCGCTCGTCATACCCATCATGAGCGTGACGATGGCCAGAATGGCCATTCTAATCATGGTTATCGACATACCTATGTGTTCAAGGATAATTACTGCACCATCATCGTACTCGTGCAGACGACAGCACCAACGCTATTGATGCCGCAGACGATGAAGAGACCCGGCCCCGTCGTAAGCGACTTCGAGCTGGGCCAACTCGTCACGGCAGCCTCGGCCACCGGCACCCCTTGCTGCGAGAACGCCTTCACCTGCACGATGGTGTTCGACGAGACGGACGCATTTATCGTACCCGTCGTGCCGCCCCTAACGGCCATGCCGCAGTTTCCGGCCGACGCAACACACGCATTATCCGCATTGACGATGGACATGAAGTTCTCGAACGTAGGATTATTCAGGAATATCCGGACGCGCGCCGTACTGAAGACGTCGCCCCGTGTGAACGTATCGTTCGATCCACCATCGGTAAAGACGTTGACGCGGATGCAGGCGAACACCGTATCCGTAATGGCGGATGGGATGACGTAGCGGACCTTCGATGCCAGCGGATAGACGGAGTAGACGCAGGGAGACGACGCCCCGCTCTGACTGATGCGGAAGGTGTCGAGCAGGGCCATGCGCTGGCCGTTCGACTGCCGCACCAGCTCGACGGAATACGACACTACATCATCGGATACGTACTTCGACAGTGGAACGTTGGCCGCTCCGCCCCGCTTGACCCAGTATGCGTAGCGGAAGAAGCCGATGGTGTCTCCCGCGATAACGGGCATGTATGCAGTACGCGACTTTTGACTCAACTGGGCGTTGGTAACCTCGTTGAAATACTGCTTCGTCGTCTTGTTCCAGTTCCACACCTTTTCGCGGCACCAGCTATCCAGCCAGATACGTCGCCCATTGCTCAGGAAGTCGTCGAAGACGAGCTTCGTTACCGTCGAATCGGATTGCGTCTCGAAGTGCCACTGTGCCGTCCAGATGCGCGGGTCAATAGGAACAGTGGTATCGGCACCATTCGGCCCCAGCGGATAGATCTTTGCATCCGGACGGTAGAACTGGAAGGACGAATCACATTGGGCAAACGCTGGAACGCAGGAGCACGCTACCAGCAACAACACTACTATTCAGCGGATCATACCGCACCTCCATAAACAACACGGCTAACCCCATATCAATATAGCTATTCAACCAGTATACCATATCCCCGAAACGGAGTACCCGGCCTATTCGTAATGCCAGCTCACCCCGCCGCCGCCTCGGGCCGATGGGTCGACAATGCCGTCAATCACGACCCGGCGACCGGCTGCAGCCCGTAGCACCTCGGCCATGCGCCGGGGGCCGTAGGCCACGTAGAGCGCCACGTACTCCGTGTCGCCGGGATACGCAGCCCGGTATTCCGATTCCAGCCGGTGCCACTCGTCCTATTCTTCCGTTGTGGCGTAGGTGCGTGTCTCGCTCATTTCTCGCCTTCTAGTATTCTATCCGCCCACCGGACCAGTTCACCGTGTATGCCAGGGAACATCTCGGCGAAAAACTCATTGCCTTGCAGCTTCAATTCCATCGCGTGAGCCGTCAACTCGGTCGCCGGGGACATCTCGTCATCCCAATAGGACCAATGATGACCATATCCGAGTTAACCACGAGATACCGCCGCGATGCGGTCAGCCGTGTGGCCGTTGTCATGTCCTGTACGTCGCGCAGCGGCAGTTTCCGCCGCGTGGCATACTCTCGCACGACGTCGCCGTCGCATGCAATAATAGGGTTGATTGTCTCGGCCAGCGCCCGTTGCTCCGGGTAGGGCTGCGTTGCCCACGAGTACAGATCTTTGATAGCTTATTTCCGGATTGAATATCGGACATATGAGTCTGGAATCCAAGTCGCTCGTTACTCTCGGATACGACCAATCTGATTCCATCGTATGAAGGATACCGGCATGATCGCCCATGGCCTTCGTGAACCAACCTGCATCGTGGATCCTGCCAAGTATAGCCCCTTCCCACCGCTCCCCCATCCTTTGTAACTTCGCCTCCGACACGGACGTACAACCGCCCTACCAGTATGGAATACCTGATCTCCCCCGAAGGACTGCTGTCCTTACTTACGTTGACGGTCCTGGAAATAGTCCTGGGCATCGACAATCTGATTTTCATCAGCATCATCGTGGCACGCCTGCCGCATGATCAGCAAGGGCGCGCACGAGCCATCGGCCTGTCCCTGGCGTTGATCCTGCGTGTCGTCTTCCTCTTCGGTGCGACCTTCATCGCGGGACTCGTCCATCCCCTGTTCAGCATATTCGGCCATGGGGTGAGCGGGCGGGATCTGATCATGTTCGGCGGCGGCTTCTTCCTGCTGGCAAAGGCGACGACGGAACTCCACAACAAGCTCGAAGGCGAGGAACATGGCGCCGGCGGCGGCCGCCGATCGTCGTTCGCGGGAATGATCGTCCAGATCATCGCCCTCGACCTGGTCTTCTCCATCGATTCGGTGATCACGGCCATCGGCCTTACACAGCATATCGAGGTGATGATTATCGCGGTGATCGTCGCCGTGATCGTGATGCAGCTCAGCGCAGGCAGCATTTCCCGCTTCATCGAGCAGCATCCGACGATCAAGATCCTGGCACTGGCCTTCCTCCTCATGGTCGGCATGGTCCTCGTTCTCGAAGGCTTCCATGTAGAGGTACCCAAACCCTACATCTACTTCGCCATGGCCTTCTCCGTCGCCGTCGAGATGCTGAATCTCCGTTTCCGCAGGAAGCAGGACAAGAACCCCGTGAAGCTCCATATGCCGTCGCTGGAGGAACCCTCGAAGTGACGAACCTGCTCGCCCTTCTTCGCCTCTTGCCCGACGCCATCGTGCAGGGACAGGCCGACACGATGATCCTCCACACCACGGCCGATTCACGGCATGTCGTGGCAGGATCACTGTTCGTCGCCATCCGCGGCACATCCTTCGACGGACATTCGACGATCAAGGATGCCATCGACAAGGGGGCCGTATGCATCGTCGTCGACATGGACTACGATCGCACGACGATTCCATCGTCGATCACGGCCGTCGCCGTCGCCGATACCCGACTGGCCTATGCACGGATCGTCCACTTCATCAGAAACCAGCCCTCGGAGGGCCTGCGCATCTACGGCGTCACGGGAACGAACGGCAAGACGACGTGCGCGACGATCCTGGAACAACTGTTCAGGACGAGCGGACGTACGACCGGCTTCATCGGAACCACGGGCATCCGCTACGATGGGACGACCCAGGACTTCGGCTATACGACGCCACATGTCGACGTCCTGTGCGACATCTTCGTCACGATGAGAAAGCACCGCGTCGATACCGTCTGCATGGAGGTGAGTTCACACGCCCTGGACCAGTACCGCACGTATGGCATCAAGTTCTCGGCAGCGCTTTTCACGAATCTGACGCACGATCACCTCGACTACCACGGTACGATGGAAGCCTATGCCGCTACGAAGAAACGTCTGTTCGACGGCCTCGGTCAGGATGCGGCGGCCATCGTCTGGGGCGACGACCCGTATGCGGAGTTCATGGTGCAGGATTGCAAGGCTCGCCGTATCGTTCGCGTCGGCACGAACGACGACAACGACGTCGCCGTGGAGGACATTTCCGTCGGCGCCCATGGCACGACCTTCACCCTCGTCCTGCCCCCGCGCCGCCGTACCGACGTCCCCCACGATCTCGTTATCACCACGCAACTGATCGGACGGTTCAACGTGGCCAATGCCGCGCTCTGCGCCGTGACGGCGATACAGGAAGGCATGCCACCGGCGAAAGTGGCCGAATGCATGGCAAGGATCAAGGGGCCGGCAGGTCGTATGGAACGCTATCCGCTGGCCAGCGGCGCCGTAGCCGTAGTGGACTACGCCCATACTCCCGACGCGCTGGAACAGGCGTTGACGGTCCTGCAGGAACTCGTGCCGACCGGTTCGAAGCTCTATACGGTCTTCGGCTGCGGCGGGGATCGCGACTCCACCAAGCGTCCGGCCATGGGACGCATCGCCACGGAGCATGCTGATCATGCATGGATCACGAACGACAACCCTCGCAGCGAGAATCCCGGGAACATCGCCGACGGCATCCTTTCAGGCATTACGGACAGGACTCGCGCGACCGTGGAACTGGATCGGCGACTGGCCATCACCCAGGCGCTCGACCGGGCGAAGCCGGGCGACATCGTCCTCATCGCCGGCAAGGGCCATGAAACGTATCAGGTGATCGGCACCGACCGCATCCATTTCAGCGACGTGGAAGAAGTCGCGCACTGGAACGCGGCGCACAGATAGTGCCGGTACGGCTACCGCATACCTTTCGAACGGACGACTACAAGCACGAAAAGGCGCCTCTCATGACGAGAAGCGCCTTCGATGGTAAGCGTCGCACAGAGCCGAAAAGGATCAGTCCTGTTCCATCTGCTGACGGTGCTGACGGCGAGCCGCCTTCAGGCGAGACATGCGACGGTCAACGCTGGGCTTGACGAAGAACGCACGCTTCTTGAACTCACGCAGCACACCCGAACGCTCGTACTTCTTCTTGAAGCGGCGCAGGGCGCGGTCGATGGACTCGTTGCTCTGGATGGTAACTCCGATCACAGACAGATCCTCAGATTAGGGTTGGTTGGGTTACTTATTACTTGACGTTCTCGACGAGACGTTTTTCCTTGTTCTTCTCGAAGTGCACGATCAGGCTGGCACGTCCGTTCGTCATGACTTCCTTCGACCGCACGATACCGACATCGTCCCAGGTCTTGTGGTAGATCACATCACCGACCTGATACTCGTTCTTCGGGGAATAGTCCTTCGAATCCTCGCGCGACAGACGTATCTGGGCAACGGACTTGTCCGTAAGTGCCTGCAATGCATCCAGGTTGACGAGTTGCGAGTGGTGGCTCACACTGCAACGGGCCCATTGCTGGCGTCCGTTCTCCGTTTCGAGCGGTTCTCCGATAAGCTCGTGCTTCGTCTCCCGCATCAGGAAGGGCGAATAGAGCAGAATGTACTTCGCCTTGCGCTTCGGCCGCTTCGTCTCAGCAGACTTGCTCGCCGTGGCCATAGGGTTCTCCGCATCAATGAGATTTCAGGGACTTCAAAGATACGGGGTTTATGTGGAAAAACCATGGCCCGGTCGTCAGACCTCGGCCAGACGGGCCTTGAGCTGCTGGATGACGGGCACGGGTGTGGGGTCCACGTTGTTGAGGATGGCCAGATGCCAGCTCATCCAGTCGCCAAGATAGATGGCCGTGAACATCCGGCTGAGCAGGGTCGACCCCACCCCCTCGACCGTCATGATGTTCTTGACGTTCTTGCGGATGATCTCCTTCAGGGCGTCGAACCGGAGCTGGACGCGCTTGTGGTCGTCGATATCCCGGAGGAGGACGACGCTGAACTGCTTGGTGAGGCCCCTGGGATGCTGCCAGCCGTTGATCTCGTTATGGTTCATTTCCGGCAGGACGTGGCCGAAGGCCACCTGCTTGCTGTTCTCCTGGATCTGACCGCGCCAGCGCAGATTAACGGCATCCATGCGCTCCGATGCCGAATAGATGACGGGGAAGGTTCCATGCAGCTTCTTCGCCAGGACGAAGGCAGGGTTCTTCGGCGACGTCGATGCGAACAGGTCTCGCAGTGCCTCGATGGACTCGAGCAGTTCGGCGACGCCCTTGTTACTGGCCTTGACGGCCTTCGGCTCGAAGGCTCCGCTGCGTCCCATGATGGTGAGGAGCGGGAAGAACGAATAGGCCAGGGCGCAACGCGGCTGATAGCCCTTCGGCACGGTCACGAGCGGATAGCCGGCCTTCGCCGCCTTCGTCGAGATCCTGCCTCCGGTGGAGATGCAGAGAATCCGCTGCGTCTTCTTCACCACGGCGGCATAGGCGGACAGGGTTTCCTCCGTATCGCCGGAATAGCTCGAGCAGACGACGTTGGTGGCTGCGTCCACCCACCCGGGAACGGTGTAGCCGCGATGGACGGAGAGCATGAGATGATCGGCTCCCGGCGTCGCCGCTGCATAGCTGCGCAGCAGGTCCCCGCCGATGGCACTTCCGCCGAGTCCGAAGATGGCGTACCGGTTCGATGCGGCCTTCTTCGCGAAGAGCGGCGCCTGCTCGCCGATGGCCACGGCCTCCCGTATCTGGTCGGGAACGTTGTACAGCACTTCGAACATGTTCGACTTGTCGACGGAAGGAACCTTATGAGCCGGCATGATCTATCCTTGTTGAGTGAGTCACGAATATAGACCACACGGCAGAATCACACACGTGGAGTCCGTGTAAATCGTCGCATGGATTCCCGTAGATTCATACCTGAGCCATCCCAAACCTTCCATGGACTTCATCACCTATCTCGAACAGCGCCTGCACGAACCCCTTCCGGGATTACGCGCACACCGGCAGTTCGTGCCCGCGATACCGGATGCGGCGAAGCGGCTGGCGGCACCGCCTGATGGTGCGCGGCAGAGCGCGGTACTGGTCCCGCTGATCGAGATGGCCGGCATACTGCCGAGCATCATGCTCACCCTCCGCAGCGAACACCTGAGGAACCACAAGGGCCAGATATCCTTCCCTGGAGGACGGGTGGACGATGGCGAGGAGATCATCGATGCGGCCCTGCGGGAACTCGACGAGGAAGTCGGCATCGCCCCCGATGACGTCGTCGTTCTCGGAACGCTCAGTCCCTTGTATATTCCGCCCTCGAACTCGGCGGTGACACCGGTCGTGGGCAGGGTGCATATTCCCGAACACTACAGACTCAGCGAGGCCGAAGTGCAGGAAGTCTTCCTGCTGCACCTATCGGATCTGATCGATCCGGCCAACGTCGCGGAGGAACCGTGGACGCTCTACGGCCAATCCGTGAACGTCCCGCACTGGAAGGTCCACCCCGCCGCCCCGCTGTGGGGCGCCACGGCCATGATCCTGAACGAACTGATCTTCATCGCACGCGAATACATGGACATCATTACGGACGAACGGCAATGAAACGACCGCTGGCCGCCACGGCACTGACGCTTCTCATCACGACGGCCTGTACCGAACAGCACGGTCCTTCGCAACACCTGATCGAAACATATACGGCCGTGGTGCTCGCCCGTGAGCAGGGCACCGATTCCGCCGCCGCGCAGGCGAACGTTCGCGCGGTGATGACGAAGAACGGCTATACACCGGAAAGCCTCGAAGCCGAACTGCGCACGATGTCCCGCAATCCCGATACGTTCAGGGCATTGTACGACAGCGTCAACATCCGGTTGCAGACGGCACGCCAGCGTGCCAACGACGCGCGTCATTGATCGCATGAGCGACATCTACGTGTGAAGGCGTCATGACCCGATCAACTGCCCGCGTACCGCATCGGCCGTGATGCGATACATGTCGAGATCCGTGAAGAGACGCCGGTACAGATCATGTCCGTATCGCGCGAAGGCATCGTAGTAGCCCGTATACCACTGATGCAGGATGATGCCGTGATCGAACGACTCATGAAGGTCGTCGACGGTCTCCACACCACCGCAGCGGATGATGTCGAAGGGACGATGCGGACCGTGCTCGGCCAGCGCCTGCCGGGCCCTGATGCAGAGCTCGAGTGAGGAAGCCTTCACCACACGTCCGCTGAGCCCACCGCCGAAGGTCGACGTGAAATAGTCGTAGACGGGCAGTTCTTCGGGCATGATCATCGGGCGCCGCGCCGCATAGGCAGTGGAGGTATTGCCGAGGATGATACCATCGAAGCCGAGATCGAGCAGCACCCTGACGAGGTCCGTCACCTGATCGGGATTGGTGTCCGTACCGAACTTCACGACGACAGGCAAGGGGCGCTCACGGTGCCGCAGCACATGTTCCGTCACGTAGTCGAGACGACGCAGCAGACCGTCGTCCAGCGCCACGCCCTGATGGCAATGACCCGGCACGTTCGGACAGGATTCATTCAGTTCGATATAATCCACACCGGCATCGATGTACTGGCGCATCCCCTGGGCCAGGGCGGGCAGAGCCTCGTTCTCGGCCATACCGGGATCGGCGCTCACGCTCGCTCCGACGGGACATCCCTCGATACGTTCGAGCCTGGAAAGTCGCGCCGCGACGGCAGCATGACCGGGGTTCGGAAGTCCGAGCCAGTTCGATGCCGAACCGGAGCGCGGGTAGGCCGTCACCGGCCACTTCACGCCATCGCGTACGTTGCCCGTGCGTGGTCGCGACGTCGTGGTCCCCGCGACGTAGGCACCGGCGCCCTGTGCCGCCACCACGTGGTATCCCTCTCCACTCTTGAACATTCCTGCCGCATTCCACAGAGGTGCGGACAGGAGCCCCCTGCCTCCGTCGTATCCGCGGAGGTCGGCGGAACGTCTGGAGACATGCTGCCTGGCGAAACGTTCGGAAAAGACGGTACGGCCGATGGAGAACAGCTTGACGGCCACCTTCGGTGGAAGACGTACGAGGCCGGGGCGGAAGGAATGCTCGAGGCGGGCCAATGTTTCAAGGACGGACATGGAACAAAGATACGGCGATCGCCGGCAGCGTCATCCTTCCCAGCGCAGGTGCTTGATCTCCTCGCCCTTCGTGCCGATCTCCGTCATCGCTTCCATGCCGATGGTCAGATGCAGGTCCATGAATCTCTCGCTGACCTGGCGGTCCGAGTCCTCGGTCTTGACGCCGTCCGCGACGATCGGCACGTCGCTCACGAGCAGGAGGGCGCCTCTCGGGATGCCGTTCTTGTGACCGACGATGAAGATCGTGGCGGTTTCCATGTCGATAGCCAGACAGCTCAGCGAACGCAGCCTCAGCCGGAAGTCGACGTCCCATTCCCATACACGGCGATTCGTCGTATAGACCACGCCCGTACGGTATTCCAGATGGTGCTTCAGGATCTTGTCCGACACGAACTTGTGCAGCTTGAAGCTCGGCAGGGCGGGCACTTCGGGAGGGAAGTAATCGAGGCTCGTTCCCTCTCCGCGGATGGCCGCGATGGGCAGCACGAAGTGACCGATCTCCGTCGACTCCTTGAGCCCGCCGCACTTGCCCAGAAAAAGCACGCCCTTCGGTTGCCGTGCCACGAGCAGGTCCATGACGAGGGCGGCATTCGGCGAGCCGATGCCATAATTGACGATACTCAGCCCCTCCTTCGACGTCGCGACCTGCATGGGCTTGTCCAACCCACGCACGGGAACGTCACAACGCTCGGCGAAGCGATCCACGTATCCCTTGAAGTTCGTGAGCAGGATGTAGTCTCCGAAATCCTTGATCGGAGTACCCGTATAGCGTGGCAGCCAGTTGGCCGCTATTTCTTCCTTGGTGTTCATGGCGTCAAGATAACGGTCTTGACGTATTGCGTGTCGTTATTACGGATATGGACGATGCCCCATGTATTTTCGGGCATGGTCACGACGCTCTCCCCTTACCGCATGCTGCCGTTCCTGCTCGCGACGGCCCTGTTCATCCCCGCTCTTCTCCATGCCCAGCAAAGCGTCCTTCAGGCAGGTCCGATGCTCGGGCATCTCGACATGCAGGAAGCACGGATCTGGATCCAGACGAAGAGCGAAGCCGATGTCTACGTGACGTACCGCGATAGCAGCCAACCAAGCGAGGCGTTCAGAACGCGGACGATCCGCACATCGGAGGCCACGGCATGCACAGCGACGCTGGTCGCCGACCGCGTTCGTCCCGGCCGCACCTATCTCTATGACGTCCATATCAACGGCAAGGCCTGCCGCTTCGACTACCCTACCCGCTTCCGCACGCAACCGGTATGGAAGTGGCGCCCCGATCCACCGCCGACGTATACGATCGCCCTCGGCTCCTGCTTCTATGTCAACGAGGAAGGCTTCGAGCGCAGCACCGGCAACTACGGCAGCGACTACGAGATCATGACGGCCATCCATGCCGCACGTCCGGACTTCATGCTGTGGCTGGGCGACAACACGTATCTGCGCGAACCCGACTGGAACAGTCGTACAGGCATCCTCCATCGCTATACGCATACGCGCTCGCTGCCGGAACTTCAGCCATTGCTCGCATCGACGGCCCACTACGCGATCTGGGACGACCACGACTATGGCCCGAACGATGCGGACCGGAGCTGGTGGGGCAAATACAACGCGCTCGAGGCATTCAGGCTGTTCTGGCCGAACCCGTCTTATGGCGTGATGGACAGACCAGGCATCGCCACATCGTTCGAGGCCGGTGACGTCCAGTTCTTCCTTCTCGACGACAGATACTATCGTGCGGCGAACAACCGCAAGGACGGGGAACGTACGATTCTCGGCAACGAACAGATCGAATGGCTGATCGATGCCCTTTCATCGTCGACGGCAACGTTCAAGATCATCGCCATAGGCAGCCAGTTCCTTACCGACAACGTGCGGAAAGAGTGCTTCGCACGCATGCCGGAAGAGCGCAGGAAGATCATCGACATGATCACGCGCAACGGCATCAAGGGCGTTCTCTTCGTCAGCGGCGACATCCATGCCGCGGAACTGTCGAGGCTCGACCGTCCGGATACCTATCCCCTCTATGAATTCACGTGTTCGAGCCTGACGGCAGGAGCCAATACGGGCATCAACGACCAGTCGAACACCTTTCGCGTTCCCGGTACGGCCGTGGGCCAGCATAACTTCGGCACCATCACCGTCGGCGGACCGTCGAAGAAGCGCGTGCTTACGTTGCGCGTCTTCGACAAGTCCGGTCGGGAGTTATGGAACAGGGTCATCACCGAAGGCGAACTGCAATAGACTTGCAGAGATCTAGTATTCGGGTTCCCAGGCGAGACTCTTCACGAACGCCGCGATATCCGCCGGGCGTTCCGCACGGGCCAGCCCCTTCTCGAAGAAGTATTCGGCGATGGCGACGGCGACGGTGATCGACGACGTACGGATATCCATCATCGGAGGATAGATCAGTCCCTTGTCGAACTGTTCCTGCGTCACGAGCGATGCGAGCGTACGTGCCGCTCTCACGAAGGCGCCGTCGGGGATGTGTTGCGGCCGTGCGGCCATGACGGCGAGTCCCATCGCAGGGAAGATGTAGACATTATTGCCCTGGCCGGGATGATAGGTACGGCCATTCAACTCGACAGTCGGGAACGGACTGCCACTGGCGAAGATGGCCTTGCCGTTCGTCCACGTATAGGCTTCTTCGGCGGAGCATTCGCTCTTCGACGTCGGGTTGGAATACGGGAAGATGATGGGCCGCTCCGTAGTGCCGGCCATGAGTTCGATCACTTCCTGCGTGAAGCTTTTCGGTATCGTGCTCGTGCCGATGAGGGCCGTCGGACGCAGTGCACGGACGCATTCCACCAGCGTATCCACGGCGGCGTGGTCGTGCGCGTACGGAGCCTTGCTCTCGGTGAGATCCGTACGTGTCGACGTCACCAGTCCCTTGCTGTCGACCAGCCAGCAGCGCTTGCGCGCGTCGTCGATCGACATACCGTCCTTGACCATGACATAGACGAGCAGGTCCGCGATTCCCACACCGGCACTGCCTGCACCGAAGAACAGGAAGCGCTGGTCCTGCAGCTTCTCCTGCTTGAAGCGCAGGGCGGCCAGGATTCCGGCCACACCGGTCGCCGCAGTGCCCTGGATGTCGTCGTTGAAACTGCTGATGCGATGGCGGTAGCGATTCAGGACCGGTACTGCATGATGATTGGCGAAGTCCTCCCACTGGATCGTACAGTCCGGGAATACCTCTTCGACGGCCGCGACGAATTCTTCGATGAAGGTATCGTAGTCATCGCCGTTCAGCCGCGGTTCGCGGATGCCGATGTAGAACGGATCGTTGCGGAGTTCTTCGTTGTTCGTGCCCACGTCCAGTACGATGGGCAAGGTATGATGCGGCGGTACGCCGGCACAGGCCGTATACAGCGACAGCTTGCCGACGGAGATTCCCATCCCCTGTGCACCGAGGTCGCCAAGACCGAGAATACGCTCACCATCGGTGACGACGATGAAGCGCACGTCTTCCTCTGGCCAGTTACGCAGGACCTCCGCGATACGACCACGCTGTTTCGCGGAGATGAAAAGCCCCTTCGGACGACGGTACATGCGACCGAAGAACTGGCAGGCCAAGCCGACCGTCGGCGTATAGACGACGGGCATGTATCGTACAGGATCGCTCATCAGGATGCGATAGTAGAGCGACTCGTTGCGCTCCTGCAGATCGCTGAAATAGACGTATCGGTCGAGATCCGTCGGCAGACCGTCGATATGGGACTGGATACGCTTCATCTGCGTATCGGGAGACGAGACGATGTCCGGCAGCAGACCGGTGAGCCCGTACCGATCACGTTCCTCGGCGGTGAATGCCGTGCCCTTGTTGTATCGCGGATCGCGCAGCAGATCATAGCCGCGCTTCTGTGTTGGAGGTGTAGACATAAGGGACAAAAATACTGTTTCTCCGTAGCTTGCGGCGCTAAAACGGAGAAATGACATGCGTTTGTTCCTGATCGCCCTCGTCGTATCGTTCACCGGACTTTTCGAAGTATCCGCTCAGCAGATGTTCCGGCCGGCGATCCGGCAGCAGATCGCACTCGACGCCGGCATACAGCTTCCGTTCGGCAACGATGCCAAGGGACTCGATCTTTCTCCCGCCTTCGGCATCAACGCCACACTGTGGCATTTCGTATCGCAGAACGTCGGCATCTTCGGCACGGTGGGTACGTCGTGGTTCAACCTCGGCAAGAACGTAGCCACCACACAGGGCACGATGGACCTCTCCGCCTTCAATCTCCAGTTGACCCCGCTCATGGGCGGCGTGGGCTACATGCATACGGAGTCGGACATCGTTCCTTTCGGAGGCATCTCCGCAGGCGTGACATTCGTCACGCTGAACTTCGGTAGCGGCCGCCCGATCTCCGAGCTCAATAACGAAGCGCACTTCACCGTCGGAGGATTCGGCGGTGTGGGGCTGCGCGCCACCACGAATCTGACCTTCCTCGTGATCGCCCGATACCATCATCTCGTCGGCGAAGAACTGTCGTCGCTCGGCCTGAATGCCGGCATCACGTGGGCATTTTTCTGATACTCCGGAGTTCCTACGTCGTGAAGACCTTCCTAGCCCTGCTGTTCACCACCACTTCACTCCTCGCCCAGAAGCAGGAATCGCACCTGCAGAACATACGGCAACTGACGTTCGGCGGCGACAATGCCGAAGCGTACTTCAGTCCGGACGGAACGCACGTATCCTTCCAGAGCAACAACAAGGCCTGGAACGTCCAGTGCGATCAGATCTTCGATCTCGACATCGCTGCCGCTTCGGCCACGCAAGGTCTGCGTCCGCCCATGATCTCCACCGGCAAAGGACGCACGACATGCTCGTACTACATGCCCGACAACGTCCATATCCTCTATGCCTCGACGCATGAAGGGGGCGAAGCCTGCCCACCGGAACCGGAGCCGCGCAAGGATCGCAAATACCTGTGGCCGGTCTATCCATCGTACGACATCTACGTCGCCGACAAATCGGGCCGTATCGTCAAGAAGCTTACCGATCATCCCGGCTACGACGCGGAGGCCACCGTCTCTCCGAAGGGCGACAAGATCGTCTTCACGTCCGATCGCTCGGGCGATCTCGAACTGTGGACGATGAACATCGACGGTAGCGATCAACGTCAGGTCACGTCGGGCCTGGGCTACGACGGCGGCGCCTTCTTCTCTCCCGATGGCAGGAAGCTCGTCTTCCGCGCCTCGCGTCCGAAGACGGACAGTGCCCAACGCGAATACAAGGACCTGCTTCGTCAGGGACTCGTGGCACCGACGGAGATGGACATCTATACCTGCAACGTCGATGGCTCGGACCTCCGTCAGGTGACTAATCTGGGCAAGGCGAACTGGGCTCCGTTCTTCCATCCTTCCGGCAAGAAGATCATCTTCTCGTCGAACCATCATTCGACGCGTGGCTACGACTTCCAGCTCTATATGGTCGATCTCGACGGAACGGGCCTCACGCAGATCACCACGGAGAGCATCTTCAATGCCTTCCCAATGTTCTCTCCCGACGGCAAGAAGATCATCTGGTCGAGCAACCGCAACAACGGCGGCACGCGCGACACGAACCTGTTCATCGCAGACTGGGTGGATTGAAGAGTGTTGTGAAAGGAATACGAGACAGGCTTTGAAGGGGTACGATCCCTGCTTCAAAGCCTGTTGTTCCTTCCGGGCAAGCCTGTACGATAAAATAGCAGGACCTCGAAATATAAAATAGCAATAGGCATTCAAGATTTCAAAGCCAGTAAAATCAATGAGATACGACACTGTACATTAAATAGGACCCTAGGATTCCATAAATTACGGACATGAGTTCATACCCGCTTCGCATCCCGTTTCCTGACTTCAATTCACAGATCGTTGAAGATATCGTCGAGCTGGAAAAGCTCAAGGCCAGGAGGTTCGACGGCAGTACCCATCCGGTCCTGTTCTTCGCGATAAAGAAAGTATTCCATCTTCTGGAAAGCCTGGGGTCCGCCCGGATAGAAGGGAATCGAACGACGATCGATGAGCTGGTCGAGGCCAGCATCACGCAACAGATGAGCTCTACCGAATCCTTACGCGAGATCGCCAACATCGAAGACGCGATGTCGTTTCTCGAACATGAATTCGAGAGGAATCCCGATCGACCTATCGACAGACCATTGTTGAGCGAACTTCATCGGCTGGTCGTAAAGAACCTGAGATCGCCCCTTGATGGGGGTGAAGGTGACGAGTCACCGGGCAACTACCGTATTCTCCAGGTCATGATCCGTGGCTCACGTCATCATCCCCCACCCTCGACACAGATCGAGAGCCTTATGGATGAACTGGTGAACTTTATCAATGAAGGCCAAGAGGTCCGAATGGACTTGCTTCGTATCGCCATCGCGCACCATCGGTTCGTCTATATCCACCCGTTCCGTAATGGTAATGGCCGCACCGTACGCTTGCTCACATATGCGATGTTGTTACGAGCAGGATTCAGAGTCGGGAACGGCAGGATCCTGAACCCGACAGCCGTATTCTGTCGAGACAGGGATGCTTATATGAACGCACTGTCGATCGCGGATGCCGGAGACGACACCTCGTTACTTGCATGGTGTGGCTTCATGCTCAGCGGTCTACGTACGGAGATTTCGAAGATCGACACGCTGCTGGATGCAAAGCATCTGTATTCGCTCATTCTGGTGCCAACGATCAAGCTGGCACTACAACGCGAGATCATTAGCGGCACCGAAGCGGAAGTCCTGAAACAGGTAGCAGAAGAACAGATCGTGGATGTTTCGGCATTCAGAACGTTCTATCCCAAGCTCTCCCCATCATCATTATCGCAGACGATCAGTAGATACAAGAAACGCAGGTTGATTTCACCATATCCACACGACAAGGCACGGAGATACATCATTGATGTCCTGCATGGCCCTCTCCTACGCCTGCTTATGGAATCACTTGATGCGGCAGGCTTCCTACCTGACAACCACAATCATCCAGATATCACGGAAAGACCGGAATAGTGGGCACTCCGCTATGTGCCGATCGCCTCGACATCCCTCTCGTACTCCTCCCACCCCGCCCCCACATGCTCCGCACGATGGGCATCGGAGCCATAGACGAGGTCGATACCCAGTTCGCGGCATCGCTTCATGAACCATACCGGAACATAGCTCTTGTTGCAGGCCCTGGCGCGCAGACCGGCCATGTTCACGTCCACACCGACGCCACTCGATACGAGCAGCGGCAGGATATCCGTCAAACGCCGTTCGAGCTGGGCATCGTCGATATCGGGAAGATCGAGACGGAATTTCTCGATAAGGTTGATGTGACCGATGCGACGCGATCCGGGCAACAGTGCCGCGAGCTCGATGGCTTCTTCGACATGATCGTAGTATTCGTCGACGATGCGTTCCATCGATCCGTAATATGTAAGCAGACCGTCGCGGAAGTCGTCGACGTTGTAATCCACGCAGCGCATGCCGTTCATTCCGGGCAGGTAGTGCACGGACATCACGATGTCTTCGAGTTCCTTGTGCCAGCGGTCGGCCATACCGAGCACGTAGTCGTCCTGTCCCGGCAGATAGTCGAGTTCGAGGCCGACACGCACGTCGAGGCGCTCCTCGTATTCCCGCTTGAGCCGTCCTACCGTCTCGAAGTAGAGGGGCAGCATGCCGGCCCTCATCGCGATCCTGCTCGCGAGCGCTTCATCCTTCAGCCATCCGTCTGGAATCGGAGGATGTTCGGTCACCGTGTATCGCCTGAATCCGAGCCGTTCCGCACGTTCGAGATACAGTCCGAGATCGTCACCGTTGCCGTGCGGACAGAAGTGCGTATGCGAATGTCCGTCCCATTTCATGATATCGTTCATCGGACCATGCTACCTGACATTGATGGATCTCCCTGCGAGAACTGCCTGACGGCCGATGCGAGATCGTTGCAGACGTCGGTACGGACCTGGTCCCGTACATGGACGACGCGCGCACGATCACGGCGATGATAGAGCCATGATGTGATGATGCGCAGTTCGTCGAGTTCGCATTCCGTGAACGGGCCGTCCACGACACCCGTGTAATAGACGTCGTCCACGACCTGATACAGCGTATCCAGACTTGCCGACGTGCTGACGATGCGTTGAACGCGCAGACGTCCGGAGCGGACGAAGAAGACTTCGACGGTACTGTACAAGTCCTGCGTCGGCACGACGACGATGACGTTGGTCTCACTGACGGCGAGCGGACGATCCTGGGCATGAAGCGTGACGCGTTCGATCTCCTTGATACCATCGCGCAGCAGTGCGGCGCGTTCGAAGTCGAGGCGTTCCGCACAAGCCTCCATCTGATCCCGCAGAAGGCTGATGGCTCCACGTTCCACGTTGGCGAGGAAGTCCTTGGCACGTTCGACGGATCTGTCATAGTCGTCGCGCGTCTGCAGTGCGGCGCAGGGCGCTTCGCACCGCTTGATATGGAACTGGAAGCAGGGTCGGACCTCAGGCGCAGGATGGAGCGGCCCATCGCATACGCGGAGCTTGTGCTCGCGGATCATCATGTTCATCACGCGTTCGGCCATGCGTTCACTGCGGAACGGTCCGAAGTAGTCGGCTCCGTCCTGATCGATACGATCCACCAGCTCGATGCGCGGGAATGCTTCCTTCGTGATACGCATCAGCGTCGGTGGGAGATATTCACGTCCCGCCACATTGTACGGCGGATGCTTTTCCTTGATCTCCCGCGATTCCAGCAGCATCGCGCCGAGTTCCGTTCCGGTCGTCACCCACTGGATATGCCGGATATAGCGGATCATCCGCGAGACCTTGCGGCTGTGCAGGGGCGTACTGTGGAAGTAGGACATCACGCGCTTGGCGATGGACTTGGCCTTGCCCACATAGAGAAGGCTCTTCTTCGTGCTCAGAAAGTAGTAGACGCCGGGTTCGTCCGGCAATTCCTTGAGATAAGGCTCCAGTTGGGCCCGGATCTTCGTTTCCCTGCGCGGCTGCGTACGCGGAGCGTACTGCAGGGCCAGGAGATCGGCCAGGGACCGGGCATCGTGCTCGTTGCGGGCGCGTTCGATCATCAGCACGAGCGCTTCGGCCGTGGCTTCGGCATCGCCCAGCGCACGGTGGCGTGCCATGATGTCCACGCCGTAATAGGAGGCCACCGATCCAAGATCGTGCCTCGCGAGACCTGTGCTCAGGCGGCGCGACAACTTGCAGGTACAGAGCTGCGTCACCTCCCCCAGCGGCTCTCCTGCCCGTATGATGGCTCGTTTGACGAAGCCCCAGTCGAAACCGACGTTATGGGCGACGAATACCGTCCGCTCGTCCAGCAGTTCCCGTGCGATTCCGCCGATGACTTCCTCCTCGTCGGGTGCCGAGGCCACCATCTCGTCGGAGATGCCTGTCATGCGCGTGATGAATTCGGGAATGGGCTGATGCGGATTCACCAGGGACGTCACACGTTGGACGATGACGCCGCCTTCGATCACGCAGTAGCCCAGCTCGATGATGCGGTGCTCGCCGCTCGTGCCGCCCGTCGTTTCAACGTCGGCTACGACAAAGCGCAGATCATCGAGAGCAAGATCGGTTTCGAACATCCCGGAAAATACAATGCCGTAGCCTCGCAAGAGGCTACGGCATATTGTGAAGGTGAGAAGGAGATCAATTATTCACGACCAACGGCATTGTGATGAAGACGTCCGTTTCATCGCTCGGAGTAACGCCGTCCTTCGTAGCCGAATTATCGAAATGCGAAAGTGAGACCTCGAGAACGCCCGTCCCTTGGGTGTGTGTAGTCAATGTATAAGACAATCCAACGTTCAATCCGTTACTATCCTTGTCCAGATTTGTCACCTCGGCCAGGTCCTTCGGCGTGACGGTGTAGAAGAACTGGTGTTGCTCCTTGTGCGCCGCCACATCCGCCGTCAGATCCTCGTGCGGATTGACCGACACGTTCATGAGCTGGATGGTGCCGGAATAGGCCACGCCGCGTTTCAGCCGTATCGTGTCGATCCTGTTGGGATTGTTGCCGCCCGGGCCGTCGGCATCCTCCCACACGAATCGGGTAGTGTCGTTATGATCACCGACGAGGAGAAACGTCACGGTCGTGACGACATCATGCTCCTCGCCATGATCGTTCGGCGTGGCCGATTGTTCCGAACAGCCGGTCGAGAATACGACCGCGGCCAGGGCGATCACGAGAGACGTCAGGATGCGGTTCGACGGGATGAGATTCTTCATGTCTTTTCCTTGCAATGGGTTAGAAGGGGATTGTCATTCTGATGACGACGTCGCGACCGACGTCGTCGACGAAGTAGCGGAACCGGCTGAGGTAGTCCCGGTACCGTTTGTCGAAGAGGTTGTTGCAGGCCACGCTGAACTTCACGTGCGTTCCGAACATGTCCAGATGGCCACCGACGGAGGCATCGACCCGGCCGTA
The DNA here is from genome assembly GCA_001899175.1 of Candidatus Kapaibacterium thiocyanatum. NCBI lineage: Bacteria > Pseudomonadati > Bacteroidota > Eximiradiia > Eximiradiales > Kapaibacteriaceae (SeqCode) > Kapaibacterium (SeqCode) > Kapaibacterium thiocyanatum (SeqCode). Next base: position 196,473 of record MKVH01000024.1, on the reverse strand, counting down.
TCCGGCGGGTGGGTCCACATAGTCCTGACCCGATATGAAACGGTCCTGCCGCCTCACACCGAGCAGGCTGACGTCGACGAAGGGATCATGGAATTCCCACAGGTCGTGAAGATGGAAATGGGCGCCGATCCGGCCACGGTCTGCCGGCATCAGGAAGAGAGGCGTATCCCGGTCGATATCCGTTCCCCGCACGATGGCCGCCGATGCGTACAGGCTCACGACCTCCGCGAGGGCGACCGTCGCGCTGAAATCCGCACCGTTGATCGTGGCTCCGGTCTGGGTGAACCGGTACGTCGGGAAGGTCCCCCGCACCGTGATCGTCGGATTGGCCGGATCCGGAAGCGAATAGATATAGCCGTCGAACAGGTTGGTATAAACCGTCGCCTGGACGTCGACACCGGGCACGGCATAGCGCACGGTAAGGTCGACGGCCAGATTCCGTTCCGCATGGAGAGTGCTGTCACCGATCTCATAGAGGGCGACTCCGTGATGGACGTCGTTGCTATAGAGCTCGTTCACCTGGGGTGGACGCCATCCCGTCCCGATGTTGGCGCTCAGCGTCCAGGCCTCGTCCGCGGCATAGGATGCGCCGATACTCCCGGAGAGGCTGGCGAAGCTCTTCCGCTGTTCGACCGGCGTCTGCTGTGCACGATTGCGGACCGTAGCCATCAGCCAGCGATAGTCATAGCGCAGTCCTGCGGCAAGTGTCCAGCGATCGAACAGCCACGATTCGACGGCATATCCTCCAATGCCGTAGGACCGGTAGTCGGGCACGAGGAATACCGTCCCGCTGCGGTCGTTGACCTGGCGCGTACCGGATACCCCGACGGTACCGGACACGTTGTCGGCCAGCCTGTGCTGCAACGACGCTTCGGCCGACATGGTCGTCAGAAGGAGCTCCATCGCCGGAGTGGCGAGGGCCCTGTTCAGGCGGTCGATGGAATCGCGGGCCCGCACGACGGGATCGTCTCCCCGACCGATGATGCGGGTATTGTGGGCATCGAATTCGCGTCTGGTGTTCTGCTGCCACCCGTACGTGAGCTGGAGCTTGCCCAGACCCTCGATCTTGCGGAAGGCCTGGATGCTCATCAACGTATGCCGTACTTCCTGCCGCGGACTCGTGATATCGTAGGAAAAGGGCGGGTCGACGACCGGTCGTCCACGCTGGATGGCACGCTCCAGGTCGGCGGCATTGCCGAGGTGCGATCCCTTGAAGATGCCGAGCGTCGTCGAGAAGATGCTGCCGTGGACCAGGATTCCCATACTGTCGGTCGCCCATCCCATGTCGGCCGAACCGTTCAGCTCGGAGAATCCCGTGTTTGCGAGGCGATAGTCGGGCGTTGAAGCATCTCCTGCACGACGACCGCTGCCCTGGACCCGTAATCCAAGCGGCATGCCGAAGAGTCCCCCACCCTCCACGAAGACCGAGGCCGCACCCTGGCGGTTGTTCGTGAATCCGTTGAGGTTGACCTCTCCGTTCACCACGGCAGCGGACGGCAGCGGACGGGGATCGACGCTGATGACGCCACCCATGGCATTCGGACCGTACATCACGGAGGCGGGCCCCTTCACCACCTGGATGCGTCCCGGGGTGAACGGATCGATTTCCGGAGCGTGCTCGGCACCCCATTGCTGCCCTTCCTGGGCGACACCGGCATTCATCGTCACGAGACGCGTGCCGGACATACCGTGAATCATCGGCTTGGAAATGGACGGCCCCGTATTCATGACCGTCACACCCGGTATCGACGTCAAGGCGCTCGCGAAGGTCTGTCCGCGGTGCTCGTCGATCTCGGCCGGGGTCAGGATCTCGATCGGCTGCGTCGACAGTCCGGCCGTAGGACCGCGGTCCTCTTCGACGAGAATCTGGCGGGACTGGACGCCGGACGGTGCCAGCAGGATTTCGAGCCGCAGCTCATGATCCAGCAGGAGTGTCAGTCGTTTCCGGTGATATCCCACGAAGGACAGATCGACGATGGCCGTGTCGGGCAGATCATGCAGGTGGAACGTTCCCGTACGATCCGTCAGGGCCCCGGTCCGGGTACCGGCAATACGAACGGTAACACCTTGCAATGGCGCATGCGTCAGGCTGTCGCGGACGATGCCATGCAGATGGTTGTCGGGGGCGGCCGACGCCGGAATGTGGATTAATACCACATATACGACGCACGACAGCCACCGAAGGGTGGTAGTCATCGAAATGGTATGGAAGGTGGAACAGCGCTTAACCGGGGCGCTGTTCGGGCGGGGCACGATCGGAAAGGGTTCGTGCTGTCGCTATCGGACGATGTGGATCGACGGGACGATACTGTACGTCGTCGACCGTCGCCAGATGGACGAGTACCGTGGTACTCGGCAGCAGGATCTGCTGCTTGGTGACGTGGCACAGCGAACAGTCGCCTGCCCCGTCCTGATGATCGCCCGTCGCAGCCGTTACCACGACATCGTGACGTAGTTCGTCATGATGGGTGTGGACGGAGCTCGCACCCCATACCATGGCGAAGCAGAGCATGAGCACTGCTGCCGTGGGACGAAGTATGCGGGCGATCCTGTCGAACATGATTCTGCGAAGTTACGGCAATGAGGAACGATTTAATGCCATCGCTACGTCTTTGACGGTAGAAGCACGTTCAACCACCTGATGTATTTTGTACGCCATGAAAGCACTTCTTCTGACAGACTCCTCGTTCTCCGTCGAAGACGTCCCTCCGCCGGTGCCAGGCGAACACGATGCACTGGTGAAGCTCAAGACGGCGGCCCTCAATCACAGGGATCTCTTCATACGGGAAGGATTGTACGCCAAGATCGTTCTCCCGGCCATCCTGGGTTCGGACGGTTGCGGTGTGGTGGAGCAGACACCGGAATTCCATCACCTGATCGGCCGTCGCGTCATCATCGATCCTTCCATGGACTGGGGTCCGGATCCGATGGCCCAGGGCAGGGACTATTCCATACTCGGCATGCCCCGCTCGGGAACGCTGGCCGAATACGTCGCCGTACCTGCCGCCAATCTCTACGAAGCACCCGCCCACCTAACCGACGAGCAGGCCGCTGCGCTGCCACTCTCCGGGGTGACGGCATGGCGTGCGCTGATGGTGCAAGGCAAGTGCTCCGAACACGATACGGTACTGGTCACCGGCACCGGTGGCGGTGTGGCGACCATGGCCGTGCAGTTCGCCGTCGCGAGTGGTGCGCGCGTCCTCGTCACCAGCAGTTCGAACGACAAGCTCGCACGTGCGATCAAACTCGGCGCCCAGGGTGGCGTGAACTATACATCCGAAACGTGGACGAAGGATCTGATGGCGATCTACGGTCAACCTGACCTTATCATCGACGGGGCCGGTGGGGTCGGTTTCAACGATCTGACGAACATCGTCAAACCCGGTGGCCGCATCGTCCTCTATGGTGCCACGCGCGGCACGACGCCCAACGCCAACATGCACAGGATCTTCTGGAAGCAGTTGCGTATCACGGGATCGACGATGGGCACGTCCGTCGATTTCGGTGACATGATCAGTTTCGTCGCCGACAAGCAGATCGTTCCCGAAGTGGACAGCGTCATCCCTCTCGACCGTGTCGTGGAGGCGTTCGATCGTATGCGCATGGGCGCACAGTACGGCAAGCTCGTCGTACGCATCTCCTAAACGAATCCTATCGAATGCAACTATCTTCCCTTCTCGGCCATGCATCCGAGCTGGTGCGCATCGTACGCAAATCGCCCCAGCCCCCGGACGCCCTGGCCGCCGACTTCCTGCGCGCACGCAAGTACATCGGGAGCACGGAACGCCGCTTCCTCAGTGAACTCGTCTTCCATACGCTCCGCACCCTATCGCTCGCCGATGACGTCACAAGGCGATTCACCCTGCCCGACATCGTCCACGGCGCTCTCGCGCTTGCCTTGTCGGACACCATGCCGATCACGCTCTCCGAGGCCATGACGGCAGCATCGAAGACGACCGTCGCGGATCTTGACCAGCCGATGCAGGACGCCGTAGCATGGTGCCGTACCCATCTCGACATCCGGGCCAACGCCCCCGACGACATGTCCGACGCGACCTGGGCATGCACGCAGCCCTGGCTGCTCGATTCCATCGGCAACGACGGCGTGGACCTCTTCCGCAGCATGCTCGGTCCCGCCCCGTTGTGCCTGCGCGTCAATCTGCGCCACACCACACGTGACCGCGTCATGCACGAACTCGCGTCGATGGGTATCCAGGCCGAGGCAGGACGCTGGTCGCCGGCAGCCATCATCATCCGCCAACGCGTCAACCTGCTCCAGCACGCACTCTATCTCAACGGCATGATCGAGATTCAGGACGAGGGCAGCCAGCTCATCGGTTATGCCTGCGATCCGCATCCGAACGACGATGTTCTCGATGCCTGTGCAGGGGCGGGAGGCAAGACCGTACACCTTGCCGACCTTCAGAACGACAGTGGCCGCATCCTTTCCGCCGATATCGAGGGAGCACGCCTCAAGGAAATCTTCGGCCGTACCAGACGGGCAGGTGTGCGCAGCGTCGTCACACGTCTCGTCCATCTCACGCGCGGCCTCGACGTCAGCGACGCCCGTCGCGGCTTCGACGTCGTTCTCGTCGATGCACCGTGTTCGGGGATGGGAACCGTGCGTCGTCTTCCGATGGTCAAATGGCGGCTGACGCCGGAGCTGGCCAAACGTCATGCGGCCAAACAGCGCAAGATCCTCTCGACCTATGCACGGCATGTCGCCCAGGATGGCGTTCTCGTCTATGCCACCTGTTCCATTCTCCCTGCGGAGAATCGTCAGGTCGTCGAGGCTTTTCTTGCCGATCATCCGGAATTCGTCGAGGAGCCGCTCGCTCCCGTCCTGGCACGCCACGGCATCACGGTGGATGGACTGGACGGAACGTCGGGTATGCTCCAGGTCGATCCCTGGCATCACGGTACGGACGGCCTCTTCATGGCCCGACTGCGGAAGGTATCCTGAGACGGCGGGGTCGGACGGGTTTTCGTATCTTTGTGTCCTTCAATGGTCCCGTAGTTCAGCTGGATAGAACGTCAGCCTCCGAAGCTGAAAGTCAGCAGTTCGAATCTGCTCGGGACTACGATCAAGCCCATGACCCACATGGACTCATACGACAGGCCGGATCATCGCGATTCGGCCTGTTTCATTTTCACGATGGTAGGACCTCCGCTCATGGATGTGGCGGGCTCTTCAGGATACAGAACGGAACGATGAAGGGTCGATCACCGAATCCCCGGTCCGGACAGTGAACAAACAGCTCGGTCGAATGATCCGAACGGCCGAAACACCGGAAACAACCACCGGTTGTCGAAATACAACGGGAAGTAGCGCTGATACAACTGCCTGTAGCGTCATTACCACTTGGCGCGCCAATATCAAATCAGGAGGATATCACATGGTGGATACAGACTGGTATGTATTAGTCCTAGGCATTGAGAGCCTTGGGGGCCCCATCATTTTGTCTGATGGGCTTGAGATTAGGCCACTGGCATCAACATTGAGTGTATTTGATCTGGCGAATGCTGGTGCTTCTGGCTTTAAAGAATGGGCAGTACTTGAGCCTGTAACTTCGCTTTGTACAGTTGAAATTTTCTCTCGTCAACAGCAAGGCAGCACCACAGGATACGACACTCTGAATCGTGCCTGGCTTGCAACTACACTACTGCTCTTACGAGGATATAATAGGATTCATGGCATAGCATGCAGCAGCTACTCATGGAGCGCAATCGCAGGTAGTGCGCTTCGACCTAAATCCCTGTATGGCGATCAGAATAATGAAGCTTCATATAGGAGAGAGGAGAACCTGCCTAAATTTCAGGGCGGCCTTCTAGACTATCATCACCATTCTCTGCGCAACATTGAGCCTTGTAGAATAGACAGTAAAGACTCCGAATGGATCGCCATCCACTTTGAGTCTTGCGCTAGAATAGCATCAGAGAGCAATTCCTTCCGCTTCGCACTCGAAGCGGCGGAAGACTGGCGTTTTGCCAAGGAAAGTCGCTCGGCCGTCGCGAGAATCTGGTCAGGGATCGAGGCCATATTTGGCATTAGTAGTGAATTGGTGTATCGCGTGTCGCTCTATTCAGCAAGTTTACTGGTGGAACGAGGGGAAGCAAGAAAGACAAAGTTTGATAAAATTAAACGCTTGTATAGTCTGCGAAGCAAAGTCATTCATGGAGAACAGGTATCGGATGAAGATATTCACAAGTGCTTAACGGGCTCGTTCTATCTCCTTCGAGATCTCATCGTGTATTCGATAGAACAAGGTCGACATATCTCAGATCATGAGATTGATGACGCAGTCTTTGGGTAGTATTTGTACGGCCAAGCCCAGATAGTATTTGCCTGTGCCGTGTGGATCGGACGCAACCCAGCATTACTTCGATCTCGGCTTGTATGAATGCAGCAACTTCGGCACGATGACTTGTTAATGAGCCCAGCAATCCCGCGCCATCTTAACAGGATCGAGCGACGCCGATTGCCCGCTGGCTTTCAGGGGAGTACGAATGGCGCACCGCATCCACAACCTGTCGGAAAACACATGAGAAAGGGGCTGTCCGTATTCTATGGGCAGGCCCTTGATCGTTTCCCGGGCTTTCCCTTTTTCCACAATAGGAATATTGTACCCAGCCCTGTCCGTCGTAAATGAACAATATCACCGAATCCTCGGTCCGGACAGTGAAAAAACAGCTCGGTCGAATGATCCGAACGGCCGAAACACCGGAAACAACCACCGGTTGTCGAAATACAACGGGAAGTAGCGGCGATACAACTACCAGGAGCGGCGTAACCCCTTGGCGCGCCGATATCTTTGTGGCGTCGACACTACATCACCATATCGAGGACGACAACCATGGGAACGACCTTCATCGGCACCAGAATCGCCAACGCCAGGAAGAACAGGAACATCTCGCAGGCCCAGCTCGCCGAACACATGTTCGTCAGTCCGCAGGCAGTCGGGAAATGGGAACGCGGAGAATCGATTCCGGACCTCCTCACCTTCAATCGGCTCGCGGAAGTTCTGGGCGTGGATCTCAACTACTTTTCGGAGAACTTCCAATCGACGGCAACGGAAGCTCCGCCCGCCGAAACGGGAAGTACGCCACCGCCGGAACCACCGCCAGCCGGTCATGGAGACAGGCCGCGTTGGGACATGTCCCAGGGGAACTGGGCGAACGTGGACTTTTCCGGATTGAAGAATCTGCACGGACAGTTCAGCGCGTCCAACATGCAGCACTGCACGTTCATCGGTTCGGACCTGTCCGGACTGCTCCTGAAACGCAACAACGTGGACGCCTGCGACTTTTCGGGCTCGGACTTCGCGAACAGCCATATCCATAGTTCCAACGTCCACAAGGACGTATTCAAGGACTGCTCACTGAAGGGTACCCGGTTCACGGGGAGCAATGTCTATGCCTGCGACTTCACTGGTGCCGATCTGACCGGTGTGACCTTCGCTTCCAGTGGCTTCGAGAAGAACATCGTCGCACAGACCGTATGGAACCGGACCTCGTTCATCGAGACACAGCTCGTCGACATCGTGTTCGATGGCACCATGCAGGACTGCAGTTTCGAGAACTGCGTATGTACGAGAGTGACGTTCAGGAATGCCACGATCATCAATACGTTTTTCAAGAATGTCAACCTGAAGAAGGTGCAGTTCGTCGACTGCCGCGTGGACCGGATATCCTATGCATTCCTGAAGAACGGGAAGGCGGACATGAGCGGTATCACATTGTTGGCTGAGAACGCGGAGTGAATCCGGAGCTGCGGATCGGCACGACGATGATGAAGGAATGATCTCCGGCGTGTCTCCGGCAATCCGGGATGTGACAGCCTCGGAGGCATCGGACTTCCGGGGCCGTTCTTCTGAAAGGAACCCGCGACATGGCCTCGTGCTGCCACCCCTCCGTAACTTCTGGCATATCACTACCACGGATCAGCGATGCCCGGCGTAATGCCTTGCCATACTCCCGCGAGCCGTTCGAACGGCTTCGAACCTCGTGGAACCCGGTGCGATGAATGATCGGACCTCATACTCTATCGTTCGGTATGCATGGCGGCACGTCCTTTGCCCGGTGGTCCTTCTTCTCGTCGTCGCTTCCTGCAATGGACAGATCAAGACGAGTCCATCCGGAGACCCGGCGAAGATCACCCGAGCGACCATCGTACGGACGAAGGGCATCAGTTCCGGTGCTGTCATGTGTGCATTGCAGGACAAGGATGGAAATCTCTGGTTCCGCATCGACGGCGAAGGAGCCTATCGCTTCGACGGAACGTCCTTCGTCAACTTCACCACGACGGACGGTCTGTGCAGCGACAAGGTGAGCGCCATCATCCAGGACAAGGAAGGACGCTACCTGTTCGGTACGGACAAGGGTATCTGCGTCTATGATGGCAAGTCCTTCTCGGACCATCCCGCCACGAAGACGCTGCACGGTGCTGGCATAACCTGTCTTCTGGAGGACACGGACGGCAATCTCTGGTTCACCACGGAGAACGACGGGGTTTGGCGGTATGACGGGAAGTCGATCAGGAATTTCACGGAGAAGGATGGTCTTGTCGACGATGCCGCCATGAGCGCTCTCGAAGACAAGGATGGCAATCTCTGGTTCGGTACGAAATGGTTCGGCCTGAGTCGGTACGATGGCAAGACCTTCACGACATTCTCCCGGGAAGAAGCCGGAAACTGAGTTCATCAACTCCGTATCGATATCCCGTCGACGTCGGCGCCATCCGTGCGGTGCAGCTCCGCATGTTCCGTACTCAGCTCCATCGTATCCGTACCTCCGTACATCGCCGGATGGCCATAGTACCCGCCGATGACGCCATTCAAGGGCCGGACGTCCGTCACGAGAAGCCCTCGCCAGTTGGCCAGGGCATGGACCTTCGCCCGTACGATGAGAGCGGCATTACGCAGTTCGGAATAGAAGCGTTCCCGCATCTTCGGTGGCACCACGCATTGGACGAAGCCCGTCTCGTCCTCGATGGTAACGAACAGCACTCCATTGGCCGTCGGCGGGGACTGGCGCAGAATCACGATTCCAGCCGTCACGATCTCGCCCCCTTGCAGGCGGTAGCACGTACCGATCGATCGCACTTCCAGATCGTTCAGTGCCCTTCGGTACAGTGTCATGGGATGGATGCGTGCCGCGCCGTGCGTGACGTAGTCGGCAGCGAGACGTTCGGGTGCCGTCATGTGAGGCAGAACGGGAATGTCCTCGTCATCCACGAGCGGCAGATCGAACAGCGATTCCTGTCTTGCTTCACGTTCCTTGTCCCTGCGACGCACGGCGACGCCGGCTTCCCACAATGCGGTACGCGAGCCGTTGGAGATACCGTCCAGTGCACCGCTCATGGCGATGGCATCCATCGTATCCTTCGGAATGTCCGTACGCCTCACGAAGTCATCCACCGATGTGAACGGTCCCATGAGACGTGCCCACAGGATACTGCGCGCGATATCCGTCGTACAATGGGCGATAGCCGTCAGCGGCTTCCTGATCGCGAGCGATCCATCCTCGTCCCTCTCGAGTTCGTAGCGGAACCACGAGCGGTTGATGTCGGGTGTGCGCACTTCGACGCCGAGACGTCTGGCTTCCTCCTGCAGCGTCATCAGATTGTAGAATCCCGGGCGGCACTGCAGGAAGGCCGCCATGTATGCGGCGGGATGATGCTGTTTGAGCCAGGCACTCTGGAAGACCGTCTTGGCGAATGCCGCGGCGTGCGAACGACAGAAGCCGTATCCCGTGAAGACGCGGACCTTCTCCCAGATCCGCGCTGCAGCCTGATCGTCGACTCCCTGCGATGCGGCACCATGCATGAAGCGTTCCCGTACGTGTTCGATCGCCTCCATGTCCTTGTTCTTGCTGATCGTACTCCTCGCCTTCTCCGCATCGCGCAAGGGCATGGCGCCGACGGTATGGATGATTTCCAGTACCTGCTCCTGGAAGACGAGCACTCCGAGCGTGTCGCGCAGGATCGGCTCGAGGATGGGATGGAGATACGTCACGGGATCGAGGCCACGACGACGTCGTACGTATGGATTGACCGTGCCGCCCTGGAGTGGCCCCGGTCTGAAGAGTGCGATCTCCGTGAGGATGTCGAAGAAGTTCTCCGGCTGATGCTGTGCCAGCAGATGCATCTGACCTTGCGATTCCACCTGGAAGACGCCGAGCGTCTCGCCGGCCTGGAGCATGGTGTAGATATCGGGATCGTCGAGGGCGATCTCGTCGATGTCCACGGTCTTCCCTTCATGACGCTGGATGAGCTCCAGCGTTTCGGCGATACAGGCGAGCATACGCAGACCGAGCACGTCGAGCTTCACGAGGCCCATCTCCTCGATATCGTCCTTGTCGAACTGCGCGATACGTACGCCGTTGGCGGAGATCTGTACCGGCGTCAGCGTATGCAACGGACGATGCGAGAGAATCATGCCTCCGTTGTGTTGACCGAGATGACGCGGCCTGCGCATCAGGCGCTCGGCCACATGCAGGAGCGTTACGAGCAACGGTGAATCGCCGACGACGGCCACGAGCTCGTCACGATACCCGGCCGTCGGCTTTCGACGATGACCGGGCATGGCCTTCGACATCCGCACTACCGTCTCATGCGGCCACCCGAGAGCCTTCGCGACATCGCGAACGGCCATGCGAAGCGAGTAGGTCTGATACGTCGCCGTCATCGCCGTATGACTGATGCCGTAATGATTCTCGATCCATGCGATGACTTCATGCCTGCGTTCCGTATCGAAGTCGACGTCGATATCCGGCGTACCGACCCGTCCATGATGCAGGAATCGTTCGAACGTGAGCTTATGTTCCACCGGGTCGACTCCCGTGATGCCTAGGAGAAAGGCCACGATGGAGTTCGCCGCTGATCCACGCCCCGAGCATCTGATCCCCATTCCCTTGGCGGCATCGACGATCTGCGCGACGACGAGGAAGAAGTCCGCCAGCTCCATGTCCCGTATCACATCCAGCTCATGCTCCATCGTCGTGCGTTGCGCTTCGTATCCCCTGCCATCTCCGTATCTCTTGTGGAATGCCTCCTCGCAACGCTTCCGCAGAACGTCCGGCGCCGTTTCACCCGCCGACACCCCGGCTGCCGGCGGTGTGATCTCTTCACGAAGCACGTCCATCGAACATCGTTCCGCCAGCATCGCCACAGCCTCGAAGGCATCGGGGAACGGCAGGAGCTTCCTGAGCTCGTCTTCGGTCTTCAATCGTTGTTCATCATTGACAGGCCGATCGCGATGCGTGTCGAAGACCGTGATACCGTGCCGGATACAGGTCATGACGTCGTAGATGACGTAGTCATCGGCACATGCATACCGCACATCTCCACCGATGACGCACGGAAGCTCAAGTTCCCTGGCGATGGCATGCATGCGGGCCGCGATTCCTGTATCACCGGGCCTGCGGTGATGGATCAGTTCGACGTAGAGTTCGTCGGGAAAGACATCGCGCAGCTTCAGGAGCCATTCCTTCATGGCAGCGTTGTCGCGCCTGTGAGCATGGTGCCAGAGACGTCCGTCACGTCCTCCCGTGAGGCAGACGATATCGTCCCGGAACGCCCTGCAATCCTCCAGCGATACGACGGGATTGTCCCGATCCCGCTGCAGCGCTATCGTGAGCAGCGTACTGAGGTTGGCGTATCCATCCGCATTCCTGGCGATGAGAACCAGCGAAGCTCCTTCGACATCGACCTCGGCACCGATGATCGGCTTGATGCCTGCGCGACGGCAGGCCTGCTGGACCTGGACGGCACCGCTCATCCCCATCCGGTCGGTTACGCAAAGGAAGCCGTGTCCGAGTGCACGGGCACGCTCGGCCAGCTCCCTCGGCGACGAGCCACCGGAGAGGAAGGAGAAATGTGAATGGCAATGCAGCGCGCCGAACATGATTGTGCCCATCGATCGATGAATCAATGTGACACCCCCTGTCATCCGTCAGTCGTACAGTCTCGAAAGCATCCATCCATGCCTCGTGCGGAACACTTCCATGACGATGGTGGACGTTTCCAGAAGCAGATAGTATCGATGATCGTCCGTTCCGTCTTCCGACGCCCACCACGCCGTTCTCGACGTCCAGCGATCCAGTATGGAAGACACGTGATAGATCCCCCCGCGCCAATGCACGGCTATGGGTCGCGTTCCTTCGCACGACACGTCGATCTCTTCCATACAGAGCCTCATGCGGCCCCCCCGTCATGATCGTAGTACGAAAGGAGCGCTGCCCGTTCCGGCAGATAGGCATCGGCATCGACACGGACGATGCGCCGGAGCCCATGAGGATAGCGACGAAGGACGAGCGGAATCACGTCGTCGATGCATGGGCGTGGACGGAACATCGTCGCCTGCATCGCAGGAGGCTGAAGAAGCCCCATGAGCTTCAGACGGAGACCACTGCACCAGCGATCGGTATCGAGAAGATCCTGCAACAGCGTCCTCGCGGCCGTCATCAGGAACGTACTGCTCCACTGCACCTTCCCGGCGAGAATGCGTGACGACCGGACGATGACGTTATCCGCCCGATCCAGCATCTGCACTTCGATGGTCGTGGCATGGCGTCCTGCCAGTTCCGTCCATGCTTCCTCCACCATCATGGCCATGACGGGAAGCAATGCAGCAGGCTCCCGCTCCGGATCATCGAACCGCCCCAGCGCAACGACGGAAGGGGGTGGGCTGTAGACCGGCAGCTCGGTTCGATCGGGAACGCTATGCAGAAGATCGTGCAGGGTGTGCCCTTCCGTACCGAACTGGGCATGCAGATGCCGCCGCGTAAGATGCTGGACGTGAGCCATCGTGGAAAGACCGAAGAGGCGAAGGCGTTCCACCAGTTCATCCGAATATTCCAGTACACGCAGATTCGACGTATTCCATGTCGCCAGGAACTGCGCGGCTCCATCACGCGGAACCGTCATCGTTTTTCCGGGTTCGGCGATCACGGCGGCCAGCAGCGCCAGCGTCTGCGTCATCGCACGACCGCCTTGTCCGTACGTATCGTGCAGGATACCCCGTACCTGTACCGGACGATCCATACCACAGTAGATGAGGCCGAGCCGTGGAGCGATCATGAGCGGTGTGGTCTCATGCACACGCGCCAGTATCGTTTCCCATGTTGTCTGTTCCATCGCGGCATCGCGCTGGAGGATCAGGACGGATGGCTGCAACGCACGCGCGCGCGTCACGGTCATGCCGCATTCGATGCCCACGGCTCTCGCTTCCGGCGTGGATGCGATGATCGAACCATGGCGCTCGATCGCGATCATGTCATGACGCTCTCCACCCGACCGCAAGGCCAGCCGTGCAGCCAGTGCGGGATAGTGGGGAAAGATGATGGCGCAGAGCGACGACATGACATCACACACGCTTGATGCAATGATTGACGACGCCGACGATATGCAGATCCATATCGTCGGTGATCTCGATATCCCTGTATGCCGGATCGGGATTCTCGGCATGAAGGATATGCCGCGTTCCCTGGATCAGATACCGCTTCACGGTCAGCTCGCCATACACACGCGCGACGACGATCTGTCCGGACTTCACTTCCGCGGCCCGGTCGATGATGATCGTATCGCCATGACCGATCCCCGCACCGATCATCGAATGTCCGTTCACGTGCATGAGATAACTGTCCAGCGGATGCTGCAGCAGCATTTCGGCGAGGTCGATCTCCCGCTCGATCACGTCATCGGACTCCGTAGGCGCTCCGGCACTCACTCCCGTGCGCAGTAACGGAAGGCGTACGGATCGACGGAGCGGCCCTTCCTCCGCGGTCGGACTTCCCTCACCCGTCAGCATCCAGTGGCTGCTGATGCCATGATCGGACGTCAGTCGCGCCAGCACACCCGGCAACACGGCACTACGGCCGCTTTCCCATGATCGAACCGTACTGGCGGCCACCCCCATGGAAGCCGCATACTGCTCGCGGCTCTGCGCGAGAATCGCCTTTCGGACATGCCGATGACGAGCACCAAGTTCGGAAGCATTCATCTCTATCACCATACAATGGATACATATGTATCAATTCATGGCGCAATATACATTCCAAATGACTTTTTTGATACGTACGTATCAATTTCCGGCAAGAATCGGGCTCATTCCGAACGATCCTTCGCAGCTTCACTGCAATACGTCATAGGAGCATCGGCAAGATTGCAGGCCTTACGTGACCGGACCCTGCCATTGATAGTGTCGATCTCATGCAGTGATACGACGTCATGCACGTCGCCGTCGATCGATCCGGTTGAGTCCCTCGACCTCGGCCGTCGTTTGAAGAGCAGGCCGCCTTGATTCCATTCGCCATCATCGATCCCGATCAGAACGCCCTTGCCTGCCGGGAATTCGCGGCGGTTCGGCATCCCTGAAGTATCTTCGGCGGTTCCCTGTCACATCATCCATACTACATCGAGTGCACCCATGAATCCGACCATCGTCCAGCTCGAACCCATGAGCCTCCGCGGCCTGGCACGACAGTTCACACCGGAAACGAAACAGGAAATCATGCAGCTATGGGCCGACGCCGTCCCCCTCCTGCACACGACACCGGGCTTCACCGGCGACGTCGTCTATGGCGTGACGATCGATATGGCCATGAACGACGGAAAGATGGAGTCGTTCGACTACATGCCGGCCATGCAGGTACAGCCGGGATCGGCAGCACCGGAATGGTCCACCACCGTCGACGTTCCCGCAGGAAAGTACGCCGTCTTCACCTTCGACGGCCATATCAGCGGCTTCCCGGCATGGATCATGAAGGTATGGACCGAAGGCCTGGCAGCCAATGGACTCAAGCACAGGATGGCCCCTGACTTCGAACGCTATGACAGCCGGTGGAATCCGGAAACGTCGTCAGGTCCGGTAGACTACTATATCCCTGTCGAATGACGAGGATCGGCGACATCTGTCTCCACCGGAGAGCCCTCGGAATTTCCATCATCATCCCAGTTCGATCATGCGCAGAATCATCCTGTCGGAGATGACGACGCTCGATGGCTATTTCGCCCGCCGCGACGGCAGTATCGACTGGCATATCGTCGATGACGATTTCAACACCTATGCCATCGACCTTCTCGAACGGGTCGATACCATCCTGCTCGGTCGCAAGACCTATGAACTGTTCATCCAGTTCTGGCCGGCGGCGCACGACAATCCGGTGATGACACCGTCCGACCTCGTCATCGCCGATCATCTCAACGCGGCAGAGAAGATCGTCTTCTCGAGGACCCTCGATCATGCGGACTGGAAGAACACGACCGTCCATCGCTCCATCGATGCGAACGAACTCCGTCGGTTGAAGGAACGCCCCGGCAAGGATCTCATTCTCTATGGAAGTGCGAGTCTCGTTCCGGACTTCGTAAAGAACGGCCTCATCGACGAGTATCATCTCTTCGTCTGTCCGCTGATCCTCGGCGATGGCCTTCCCTTGTTCGATCGCATGACGACAGGAGATCTTCCCTTGACCTTCCAGAATACCCGGACATTCAGTTCCGGCGTCGTCGCGATGGCATACATGGCCGGAGCGTAATCCTTCATGACGATACTCCGTCACGTCCATTCGATCCGGACATGACGGAGTATCGTCATGGCGACGGGCTGGCCCTCACCCACTACCGACACTCGTGCACTCTCACTACGGGTGCCGATGGAAGCTTCCCGCTCGATCGGTCGCATGTAGCACCTCGTTGCTATCTTCCTGCATCGGCAGTCAACGAATCGAACGGCATCGATGCAGCACTTCGACATCACTCTCGATCAGCACGCGCCCTTCATCGAAGGAGGAGGAATCGTCGTCGGCATCATGTTCGATCCACGAACGAAGCGACGTATCCAGCCGGACGAGGCAGTGAGGATGGTCAACGAACGGAAGTCTCTGGACGTCGATGGCCACTACGCCGGTATCGCCGTCGTCGACGGTCGCATCGTGGAACTCGTGGATCCGTACGAACTCCGTCGACTGTACAGGATGACCTTGCCCGACGGCAGAATCAGATACATGACGAGGCTGCCCGGATCCTCGCCGCAGGGATCACTCGACCTGCGCGTACTCGCCAATGCATGGATGCCGGTCATGGGATTCACGCACTCGTCGATGGTCGAGGGCATCGAACGCTGTCTCCCATCTCCCGACCCGTTGCACTCCACAAGCCGCACGTCGACCGAACGGAGGAACGACCTCACCCCGTCGCTCGACGGCTTTCCCGACAGTGTCCTGGCCCTTTCGGGTGGATTCGATTCACGGACCCTCCTGGCCTGGTCCATCCGCGAAGGGGTCGATATCTCGACAACGAGTTACGGTTCGATGGATATGCCCGACTGCTCGACGGCATCCGATGTGGCATCGCGAGCGGGTGTGCGGCATACCTTCTTCGACGTCGCCACCGTCGTCGATCGGATGAGCATCGACGACATGCAGTCCATTGCCCGACATACGGCACTGGCTTCCGAAGGGACATATCATTTCGCCCATGCGATGGTGCTGCCTTCCATCGCGTCGATCCTGCCGCCCGGCGGCATCCTCATCGATGGAGGCTTCGGTGGCTTCCTGCGTGGAGGACTCGCGAACGGCCTGCGGTACCAGGGCCGTGCGGCTCTCCATTCGGGAGACGCACGACGTATCCTTCCCTACCTCATGGCACGCTCGAACGACGTCTTCGTCGATGATGTCGCACGGCGTATGACGGACATGGTGACGGAGGACCTGCAGCGTGCGCTCGACGAGCAAGGCCCGTGTACCAAAGGATCCGAACGTGAGTGGATCGACAACTTCTTCGCCTCGTGGTATCTGCACGGCTACGTCGCCAGTCCGCAAGGCGTCTACGACCACTATCTCGATTCCACGATTCCCTTCCTGCACCGCTCGGTCGTCGATTGGGTATTCTCGCGACCCGCTTCCTTCAGGGATCATGGCCGATGGTTCCGATCCGTCATTTCCGCGTCCGCTCCACGAACGACGTCCGTACCCTTCGTCGGCAAACGCTCTCTCTATCCCTGGTTCTGTGCGGGAAGACCGTTGATGAATGCCCTTCATTCGAAGATTTCACGAACGCGCTTCGTCCAGTCGGATACGATCAGCGACGTCGTCTACGGGAAGATGAAAGAACCCGTCGACGATCTTCTCCATTCATCGTGGGTCGGCCAGCTCGGTATCTGGGATATCGGCAATCTTCGGTCGGCGGCGGATAAGCTCGCCGTCTACGGCTATCTGCAATTGATCACGTAGAAGTGGCGACGATCATCTCCGCGTTGCTTCCACCTTCACCACCGCCTCCGTACGTATCACGTCACCACGCTCGCAGCATGCCCTGATGTGTGCGATGATGGACGTCCGCTCGTCATCCGGAAGGACATTCAGTATCGAAGCGATGGACGGTGCTCCATCGAAGGGGGCTTGCACGAGCAGGAGGTCCGGCGAAGCATGTATACGATGTTCGACGATATGCGGTACGATCCTGACGTCCTGCCAGTGTTCGTCGCCATACAGGCGCTCGATATCGGATACGGCGAAGCGGGCCGGTGCACGATCGAGATACGTTGCGGGTCCGTTCGGGAACAGATGCCTCAGGAGACGCAGACCGGCCTCACCAGCTTCCACGAGCGACACCCCCATCCAGCTCTGCGGATATTGTCGCAACGCATGGCCATGCAGAGGCTCGAGAGCGGTGAAGTGTCCACCCCGCCGAAGAACCCGTGCGATCTCGTCGAGAGACGTTCCCGTATCATCGACATAGGCGAGCACTGCACGCGATGTCACCAGATCCATACTGGCATCGTCGATGGACTCCAGTGAAGGCAGGGCCTCACCCATAAGGGACCAGCGATTCTCGTCGGCAGCTTCACCAAGCCAGACGGCCGTCTGGAACATGCGCTGCATGTCGGGTTCGGTTCCCGTGATATGCGCGTCCGGAAATGCATCGAGAAGATGGGCCATCATCAGGCCTTCACCGGAGCCGACGTCGAGGATGTTCTTCACGTCGTGATTCCGCACTCCCGCCAGCATCTCCTCGGCCTGCCGGTGATAGGGAACGAACGTCGACGCATCCACGCCCACGTTACCGTATCGTGCGATCATCATCGCCGTCCATCGGGCGATACCGGGGCTCATGGTCCTCCCCCCGTTCATATCGTGACGCGTTCGTTACGAACCGATGCGGCGACCGCAAGACGCACGATGGCGGCGAGACCGTTCACTGCGGAAAGGTCGAACCTCTCCGGCAATTGCCGTTCCGGGAACCAGCGTCCATGTTCGGCGAAGATGGCGACCCGATCGGCCAGATCGAAGTCCGGCATCGGGAACGACCTCGTTCGACCATACCTGCCATCGGTGAGGATCGCCAGTCCATGTTCCAGTGCCGGCAACCCTTCCAGCGGATCTTGCACCCATGCAGGCAGGGCGGCACCCGATCGCATGATCGCATTGGCGGATCCCATCTCACGCATCGCCTGTTGCGTCACGCATGAGATGATGGCATCGACGTCTCCGATATCCGCAACGGCACGGGCTTCGTGCAGAGCGATAGCTATACCGAGTGAACCGAGGAGCGTCGGCCTCAGTACTTCGATGGACGTCGTGGCCAGCATGGCATGGCGAACGGCACCGATCCACGCATAACGCCCATCACGCCGGATCGTAAGATCGACGAGTCGGCGCGCTACCGTATGAATGATCCCGACAGGATCGAACGCCTCTACGGCAACGTCGACCATCAGGGGACGGTCTTCCCTTCCCCCTGCACCGATCGCGATCGAAGCGCGGAGAACGTCGCGACGGAACTCCGGATCGATGGGATGTTCCACTCTCTCGATGCATCGGCGAAGCGGTGCACCGTCGTAGACGGTGCCAAGCGACGACCCTTCCGACGTCCTGACGCCGGAGTCACCGACGGGAGTCAGGAAGTACGGTATATCGAGAATGCGGAGCTGTTCTATTTCGGAGAGGATGATGGCGTGCTCGACGGAGCCGGGTTTCGTCGTTCCGGTCGCCACCTTTACAAGACGATTCAGCGATGCATCCCTGTCCCAGGCCGAGAGCAGGGCCGCACTCGTCGTCGAAGCCTGCAGTATGCGCTGACATGTCCACGTATCGCGGTGAATGGAACGGACCGGAATATCGGGATCGACGGCTAGCACCCATTCATGAACCACAGCATGCAGTGGTCCTGCAAGAAGATCATCCATCCGTGCATAGCCGCGTTCGACGTGATCGTGCCATCGACGCACGTCGACGTGCAGACCGTCGAACACCGGTACGTAGTCGGGATGTTCGAACGTCACATGTCCATCGGAGCCGGTTTCCACTTCTCCCGTCAGCTCCGCACGTGCCTTGAACGGCGTGCGGAACGGACGCAGTGGTGTGAGAGCACCCATGTCTTCCGCAGGACGTCCTTCGCCGACGGGAAACGACATCACGACGAGCCCTGTCGACAACGACGACTCATCCAGCATGTGCTGCGCATATCGCTCGGCGGCATCGATGCCGGCGTCGGCGGACATTCTCGGTTGCAGCACCATCTCCATGTCGATCACCGCAGGCCACGATGCCGAGGCCACCACGTTGTCGAGCCACAGGTCACGGGCTTCCAGATGTTCATACATGCACACCATGGCGCCGAAACGCTCGTAGTACAAGGCTACGTCGTCGAGACTCGCACATGGTGCCGTCGTGACGAATCCTTCCCATGCATAGCCGGGTCGTAGAACCATGGGCCGTATGTGCAGCAGAGGCTCATCGGCGGCGGCATTCAAACGTTCGAACAGATCGAGCGTACGCTCGACTATACGAAGATCCTTCGGCTTGTACGCGCACCTGCGATCTCCATCGAACGTCATGAGGGCCACGGATCGTCCATGGTCATGAAGGTCGCCTGCGTCGAGAGAGACCCGCAGGAGTTCGGCAGGAACGCCGGTTCCCGGCCACAACTCGACAAGAGCCTCCGCATCCGATGCGAGCCGTGACAACAGTTCGGCCACGTACTCGAGCCAGTGCGTGACGAGTGTCCCTGCGACGTGCGCCAGCATCGGCAGGCGCTCGACCATATCCGGCCATGTCGTTTCGTCGGCGGCATAGGGCGTGGATGCAGGCATACCGAGTGCGGTACATGTAGCCTTCCATGCGGCGAGCTCATCGGCGACGACACTTGCCAGCGTCATGATCGCACGTCGATGCAGGCCACGGAGCATATCCATCCTGGCACCATGCGTGATCGCGACGGGATGATCCGCACACATCCCATCGAGCAACGATGCGGCATAGGCCACGACCGGTGACAGCATCGCAGCGGTCGCGCGATGTTCGGGTAGTCCTTCGTCGAGAAAACGGTCTTCCAGGGGAGCGGTGTTCAACACTCCGTTCGCATGTCGGATCCATGAAGGCAAGGCCGGATGGTTCGCGATGATATGACCATCATGGAACCACCTCGAATCGACACTCCCCCCGAACCATGTATCGTCCAGACCATACGACCAGGTCCGACGTCGGTCGTTCACGACCTCGTCAGACGTCGGAACGACGACATACCATTCCTCGGAACGCTGCCGTGGTGGTACCGATCTGTCGAGCGGCGTCATACCCTCACCGGCTCGATGAGAACACCCAGCTTCCACAGTCCATCGATGGCGTCGCTCACCCATGCGGCATCGACCGACGATGATGTTGCAACGGTCCGGATCACATCCGCGCGATTGCAGGTGCCTTGACGAAGCGTATTCACCAAGGCATCCATCGCTTCGACGTTTCCGTGATGAGCCCTTCTCGCCTTCCCTCCGATCCGCCCCGTCACGACGAGGGCATCGTCGTCGATCTGCGTATTGACCCATGACGGTATCGCACAGATGTCATCATCGGCAAGAACCAGGCGTCGGCCTCGCGCCACGACGTCGGCGACCGTTGCGGGAATGTCGTCCGCGGACGTGAACTCCACCTGGGCGAACGTGATATAGCCGAGAGGATGGGCATCGTCGGCAGTCACGGGAGCGATGAGGGAAATGGTACGGTCCACCGTATTCACGAGGAAGCCCGTGACGCAGGCAATGGAGCCGTGAGCATGCGTGTCGTCGTTCAGATAGTCCTTCACGGACTCGTACCACGGTGCCCGACGCAGCTTGGCGCGTTGTTCCACGGCAGCTTCGGGATGGGCCTGCAGGTAGTCCCTGTATCGTCCGGCCACACCATAGGCATAGTCGGCTTCCCTGTTCAGGGGCAGGCATTCCGCAAGAGCGAGTTCTTCCGGCGTATACGTCGCGTGGATACGATCCATCAGCGACGTGGTCAGGACGGAGAACCGCGTGAGCCAGCTTCCGTGTTTCGCCGCGAGGTCGAGCAGATTCTTGATACGCTCGGGATGCTTGTGCGCCACGGCCGTCGTCGTCGGCGGGAAGGTACCCGTGATCGTATGGAAGTCCACGCAGTACTGTTCGTAGTCGGGATTGTCCATCGGCTCCGTACCCCAGTAGAGGAAACCGGAATCGACGGCGGCACCGAGTTCGTTCTGAAGCGCCGTGATGAGTGCGTGGAACGTTTCGCGTCCACCGCTATGGTAGTCGAGTGGAACGGATTTCTTGTCCGGACTCAACGCACAGAACCAGCATCCGACACTGCATCCCTTGTTGAGTTCGACGGCAAGCGAGGAGTGGATGTTCTGCATCGCATGATGGGGGCCGAGGTCGAGCACCTGACGATTGATCTGGCGCACGCGCCACTGCTGCCATGCGGCATCTGCAGGTTGGCAATGTTCGTGATAGAATCTGTTCGTCCACATCATCTTGAGATAGGCGAGCGTCTGCAACCGATCGAAGACTGCCGACGTTCCACCGGCGACGATGGCGTTGAGCTCTTCCGTATCGAGACGCAGTCCCCTGGCCTCGAGCGTTCCTTCCATGTCGTCCGTGAGCGCCTGACGGAACGTCGGATCGGAACTCCACTTCTCGAGAAAACGTTTCTCATGGGCAAGCTCGCGCAACGCCTCATGATAGGCTTCCATCGTCATGGCCGCGGACAGGTCGTGTGTGATCGTCATGGTGTTTCCTCCTCGACAGGTATTCCGAGCAACATCTCTCCTACGGATCCTTCCACAAAGGGATCGACGCCGGCCAACGACGAGAACGTCATCGTATCACCGTTACCGAGCGCACATATGCCAAGGTTCATGTCCGTAGCGACGAGATAGAATAATTCGTAGATCACGCCGACATGCTTGAGAATGGCCGCATAGGCCATGGCTTCGTACTTCCACATGATGCGGGTGAACCGCGCACCGAGCGTCATGAGGACCGGTGGTGGCACGCTCGTCCCCGATGCCTGCATCGCACGATACCACATGATGTCGAAACGGGAATCGACATCCGCACAATGGACGAGGGCATGCCTCGCACCGTCGTATCGCCAGAATCCGGGAGCCACTCCCTCCACGTTACGGATCGTGAGATAGACGTCGATCTCGTGGGCGGCGCCGCCGCTCGGGACCGGCCGCCTGCGCAGTTCGAACGGTATGGACGTACCATCCGGCGACGCTACGTCCATCGTCATACGTCCCGTTTCACGCACGGTGCGCCACAGCAACGTACCGAGCTGTTCGAGCGTCATCGGTCGTTGCGAGAAGGTCCGAACCGAACGACGCGTAGAGACGATATCTTCGAGAGATCGTGAGGTCACGGTGGTCGGCACCGGCAGCGACACCAGTCGTTCGTTCGGATCGTACGGTCTGTCCACACCCGGCGGATCGATGCGGCCCACATGACGGAACACTCCCCCGCTGGCGCGCGTATGACGGCCGAATCTGCTGCGGAAATGGAAGAGCATATCGGTAGTGGACCACTGGGCAAGCGTCGCATCGTCATCTTCACCGACGCGCAGGATACCAGTCTGGTACAGCAACGATGTCAGCAACCGGTCGTCATCGTCGGTCGCAAGGATACGCGATGCCTGCATCCACGACGTACAACGTTCGAGCAACGACGGGTCGAACACTTCCACACGTGCAGACGCTATCGGAGATTCGATCAGCACATGTCCACCTTCACGACGCATCGTCACGAATCGTGACCATCGGGCTTCGGAGGGCGGTACGTCGGCCGTGGCATCCACCATGAAGTCTGCCGCCATCGGGACGATCGTCGCATACAGGGCATCGCCGTCGACGATATCGACCTGGAGAACCATGGCCTTGCACAGCCGCTGAACGACTTCGTAGTATTTCGCGAGATCATCGGGTGATGACGTCGCCAACGTGTCTTCAACGATACGCGGATCTTCGCCGTCCCTCAGGACGCTCACCAGTGTATGGACGAGGGTTTCGCCTGCATTCTTCAGTTCGAGGCGCAGGAACTGCGTCACCAGTTGAAGCGCTCCGTCGACAACGTCGATCGATGCTGCTTCGGCAGGAAGGAGGCGGAATCGGGGACGTAGTGACATCAGATGAACATCGCTATTGGGTTCAGATCCATTTCGGCCGTGGGTGCGGCCAGACGGCCCGTAGCGACAGGTACGTCATACAGACGTCCCGGTGCGAACCGGGCCCAGAAGTGCCGGAGCCCCGGCACGATGACCTTCACGACAGGCATGCCGACGTCCGGTCTCGTCTGGTCATGGACGAGAAACTCGAGACCACGGCGCTCGACGATATCACGTGCCATCATGATATCTTCTCGTAGAT
The DNA here is from genome assembly GCA_001899175.1 of Candidatus Kapaibacterium thiocyanatum. Lineage (NCBI taxonomy): Bacteria > Pseudomonadati > Bacteroidota > Eximiradiia > Eximiradiales > Kapaibacteriaceae (SeqCode) > Kapaibacterium (SeqCode) > Kapaibacterium thiocyanatum (SeqCode). Next base: position 172,817 of record MKVH01000024.1, on the reverse strand, counting down.
CCGTCGTCTGTGGCACGGAATAGTCCTCACGCTTCGTCGCCGCCAGTCGTGCATCGGGCACGATATAGGGCTGGTTGGTTATCGTAGCCGTGCGCCACCAGTCGATCGCCTGCGGATCGTCGAAGGCATATTCCTGTCCGTTGGGTCCGGGCTGGATGCCGGGCATCATCTGATTGAGTTCCGTGAGCGCACGAAGCAATGCGATGCGGGGATCGATATGCGCCCCGGGTGCGAACGTGATATTCTCACGCGGACCCTTGGCATCACGACTGAAGGCCATGAATACGGGAATTCCGAGATCGTTCGTGACGTCCAGCACCCAGAGCTCGCGTCCGAGTTCATGCTGACGTCTGCGCATGGCATGCACATAGGGATCATCGTACGATGCGAGATCGACACCTGGCTGACGCGTCCTGTTATACCACCACGTGGCCACGGCATCGCGTTCGACCAGTTCGAGAAAGCCCTGCAGGATGGCTTCCTCCCTCGTAGCACCCGTCGAGGCGCCATTCGAATCCGGTATGTAGTAGAATTCGTTCGCTGCCTTCGGATAGCTGTAGTAGAGCTGGCCCGTCGGCAGCCAGCGGGGACAGTCGTTGGTGAGGGACCATACGGGCGACCACGACATGCGCACCGTCGGATCCATGCGATACGGCACGATGGCGAACTTGTGATCGCGTCCTAACCATATATCCCGTTCGTCGAACTGGCGATCCGAGAAGCGCATGAGATCGTTGGGATGCAGTGCTTCACCACCGAGCTCTTCCATCGTCGCTTCGCGCACGTATTCGTCACCACGATAGACACCGCTGTAGCGTTCGATGGCTTCACACAATCCGCTCACGCGAGCCTGGATATCCGTCGTTCCCTTGCCGCAGCTCGCACTCCGCAGTTCACGACGGAGGTTGTCGAATGAACCGTATTTCGTAGCCATGTTCTGGCCGGAGAGATAGACGTGCTGTACCGCGTCGGACGGATCGGTGATGCGCTCAAGCATGGAGACCACGCCGCTGACATTACTGACGTGGTGCCTGTACCGCTCGTAGATCTGTTCCGGAGTCGAGCTCCGGTACCCTGCGTCCGTCGCCGACATGCGGGGCGATGGCGCGAGTTCTACACGGTCGGGACCGTGCAGGACCGACGCACCTTCACCGCAGGCGGGACATTGCGGACGCCGCACCACTGCATGACGATGCTGATCGCCACCGATCATATCCATCGACAGTATCGTACCGAGCAGGGGCGACCTGTCTGTGAGGAACCACAGCGTCAGTGCCGAAGCGATACGACCGGTCGCCAGATCCATGAAACCCGGCAGCTCAACGCGCTCGGGGAACGGGAAGTGTTCCGGTGCATGCTGACCGAGGAACATGTCGAGATCGCGGTTATGACGCTGACGCTCGGCCAGGCATTCCCAGCAGGCCGTGGCACCGGGTACGATGAGTGGACCGACCATGGGATCGAGGCCGTTCGGACGCACCATGACCCATGGCTTCCCACGTTGCAGATGATCACGATTGATAGCATCGAGTCCGGAACTCAGGTAGTCGTCGGTCACGACCACCGTGACATCGGCCCGCTCCGCCTCCTCGATCGTCCGCAGACCGTTACGTGATAACCCATCCTTCAGCATGTCGATGTCGACGTCACCGACGGCAACGACATGAACCGTGCGATCGAGTACTCGTTCGGATACCTGGGCGGTGCGTACTCCAACCGATGTGGCGACGGCTGCAAGCGATATCGGAACATCGGGCGCATTCTCTTCCAGATAGCCTTTCTGCTCCAGCTGGAAGATCAGCGTATAGACCGTCGTCGGATCGATGTCGGGCTGGCGTTCGATCACGGCATCGACGATATCGTCGACCGTGTGGACACCATCGATCATCGGAACGATGACGGGCCATAGGGAATGAGGCATGCGCGTCTTCAGCATTCCACCGGTAAGGACGAGATCGTGTGGTGGAATGAGATGGACGTGCAGATGTGGGGCGAATCGGGGACGTTCTATCATGACGTTGACCATCGAAAGAATTGGAATGCCGGACTTGACAACAGGATCCGATCGAGGGGACGTCGCCGAACACGACGTCCCCTTCTATAGGAATCGACTCGTTACGTTTTCACGTGCACTTCGTGGACGCCGTCGAGGCGCTGGAGATACATGCCGCTGCCGACATCATCGTCGACGCCGACCCATGACAGGAACCGCCACTGGCGGCCTTCGTGAAGGCTTCCTCGTTCAGCTCGACATCGCCGATGCGATCCAGCGAACCAAGCTGAAGATAGACATCGGAAGCCGTGGATTTGGGGATCGGTGCGCCTGCATCGACGAAGTGGACGGCAATACCGGGCGGAATACTGAGGCCCTGGTTCGAGAGTGCAGCGGACGGATCCGACAGCAGGGAGGCCTTGAACGTCGGATCGGTGTTGGCCCGTGCCACTACCTTGCTGATGATCTTCACTGCCTTTGCAGAAGAGACGAGAGACATATGTCCTCCGGAAAAGAATGCACCGAAAAACCCGTGCGGGGCACGGCGTCTATTGAATCATCATGAGTACGTAACCCTACGATCCCGACTATACAAAGGTAGCCATGTCACCGTCGGGAAAAGTCAACAACAAGTCAACGATCGTTCATGAATCCATGACACCGATGTCGATGGCCTTCATGCGATTGCCGGCGGCCTGCCCTCGGCCGATGCGGTTCGCATGAAGTGGGACGGCGACTGTGAGGCGTCGCATGGACACTCGGCGATCGGAATGGATGGCCACGTCCTTAGGTGGTACACTTCGTGGAACCCGTCGCCGAGCAGGTAACGCAGGACGCAATCGTGTAGGACGTGGAGTTCGTACTATGCGTGGACCCACCCCCACCGGCAACCTTCGTAAGGGCTTCTTCGTTCAGTTCGACGTCGCCGATGCGATCCAGCGAACCGAGCTGAAGATAGACGTCGGTACCAGTGGACGTCGGCATTGGCGCGCCGGCATCCACGAAATGCAGATTCACGTCGGGCGGAAGGATCAAGCCGTGGCTGGCAAGGGCTGCATTCGGATTCGAGAGCAACGAACTCTTGAATGCCGAATCCGTGTTGGCGAGTGCCACGACCTTGCTGATGGTCTTGGCTGCCTGGGCCGATGTGAGAGACATATGTCCTCGATATTGGAAGAAACAAGCCGTGCATGCACGGCGTTGGATGAATCTGCGTCGGTGCGATCCCGGAACATCGACAGCGGGTCGACGATCGTTCATGAATCCACGATACCGAACATGGCGGGCATTGGCGTTCCATGACCGGTATCGGCGATCCCATAACCCTTGTGGTTCATACGGAACAAATGATCGACCGTGGGGACGTCACACGAACGCCCCACGATCGAAATCGGAGCGTCGTCTATCAACCGCACTTCGACGAGGCCGTCGATGCGCAGGTAAGGCATGAGGGGATGCAGAAGCAGGTCGAGGCCGTGCTCTGGCACGAACCACCACCGGCGACCTTCGTGAGAGCCTGTTCGTTCAGCTCGACGTCGCCGATGCGGTCCAGCGAACCGAGCTGAAGATAGACGTCGGATGCAGTGGATGTCGGCACCGAAGCACCGGCATCGACGAAGTGAAGCTTCACGCCGGCCGGGAGGCTCAGGCCGTGATCAGAAAGTGCGGCGGTCGGGTTCGCGAGCAGCGAGCTCTTGAACGCCGAATCCGTGTTGGCGAGTGCCACGACCTTGCTGATGGTCTTGGCGGCCTGAACCGATGAGAGAGACATACGTCCTCCAGGGTGGAATACCGAAAATATCCGTGTCATACACGGCGTAATACGGACCGACAATAGTATAGTCTTCTACGATCCCGACATTGCGGACAGCGATCGCGGAGGCACCGCACGAGGTCCCCACGACCGGATCCGGATTGCGCGTCCTAGCCGCACTTCGTGGAGGCCGTCGATACGCACGTCACGCAAGAAGGCACTGTAAGGCAGGTGGACGCCGTGCTCATGCAGGAGCCGCCGCCGGCGACCTTCGCGAGCGCTTCCTCGTGCAGTTCGACGTTTCCGATGCGATCCAGCGGACCGAGTTGGAGATAGACGTCGGTTGCGGTCGACGTCGGCACCGAAGCACCGGCTTCGAGGAAATGGACGTTGACGCCGGCCGGGAGCTTGAGGCCATGTCTGGAAAGTGCTGCACCCGGATTCGCGAGCAGCGAGCTCTTGAATGCTGCATCCGTATTGGCAAGTGCCACGACCTTACTGATTGCCTTGGCAGCTTGTGCTGATTGAATGGACATATAACCTCCGAACAGGAATTACGTAAAACCCGCATGGTACACGGGACTATCATGGCGGAATCGATCAAGGGAACACAGGTAATTCGTCGACGTCAAGGCATCATACGGACGTCGAGGGTCGGCGCTATCCCTCTCATGTGGTGGTCCGCCCAGGCACGCACTCCCCGGAACGGAACCTTCGATCAAACTACGGCACTACGGACATCGGTCAGGACGACATGACGGAACACCCCCCGGGATCCGATCGATGCTGTCAATATATACAATATCGACCATGGGACGTTGTTGACCCCAACGCCCCATGATCGAAATGGGATTACGCTCTTAGCCGCACTTCGTCGAAGCCGACGATGCGCAGGAAGCGCAGGACGGGATCGTGAAGCACGTCGAAGCCGTGCTCTGGCAGGAACCGCCACCGGCGACCTTCGTGAGAGCTTCTTCGTTCAGCTCGACATCGCCGATGCGATCCAGCGAGCCGAGTTGAAGGTAGATATCCGAATCCGTGGAGGCCGGAACCGAAGCGCCGGTATCCACGAAGTGCAGATTCACGCCAGCCGGGAGGCTCAGGCCGTGGCTGGAGAGAGCGGCACCGGGGTTCGAGAGCAGCGAGCTCTTGAAAGCAGCATCCGTGTTGGCAAGTGCCACGACCTTGCTGATGGCCTTGACCGCTTGTGCTGATGCGATAGACATGTGTCCTCCGAGAAGAGAAACTGGAAAATTCCGTGTCATGCACGGTATTGAATGAATCGAAGATTGTACAACCCTACTCCGAGCTCGACGATGCAAAGGTAGTCGATACCATGTCACCGCAAAGTCAACAAGAAGTCAACAGCACCTTCCTCGATTCACGGCCCGAAGTTATGCAAGCGCTCATCGCTGTAGTATCCCCACTTCAGGCTATTTGACGCCTTGCCAGGGCAGCGAATGCTCCACCCGCGGTCATGAGTTCGTGATAAGTGCCCGACTCCATGACGCGTCCGCGATCCATCACGTAGATGCGATCCGCATGGATGATCGTGCTGAGTCTGTGTGCGATGATGATCCGCGTCGCATGCATACGGCCCAGCGCCTCGGTCACGATCTGCTGCGTGCGATTGTCCAGCGCGCTCGTGGCTTCGTCCATCAGGATGATCCTGGGCTTGGAAGCGATGGCGCGTGCGATCAGCAGACGCTGACGCTGTCCGCCGGACAACGTGCTTCCACCTTCCGAGATGACGGTATGCATTCCCATGGGCATGCCGTGAATATCTTCGTCGAATCCCGCCGATGCTGCGGCCTCCCACGCATCGTCGATGGTCAGCAGCGGATTGCCGCTCACGATGTTCTTGAAGATGTCCCCGCTCATCACCCGGCCGTTCTGCAGTACCACACCCATCTGCCTGCGTACCGCACGGATGTCGACGCCCGCGATGTCCTGGCCGTCGAAATAGATACCACCCGCTTCCGGAGTCTCGAAGCCGAGCAGCAGACGCAACAGCGTGGACTTGCCACAACCGGACGCCCCGACGACGGCGATGAATTCACCGGCACGCGCCGAGATCGAGACTCCATCCAGGATCAACGGCCCCTCCGCATCGTAGCGGAAACTGACGTTCACCACGTCGATGTCTCCATGCAGACGGCCCGGATCCGGCCTGGCTTCATCGACTTCGGGCGGTGTCTCGAGGATCGGCCTGGCATAGCTGTAGAGCGGAACGCACATGAGCACGCTCTCGGCAGCCGTGGAGCATGCCAGCAACGATGCGAAGAAGGTCGAGAACGCCGCGAGGAATGACAACACGGAACCCGTGGCCAGCGATTTTCCGTCGACGGCCATGTCGTGGATGATCCAGTAGAAGACCATGGACGCGATGGTAGGAACCACGGCATAGAGTATCTGGGACAGATTCTGCAGGCCCGAAGCCTTGAACTCGTTCCTGCGCTGGCGCAGGAACATGGACGACCACATCCTGAACGCATACGTCTCGGATGCCGTGGCGCGCAACTTCGAAATCGCCGAGAGAAGCTGGAGGATGACGCCCGTTATCTTTTGATAAACGTCCTGCGTAGCCACGAGATGCCGATATCTGCCGTAGCTGATGAGCGCCAGGCAGAGTGCAGCCAGCACGAGAATCAGCAATGCGATCCAGGCGAGCTTCGTGCTGTGGTGGAAAAGGATGATCAACTGGAACGTCGAGAAGATGAAGGCCACCATGGAATTCGCCGTTGCTCCGGCGATGAGCTGCTGAATGGCGTTGAAGCCGTTGGCCCGCGTCGCGAGCTCGCCTGCGGTGAACCTGCGGAAGAAGGTCGCAGGCAACGACAGCAGACGGTCCCAGAGCGCTCCCTGCAACGTCGCATCGCTCTGCAGTTGCAGGCGAAGCACGGCGACGTTCCGTGTGAGTTCGAAGATGGCACCGACGATACCGGCAAGCACGATGCCTACCGTGATCAGCAGCAGTTGGGATCTGTTCGTCGTGGGAATTACCTGGTCGAAGATCGTAGCCGTGATCGAGGGGAGGAACAGGCTAAGCAATCCCCCTGCACATCCCGCCAGCAACAGCAGGAGCAGGTCCTTGCGGAGCGGGCCGAAGCCGAAGCGGAGGATGTCGCGGAACAGCATCGCCGTCGCGGGGAACGGACGATAGACCTGCAGGCCACGTTCGGCATAGTTGCCTACCGTCGTCGAGGAGATCACGGTACGTCCGCCATCGACATCGATGGCCACGTAGTGTCGTCCTTCGCGAAGCATCGTCACTGCGGCGCCCGACTTGTCGAAGCCGATGAGGGGTCCGGCGTCATCGTGATACCACATGCCTTCGAGCACGACGATGCGTGAGCGCATGCGCGAGGCTTCGAGCAGGAGTTCGATCCGCCCGGTACCATCGGCAGGCCAGGACGGTGGCAGGATGAAGGGCGTATGGAGTGCTTCCGCCATTCTCCGTGCAGCGGCGATCACCGGATCGGACGTCGCGGCCATCATCGTGGATTGGGCCTTGTCACCGAAGACCGTACCGAAATCATCGACGCTCGCACGAGCCGTGGCCGCACGACGCTTCATCCGGGCGACGAGGACGTTACGATCCAGGTCCGCTGCCTGCCGATCGAGATCTTCGATGGCACGGGACAGCAGCGTCGTGGCTTCGTCGAGGACAGCGACGGGATCGCCCAGGAGCGTGAGTGCATCGACCGTACTGCGCGGAGCGACCATGATGTCGGCCGTGACACGCCCCGCATGACGGGACGTGACAGGGCGCCATGCCATCGACGATGGCCAGCGCATGGCCGTCGCCGGTGGAATGTCCTTGGTCTGACACCACAGGACCCGGTCGTGTGCGCCGACGACGGATCCCGCCGTCAACTCGATGACGCTGGCTGCGCTGAGTGCAACGACCCTGCCGTCGGCGTCTCCTGCGGAATTACCCACCAGCAGCAATACGTCGACCCATGCGGCAAAGTCAACGGCTTCGTTCGCTGCGGCGTGAATGACGTCGCTACGCGGGCCTTCAGGTCCGAGCTCGAGCATGGTGTCCGCGGAGCCGACGGCGATGATGTCCATTCCGTTCAGCCGCCCGCTGTCGAGCGGTGCGAGCATCGCACCTTCGGGACAACGTGCCAGGAATCTGCGGTGCCCGGGCTCTCCATTCGCACCTGTGCCGATGGCGAACAGGTCGACGCAACCCGTGCGGACGATGGCCGTGCGTGTGGCATCGACGATACGCCAGGGATCATTGCCGGGACATGGCCGCTGTAGGGGTGTGGCGCTCATTCGGTTGATATCAGCCGTGCATAGGGTCCGTCGACATCCTTCATCTCTTCGTGGGTCCCGCGCTGGACGACCTTCCCGTTCTCGAGTACGATGATCTCGTCGCAGTCGCGTATCGTACTCAGGCGGTGTGCGATGATGATCGTCGTGCAGCCACGCTGGCGCAGACGATCGTCGATCTGTTGCTCCGTCAGCGGGTCGAGCGCGCTCGTAGCCTCGTCGAGCACGACGATGCGTGGATCGCCTGCCAAGGCCCGCGCTATCTCAAGCCGTTGTGCCTGGCCCCCGCTGTAGTTGCGGCCCGCCTCTTCGACATGGCTTGCATAACCGCCCGCACGCGAGGCGATGACGTCGTGGATCGACGCATCCTTCGCTGCGTTCACGACGCGCGGCCGCGGAATGGCGGAATTCCACATCGTCAGATTGTCTTCCACCGATCCATCGAAGAGGAAGATATCCTGATCAACGAAGGCCAGCGACGACACCAGGATATCGCGGGGCCATTCATCACGGCGGCGTCCGTCGAACATGATCTCCCCTGACCAGGGCTGATAGAGCCCCATCAGCAACCGGGAGATAGTGGACTTGCCGCTGCCGGATTTACCGACGATGGCTACACGCGATCCCGGAACGAGCTTCAGATTGAAATCCGTGATGAGTGGTGCCGCGAGTGGCGAATAGCCGAAGGTCACGTCCCTCAGCTCCACGTATCCTTCGAGCTTCGCGGGAAGATCGCCGTCGACGGCCCGTTCCTGCGTCATATCGTCCATCTTGTATCGGAGCACGTCATCGAGTCGCGTCATGTCGCCGCGCAGCCGCTGTATCTCGCCATAGAGATTCACGACGTCGTTGATGGGAGCGAGAAAGCTCATCAGCAAAGCCTGGAAGGCGACGAGTGTACCCGCGCTGATGTTGCCGTCCATCACGTACCAGCCTCCGAGACCGAGCACGGCGGCTGTGGTGATGGTCGTGATCATCGGCGGAACGACGAGCAGCACTTGCATCACGATCTGGACGCGGCGCTGCGAATCGAGAGCCTTGGCCTGATATCCTGCCCATCGTGCGAAGAAGTCGCTTTCCGTACCACCGGCCTTCAATGTTTCGATGATCTGCAGGCCGTTCATCGAAACGCCCATGACCTTGCCCTGCTCCTGGAGGAGCTTCGCGTTCACGGTCGCGAGATGCGAACCCACGAATCGTACGGCGACGATGTTCAGCATGGCCACGGCGAACGTGGCCAACGTGAGCGGAACGCTGTACGACAACATCACCAGCCCATAGAAGACGATCATCATCAGACTCAGCACCGTCGTGGCCAGCTTGCCACCGATGGTATGCGCCACGTTGTCGTTGATCTGGACGCGCTGGGCGATGTCACCCGCGAACCGCTGCTGGAAGAAGTCGACGGGTAGCCGGAGGACGTGCCACATGTAGGAGCTGGATTCCCGTACGGCCACCTTCGTCTCGAGCCGCAGCAACGTCGCCTTCTGCAACAGCAGCAGCAGGATGTGCATCGCCACGGTGATTCCCATGCCGAGAAGCAGGGGTTTCATCCATGAGCCATGGCCGCGGATCAGGATCTCGTCGACGAAGACCTTGGAGAAGGCCGGAATGACGAGACCGGGCAGGATCAGGAAGAGACTTGCGATCAGGACGTAGGCCAGTGCGGCGCGCACGCCATGAAGACGGCGTACCAGTGCCGAGATCATGGAGGGAGAACTGCCGCCCTTCGTGAAGTCCGGCCCCGGCTTGAAGGTCAGCGTGATGCCGGTATATCCCTTGTCGAAATCCTCGTGCGTGATGCGTGTGCGTCCACCGAGCGGATCGTTGAGCCACACCCACTTGTCGGACACTCCTTCGACGACGAGGAAGTGATTGAACTTCCAGAATACGATCACCGGCAGGTCGCCGGTATAGACGTCGTCGATAGGTCGCTGGAAGCCTTTCGCTTCCATGCCGTAAGAGCGGGCCGCACTCAGGATGTTGCTGGCTTTGGAACCGTCGCGCGAGACACCGCAGGCGCGGCGCAGTTCTTCGAGGGGTACGATACGTCCGTAGTATCCGAGGATCATCGCCAGCGACGCGGCTCCGCATTCGACGGCCTCCATCTGATAGACGGTAGGCGTGATGACGTGCCGTTTCCGGATATGCGATGAGGCGTCAGCCATTGCTCAGCCCCAGTTTGCGCCGCAGCCAGGGCAGCGCCAGCGTGATCGGGGCCTGGTCCTTCACGATGATCGATCCCGTACAGACCATGCCGGCGGTGACCCTGATGTCGGGGCCCTTGCCGGATGTCCAGGTATACCCGCTCGGCGCGGCCTTGTTGGGCCGCAGGCGTACACGCACTTCGACGGGAGGTTCCTGCTGGACACCGAAGTACGACAGCAGACCTTCGTTCTCGATGAGGCTCGCCATACCGCGTTGATCCAGCGGATACTCGCTCACGTAGAGGACGTCGCCGATCAGCGAGCCCGACTCTTCGGCCGTGACGGTCGATGGCACGATATGGGCATCCATGCCGATCTCGATCTTCTTGCCTTCGAGCGGTGGCACGAAGAGCACGACGTCGACAGGCGTATCGTGAGCCTTGTCGACTTCGAGAACCATGAGTGGCGAACCGTTCGTCACCAGCTGTCCGACGTTCGACGAAAGCTGGACGACCCTGCCATCGTACGGCGAAATGACCGTCGTCACGAGACTGTACTGCAGGTCCGTTTCCCGGGCCGTGCGCAGGGCTGCGCGTAGTTGCTGTTCCTGCTGGAGAAGTTGCTGTCTTTTCTGCAGTGCATCGTCGGAGGTCGTCGATTCCAGTTGCAGCGTCGATGTACGCGCCGCGATGAGATCCTGCTCGGCCGTCAGCAGGGTGTTGAGTTCTTCGAAGTAGGTCGCGGATGTCACCAGACCCCGTTCCTGAAGTCCCTTCGTCGATTCCGCCTTGCGTCGCGCGTGGTCCACGCGTTGCTCGGCCGCGGCGAGACGCGCACGGTTCTCCTTTTCCTGGCTGGTGGCCGTCGCTTTCTGCAAGGATTGATAGGTGGCCAGTGCGCCGATCATCATCCGGTAGACGCTGTCGGCTTCACGAACGGCCAGCCATGAATTCTCCTGTCGCAACGCGAGTTCCGGAGCCTCGATGATGGCGATGGTGTCCCCGGCCTTCACGTGCGAACCGATCTCGCAGCGGAATTGCCGCACGGCACCGGGTCCGAGCGAAGCGATACTGTGAAGCCCGCCTTCACGTATGAGCAGGCCTCGCGACTGCACAGTCGTGGGAATGGAGCCCATGACGCTCCACACCAGCGCGGCGGCGATGGCTATTCCCACACCCGTCAGGGCGAGCCATCCGAGCGGCTTGGTCACGACGAGCGTACGATCGAGCTGCTCCGGTGACGACAGGGCATCCAGCGCCGCCTGACGGAACATGGAAGATTCACTCATGGAGTCACCTTGGGAACCGTGAAGACGTTGGTGGCATCGATCACCATCGACGTGCCGTCGGTACGGAAGAACGATGAGGTCAGGAAGCGCAGTTGCAATACTGCGGCATAGTAGTCGCGTTTGGCGGTGATGAACGTCTGTTCGGCACCTATCACGTTGTCCTGCATCTGGCGAAGCTGTACGAGTGTCGACGCATCGTTGCGTACGCGGTACTCTTCGTCGAGGTAGACGTGGCGCGCGAGTTCGAGCCCTTCCCGTGCAACGCTCAGGCGATGTTCGGCCGACTTGAGCGCCGTCGTCGCCAGCTCGGCATTGATGGAGATGACCCTGCGGAGGTCACGCTCCTGCGTTGCCGTGCGCTCGGCCTGGGCCGTTCTCGTGGCCAGGGCTCCACGGGCGGCGGAGTTCTCCACCGGGAATGCCCAGGTAAGAGTGGCGTTGATATTCAACGGGGTTACGTTTTCGGTATACGGCGAGATATAGGCAGGCATGCCGCTCCGGAAGTTGAAGCCGTTGGCACCAAGGGTCAGTCCGAGATCGAGTTGCGGATCAGATGCACGCTCGAGTCCTTCGATGGACCGTCGGGCGGCTTCACGGCGTGCGAGGAAGGCGGCGAGGTCGGGGCGTTCCCGCTCCGCCACCATGCGTACGTCCCTGCTGGCCAGCTCTCGTGCGACAAGAGTGTCGGATGGCATATCCAGGAACGTCGGCAATCCATACTGCAAGGCCGTTTCCAGATCGTCGCCCAGAACGACTGCGAGCTGGAACCGTGCGGATCTCAGACGCTGCTCCACTGCGACGAGATCGGCGTGACGCTGAAGCGACGTCGCTCGCGCCTGATCCAGATCGGAACGCGTGCGCCTGTCGGCGGCCACGAAGGCACGAACGTCATCCACGGTACTGTCGGCCTCTTCGGACGATGTAACGGCTACTTCATGAAGACGTTTTACGTACCAGTACTCCAGCCACGCCGTCATCGCATCCACGGCGCGCGAATTCATGGCGGCACGTGCATCGTTCCTGACGGCCGTCACGACGAGTGCCGCTTCGTCGCGCACTCCCCGCATAGCGGCCGAACCACGATTCTTCAGAAGAGGGACGCCGAGGGTGAGTCCATAGATGGCCCGATTCTGCGGTCGCGTATCGTCCGACGTACCATCGAGGATACGCGTACTCTGCACACCCACCGTGGCACCGACCGAAGCACCGAACTCGAACTGGCGATTGATACCGATCTGGTACTGCCCCGTCGTCACGCTCGGAAATACGATGCCGAGTGGAGAGATGATCGGAGAATGATCTATGCCGTACTGCGCGTTGAAGGTCGTCTGCAGATCGAACGGAGCCCTGTACTGCTGGGCATATCCTTCGTACTCCGCGATGTTCGTGCGCTGGATCCGTATCTGGGGATCGCGCTCCAGAAGCCTCTGAAGACAGTCGAGCGGCGACAGTTCATTCTGCCCACGCACGGCCCCACCAGAGAAAAGGCAGAAGATGATCGGAATCAATAAGCGTCGAACGTTCCTTCGACGCTGACGTCCGGACGTGACGAGTGTACTGACATGAGTCATGCGCGCCGAAGTTACATAGAACTCGGCATTATGGTTCAAACATCATCGAAACGATGCAGAACGTCTTCGAGACGCTCGCCTCTGCGCAGATGCAGCTTCTTCCGGATACGATGACGGTACTCCTTGACGCTGACTTCACCGATATGCATGCGTTCGGCGCAGGCTCCGGTCGAAAGCCCGTCGCGTATCAGCATGCACAGTTCGCGCTCAGCAGGAGTGAGTGCGGCAAGGAGAACTTCCAGTGCCGGCGCGACGGTACGGATGCCGCGCGGCGAAACGCGTGCGCTTCCCGGCATGGCGAGGCCCTTGCGAACGAGATCGAGCATGCTCTTGTCCGCATCCTCGTCCTTCAACCTCCGTTGCAGTCCGCGCAGCACGTCTGCCCTGTGTTCGTTGAGCATGGTCACCGACGTTAGATTCTGCCGCAGATCGTCCACCGTACGCTGAAGACGTTCGGCAGCGGCAACGAGCTCGTTGTCGTCGTTGTCCCTGGCGATCCGTGCGCGTTCGTCGGCATCACGGCGATGTCGAAGGACGGCGATGGCTTCACGCAAACGTTCGTGCTGATGCATGGCGCGATAGGCCTGTTCGTAGTCTCCGATGGCCGAGCATACGTCGGCCAGCGCTCGTACGGCTATGGCACGGGCATCGACGCTTTCGGCCTGCATCGATGCATCGATGGCTTCATGGATGCGGGCGATGGCCATGAGGTCGTTCCCCGACGACTGTTCGAGTCGGGCCAGTTGTACGAGTACGTTCACGAGTACGAGATGCTGTCCGTCCTTCCGCGCTCCTCTCGCCATACGCAGCAGGGCTGTACGTGCGGCGGCACGTCGTCCCGCCCGCTCGTCCACCCGCGCGGAGAACAGCCGTATCTCCACTTCCACGAGCGGGAGGTGCAACGTCCCCGCCAGATGCAAGGCCATCTCGAGATCGTCCTTGATATCTGCCGCCGGATCGATGTCGTAGCGCGTCATGCTCGAAGCCAGCAATGCGCGAAGAAGGGGCATACCGCGCTGACCGCTGGAGCGCACGAGTCGCAATGCACGTCGGGCATCGTCGGCGGCGGACTTGCTGTCGCCTTCCTGTTGCCACGCCCCGCAGCGTCCCATGAGGGCATGGATCACCGCCGCGGGCGCTGCGCCCTTACGTCTGCTCAGGACGTCGTCGAAGCATCGTCGGGCATCGATCGTATCACCGAGTCGACGTAGACATTCACCACGTTCTAACTGGATCCAGGGATAGAGTTCGTCGCCGACTTCCAGTACTCGCCGCGCACGATCGAAGGCGCGCACGGCCGCAAGCACGTAGCCATTGCGCGCATGCAGGAGGCCGGTCGACGCATGTCGATACGCCTCGCGGTCGACCTCATCCGATGTGAAGACGGATCGGAGCCGTTCGGCATCCGCCGTACGATCGAGATGGATCAGGCACCAGAAGGCGACGAAGGCCGTGCGCTGGATATCCGTACCCGGCTTCTCCGACTGCAATGCACGCTGTAACGATGCGATGATCCGGTGAGGATCGATGAAGGCGAGCGAATAGTCGATATGCATAGGAACGGAAGATATGGCGATCACCCCGTCGGACGTGCATGGATACCGGGCTGGAACGTGGAGATGAATACCGACATGCCGGTATTTTCGTTCTTCGAAAAAGAAAGCCCGCCTCGTCGCATTCGACAAGGCGGGCTCATTGATCTTCCGGCTAGGTCAACGCGTGATGGTCAACGGTATCGACCAGCGCCCATCATCCGCAACCAGGACGATCCGATAGGAACCGCTTGCGAGATGTCCGATGTATCCCTGAATGGTCGCGGCTCCCGTCGTACCCATGTCGAAATGACCGAACTCGGATACCATACGGCCGTTGATGTCGACCACCATGAGACGGCTACCGCGCAATACCATCGTACTCCGTATGGAGATGCTTACGTCGCCCGCTGCAGGATTCGGATGCGCGGACATGTGGACTTCCGCATCGGATCCGCCACCATCGCCAGATTCCTGGACGATGCTTACCGGCTCCTCGAGCAGAACATCACCATTCGACAGTTCCTGGCCATCCTCACCCACCGTCGTGTAGTCCAGCGATACCGGCCCGTCGTCGCCCGCTACGGTGATGTAGATCGGACGCAGTTGTTCGCCAGGTGCGATGAGACGGGCGGCGACATCGCGATGGACGATGTTCGCGACCGCAAGATGCTTCGCACCCGTTTCCTTGCTCGATTCGACGAGCATGAGATCCAGTCCGCCATCGCCGTCGAGATCGCCCGGACCGAAGGCCAGGATGGAAAGCTCGGGACGCGACGGTGCGATACGGAAGGAGGCGATGTTCTGTCCACCCGGATTGCCGTTGGCGATGAAGAGCATGTAGGTACGGACGTTCTTCGGACGGGTACTCTTCCTGTCTTCGGCGATCGTGTCGCCACCATATTCACCAGGACTACGCGCCCATACCGTGAGTTGCGGCGACGCTTCTTCCGGACAACCGCGGCATTCCGCAGCGGTAAGCTCGGCGTAGGTCGGGAAGACCTTCACGCTCTCCTTGTTCTCGAAGACCACGTCGTAGGTCAGTGAGTCCGTCTTCTCGTCCATCACGACGGCGGCATCAGCAACACCGTCCGTCACGACGACGACACCACCATTGGTAAGGCTCATACGGGCCAGCTTCGCCTGCGGCGAACCGCTGTAGCGCAGATTACCGTAGTGCGGCTGTCCTGGACCGTAGAGCTTCCTGAGTGTCAGGGTTCCTTCCGTGGTCGACTTCATCTTCAGATTCACGGCATGGTGCCAATCACCGTTGTGGATGATGATCGAGCCCTTGCGTGGAATCCTGATGCAAACGGTCGTGTCGCATGTCACGCACGACGTATCCGTGAACGAATAACGGATACATACCGTGACCGTGTCGCGGCAGAAGAAGCCGAGTGCGGCATTCGGCATCGAGACACCGAGCGACAGGTTGGACGGCGGCCCGGACATCGACACACCGCTCGGTTGCGTGCCCCACGTCACCGACGAGGTCGATGGCGCGAAGACGGGCGCGGAGTTGATGACCGGCGTGAGCGATCCGCCGGTGAAGACGACGGCGACGGGTCCACCCGGCGAGGTGACGTTACCACCACACCATACCTTGCCACGGGTCGCGCTCACGATGGTGGCCGTGAACGATGCGATGGGCTGCGGTCCGGCATTGAGTGTGGACGTGATCGTTCCCGCACCTGCGCCCGACATCGTGCCCGTGATCGTCGGCACCTTGATATCGAACTCATCACAGCAATCCGTGCACTTCGGCAGGACGATACAGGTATCGAACGTGCAGCAGTTCTGCATCGATGCATCATGCAAGGTGATGGAAAGACACAGCGTGTTGGCCGTGACACCGGCCGGTACGGTGATCGTGAACGGCAACGTCGTCGAGATGCCCATCGGCGGCACTACCGGTGCGAACGGCCCGGCGTTCGGCGTGACGCTGACTCCTGCAGGGCTGTTCACCGTGATGTTGTAGCCGTTGGCCGTATACCACGACAGGTTCTGGATCTGCGTCGTCATGGAATACGTGCTACCGTTGGCACCGACCTGGAGGCAGGACACGGAGAGCTTCTGAAGCTTGCCGCATGGCGGCACCGGTGGCGTAGTGCCGTGACACTGCAAAGTGAACGTCGAATCGCACGTGACGCCGTTGGCACCGATCATCGAGATCGTGATGGACTGCGATACCGTCGTACCGACGTTCAGGCAGAAGACGAAGGGGAACGACGTTCCCGTCGGAATGAAGCCCGACGTATGCGTATACGTTACCTGCGTCAGCGGTGTCGTCGTCATCCAGCCGGCGGGGCCACTGGCATAGTTGATCGACACGCCTGGCGTATTGGCCGTGACGGTAAAGCCCGTCCATGTATTCGCCATGGAATTGCTGATACCGAACTGGACGCAGCAGCCACCATCGGAGTTCGGAACGCCCTGCGTCTGCCCGAACTCGATGATGCGGACGCCCTTGCAGGGGTCGCTCTCGACACGACAGTTCTGCCAGATGTCTATATCGCCGTAGAACGTCTTCGCAGTGCCGAGGTTGACCATCACACCTGCGGTTGCGGCTACACCACCACTCGCCGGAAGACGTTGGGCACCGTAGACCGACAGGCTGATCAGGGCATCGCCCATCGACCACACGGCACTGTCGCAATCGACGGGAACGCGCTTGTCCTTATCCCACGAACCATAGCCGTAGTCGCAACCGCCCGATGAATTCATACCCGTCGGGAAGCTGCCGCAACTGGACCCCACACCCGGCATTCCGATTCCATAGACCTGCGGCGCCGGGAGCCATGTCACCCCTGCGAGCCGATACTCCATCAGACGGGAAGCATGGGCATTGGTCGTATATCCGGTAAGTGTACTGCGCATGGTACGCTCGGCGACGAGCATGTGGCCCGCCTGGTTGAACTCGATATCACTGACGGGATTGCTCCAGTTATTGCCGGGAAGAGGCGGCAGCGCGATCTCGAGCTGTGCCGAGCCGGGATTGAAATCCCCCGAACCGTTCAGGGCTACCGACCATATCTCGTTCGAGGCGACTGGATCGGGCATGAGGCAATCCTCTACCCATCGCGAGAAATAAACACGGTTATTATACACACCGATACCGAATACGCGTTCTCCGATCGGAGCTTGTCCGCTCGCACCGCCATCGGCGGCGAAGGGATCGAACGTGCTCTGGATGATACCGGCACTGTTCACACGGTAGATCTTGCCATCCTCGAAGTTCGTCACGAAGAACTGGTCGAAGACCGGATCATAGGCGATGTTGCCGAGACCCGGACCGGTATTCGGAATCGTGGACGTCCCGATACCACCCGTCGGAGCGGCAAGCGTGGTAAGGAAGGGGGCGATCGCACCGGTCAATCCATCGAGACGATAGACACCGCCCCATCCTCCAGGGCCGGCACTGCCTCCGTACAGCCGCGTGGCCGCTACATAGATATGAGGTGCATTGGAGATACAGATTCCGAAGACTTCACCGAGATTGGTCCTCGTCCAGGAGTTGGAAGGTCCGTACTGCTTTACCGGATTCCATCCCGTATTCACGGGCTGAAGGTTCGCATCCTGAACCTTCATCAAGGCGACGACGAAGTTCCCCGCATTACTACCCGACGCGAAGGTCGCGACGGCATCCCCGTTGGTAAGCGGCTGGGCTGTCAATCGTAGCACTGCGAAAACACATACCATCGCAGAGAGTAACATCCTCATAACGCAACCTCCTCGTACATTAGGTGACATAGTCGACCTGAGACATCCAACAATACGTATTGTTCCAACATGAACGGACACCTATGCGTAGTGTGCTGACCTTGTGCGTTGCAACACTGATTTCCGTCGCCAACCTCTGCGCATGGGTCTATCCTGAGCATCGGGACATCTCCGCGATGGCCATACGCAAGCTGCATGGACGCGAGCGTGCGATGCTCGAACGCATGTGGAGCGAAGCGCGCAGGAATCATGAGCATCGACTGTTCGAACGCACCTGCGACACCGTCGATCGCGAGACGACATCGACGATCGACTTCGCTGCATGGCCGGCAATCGCAGGTGATCATGCTTGCTCGCCCGCCAAGCTCGTCTCCAACGTTCTCGCGACGGAATGGATACTGGATGTCGCCGACGCCTGTGCGTTACTCAAGCGTCGCCTTTCCGAGGCCGAACGAAGGGATGAACGCGTGAACGCGATGCGCGATGCCGACATCAAGCTTCAGCGCGTCGACCCTTTCTACGCCACACGCGCAAGCTCGAACAACGTGCACTTCCTCGCCGCACGACAGGCCGTATCGACGACTCCGACGGACTATCTCTACGGATGCATCCGGGAAGGGATTCCGTTGAATGCCGTCGGTGCCTACACGTACTTCCATGCGAGCGCGCTGCGAAAGGCCAGCAGGTATGCGATGGATCGCACGCTTTCCGACGAACGACGCTCCGCTCTGGCGATCGCGGCACTCGCAGACGAAGCCTTCGCATTGCATTTCCTACAGGATGCATTCGCTTCCGGTCATGTTGCAGGAACATGGGGCGATGCCTCCGTACGCAAAGGAACGCACGACCACTACTGTGAGCATGGCCTCTCCGTCAGTACGTGGGACAACAGACAGGCCGTCATCATGGGCGATGCATACATGCGACCGACGGATGTGGATCGCGCTTCCGATGCCGTGATGGCAAGCCTCGACGACTTCCTCCATGTCGCTTCCGGGCACATGACCGTAGCTACGACCGATACGTCCTTTCTGCCGAATGCCTTCGACGTATGCGCCAATACCCTCTCACCGAAGATCGAGACGGACACGTCGATGACGGACAACATCGCCGACATCCTCATGCAGACGCCTATCCCCGGCCTTGCGGATGGCGAGGGCTCTCTTCCCCGCTTCCGTACGGAGCTCGGCCCCTTCATGGGCGTATCCCCTGCCGTACGATCGGAAGGTGTGAGCTCCGGATTCGGCAAGGCACAGGAACTCGCCGGGGGTGTGGCCGGACTAGAATTCGCCTTCAAGGTCGGCTTCGGTATGGATGGCATTCTGAGCGAAGCGGGAGACGGCCTCGTCTTCTTCGCGATCGGTACACGCCTCGACGCCGCATCGTCCATGCCGTATGTGAACGATAACGAACTGATCGGCAAGAGTCCGATCATCTCCGCCATCCCGGCACGCAGTGCCTATTCGCTACGACTTCGCCTGCCCTTCTATCTCGTACCGGGCGATCTCATCCTTGCGGCACCGCTGTGGCTGGTTTCGCACGATGCCTACGAAACGATGGCCATTCTCGCCGGTAACGGCGGCCTCATTCCATGGCAAGCGGGAATCGCAACGCCTGTCGGACGATTCCAGTTCGTCCTCGGTCGCGAGATCGGTGTGAGCCTCTTCGGCTACGGGAGTCAGGAAAATCAGGCCTTCATGCGTATGACCACGACTCAGGGCGACGTGACGACGCTGGTCAGTTTCACATCGGTCAATCTCGACCTTCCGTTCCTGGAGCTCAGGACATTCCACAGTTTCTCGATGACGCAAAGCTCCGGCTTCCTCATCCAACTGCATCTCGGCGCGGATATTCCTACATCATCGACCATGATCTCCCATCCGTCGATTCCGGCGCCGGATCTGCGAACGACGTGGCGCCTGGGACTCCGCATCGCCTTCGACTGGCGCTATTACTTCTGATGATGGGCTGTCCCGATCATCGAAGGCGCACGGACGTCATTTCGCGAAGACCAGTCTCATCCGCGCCAGCGACTGATCCGCGCAGGCAGTCGCGTCTTCGAAGACACTCGGCACGGAGCTATCCTCCTCCTCGATGTGGAAGCGTCGATACGTCAGCTCCTTCGTCGAAATGACGTCCTCCCTACGGATATCGACGACGATACTGCCGTCTCCCATCACGGTACAAGGATGGCGGTCCAGACGTATCTCGTACTTGACCCCCGCAGATCCTGTCGACGTTCCGATCGGGATATTGCAGGTCAACGTCGTTCCATCGAATGCGATGGTTCCGACACCGAGGCAGGATCCTCCGCTTCCACGACAACAGTCGCGATTGAACAGGAAGGTACCGTCGGTCGTTTCGTTCGCCTCGGGCTCGAATTCCTCGAGCACGCGCAGCAACGTATCCTTCAGGTAACGACGACGTTCTTCGAGCCGTCCTTCGCTACCCAGGTATCGCCCTTCACGAACGAGGATCTGCGCCGGCATCATGAGATCGACCGTCAGCCTTGCGGAAACGGGCACATAGATGTCGGCGTCGATGCGCAGACGATGATCGAGCGGCGCTTCGTAGCTGTCCGTCATCACGTCCACGTCGTACGAACCGAAGGGAATGCCGTCGAGTCGGATGCCGACGTATCCCGCCAGCGAGTCGAGGATGGTCATTTGTCGCACGAACGTCGCATTCTGTCCTCTCAACCGAAGGCTGCACTTCCCTATCGGTACTGCGATATGATCGACGTAGGCCGAAGGCCTGAGTCCGCGCGAAGCCGGCCTCACTTCCGGCTGCTTGATGTCGACGCTCGTCGCCGTGCGGTGGTACAATCCGTTCGCCTCATCGTAGACGACCCACGTGAATATCCCGCTGATCGGCGGAACGACATATACCGAAGGGTTGGCGGGAATCGGTATGGCATCGTAGACCTTGCCGTTCCGATCCTGGAACCGACATCGGGCGAGGCGTTCTTCGAGACGCTGATTCCATTTCGCCCATGTCGGGAGCGCGGACGGCACCATGGCTTCGCCATAGACGCGCAGGATGGTATCGATAACGACGGCACCACTACCGTTGACGATCTTCATTCTTCCCGTGCGCAGCGAATCCGGTACCTGCCATACGATGTCGCCGCCATCCTCGAGAACGGATCGAATCGGGACACGGATGTCCTGCCCACCGTAGCAGACCAGCACTCCGTCCGCCACCAGAACCGCGAGATTATCACCCTGTATCCTGAACGTCCCGCCGATAGAGACGTCCGTCGTGATCGTGCGGATGACCACCACACCGTTCGCTACAGAACCGACGGTCGAGGCGTCCGTACAGGCACAGAGTATCGACGTGACTGCTATCAGATACCAGATTCGCAATGGTGTGTAACGATTCATGACATGACTCCATACTGCACACAGCGCCGTTCGTTCGCCGTCCTCACCCTGTCGCCGGATGCCCCATACGATACCACTTCCATGCTCTCTCCGTATCGAGCAATAATCGGGCCGCCCCTGTCAGCACTCCAACCGTTCTTGACGAACCGGTACGCCGGATTTCTTACGAGCATCGTTTGAATGATGACCGTGGCATTCTCGATTTCGTTACGACATCATCGATATCATGAACACTCCCATGCATGTACGACACGTACACTCTACCGTCCGATGTCCATGATCCAATCCCGGGCCGTATGCATGGACGTCGTCCGGGTGCGACCTACTACGATGGGTGCCACGCACGTGGTCGATGCCGATGATCGGGCGCTAGGGTTACTGACTCCAAGTATCACGAATGGTCGCCCGACGAGATTCCGGAATACACCCGTCACCACCTCCATTGTACCCGACGCAACTTCGCATCGGAGCACCTTGGAGGCACCTTGACAAAACCTTTACGATCGGGAGGCCCGGATACGCAGAATCCTCGCTCCTCCACGCCACTATCGGTGGCTATGGTGAACCGAGGATTCCGACGTTGGTGAATGCTACCGCAGAACGCCATGGACTGACGACTCCTCCAAGCACGTGGAGTGTGCCATCGTCGACATTAAGCGCTCTGCGGTGTGATATCCGTAACGACAAGACTGACATTGACGTTGCGGATACTGTTGATCGACACGACTACTGCATCCCCGCAAAGGTTTCCGTCACGTAATGCATGGGAATCGGACACGATCCAGTCGATATGACGGAATGCCGTACGGACTGTCCTTCCGATCGGAAGGAAACAATGGAAGGGGTTTTCGATCCTGCGTCCAAATCCAGCCGATACCGTCATTCATAGTATGAATGACGGCACGATGAACAATACCGGTATCTTCAGCCATGACCACACACACCATCATCGTTATCCTCTTCCTTGCCGCCACACACATGATGGCACAGACGCTGGAGGGGCCCTTCTTCCCGTTTCCCGAACCGGGTATCGTGAGCCGCCAGTATCCGAAGCTCACGACGTCTTCCACCGGACGTATCGCCTTGACCTACGTCGAGCGGTCGGGAAACAAGGCCATGGTTTATGCCATCGTATCCGATGACGGTGGTACGACATGGTCGACACCGCGTCATGTGACGGCCGTGACCTACGGAACGATCGGCCTCCAGCGCCAGCCCTACGTCGTCATCGACGAGATGAACGTCTGGCATGCCGTATGGGAGGATCTCGTCACGGCCAATCAGCTCGACCCGTTCTATTCACGCTCGACCGACGAGGGCATGACGTGGTCCGCGCCGGTCTCCGTCGCAGCCGACAGCAACAAGGCGACACAGGACTTCGCGGCGATCACTGCCGTGCACGGTAACGTCTACATCTCGTTCCTCGACTCACGGGAGATGTTCATCGACGGTTTCAAGCACGTCTATCTCGCACGGTCGACGGATAACGGAATCACATGGCAGCCACCGGTTCGTGTGGACCAGTTCGGTCATACCGGTGGTGGTGTATGCGAATGCTGCCAGACGAATCTGACCGTCGATCCTTTCGGAACGGTCTACGTGGCCTTCCGCTCCAACATCTTCAACCGGCGCGATATCCACGTGGCACGGTCGACGGATGGCGGACAGACCTTTCAACAGCCTATCGCCGTCCAGGACTCACCCTGGCATCTCGACGCATGTCCGTCGACGGGGCCTATGCTCCGGTCGGACGCTTCGGGCACGATCCACTTTGCATGGACGGATGCACGGGATACAGCGGGCTATGATGCCATCTACTATACACGGCTGGGACGCACCGATATGCAGCCCGAACGGAATATCCAGATCAGTCCACGAGACATCAACGGCCCGAACTGGCCATCCATCGCCGTATCGGAAGATGCGGATACGGTGGGTATCGTCTATCAGAGTTTCGATGGCGTGCGATACGTTCGCTCGCTCGACCGATCCGATGTCTTCACGACGTTCGTCGTCGATGAATCACCGGCACGCCAGGAATTCACGAGCATCGTGCGCACGAAGGACGGCAGGAATCTGGTTGGATGGCAGGGTACGCGGGAGGCAGTCCATGATGCGTTCCTGATACGCGATGGCGTATCGTCGACGTCGGTCGACGATGGTGAGGCCATCGATCATGGGACGTGGACATACGATGTCATCGACATGCTTGGAAGGACGCTCACGTCGGGAACGTGTCCATCGGAGCTCGTGAACATACCTTCCGCATTGCTCCGCGATCTGCCATCGGCACATCGCGGGCCGGCAGGAATCGTCTTCCGGAATGCAGGCCGTACACGTACGGCCTGGGTGCTGGTTCGATAGCCTCGCCGAATCCGGTGTCGGTGGACCGCTAGAGCGATTCCATGAATCGCAGGAGGTCGGCGCGTTCGGCGGCGTTCAGTGACTTGAATGCACTCCTCGATGAAGCGGCCTCACCGTCATGCCACAGGATGGCTTCCTCGATAGTACGGGCACGCCCGTCATGGAGCAGGAAGGTATGCTTGTTGACGACGGCGATGAGTCCGAGTCCCCACAGCGGCGGCGTTCGCCATTCACCCGCACCGACGATACCGTCGCCGATGGGATCGGCCAGTCCACTACCCATATCGTGCAGGAGAAGGTCGGTGAACGGATGGATCGTCTGATTGCGGTATGCCGCGACGACGGCCTGACTGCCTGTCGTCAATACAGGCACATGACACGATGTACAGCGGACGGCAGTGAAGTTCCGCGCACCACGCACGACGGCGGGATCATCGACGTTCCTGCGTGCCGGCACGGCGAGCGTCGCGGAATAGAATGCCACGGCGTCGAGCATGTCATCGTCGATTTCGGGATGGCCTCCATCGGGCAACGTACCGAGACGTCCCCACTGCGCCGATGTGATGTCTTCTTTCTCGTGAAGGGTGTTCGTGATGCCGATGTCGTTCACGAAGGCCGCAGCCGTTTGCGTGCGGACACTCGGTTGCCCGGCCTTCCACCCGAAGCGTCCCACGACCGGATGCGCGGCGATGGGATCGGGAACGTACCGCAGCGTTCCCGAAACCGGCGCTACCTGCGAGCCGGCGATCCGTTGCAACGTGGCCTGATCCACGGCTTCGAGCAGGCCCATTCCTATCATCTGCGGAGCGATCCTCGGCAACACGTGCGTAGCGCCGTCGACGGCGCCATAGACGCCGCCATAGACCTTGTAGACAGGACGACGCAGCGAATAGACCGTACCATCGGGATAGTTGCCCGGCTCTTCGACGTATGCGACCTCGACACGGCCTTCCGGTTCCACTCCCGGAATGGCGAACGAATTCATCGCACCACCATAGATGTCGTCCGGCAACAGACCATCCACGCCCGCTCTTCCGAGCTTGTACACCATTCCCGACGCGGGGTCACCTGGAAAGGCAGGAGGGCGTCCACGGCCATCGAACGTATGGCAACTGCCGCACGATCGCGCATCGAAGAACGGTCCGAGACCATCGCGTGCCGTCGTCGAGCTCGGTGCCGCTACCCAGTTGTTACGGAAGAACGAATTACCGGTCTGGAACCGGAGCCGTTCGTCCATACTCAGTGCCGGCGATGCATTGCCGAAGGCATTCACGGAGCCGTCCATCGTCGTGGCCGCTCCACCGGAACGCGCATCGTACTCCCAGCCTTGCTGAACGGGATTGCTCCCCTTATCCTGCGAGCAGGATGCGAGGGCGAGCCAGCATATCAGGACGCCCAATCCATGCCGAAGGCATGTGGATCGGGCGCCGAGGGATGTCATCATAACGGTTCGCTTGTCTTACAGTTCCAGCGTGATCCCGAGCGCACGTGCCGCATCCTGCAATGCTACACCTTCCGCGACGAGAGCGTTGATGGCATTCTTCACACGGATACGTCCGTCGGCCTGGATGATTTCCTGATCGAAGGGAGCATGGATGGACACAACTTCGGCATCCGCTCTTTCGATGCTCCGTTGCAGGGTCTGCGCCAGCGTCGCATTGCGGGCCGCGACGAGAGCGACGAAGGAAGCACCGGCGATCTGCCTTCCGTCGAGGGTGACGTAGGTTCCCGTCAGCACATTGCGGATTCCCATCTGGCCAAGCCGTACGTCCATGTGCGTCTGGTCGCTGAAACAGGAATGCTCGTCTTCCTGATCGGCATTGTTCCACGCCACTTCCATACGTTCTCCTGCGAGCTCGCCGATGGTGAACTTGCCCGCACCCGTCAGGACGAGCTTCAGCGCATCGTCCGGATTCATGGCCTCGAACTTCGTCCTGTATTCGGCGCCCGATGCCCATGCATCGTGGACGTAGGTGAGATCGTCGATGAGCATGTCGACGACTGCGAGCAGGTACTGTCCCCTGCGGTCGGCATTGGTCCTGCCGCCCTGGACGTAGTCGGTATAGGGACGACGGCCGGGTGAGTCGACATAGAGGTCCTGTCCCCACAGCAGGAATTCCACGGCGTGATATCCGCAACTGATGTTGGTCTCTCCGCCCTGTTCGTTGATCGCACGGATGGCATCCTTCGTGATGACCGGTATGGTCATGAGATCGTTGACGACGCCCGACGATTCCGCACCCACGACGTAGTCGATGTACGCTTCGTCGAGAGGCCAGCCGTTCATCGCGCCTTCCGGACCGTTGTCGTCGTCGATGGGGCCGCCGTAGAACCGGAAGACATCCGATTGTCCATACGGATACCGTGCGTTCACGTAGGCCGTACGTGCAGCACCCAGCGTCGCTTCGGACGGTGCGCTGACGAGTTGTTGACATGCCGTTTTCAGGGCCTGTGCACGCGTCAGTGCATCCGCATAGGTCGCTTCCACGATGCGGGAATAGGTCTGTACGACGGACTTCGCGTCGACGGCAGTACCTGGATTCGTCGTGTCGGAAGAGCATCCCGGCAGTGACGTCATGAAGACCGATGCTGCAGAGATACCGAGAAGACAACGTGTACCGAAGTTCATCGAACGTTCTTTCGTGATTTGGTGAGTACGTGATTATGCGATTGGCCTGGCACTCAGTTGCGCCGATAGGATGCGCCATGATCGGATCCTTCACAGAATCCGAGTCGATACCGTGCGATCATCAGACACTCGATCGTCTCCGCCAGTTCTTCCTTCGTGAAGACGATATTGATGCAGGTGCCTCGCACCTGGACCATGATCTTGCGTCGATGTCCGCTGCGCTCGTGCCTGTATTCCTGAAGATCCGGATCGATGCACCGAAGCCCCTCGAGGAATTCGCACATGTCCTCCCTGCTCAATCGCAGGGAGATGGTGCCGATTTCCAGATGCACGTCACGGCATACTTCACAGATGAATGCCTTGCAGATCGTCGTCTCTGCGAGAACTCCGATGATCATGTCGACTCCGGTTTCTGTCAACACATGGGATCTTGCCCGAGTTGTTCTTATTTGGACCAAATCCAAATAAAGACGAATCTACGATGATACGGCTATCCTCGCAAGTAAAAGGTTGGGTACTGGAGTAGGTATCCTACATAGTCTAACGATCAATGACCCACATCAAGGTAGAGTCCTGCGCTTGTTGAGCATAGAGTCCTATTAACAAACAAGACATCACCGCCTATCAACACGACAATCCATCAAGCATCATATGAACAGCCCTCCTGCTTATACTGCAAGTGTCGCTGTTAACACGACGTCTCTCACCAGCGACATAACAGCATTCTTTACCATCCTACCATAGAGATTAGTATGTACGGCAGATGCGGAAGTATTGGGCTCTTAGCAATTTCTTGCTTCATTCTCGTCGCTTGTGGGGATACCAGCACAAGCAACTCAATAGCTACTGTCCCCGGTCGTAGCAAGTTTGATACAAAAATTACGGGAACCTCTCCATCCCTCGATTCAGTTGGTATATGGCACAATACGGCTTGCGCATATATCTACAGCAACATACCGCCAGCGTCCTATGCGTCGACCCTGTCGGCCAGATATCAGCAGCTGAGCCAGACTGGACATGTGATCCTGCAATCCACTTACGGAATGGACACGACACACCGACCGTCTGGTGAGAGCGCGATGTTCACGACAGAATTTCCGCTCATGACCTCGAATACGAATCCGGAAGAAATCTTCGATGATGTAAAAGCGCGCATGACCTTGAATACTGAATGGTCATATGTCAGTGGCAACGATGAAGCCATACTCGATTCAATTGCGCTATTCTTCCAAAATTACAATACGGCATCGAAGACCTATGCTCAGGTTTCGTCGGATATTATCTCCGAAATGACATCGCTCTTGTCCTACCATTCAACTCTCACATGGTCAGGTACTGGTGCGGGAGAACCATCCAAAGCAACATTGCGTGGTATTCAATCAAGTGCACTATATTGGAAACAGTGGCTTGACAATTACGCCACACCAAGCCAGCAGGCGAACGGCGCCCAAGACATTGCCGTGATAGCACAAATCGATGGTGGCGGCATGCTCGTTGGCTGGATCGGAGCAATCGTCGAGGAAGTATCGATGAATGGATCTCTGAACCCTGCTAATTCATGGAAACGAGTGAATGCCGCACTTCGGCAGGGATTCAATATGAGTTCAGGTACAATGTTCAGTCGTTGGTTTGGTAAATAGCGACTACATGAAAGGAGTTGACAAATGTCTATACTCAAATGGACCGTGCAATGGCTCGTTTTGGCATTCTTTCTTTATGGAGGAGCGGAGGCCATCAACAGCATCGATATCCAGATCGGTGGTGAACAATACCTACCGAAGAATATCTACATCAAGATCGTGACGGCATTGGCTTCGTCTGCTATCGTACTATGGCTGACCCATCGCCATCGGACTACTTCGCAGTTGCGGAAGAACGGTTGAACATTGCGACAATAACCGGAGAACCTTGACCGTGACAGATCACCACGGTCAAGGTTCATCCTGTTCGCCGCGCCCCGGTCTCAACCACCTTAGGCCAACAATCAAAAGATCGCAAGAGTAACAGAAGGCTTCACACCGGAACACCATCATGATGCATCCGATCCTTCTCGCCATCGTCTTCACGATCATCCTGACGTCGTGCGATGCACAGACCAGCGACCGGCGGGCATCGTCGCGATCCGTCGGTGGGCACGTCGGCGGTCCGTGCGAAGGGTGTGAGGCCATCCACGAATACGGGAATACGCCACTGTTTCCCGTCGACACCCTGCCATCGTATACCGACAACGAACCGAAGCTCGTCGTCAGGGGCACCATCTTCCAACGCGACGGCATCACTCCCGCTCCGAACGTCATCCTCTACATCTATCACACGGATCGTCGGGGACGTTATGCACGAACGGGCAACGAGACGGGATGGGCGAAGCGCCATGGCTTCGTACGGGGATGGATCAGGACCGGTGCGGATGGCCGGTATACGTTCCATACGTTCAGGCCCGCAGCGTACGCGGATGGGACCGAGCCCGAGCACATCCATGCCGTCGTGAAGGAACCGGATATCAACGAATACTATATCGACGACTTCATGTTCGACGACGATTCGCTGCTGACGCAGTCGAGACGCGACAGGTTGCCCAAACGCGGAGGCTCGGGAATCGTGCATCCGCACGTCGAGAACGGGATACTCACGATCCGACGCGACATCGTTCTCGGTCTGAACATTCCGGACTATCGCTGAGAGTCGATCGGCCTCGCCGATATGCAACCGGGTCAAACGCTTCCATGCGCCGCCATCAGCAATTCATAGGAACGTCGTCGGTCTTCATGCCGCGCCGTGATCGTCACCACGGCTACTTCCGATGCAGCATAGCGTCGCGCCAGATATTCGATGGCCTGGCTCACAGCCGCCCCGGTACCGATATGCACGGTACTGCGCCTCATGGCGGCGATGGCCTGTTCGTGATCGTTGAACGCCATCGAGGGCTTCGACGGGAAACGCGTATTCCGTCCGCGCAGGAAGGACTGCACGAACCATTCCTCGCTGCAGTGCGCAAGATCCTGGGCCGCAGCATCCGTATCGGCACAGAATGCGACGGTCGCGATCATCGTCGTCGGCTCCGGACACCATACCGACGGCACGAAGTTGTTCCAGTAGGCAGCCATGGAGGCGTCGATCCGCGTCGGATCGATAAAGGCGCCGAAGGCATAGCTCAGGCCTGCACGGGCGGCGGCCAGAGCGCTGTCGGGACTCGTTCCGAGCATCCATACTTCGGGCATCCCCGCTCCATCCGGAACGGCCACGACATCGCCGTCCTGCGACGGCTGACGTCCATCCCGGAGATAACGCAATACTTCATCCAGCCTGGTCATCGCCTCGACGGGAGTGTAGTGCAGCGCCCGTGCCACACGTCCATCTCCGCCCGGCGCCCGCCCGAATCCCGCATCGATACGGCCTGGTGCGAGTGCTTCGAGCATCCGCAGCGTTTCGGCCACCTTGAGCGAGGCAGCGTGACCGAGAAGAATACCGCCGGACCCGAGACGTATGGTCGACGTCCGTGCCGCGGCGTATGCCATCATCAGCTCGGGCGTAGCCGATGCGAAGGAAGCGCCGCCATGATGTTCGGCGAACCAGTACCGATGATATCCCTCCCGCTCGGCGAGCATGACGAGATCCATGGTATTGCCGATCGCCGTGGCCGCCGCGATGTCGTCGACGACCGGCGACTGGTCGAGAATACTCAGGCGCAGCTTCATAGGTCCCCTCCATCCTCGAGCAGATGGATCGCATTGCCGTCGTCGACGTAGTCGAACATCCGCTGCGAACTTCCATTGACGATGACCTGCAATACGTCCGGTGATGCCCTGAATCCGTCGGCGGCGAGCGCTTCGATAATGGTTCCTACCGTCATCTGCCGTTCGGGTGCATCCATGAGCAGGGCTTTGAGCCTGCGCTTGATGCGTACGATGGTGAATGAATTCACGATTCCTCCTGGGCAAAGATACCGGTCGTCCAGTCTCAACCCCAGAAGCTATTTTGCGGACATGAAGACACGACCTATCCTGCTCCCTCTCGTCCTGTTCGCCTGTGCCTTCGCCTGCCTCCATGCCCAGCCCTACGCCGGCATCGTCAACGGCGATACGATCCGCCTCGAAGAAATGGCCCGCGAGGTCGGCCGACGTACGGAATTCGCGAAGCTCGGCCGTCCGATGTCACAGCCCGATATCATCGAAGCCACATGGAACGACCTCGTCACACGTACGCTCGTGTTCCAGGAGTGCCGCAAGCGGCGGATCGACGTCACGATGGGAGATGTGGACAGCCTGTTGCTGAACAGAACGCCCGACTACGTACGCCGCGGCATCGTGGACGAGAAGGGACGCTTCGATCCGTCGCTTCTGAGAGCCATGCTGTTTTCGCCGGACTCGCTGGTACGCGCCCATTCGGACGACATTCCGGCCAATGCGCGTCAGCAGCAGATCGACGACATCAAGGCGAGCATGAAGGACCTCCGCGACCGCGTCCGTATGACGATGCTGGACGTCCGTCTTCGTGAAGCGCTCGCCAAGGAGATTCCGGTCGACAGCTCACGACTCAGGGCATCGTTCGAGAACGCCGCATCGCGATGCTCGGCCGACGTCATCTTCCTCCCCTGCCTGCCGAACACGAAGGAACCGACGGAAGCCGAACTCCAGCGATGGTACGATCAGCACAAGGCGCAGTACCGCACGGAACACGAACTGCGCCGCCTCGTCTTCATGGCCTTCAAGGTGGAGGCATCGCGCGCCGACTCGGCGATGATCATCAGGAACGTCACCAACTTCGTCCAGGACTGCATGCGGAGACCGGCAGGACGTCTGCGCGACTCCCTCTTCCAGTCCGTCGCACGGACGACATCATCGGGCAATGCGGTCGTGGATCCCGACTCCGCCGATCACGCCCCCTTCTACAATGTCTGCCGCGGCAAGAAGCGTGGCGACATCGTAGGCCCCGTCAAGCTTCAGGACGGACTCCACGTCCTGCGCATCGACTCGGTCCTGAAGGGTCCGTCACGCACACGCCCGCGCTATGCGGTTACGGCCCTGAACACGGCGATCGACGCCACGAAACCTACGCTCGACAGCATCCTGCAGAACGTCGAGGCGACGATCGAGAGTTACGAAGCCGGCAAGGAGCTCGGTGAAGTCGCCCAGGCTGCGCACAAGCCGATCGAAGTCTCGCCGTACTTCGGTATCGACGAACGCCTGTTCGGATCCTATGCAGTCGCCGACGCGGCGTTCAGGACGCAGGTGGCGGCAGCCTGCGATCCGGTGGACACTCCGGAACGTGGTGTGCTCGTGGCCATCGTCGTCGACAGCGTTCCTCCCGGCCCCATGCCCTTCGATGCCGCCATCGAGAAAGTACGCAAAGACATCATCCATGACCGTACGTGTCTCGGGCGCAGCCGCGAAGCCCGCGAGCTCAAGGACATGTGCGCACTGACGCCCGAAGGTCTGTTCGTCATCGCCGAGCATCCCCGGGATGCGAAGATCTACCGCGACGTCACCATCGACCGTGGAGGCATGATCGGCGACGAGCTCATGGATACGCTCGCAGCGAAGGGCATCTACGATCAGGGCGTACGCGGCATCATCGGTCCCGTCTATGGGGACAACGGATGGTACGTCGTCAACATCCGCGACATCGTCAAGGCCAATCCCGACGAATTCGGCATGTTCATGCAGCTCAACGGTGCGGCACTCGTCGAGTCCCAGCATGCCGAAGCCTATGACCGATGGCTCGCCGGCGTCCGCTCGCGCAGCACCATCGACGACAAACGCTGGGTCTATTTCCGCTATTGAGACGTTATGGATCTGATCATCTTCGACTTCGGCGCAGTGCTCTACGACATCGACTTCACGAGAACCCGTGAGGCCATGCATGCCCTGGCCGGATACAATGGAGTGCCGATCCATTTCGGCGTCGACAAACAGGACGACATCTTTCTCGCTGTGGACCGCGGTGAGGTCACGAACGAGGAATTCCGTGCGGCCATGCGTACGAAGTGGGGATTCACCTGCACCGATGCCGAGCTCGACGCCGCATGGTGTGCGCTGCTGAAAGAGCCCTTCCCCCATGCCGTCGACGTCGTACGGAAGGCACGCAGGACGGCACCCGTCGTCCTGCTCAGCAATATCAGCGATCTGCACCTGATGCACGTGATTCCACAGTGCAGGGCATTGCTGCCGCTCTTCGACGGCCTGTTCCTTTCATGTCAGACCGGACTTCGCAAGCCTGACCCGGAGGCCTTCCTCTATCCGTGCGACATCATGAATGCCGATCCCGAGAGGACCATGCTCTTCGACGACTCCGGCGCCAACTGCGAAGCGGCCGCAGCCGTCGGCATCGTCGTGCGCCGCGTCGTCGATCCCTATGCGTTACCGGACATGGTTCCCTGATCAGTCGGGCAGGGCCTGTCCCTTCGTTTCGCGTGCGGAGAACAGGGTGAAGAAGCCGACGACGTAGGCGAAGGCGAACGTGAAGATGGCCTTGTCGTATCCGCCGAGTACCGTCACGAGCACACCGACGAAGAAGACGGTGACGGCCGTCACGAGCCGTCCGACATTGAAGCTGATACCCGTCGCCGATGCACGTACGAGCGTCGGAAAGAGTTCGGGAATGTAGCCCGTCAAGACCCCCTGATTGAATCCGATGAACAGCGACAGCACGAGGGTCATGCCGAACATGATCGACGGCTGTGCCTGGGGCTGAAGGAAGAGTGCGCACGACATACCGAAGGCACCGAGATAGCCGATGGCTGCCGCCTTGCGGCGTCCGACGATATTCGACACCGTCCCCGAAATGATACCGCCGAGGATCGCTCCCACACCGAGCAGCGAGATCGTGATACTGCGCGCCGTGCGCTGCTGGTCCGGCGTGCTGATCGACGAAACCCACGTCGGCATCCACGTATAGGCGGCCCACAGTCCTACCAGCATGCTGCCGAACAGCATCAATCCCACGACGAGGTCGCGACGGTGTGCCGAATGCCACACCGATGCAGTCGTCCTGCGTTCACGGTCACGCTGCGACCACAGGTCGCTTTCCTTCACGACGATCTGCACGGCCACGGCCACCGCTACGGTGATACCGGCGAAGAGATAGGCTGTGCGGAAATCGGGTGTCAGAACCTGGAAGGCACCCGAAAGAATGAAGCCCACGGGAAACGCATTGATCAGGATTCCCACCATACGGGCCCGGTTCGTGGAATTCGCCCAGGCCTCGGAGACGAGAACGGCCGTGATGAGCAGGATGCCACCCGCACCGGCGCCCGTCATCGCACGCAGGATGACGAGGTCGGGCAGCGACACCACGAAGCCGGTCAGCCCCATTCCGAGCGTGCAGGCCAGCGTGCTGATGAGCAAAGCCCTCTTGCGACCGATCCTGTCCCCCATCGCACCGAGGAAGACACCCCCGACGGCCCAGCCGAGCAGGAAGGCCGCTCCCGCATACGAACCCGTCCGCGCGATGCCCTGCGGTGTGGCCGTACCGTTGATGTCGGCGACGATGGAAGGGAGGTAGACGCTGAACAGCGTAGCGCTGAGACCGGCGCACACGGTGGCCAGCCAGGAGATCAGGTACAGGACGTGTCGGTGTTGCATGTGCAAAGATAATGCAACCGAACGGCCCCGTTATTTGCCCCGGCCAGCGTACCTTTGTGCCCACAATTCAAGGATAGGGTTGCTTCTTCACGAAGCATGAAAAGGGAAGTCGGGTGAGAATCCCGCGCGGTTGCGCCGCCGTAACGGTCGACGATCGTCCCATATCTCCCTGTTGGGAGATGGTCACTGTGCCTGCCAGGGCATGGGAAGACGGGACGGAAGACGGACCGGAGCCGGAAGACCTGCCTTATCTCGTTTTCGGTCGCGACCTTCGCGTCGCAGCGCTGCGCCAACAGCGTACTGAAAGGAGCACGTCATGATACGTAGCACCCTGGCATCGATATTCCTGGCATCGGCACTTTCCCTGACGGCACAGGTCCAGACGATCACGACACCGAGACAGCCGGTGGCCATGCACGTCACCTCGTCCGAGATCCACGTCCTGACCAACCGCATCGACGTGAACTTCAACGGCCAGCGCGAGGCCGAAGACAGTCCCGCACAGTGGATCGTCATCGATCGTCTGACTCTCGGCACCAAGTCGGAGACGGCCTTTCCCTGGGCCAACGTCAAGAGCTCGCGCCCGGCATTCTCCACCGAAGCCAACGACAAGCTCTTCATCGGCGTCGACGGCGGCCTCGATATCTACAAGGTATCCGACAAGTCGAAGATCAACACACTCCCCCTGTCGAACGTGAACGGCGTCGGCTATAACGATAACGCCAATCTCATCGTGACCTCCCATAACGCTCCGGACTTCGTCAAGCCGGGCACGGTCTCCCTGCACCTGGCCGGCGGTACGCAGACGATGACGTTCGATGCGGGCATCAATCCGCAGCAGATCGCCTGGTACAACTTCGGCAGCGAACCGACGCACGCCGGTTTCGCCGTCGTCAACGAAGGCGTCTTCGGCAGCGCCAACGGTCGTGTCGAAGTATGGGAAAATCAGTCGAAGACGGCGATCGACGTCGGCGATACGCCGAACCACATCACGATCGACGACAGGATGGCCTACGTTACCGTCAACGGCTCGCACTGGATCGTCGTCATCGATCTCGAAGAGAAGAAGGCCGTCGACACCATCCTGGTCGGCACGTCGGGCTTCGAAGGTCCCCGTGAGAGCTGCATCCATGACGGGCGCCTCTTCGTCTCCACCTTCGCTGCGGAAGTTCGCATCTTCGACCTTGCCACGGGTGACCGTGCAGGTCGTATCGCCCTCGGTGCGAAGCCGGAAGCCATCGCCGTGATCGACGGCAGACTGTGGGTCACCCGCGCCTTCGTCACCGGCGGATACGATGCCGATTCCGGTATCGATATTTACGATCTCGACGATGCCACCTCCGTAGCCGCCGATGCCCCGGCAAGCGCACCGAAGGCATATCCCCTTCCCGCAGCGTCCGTTCTCACGATCGACGGCTTCGATGCCGCTTCGACGATGCAGGCGCGGATCGTATCGCCGATGGGCACGATGATCGATGCCGCACCACTCCTGGTGGCCAGCAGTGGCAGCAGGGCACAGCTCGACGTACGCTCCCTTCCGAACGGCGTCTATACACTGACGACGGGACGCAACAACGTACGCTTCGTCGTCGCCCGCTGAGAGCGCCACATCCGACGTCCATCCGAAGCCTGGCTCCCATGGAGCCGGGCTTCGCTATTTTTGGACGACATTGGCAATCATCGGAGAGATAGGAATAGTGAGGCAGCGTATCCTGATTCTTCTCGCGGGCTCCATCGCATGTGGCATCAGTATGATGTGGATCGACGTCCCCCTAGCGCACTGGATCCACGATCATCAGACGCCGTGGATGCTGACGTTAGGAGGATGGCTGGAAGAAGCGGGGAAGTCGCACTGGATACTTCTCGTTGCCGCCGTCGTCGCCGCCGTCGCATGGGGGCACGATCGTGACGTCGCACGGCGCCACCTCGCACTGTTCACGGCAGTGGCCACCTCGGGTATCGCGGCCAACATCGTCAAGATCTTCGTGAGCAGATCCAGGCCGCCACTCCTCATCGACCAGAGCATATCGAGTGCAGCCCCGTTCACGTTCAGCATGGACTATCTCTGGCAATCGTTTCCGTCAGGCCATTCCACGACGGGCCTCGCCATCGCCGTCGCAGGCAGCTTCGCATGGCCCCGTATGCGATGGCTGGCGTGGGGTCTCGGACTCTCCATCGCCGCAGGCAGACTGCTGTACAACGTCCACTACCTCAGCGACGTCATCGCAGGCAGCATGCTCGGGATCCTCTTCTCCTGGCTGGCCATCGCCTTCTGGTGTCCGGGCGACGACCGGAAGATGCGGGACAACTGATACCGCCGACTACCCTCAGACTCTCGTGGATCTATGCTGCTGCAGCCGCTCGCGCAGGATGCCCAGCCCCGGATTGCCGATACTTCCGATATGCGTCGACGCAACAGGCTCGGAAGGTGCGGTGAAGGTTCCGTTCTCGACTTCCGCTCCGATGGTACGGTAGGCGTCACGGAACGACATACCGGAGACGACGAGATCGTTGACGCGGTCGACGGTGAAGGCATAGCGATAGAGGTCGGCGCTCATGATGTCGTCGACGGGCTGCACGTGAGGTGAGACGTGATCGGCGATACGCAGGCACAACGAGACTTCGTCGATTCCCGGAACGATTCGGTCCTTCACGAACTGCAGGTCACGATGGTATCCGCTCGGAAGATTGGTCGTGACGTAGCCTATCTCCACCGGCAAGGCCTGAAGCCGGTTGCAACGGGCACGCAGTACTTCGAAGATGTCGGGATTCTTCTTGTGCGGCATGATGCTCGACCCCGTCGTGAACTCCACGGGCAGGGTCACAAAGCCGAAATTCTGCGACATGTAGTGCACGACGTCCGTCGCGTATCGAGCAAGCGTGCTCGCCACCTGGGCGATGGCGACGGCGGCAAGACGTTCCGTGCGTCCGCGCGATTGCTGTGCGAACGTACTCGTGACATGCATGCGCTGGAAGTTGAGCGCGCGGGTGACGAGCTCCCTGTCCAGCGGGAAGGACGATCCATAACCAGCCGCCGATCCGAGCGGATTGGCGTTGGCTGCGTCGATGGCCATGTCGAGCACTCTCACATCCTCCAGCAATGCTTCCGCATGGCCACCGAACCAGAGTCCGAACGACGAGGGCATCGCCACCTGATAATGTGTATAGCCTGGCAGGAGAACATCGATGTGCCGCTCGGCCTTCGTCAGCAATGTCGATGCGAGATCGAGCACCTGCTGGCGTATGCCCCGCAGTTCGTGACGCAGCCAGAGCTTGATGTCGAGCAGGACCTGGTCGTTGCGCGAGCGGCCGGTATGGATCTTCTTGCCGACCTCACCGAGCTTCTGCGTGAGGAGGTATTCCACCTGGGAGTGGACGTCCTCCATGCCGGCGTCGATCACGAAGCCGTGGGTGTCGATCGACTCGAGCATGTCGCCGAGCTCGGCCACCAGCGTGTCGCCTTCGTCCTTCGTCAGCAGGCCGACCGAAACCAGCATCGAGGCATGGGCGATGTTGCCGACGACGTCCCAGCGCGCGAGGCGTACGTCCATGTCGCGATCGGCACCTACAGTGAACTCCTGCATGAGCGCATCGATGGGCGCTCCCTTGTCCCATAGTTTCATGTCGTTTCCATGAATAGTTCGATCCAGCGGATCATGACGTCGACGCCATGACGCAGTTCGTCGAGATGGAGGTATTCGTTCGGCGTATGCGAACGTGCGGAATCTCCCGGACCGATCTTCAGCGACGGAACGCCGGGAGGAAGCAGGGATTGATCGCTGAGCGTCGGGCTACCGTAGGTCGTCATGCCGATGCGCTTGCCTGCAAGGACGAGTGGATGGGTTTCCACGATCGACGAAGGCTGCAGCCGCAGGCTTCGCGGTACGACGTCGCATCGTACATGATCACGGATGATATCGACGATCTCGCCGTTGACGTAGGCATCCGTCGTACGGACATCCACGACGAAGCGGCATTCGTCGGGCACGACGTTATGCTGGCTCCCGGCCTCGATCTGCGTGACCGTCATCTTGACCGGACCGAGCATGGGTGAGACACGATCGAACGTGAAGGTCCGGAACCACTCGATATCGCGCATGGCGACATAGATAGCATTCTCCCCTTCGTCTCTCGCAGCATGTCCCGTACGCCCCCGTGCAGTACAGTCGAGTACCACGAGTCCTTTCTCCGCGATGGCCATGTTCATCCCCGTCGGTTCTCCGACGATGGCTACGGCGATGTCCACGCCGTCCGTCATCCACTGTCGTACCAGCATGGCCATACCGTCGCTGCCCGATATCTCTTCCTCGGATGTCGCCGCCATGCAGATCGTATACGGCAGATCCGTGTGATCGAGCAATGCGATGAAAGCCGCGAGCAGGACGACGAGAGAACCGCCGGCATCGTTGCTTCCGAGACCGGTGAGCCTGCCGTCATGGACGACTGGGTCGAACGGATCCGTCAGCCATCCGTTACCGGGCCGCACGGTGTCGTGATGCGAATTCAACAGGAGAACGGGTGCACCGGGGATCGAGGATCGATGCCAGGCGACGACGTTGTTGCCGTATCGCTCGGGCTCCGCGCCACGCTCCTGCAGCCAGTCCGCTACGATGACGGCCGTATCCCCCTCCTGCCTGCTGTACGACTGCGTCGATACCAGACGCTTCAACAGTGCGAGCGCTTCGTCATACCGCTGTTGCATCATGCATCCGTCCTGACGATGGCCGTGCCCGACCGCGTACCGAGCGTGGCCGCGGACTGGATACGGACGTTGCGCACCCCCGCATCGAGAGCGGCGAAGGCTGCATTGAGTTTCGGAACCATACCCTTGACGATGACACCCTTGCCATACAGATCGTCCATCTCCGCACGTGTGAGCGTCGGAATGACCGACGTATCGTCGGCGACATCCATCAGCACGCCATCCCTGTCGAAACAGTAGACGAGATCGACGTCGGCAACAGTCCCCAATGCGGATGCTACGGCGGATGCGACCTTGTCGGCATTCGTGTTGAGCAATTGTCCGGCACCGTCGTGCGTGACAGGCGCCAGCACGAGCGAAAGCGGCGTCGCACCGCCCGTCATGAGTTCCATCATGCGTCGCCCATCGACGTCGGTGATGTCTCCGACGAAGCCGTAGTCGCGCGATGGATCACGGTGCTTCGCGGACCTGATGATTCCCGCGTCCGGCCCCGTCATACCGAGAGCAGCGACACCCCGGGCCGCAAGTCCGGCGACGATGGATTTGTTCGTGAGCCCTCCGAGGATCATGACGAGGATGTCGAGTGTGCGCGCATCGGTGACCCGACGACCCTCGATCATCGTCTGGGGAATTCCGAGCGATTCGGCCGTTCTCGTCACAAGGCTTCCACCGCCGTGAACGAGGACGAACGGGCGCGGAAGCCGTGCGAGCGTATCCAGGAAGTTCGTGAGCGATGCCGCGTCCTCGACGATGGCACCACCGACCTTGACGACCGTTACCGTCATGCCTGCAGCTCCTTCACCATGTGCATGAGAATCGTCTGGGCGCTGACGACGCGGTTGCCGGCCTGCTCCAGCACGGCCGACCATGGTCCGTCCAGCACCTCATCCGTCACGATCATGTTGCGTCGCACGGGCAGACAATGCAGGAACCGTGCGTCGTTCGTGCGTTTCATCTTGTCGACCGTCACCGTCCATGACGGATCCATCGACGTGATGGCACCATACTGTCCGTAGTTCGACCAGTTCTTGGCATAGATGAAGTCGGCCCCCTCGAAGGCGGCATCCTGATCGTGCATCATCGTGACGCCCCGCATGAAGTCCGGGGCCAGATCGTATCCTTCAGGATGGGTGACGACGAGATCGACGTCAGCGGCCGACATCCATTCGACGAAGGAGTTGGCCACTGCCTGCGGAAGTGCCTTGGGATGTGGCGCCCACGTCAGGACGACCTTCGGCCGCGCCGTCCGCTTCAGCGTTTCGATGGTGATGAGATCGGCGAAGCTCTGCAGGGGATGCCTCGTGGCACTTTCCAGACTGACGACGGGAACACCGGCATATCTTATGAAACTCTCCATGACCTCTTCATTGTAATCCTCGTTACGGTCCTTGAGGCCGGCGAAGGTGCGGATGCCGAGAACATCGCAATACTGCCCCATAACGCCTGCGGCTTCCTTGATATGTTCGGTCGCGGTGCCGTCCATCACGACGCCATCGCGTGTTTCGAGCGTCCATGAATCACTGCCGGCATTCAGCACCATCACATCCATACCGAGCAGGGTTCCTGCCTTCTGTGTGCTCATGCGTGTCCGCAAGGACGGATTCATGAAGAGCAGGCCGAGCGTACGGCGGCGACCCAGCGTCTCGTGCATCCATGACGAACGCTTGAGTTCGAGGGCATCGCGGAGTACGGTGTCGAGTCCGGGACCGGCCAGTACATCATGGACGGAGGTAAAGCGTTTCATGTCGTCTCCAGTGTCAGCGTGGAAGAGAGAGCCTGCACGAACCGGTCGAGTTCTTCGCGGGAAACGTTGAGCGCGGGCAACAACCGTATCGTCTTCGGGTTGGAAGCGTTGCCGGTGAGGATACGATGATCCTGCACGAGCGACGTCCGGACGGCTGCCGCGCCATGATCGATATCCATACCGATCATGAGGCCACGGCCACGTACGTCGGTCACTCCCGGTACGTCGCGCAACATATTCGCCAGTACCGCACCGTTCTCCGCGGCCCGCTGCATGAGATCATCGGACTCCATGACGTCGATCACGCTCATGGCTGCGGCACAGGCCAGGTGATTGCCACCGAACGTCGTACCGAGCATACCGTCCCAGACGTCGATGTCCGGCGATACGAGTACTCCACCGATGGGAAAACCGTTGCCGATTCCCTTCGCGACGGTGACGAGCGGTGGCCGGATACCTGCATGCTGATGCGCGAAGTATCGTCCGGTACGACCGCATCCGGACTGTATCTCGTCGAGGATGAGCATCGCACCGTGCTTGCGGCATTCCGTATCGAGGGCGACGAGGAAGTCGTCGTCCGCCATGCGGATACCACCCACGCCCTGGATTCCTTCGACGATGACGGCGGCGACGTCCCCACGATCGAGCTCGGCGCGCACGGCCTCGATGTCGTTGAGCGGCACGAAGGTGACGTTATCGGTCCTGTTGACCGGAGCGACGATCTTCGGATTGTCCGTGGTGGCAACGGCGAGCGACGTACGGCCATGGAAGGCCTTGTCGAAGGCCACGATCCTGCTGCGCCCCGTCACGAAGGACGCGAGCTTCAAGGCGTTCTCGTTGGCTTCCGCACCACTGTTGCAGAGGAACAGCCTATACGTGTCGTATCCCGAGACGATGCCGAGACGTTCTGCGAACTCTTCCTGGATGCGGATCCTGACGCTGTTGGAATAGAAGCCGAGACGTTCGGCCTGCGCCGCGATGGCCTGTACGTAGGCCGGATGGGCATGACCGATGGAGATGACGGCATGACCGCCGTAGAGGTCCAGATAGGAATTGCCGTCGGCATCCCACACGGTAGACATACTTCCGCGCACGAGTTCGATCGGCATCAGCGAATAGACCGGCAATGGATTCATGGTGTCCCTGTTCGATAGACGTCAGTAGGCGATGGCCCGGAGATCGAGTCCTGCCGTCTCGTCGTAGCCGAGTGTGAGATTCATGTTCTGCACGGCTTGCCCCGACGCACCCTTCAACAGGTTGTCGAGTACGCTCACGACGAGCAGATGATCGCCCTGATGCTGCAGTCCGACGCAGCAGCGATTCGTTCCGGTGATGCGCTTCAGATCGGGCAGGTCGTCGGCCACGACGACGAAGGGATGGCCTTCGTAGCGGTCGCGGTAGAGCTTCATGATGGCGGCGGCGGAACGCTCGCACCGTATCAGGCACGATGCCATGATACCGCGCTGGAACGGACCCCGCATCGGGACGAAGATCACGTCGGTGTCGTTCCCGGCGGCGGCAAGCGTACGATGGATCTCCGGAAGATGCTGGTGATCGAAGGCCTTGTAGACGCTCAGGTTGTTCGCACGCCACGAGAAATGCGTGGTATCCGACGGAGCCTGGCCCGCGCCCGTCGATCCTGTGATCGCCGTCACGGTGACGTCATCACGCAGCAGCCCTTCGCCCGCGAGCGGCAGCAGGGCCAGCTCGATGGTCGTGGCGAAACATCCGGGATTGGCTATGCGCTTCGCCGTGCGGATACGCTCGCGATGCAGTTCGGGTAGACCGTAGGTCCACGCATCGTCCAGACGGAAGTCCTGGCTGAGATCGATGACGATCGTCGAATCCGGAAGAGGATTCCCGGACAGGAAACGCTTCGCCTGACCGTGCCCGCTGCAGAGGAAGACGACGTCGGGATCCGCAGGCAGCTCGTTCGTGAACCGAAGCGTCGTCGTACCGGCAAGATCGGGATGAGCTGCACCGACCGGCTGGCCCGCATGGGATGTACTGACGACGGCGAGGTCGTTCACACTGACTTCGGGATGTCCGAGCAGGAGGCGGATGAGTTCGCCGCCCGCATAGCCTGCGCCACCGACGATACCGATCATGATCGTGCGCTCCCCGTCGCCGGCTGTTCGTTATCCACG
The DNA here is from genome assembly GCA_001899175.1 of Candidatus Kapaibacterium thiocyanatum. Lineage (NCBI taxonomy): Bacteria > Pseudomonadati > Bacteroidota > Eximiradiia > Eximiradiales > Kapaibacteriaceae (SeqCode) > Kapaibacterium (SeqCode) > Kapaibacterium thiocyanatum (SeqCode). Next base: position 129,980 of record MKVH01000024.1, on the reverse strand, counting down.
GTGCGATGGATCGTCGTCGTGATTGCCGATATCGTGGCGAAGCCCTTGACATCGTCTCCCGACCACGCACGGTTCACTTCTCCGTACGTCGCGAACGACGACTGCATGAGATCGTTCGGCGACGAGATGCCGAGTACGTCGAACGTGCGATCACGGAGTTCGATGGTGACGTCGCCGGTTACCCGCTCCTGCGTCTGCCTGTAGAACGCTTCGATATCGCGCATGGCAGGTTCGAGGAACTGACCTTCGTGCAGGAGCTGTCCGTACCAGGTGGACAGTTGGTCCTTGAGATTGATCTGCCATTTCGTGAGTGTATGCTTCTCGAGGACGCGATGCGCTTCGATGAGGATCGATGCCGCAGGCGCCTCGAAGGCGACGCGCCCCTTGATGCCGATGATCGTATCGCCGACATGCATTCCCCTGCCGATGCGCCACGCCGTGCCGCGCTCGTTGAGCATGCGTATCACGTCGACGGGTTCCATCGTCGTACCGTTGAGAGCCACCGGCTCTCCATCGACGAAGCTGACGACGAGGCCTTCGCTGTTCTCCGGATGATCGTCATCGCTCGTCGCGCTCGGGTAGGCATGTTCCGGCAGCGGATCACCCGACGTCAGCGTCTCGCGTCCGCCGATCGTCGTGCCCCATATTCCCTGATTGATCGAGTAGGCGGCCTTCGTCCAGTCGCCTTCCACACCATTGGTAGAGAGATAGGCGATCTCCTCGTCGCGGCTCAGTCGCTGGTCGCGAATCGGTGTGATGACGGGAAGGTCGGGACAGAGGATACGGAAGATGAGATCGAAGCGGACCTGGTCGTTGCCGGCACCTGTACTGCCGTGCGCAAGATGCGTGGCGCCGATCGTACGCGCGTGCTCGGCGATGGCGATGGCCTGCACGACGCGTTCGGCGCTGACGGAGAGTGGATAGGCCGCGTTCTTGAGAACGTTCCCGGCGATGCAGTATCGCAGTACGTCGTCGTACAACTGCTCCGTCCTGTCGAGCGTGGCATGCGACGTGGCACCACATACCTGGGCACGTTCGGCGATGCGGTCGAGTTCGGCGTCGGAGAACCCGCCCGTATCGACGACGACGGTATGGACTTCCATCCCGAGATCCACGGCGAGATAGCGTGCACAGTAGCTCGTATCCAGGCCGCCGGAGAATGCCAGCAGTACGCGGTTCATGGTGTTTCCTTCTGTTGTGTTTCGGGATCGAACAGCATGCCCGTACACAGACACATCTTCTGTTCGGTACGCTGGAGGATATCGTAGTTCGGGCAGCTCTGGCATCCCTTCCAGAACACTTCGTCCGTCGTCAGCAACGAGAAGTGCACGGGAATGTAGCCGAGCTCGCTGTTGAGCTTCATGACGGCGGCGCTGGTCGTGATGCCGAAGATCTTCGCTGTCGGATACTTCTTCCTGGACAGCTCGAAGGCAGCACGCTTGATGCGTCGTGCGAGGTTGAGCTTCCTGAAGTCCGGCGCGACGATCAGGCCTGAATTCGCCACGTAACGTCCATGCTCCCATGTTTCGATGTAGCAGAAACCGGCGAAATGCCCATCCGACGTGATGGCCACGATGGCCTTGCCTTCGCGCATCTTCTGCACGATGTATTCCGGTGTACGGCGTGCGATACCCGTGCCACGCTGTTGTGCGGCAAGGAAGATCGTTTCCACGATCTCTTCGGCATAGCGTTCGTGTGAGGCATCGGCCACGGTCACCATGACGACGGGCAATTCGACCTCGAGTGTTGACTGTTCCATGAACGGCAAACAAAAGGGTTAAGGATGAATGATCACGACGACGGCACGAGCACACACTTCCCGTGTGGGCATGATTCATGCGGACTGGAATGGGGCGATATGTGGCGGTGCAGAATGCCGTGTACTTGCGTACCTACGCGTGCATTCCTGCTACTTCGCTGCGGGAGGGGTCAGAGTGAAAGAACGACACAGATCGTCCTGCGAAGACACTGCCCGGATTCCCGCAGCAGCATTCGTCGTCGGTCGGATCGATATGTGTGTCGTGTGGTCAAGGGATTGGGGTCGTATCCTTGGGAAGCGCGCAATTTGCTAAATAATCTTCGAATTGCTGTGTTGTCATTTCACGGCAGGTCGAAAGACCCGCCGAACGGGGCACATGCAACGCTGGACATCGATCGTATCCGGGGCAGAAACGATGCCACATGACGGCATGGATACCCGGTATCACATCGTGGTCGACGGATACGCAGGCTCCGGTGGTTCGCCGAATATGGAGTGCGGCCGTACGGCCTACAGATGGTCGTTCTTCGCTCTCGACTCTTCGGCGATACGCTGCTTGAAGACGATGAGCTTCTGCAGAAGTGAAGGATCTGCGATGGACAGCATTTCGATGGCGAGAAGGCCGGCATTGCGGCCGCCACCGATGGCGACGGTGGCCACGGGAACACCGGCGGGCATCTGGACGATGCTCATGAGGGAATCCATACCCTTGAGATGCCGCGTGGGAATCGGTACTCCGATGACGGGAAGGGGCGAGAACGCAGCCGTCATGCCGGGCAGATGCGCTGCACCTCCGGCACCGGCGATGATGACCTTGATACCGCGTTCGTGAGCGGTGCTTCCGTACTCAGCCATGTCGGCAGGTGTACGGTGAGCACTGACGACGCGCATTTCGTACGGAACGTCGAATTCTTCGAGAATGATGGCCGCATCCCGCATGACGGGCAGGTCCGAATCACTTCCCATGATGATACCAACGATAGGCTTGCTACTCATGACGATGCCTGTTGATGTTGATCTCGGGTTCGTTTCATGATGCCGATGAGGCTGCTGCGACCGTCTCCCGTCTTCGACGACGTGACGATGACGTCCACGGCGAAGCGGCACTGCGACAGCAATTCCTTCACCTGCGCATGACGTCGTTCGACGTCCTTGGCGGACAGCTTGTCGCACTTCGTGAGCACGGCGACGAAGTTCCGTCCGTTCATCTCGAGCTCTTCGAGCATGGCCATGTCGAGAGGTTGCGGATCGTGGCGGCCATCGATCAGCACGCATACCAGGGCCAGCGGCGTACGATTGAAGAGATAGGTTCTGATGCTCTTGGCGAACAGTTCCCGACGTTCCTTGCTCACGGATGCATAGCCGTAGCCGGGAAGGTCGACGAGGACGATGCCGAGATTGGTGGCGAAGAAGTTGATTTCCTGCGTCTTGCCCGGCGTGTTGCTGACGCGCGCGACGTTGCCCTGACGTACGATGGCATTGATCAGCGACGACTTCCCCACGTTGGAGCGCCCGATCATCGCCACTTCGGGCAGACCGAGATCGGGGTACTGGTCCGGCTGGACGGCACCCTTGATGAATTCGACGCTGATGTGATCCTGTGCCATAAAAAGGAAAACGCCGGACCGCTGGTCCGGCGTCGGAATCCTCGTAGTCTTCGTTTGTTATGCTTCGGTCTTGGGCTCTTCGTCCGTATCGGCTGCCGTTTCGGGTGCATCCATGGTGGATGCTTCGGCGATGGGTGCCGTATCCGCCAGCTGAGCTGCTTCCACGACGGGTGCATCGGCGACCGGAGCTTCGACTTCCGCCACCGGAGCTGCTTCCGCAACAACGGGTGCTGCGGCGACTGCAGGTGCGGCCTTCTTGGCGGCGGCCTTCTTCTTGGGAGCAGCCGTCGTAGCCTTGGCACGGGTCTTCGTGCTGACGCGACCATCCTGCGGATTCGACCAGTCCACGAGTTCGATCACGGCTTCTGGGGCGTTGTCACCACGACGGAGACCGATCTTGGTGATGCGCGTATACCCGCCGTTACGTTCTGCCACCAGGGGTGCGATCGTATCGAACAGTTCCTGGAGCACGGCCTTGTTACGGATGAAGCGGCCTACCATACGGCGGCTGTGCACATCCACACCCTGGACGGAACCGGCCTTCTCTGCATTGTGTGCATTGCGGGCGCGCGTGATGAGGTGTTCGGCGAATGGGCGCAGTTCCTTGGCCTTGGCTTCGGTCGTCACGAGGCGCTTGTGCTCGAACAAGGAGGTTGCAAGGTTGCACAACAGTGCGCGCCTGTGGCTCGCCGTGCGCTTCAGCTTGCGTCCTGCTACGTTGTGTCTCATGGCTCAGATCTCTTAATCGTTGTTCGTCTTCTTGTTCGGTGTACGGCGAGTTATTCGGCCGATTTGGGTTCTTCACGCAGGTAGGGCTCGACATCCATACCGAAGGTCAGTCCGGCAACCTGGACGACGTCCGCCAGCTCGGCCAGCGACTTGCGGCCGAAGTTGCGGAACTTGAGGAGTTCCGATTCCTGCAGGCTGACGAGGTCGGCCATCGTCTTGATGCTGGCTGCCTTGAGGCAGTTGTGTGCACGTACGGAGAGTTCGAGATCATCCACCGACGTCATGAGGACACGACGGATGCGGATGAAGTCCGAATTCGCATTGCTGTTCTCGGAAGGAGTGTTCTCGGCCACCGCGACTTCCTTGCGGACGCCGAGGAAGAGTGCGATGTGTTCGCTGAGGATCTCGGCAGCATGCTGCACGGATTCCTGTGCCGTGATCGATCCGTCCGTCTGGACGTCGAGGATCAGGCGCTCGTAGTCCGTCTTCTGACCGACACGATAGGGTTCGACGGTGAAGACGACGTTCTTGATCGGCGTGAAGATCGCGTCGATGGCGATCATACCCACCGGGAAGTCCGAGCTGTTCTGATCTTCGGAAGGAACGTAGCCCTTGCCCTTGCCGATACGGAGTTCGACGTCGAAGTCCGCATCATCGGCGAGCGTGGCGATCTTCTTTTCGGGATCGAGAACGGTGATACCGGGATTTGCGGCTTCGATGTCCTTACCGTACCAGATCCCGGGGCCCTTCATACGGAAGGTGATGCGGTTTGCGGCCTTCTTGTCGTTGAGGGCAAGGCGAACTTCCTTCAGGTTGAGGATGATCTCGCACATGTCCTCGGTCACACCGGGAATGGTCTGGAACTCGTGTTGTACGTCGCTGATTTTCACACCAACGATGGCGGCACCCTGGATCGACGAGAGGAGTACGCGACGGAACGCGTTACCGATCGTCACACCATATCCTTCCTCAAGCGGGTTGAGGACGAACTTGGAGTGATACGGACCGGTGACCTCATCGATCTGGACCTTCTCCGGCATCTGCATGGTTGTATTCATAAGCTCAGGGTCTCGCAAAAAGTGAAATATCATTTCACTGGCACAATCGGCAATGCATCGACGAGCGGAGCGCGAAGCATCACGCACGCCCACGCATGGCATGGAACGGGATTATACGCGGCGGCGCTTCGGCGGACGGCAGCCGTTGTGCGGAAGGGGCGTCTGATCCATGATCGAAAGCACTTCCAGACCGGCTTGCGTCAATGCGCGGATGGCGGCTTCACGACCACTTCCCGGGCCCTTCACGACGACATCCACCTTGCGCAGGCCCATTTCGAAGGCCTCGCGTGCGGCCTTGTCGGCCGACACCTGGGATGCATACGGCGTGTTCTTCTTGGAGCCGCGGAAACCGTTCTTGCCGGCCGACGACCAGGCAAGCGTGTTACCGTACGTGTCCGTGATCGTTACGATCACGTTGTTGAACGTAGCGCGAACGAACACCTTGCCGTGTACGTCCGCGACGATCTTGCGCTTCACGCGCTTTTTCGCTGCTGCCATTGTTCCGTTATCCTAGTTGTCGTTACTTCTTCGCTGCCTTCTTCTTACCGGCCACCGTCTTGCGCTTGCCCTTGCGGGTACGTGCGTTCGTACGCGTGCGCTGTCCGCGTACGGGCAGCCCACGGCGGTGACGCAGCCCACGGTAACAGCCGATATCCATGAGGCGCTTGATGTTCAGTTGCACTTCGGAGCGCAACTGCCCTTCTACCTTGATGTCGCCAAGTACTTGGCGGATCCGCGCTACTTCATCGTCGGTCCAGGTCGACACACGCTTGTTCGGGTCCATTCCGGCCTTTTCGAGGACCTGGCCCGACAACTTGTCTCCGATACCGTAGATGTAGGTCAGTGCAATGATGCCGCGCTTGTTCTTCGGCAGATCAATACCTGCGATACGAGCCACAGTTAGTCTCCCAATTACCCTTGACGTTGCTTGAAGCGGGGATTCTTCTTGTTGATGATGTACACCTTACCCTTGCGACGCACGATCTTGTCGTCGGGGTTCCGTTTCTTGACGGATGCCTGTACCTTCATGACAATACTCCCTTTGTTACAATCTATTCTTCGTTACTTGTACCGGTAGACGATGCGACCCTTCGTGAGATCGTAGGGGGACATCTCTACCGTCACCTTGTCACCAAGGAAGATGCGGATGAAGTTCATGCGCATCTTTCCCGAGACGTGAGCCAGAATCTTGTGGCCGTTCTCCAGTTTCACGATGAACTGGGTGTTCGGCAGCGTGTCTTCGATCACGCCGTCAACGCGGATGAGGTCTGCCCTCGCCATGCGTTCCCTTGCGTTAGTTCATCAACGTGAGAATGACCGGCTTGTCACCGCTCACAATCACTGTGTGTTCAAAATGTGCCGACGCCTTGCCGTCAGCGGCATAGATCGTCCAACCGTCGCTGGCCGTATGCACATGGAACATGCCCATGTTCACCATCGGCTCGATCGCGAGCGCCATGCCGCTGCGCAGCTTGACGTTGGGATACCGCGACCGGTGCAACAGGCCCGGTACGAAGTTCGGGACGGGAGGCTCTTCATGGAGGTGACGGCCGATGCCGTGCCCCACGAGTTCCCTCACCACCGAAAATCCATGCTTTTCAACGTGCGTCTGAATCGCTCTCGCGATGTCGTATACCTTGTTGCCATCCACCGCCTGCTCGATACCGAGCATAAGGGCTTCCTGCGTGACGTCCAGCAGACGCTGCTTGTCGGTGGAAATCTCACCGACGGCGAACGTATGCGCGCTGTCGCCGTAGAATCCGTCCTTGCGGACACCGCAGTCGACCGACACGATCTGTCCGGCCTTCAGCGTGCGATTCCCCGGCATGCCGTGAACCACTTCTTCGTCGATGCTTACGCACAACGAATACGGGAACGTCAACCCGTTCACCACATGTCCCTTGAAGGCAGGCTCTCCACCACGGCTGCGGATGAACTCCTCCGCCATGGTATCGAGGTCCTGCGTCGCCACACCAGGTACGATATGCGGCTTGAGCATGGCCAGCGTATCGGCGACGAGGCGGCCAGCCGCCTCGAGCTTCCGGATATCATCGGCCGAATGCACAGTAGGCGCAATATCGACGACGGAGGCCATCATCATCAGGACATCGCTCCTGCACGACCACGGATCTTGCCCGTCTTCATGAAGCCGTCATAGTGACGCATGAGAAGATAGGATTCGATCTGCTGCAGCGTATCGAGGGCTACGCCGACGATGATCAGCAAGCTCGTTCCGCCGAAGAACGACGCGAACAGCGGCGGCACCTGCAGAACGCGGATAGCGAACGTGGGCAGGATGGCGATGAGCGCGAGGAAGACGGCGCCCGGGAGCGTGATCCGGGTAAGGATGTTCTCGATGTAGTCCGACGTCGGCTGTCCAGGGCGTACACCCGGAACGAAGCCGCCGTTGCGCTTCATATTATCGGCCACTTCCTTCGGATTGAAGGCGATAGCCGTATAGAAGTACGTGAAGAACAGGATCATCAGGCCGTAGACGATTGCATAGACCACAGATTGGTCGCTGAACAGTCGTGCGAACTCCTGCAGACCCGTGCTTTCGGGGAAGAAGCTGGCGATCGTAGCCGGTACGAAGAGGATCGACTGGGCGAAGATGATCGGCATGACGCCGGCCGTATTCACGCGCAGAGGAATGTACTGCGTCGTACCACCGTAGACCTTGCGGCCGACGACACGCTTGGCGTACTGGACCGGAATCCGGCGCGCGCCCTGTGTGACGAGGATGACCGCTGCGATGATACCGGCGAGAAGGGCGACGAGGACGAGGTCGACGACGACGTTTCTCGAACCGGCGGAGATCAGCGAGATTTCCTGCTGGATGGCCGTGGGGAACCGTGCGATGATACCGATGAAGATGATGAGCGAGATACCGTTGCCGATACCGCGATCCGTGATCTGTTCACCGAGCCACATCAGCACGATCGTTCCTGCCGTCAGGATGATGACCGACGATGCCGTCCACAAGAATCCCGCATCCGGTACGACGGAGAGGCCACCGGGGCCTGCCGTCGTCTGGGCGATCTTCAACGTGACGCCATACGCCTGCAGGACGGCTACAAATACCGTCAGATATCGTGTGTACTGGTTGATCTTGCGGCGCCCGTCCTCACCCTCGCGCTGCATCTTCTGCAACGACGGGAGTACGACGCCGGCGATCTGCAGGATGATGCTGGCCGAGATGTAGGGCATGATGCCCAGGGCGAACAAGGCCGCATTCGAGAAGGCCCCTCCGACGAACATGTCGTAGAGACCGAAGATCGTCCCCGAATCGCCGAGGGACGATGCGGAACTCAGAAGGTCGACGTCAACACCGGGGATCGTGATAAACGAGCCGATCCGCACGGCCAGCAACACCACGAGGGTGAAGATGATCCGCGTGCGGAGCTCTTCGATCCGAAAGATGTTACGGAGAGTGGTAACGATATTAGACATTGGCGCTTACCACTCCTCCGGCCGACTCGATCTTCTCCTTGGCGGAGGCGGAGACCTTGTCGACCGTCACGGTCAACTTGGCCGACAGATCGCCGTTACCGAGGATCTTTACCGGTGCCGATTTCTTGCGTACAACACCCAGATCATAGAGTACGGAGGCATTGACGACACCATCGGAGATACGGCGTTCATCAACAAGGCGCTGCAGCGTGGCAACGTTCACTTCCTGATACTCGACGCGGTTGATGCTGGTGAAGCCAAACTTGGGTACGCGACGGATGAGAGGCATTTGACCGCCTTCGAATCCGGGACTTTGGCTGAAGCCGCTACGCGACTGGTGACCCTTGTGGCCACGCGTGGCAGTGCCACCGTGACCGGAGCCTGCACCACGACCGACGCGTTTCTTCTTGTGGCGCGAGCCCGGAGCGGGGCTCAGATTTCCTACGTGTTTCATTGTCGTTCGCAGTTTAGTCAGCAATTTCTTCCACTTTAACAAGGTGTCGTACCACGTTGACCATGCCGAGCGTCTGGATGTTCTTCGGCTTGATCGATACGTAGTTCGGACGTCCGAGGCCCAAGGCCTTGATCGTGGCCTTGTGCTTTTCCAGCGAACCGATGACGCTACGGACTTGTGTGATCTTCAATTTCATGGGTATGGGTCCTTTCTACCTGGCTTAACCGTGGAGAACCTTCTCGATGCCGACACCGCGGCGAGCTGCGACGGCCGATGCATCATCGAGTGCCGTGAGCGCCTGCATGGTAGCCTTCACCGTGTTGTGCGGATTCGACGATCCCTGGCTCTTCGTGAGCACGTCCTTGACACCGGCGAGTTCGAGGATGGCACGCACGCCACCGGCGGCGATGACACCCGTACCCGGCGTTGCAGGGCGGATCAGGACCTTGGCCGCACCGAACTTGCCGATGATCTGGTGAGGAATGGTTCCATCCTGCACGCGGACCTTGACGACAGCCTTCTTCGCTGCTTCTGTTGCCTTCGTTACCGCATCGGATACTTCGCCAGCCTTACCGAGGCCATAGCCGACGTGTCCGTTCTCATCGCCCACCACGACGATGGCCGAGAAGTTGAACCGACGTCCGCCCTTGACGACCTTCGCCGTCCGGCCTACGTAGACGATCTTGTCCTTCAGGTTCAGTTCCGAGACTTTTTGCTTTGCCACTGACAGTTCTCCTGTTGTCGTCGTTCGATTAGAATTGCAGTCCGTGTTCACGAGCTGCGTCGGCCAGGGCCTTCACACGGCCGTGGTAGAGGAAGCCGCCACGGTCGAAGGCGACGGTAGCGATCTTGCCTGCCTTGGCACGTTCCGCGAGAACGGTACCGACGACACGGCTCTGCTCGACACGCGAAAGACCATCGATCTTCGCGCGGACTTCCTTGTCGTTCGTGGAAGCGCTGACGAGCGTCTTGGCCGTCGTGTCATCCACGATCTGCGCATAGATGTGATTCACCGAGCGGAAGATCGACAGGCGATAGCGCTCCGGCGTACCGTGAACCTTGCGGCGCACGCTCATCTTGCGGCGCATGCGGCGTGCATTCTTCAGTTGATTGCGTTTCATAGTCTTTTCGTTCCTTACTTGCCTGCCGACTTACCGGCCTTACGACGGATGTATTCGCCTTCGTAACGGATGCCCTTGCCCTTGTACGGCTCGGGGGGACGCAGCTTGCGGACCTTGGCGGCCACTTCGCCCACGAGTTGCTTGTTGACGCCCTTCACGGCGAAGACCGTGGGAGATGCGACGGCGAACTCGACGCCATCCGGGGGGATGAAGAGGATCGGATGCGAGAAGCCGAGGTTGAGCAGCAGGTTCTTGCCGCGCATTTCGACCTTGTAACCGACACCTTCGATTTGCAGATTCCGCGTGAATCCGTTGGACACGCCTTCGACCATCCACGCGATGGTGGCACGCGTAAGACCGTGTACGGAACGTACCTTCTTGTCATCCGACGAGCGGCTGAAGGTCAGTTCGGATCCATTGAGGTGATGGGTGATCTCATCGCTTACCGCGCACGTCAGTTCGCCCTTCGGGCCCTTGACCTTGCAGTTGCCGCCATCGAACGTTACCTGGACGTTGGCGGGGACGTTGATCAGTTTCTTCCCAACTCGTGACATGTTGAATGCTCCTTAGCTTCGCGTTACCAGATCGTGCAGAGAACTTCGCCGCCGACATTTTCACGGCGGGCCTGCTTGTCCGTCATCACGCCACGAGGCGTGGAGACGATGGCGATACCCAGGCCGTTGCGTACGCGCGGAAGCTTGTCGACCGGCGCATAGAGACGACGACCAGGCTTGCTGATTCGGCGGATCTCGCGGATCACGGGCTGGCCGAGATAGTAGCGCAACTTGATGTGCAGCACACCCTGATGGGCGTTCTCGATCTTCTCGAAGTCCGCAATGAACCCCTGATCCTTGAGAATCGAGGCGATCGAGATCTTCAGGTTCGAGCACGGCACATCCAGGGTCTTGTGCTTTGCGGCGGACGCATTGCGGATGCGCGTGATAAAGTCGGCGATGGTGTCTGTTACTGGCATAGTGGTCGTCGAATGGTCGTTGTCAGAATGTCGTCGGAACTCCGATTACCAGCTGGATTTCCGGATGCCCGGAATCTTGCCCTCGAGGGCGAGGAGCCGGAACATGTTCCGGCAAAGTCCGAACTTGCGATACACGGCCTTGCCGCGCCCGGTCATCTTGCAGCGGGAACGAATGCGCGTAGGTGCACTGTTCCGGGGAAGCTTCTGCAGTCCTACCATGTCACCGGCAGCCTTGAGCTCGGCACGCTTGACAGCGTACTTGGCGGCGAGGCGTTGGCGCTTCTCGTTACGAGCGATGATACACTTCTTAGCCATTGCGATTAGTCCCGTTTGCGGAATGGAAAACCGAATTCCTGGAGAAGAGCGTAGGCCTCTTCATCCGAGGCAGCCGACGTCACGAAGGTGATGTCCATACCCGTGATCCTGCCGACCTTATCGACGTCGATTTCCGGGAAGATGATCTGCTCCTTGATGCCGATCGTGAAGTTACCGCGACCGTCGAAGCTCTTGTCCGAGAATCCGCGGAAGTCGCGGATACGGGGAGCGGCGATGTTGATGAAGCGGTCGAGGAACTCGAACATGCGAGCGCGACGCAGGGTCACTCGGGCGCCGATGGGCATGCCTTCGCGGAGCTTGAAGTTAGCGATGGACTTCTTGGCTCGCGTGACAGCCGGACGCTGGCCGGTGATCAGCTCGAGTTCGTTCACGGCAGCCTGGAGCAACTTGGTGTCCTGCGAGGCAGCACCGACTCCGATGTTGATCGTGATCTTTTCGAGCTTGGGCACTTGCATGAGGGTGCCATACGAGAATCGCTTCATGAGCGCCGGTACCACGTTGTCCTTGTAGAAGGCATACAGACGCGGTGCCGCGGGGGCTACGCTCACCTCTTCGAGGCGAGGGCCGTCCGGCTTGAAATCGATCTTCTTCGTTGGTGTTTTCGCCATGGTTTCGTCTACCTGATTATCAGCTTAGAGTTCTTCGTTCGTGGTCTTGGCCACACGCTTGACGGTTGCCTTGCCACCGGGCGCAGCCGTACGTTCGATGCGCGTACGCGTCGGCTTGCCGTTCTTGTCCACCAACATCACGTTGCTGTAGTGGATCGGCACTTCCTGCTTGACGATGCCACCGTTCGGATTGGACTGCGACGGGCGCACGGCCTTGGAACGGATGTTCACACCTTCGACAAGGACCTTCATCTGGTCGGGAAAGACCATGAGAACGCGGCCGGTCTTGCCGTTGTCGTTACCTGCGATGACCTTGACGGTGTCGCCTTTTTTGATCTTCAGCTTCATACGTACCTCAGAGCACCTCAGGTGCCAACGAAATGATCTTCATGAAGTTCTTTTCGCGCAGCTCGCGAGCGACGGGTCCGAAGATCCGTGTGCCACGCGGGTCGCCGTTGTTGTTGATGATGACGGCTGCATTCTCGTCGAAGCGGATGAATGAGCCATCACGGCGGCGAACTTCCTTCTTCGTGCGCACGATCACGGCCTTGCACACTTCGCCTTTCTTGACGGTGCCGGAAGGCAAGGCTGCCTTGACCGAGCACACCACGATGTCACCGACGGTAGCGGTGCGTTTGCCGTGACCACCGAGGACGCGGATGCAGCGCAGCTTGCGAGCTCCGGAGTTGTCGGCGACGACGAGATTACTTTCTTCCTGGATCATGAGCCTTCTCCCTTACTGCGCACGTTCGATGATTTCAACGAGCGTCCAGCGCTTGCGTGCGCTCAACGGACGGCATTCGATCACCTTCACGGTGTCGCCGATCTGGCACTGATTCTGTTCATCATGTGCCATGATCTTCTTCGTCTGCTTGAAGTACTTCTTGTAGAGCGGGTGGATGACCTGGCGTTCGATGCTCACCACGATCGTCTTGTCCGCCTTATTGCTCACGACCTTGCCCGTGCGCGCTTTCTTGCGTCCGGTCGAGGTTGCTGCTTCTGTAGTCACGTCTGGCATGGGTCTGTCAGTTCTCAGTTAGCGTTATTCTTACGTTCCTGGAGAATCGTCTTCATACGCGCAATGTCCTTGCGGAGCGTGCGGATGCTCGACGTATCCTGCAATTGGCCCAGCGTGAGCTGGAAGCGCAGCCTGGTTACGTTCTCTTCACTTTCCTTGAGGAAGGTGTCGAGCTCATGTGTCGGGAGGCCGCGCAGGTCCTCTGCCTTTCTTGCCTTCATTGCTTAGCCCTCCAGGTCCACGCGTTGGACAAACTTGCACTTGATCGGAAGCTTGTGCATCGCAAGGCGGATAGCCTCCTGCGCACGTTCCTTGGTTACACCGTCGATCTCGAAGAGGATACGGCCGGCCTTGACCACCGCTACCCACATTTCGGGATTACCCTTACCCGAACCCATCCGGGTTTCGGCAGGCTTCTTCGTCACGGGCTTGTCGGGGAAAATCCGGATCCACACCTTACCGTCACGACGCAGGTAGCGATTGATCGCGATACGCGCCGATTCGATCTGGCGATTGGTGATCCAGGCACCCTCGAGGGCCTTGAGACCGAAGGAGCCGAACGCTACCTGCGATCCACGATAGGCCTTGCCGCGGCGACGTCCGCGCTGGGTCTTCCGGTGTTTTACTCTTTTAGGAATAAGCATTGCTCTGACCCGTCAGCTACTGGTTCACTGTTCCTTGTTCTGTTGCTTGCCGATGACTTCGCCACGGCAGATCCATACCTTGATGCCCAGGGATCCGTACACGGTTTCGGCACGGGACTGCGCATAGTCGATGTCGGCTCGTAGCGTGTGCAGCGGCACACGACCTTCTTTGTACTGTTCGGTCCGGGACATGTCCGCTCCACCGAGACGGCCGGAGCACATGATACGGACACCTTCCGCGCCAACACGCATGGTGCTGCTGACGGCATTCTTCATCGCACGGCGGAACGAGATACGCCCTTCGAGCTGCTGCGCGATGTTGTCGGCAACGAGCTGGGCATCGAGTTCGGGGCGCTTGATCTCACTGATGAGAATCTTCACTTCCTTCTTCGTCAGCTTGCGGAGTTCTTCCTCGAGCTGCGAGATATCCTTGCCCGAACGACCGATGATGACACCGGGACGCGACGTGTTGATCGTGATCCGCAGTTGCTTGGCCGTACGCTCGACGATGACACGTGCCACGCCGGCCTTCTTCAGACGACTCTTGATGTAGTTGCGGACCATCAGGTCTTCCTGAAGCTTCTCCGCAACGTTCTTCTCATCGAACCAGTTGGCTTCCCACTGGCGGATAATGCCGAGGCGCAGCCCGATCGGATGTGTTTTCTGACCCAAGGTTGCTCTCCTGCTTACTGTTTCGTGGTTACAACGATGGTGAGATGGTGCGAACGCTTGCGGATCCGGTACGCACGGCCCATTGGCGCGGGCGAAATCCGCTTCAGCGTCGGTCCCGGATCGACGAAGCATTCCTTCACGATGATCGATTCCGGATTGATTCCGGCATCCTTCTGCGTGAGGTTGTTGATGGCCGACTTCAGTGTGAGTTCGGCTGCCTTCGCCGCATGCTTTTCATGGAACTGCAGGATGTTGAGGGCCTGCACCACCGATTTGCCGCGGATAAGGTCGATCACAAGCCGCATCTTGCGGGGCGAGGACCGTGTGTAGCGTTTTACTGCTCTTGCTTCCATCGTTCGTCCGTTATTTCTTGCCTGTCTTGAGATCCTTGCGGTTGCCGGAATGGCCGCGGTAGTTACGCGTCGGCGAGAACTCACCGAGCTTGTGGCCTACCATGTTTTCCGACACGTATACCGGGATGAACTTGTTGCCGTTGTGTACCGCGAAGGTATGACCCACGAAGTCCGGTGCGATTACCGAAGCGCGCGACCATGTCTTGATCACGGTCTTCTTGCCGCTCTGATTCATCGTGTCGACCTTCTTCACCAGCTTGTAGCTGATAAACGGTTCTTTCTTGAGGGAACGAGGCATGGTGTATCCTTCTTGATCGCTTCTTACTTGGTCCGACGACGAATGATCATGTCATCCGACGCCTTCTTCTTCTTGCGCGTCTTCAGCCCCTTGGCGAGCTGACCCCACGGCGAACGCAGGTGCTGACGTCCACCACCCGACTTCGAGCGACCTTCACCACCACCGTTCGGGTGGTCGATCGGATTCATGGCCATACCGCGCGTCTGCGGGCGTACACCCAGCCAGCGCTTGCGGCCGGCCTTGCCGTACAGGATGTTCTCGTGATCGCCGTTGCTCAGCACTCCGAGCGTCGCCATGCATTCCGAAGGAACCATGCGGATCTCGCCTGAAGGCAGCTTGAGCTGGGCCTTGTTTCCGTCCACACCGACGAGCTGGGCCGAAGCGCCAGCCGTACGTACCATCTGTCCACCCTTGCCGGGCTTCATCTCGATGTTGTGCACGAACATGCCGAACGGGATCTTGCGAAGGGGAAGGCAGTTGCCGTCACGCAGTTCGGCGGTCTCGCTGGAGATCAGGACGTCGCCGACCTTGATCTTCGCCGGTGCGAGGATGTAGCGCTTCTCTCCATCGGCATACTCGAGCAGAGCGATACGGCAGGTACGGTTGGGATCGTACTCGATCGTGAGAACCGTGGCCGGAATATCCTTCTTGTTCCGCTTGAAGTCGATGATGCGATACAGACGCTTGTGTCCGCCGCCACGGTGACGCGACGTTACGCGACCCGTGTTGTTCCGTCCACCAGACTTCTTGAGAGGCACCGTGAGGGACTTCTCCGGCTTGGCGGCCGTGATCTCATCGAAGGCGCTGACGGAGTAGAACCGCGTGCCTGGTGTGATCGGTTTGAGTGTGCGAATTGCCATTGTCGTTCTCTTCTAGTCGTCGTGTTCTTGATGGAGCCCTTAGTTCTCGCCACCTTCGCCGGCAACGATGTCAAGCGTCTGGCCTTCCTTCAGCGTGACATAGGCCTTCTTGCGGAGGTTCGTCCGTCCAACCTGCAGGCCACGCTTCGTGAAGCGCGACTTCACCTTGCCCTTGATCCGTACGGTGCGGATGCTTTCGACTTCCACGTCGAACATCTGCTTGAGGGCAGCCTGGATCTGAAGCTTGTTCGAGTTCGGATCAACTTCGAAGACATACTGGCGGAGGTGACCCACCTTCGTGGCCTTCTCGGTAATCACCGGTTTTCTGAGTACTGTGATCATGATAGCCGCCCGTACCTTAGTTGCTTCCGAATGACTGTTCGAGGGTCTGTACGGCGCTCTTGAAGATCAGGAGCTTGCCGTGGCTCAGCACATCGTATGCCGAGATCTTGTCTGCGGGGAATGTCGTCACGCCCGGGATGTTGCGCGCCGAACGAACGACGTTCGTGTCGGTCTGCGGCAGGAGGACGAGGACCTTCGAACCATCGAGGTTCAGCGCCTTCATCATGGAGGCGATGTCCTTCGTCTTGGCCTGCTGGAGGGTGAAGTCTTCCACCACGTGCACGTTGTTCTCACGAGCGCGGAGAGCCAGCGCCGACTTGCGTGCGAGGCGCTTGACCTTCACCGGCAGTTCCACACGGTAGAGGTGGGGAATGGGGCCGTGAATCTTGCCACCACCAGGCTGCAGCGGAGAACGGCTCGTGCCACGACGTGCGCCACCAGTCCCCTTCTGCTTGAAGGGCTTCTTGCCGCCGCCCGAAACTTCCGAGCGCGTCTTGTTCTTGTGAGTACCCTGGCGACGATGAGCGAGATACGCCCGCACCGCCAGATACATCGCGTGCTCGTTAGGCTCTACGCCGAACACCGTTGCCGGGAGTTCGATCGTGCCTGACTTCGCACCGTCCTTGGTTACTACTTCCACTGTCATGGTCGTGTTCGATTAAAGCTTGACAATTTCCACCACACCGTTGGGCGCACCAGGGATGCTCCCCTTCACCATCAGCAGATTCGATCCGGGAATCACGCGCACGATCGTGAGATTGCGTACGGTGATCCGCGTTCCGCCCATCCGGCCTGCCATGCGCATGCCCTTGAAGACACGCGACGGGAAGGACGAGGAGCCGATCGAACCAGGGGCGCGCGGACGGTCGCTCTGACCGTGCGTCGTCATACCCACACCACCGAAGTGGTGGCGTTTCACGACGCCCTGGAAACCGCGTCCTTTGCTCGTGGCAGACACTTTGATCTTGTCGCCTTCGGCAAAGTTGTCAACCGTCACAACGTCGCCTACGGCAACCTTGTTGAACAGCTGGCGGAACTCCTTGAGATGGCGCACGGGCGCCGTTCCGGCCTTGGCGAGGTGTCCCGCCTTCGGCTTGTTGAGTTTACGTTCGGCAAGAGCTCCGAATCCGATCTGCACTGCCTCGTATCCGTCGCTCTCCATGGTTTTCACCTGGGTGACGGGGCAGGGGCCGGCTTCGATCACGGTGCACGGTACGAATTGACCGTCTTCCGTGAAGATGCTCGTCATGCCTATTTTTCGTCCAAGAATAGCACTCATGGCTCTAGATCACTTTTAGACTTTCACTTCCACATCAACGCCTGCCGGTAGTTCCAGGCGCATGAGCGCATCAATTGTCTTCTGCGTCGAGCTGAAGATGTCGATGAGCCGCTTGTGCACACGAGCTTCAAATTGCTCGCGCGACTTCTTGTCCACGTGGGGCGACCGCAGCACCGTGTAGATGCTCTTCTCCGTCGGCAGCGGGATGGGTCCCGAAACCACGGCTCCGGTCTGCTTCACCGTGCGCACGATGCGCTCCGCCGAACGGTCGATCAGATTGTGATCGTATGAGCGAAGCTTGATGCGAATGCGTTGCGTTGCCACTCGATTGTTCTCCTGGTTGGCGTGTTCAGGTCCTGAGACGACAACGAGGGAAGGGGTGACCTTCCCTCGGTCCGTTCATTGCTGTCTTCGCTATTGCTTATTCGATGATCCCTGTCACGACACCAGCACCTACGGTACGGCCACCTTCGCGGATAGCGAAGCGAAGACCTTCTTCCATAGCGACCGGCGTGATGAGCTCAACTTCAAGGTTGTCGACGTTGTCGCCAGGCATGATCATTTCCATGCCGGCCGGCAGGTTGAGAACACCCGTTACGTCCGTCGTACGGAAGTAGAACTGCGGGCGATAGTTCGTGAAGAACGGCGTGTGACGGCCGCCTTCTTCCTTCGTGAGTACGTAGGCCTGAGCCTTGAACTTGTGGTGCGGCGTGATGGATCCCGGCTTCGAGATAACCATACCGCGCTCGAGTTCTTCCTTGTCCACACCGCGGAGAAGAAGACCGACGTTGTCACCGGCTTGTCCTTCATCCAGCAGCTTGCGGAACATTTCGATACCCGTTACCGTGGACTTCTTCTGAAGACCGAAGCCTACGATTTCGACTTCATCGTTGACCTTGACGATACCGCGCTCGATACGACCCGTACCTACCGTACCGCGACCCGTGATCGAGAACACGTCTTCGACAGGCATGAGGAAGGGCTTGTCCACATCGCGCTTCGGCGTGGGGATGTAGCTGTCGACGGCGGCCATGAGTTCATAGATGCACTGCAGGTCGGGATGGCTCGACGTCGTTCCGTCTGCGGAAGCGGCTTCGAGAGCCTTGAGAGCAGAGCCCTTGATGATCGGAATGTCGTCGCCGGGGAATTCGTACTTCGACAGCAGTTCGCGGATTTCGAGTTCCACGAGGTCGACGAGTTCAGGATCGGCGATGTCAACCTTGTTCATGAAGACGACGATACGGGGCACACCGACCTGGCGAGCGAGCAGGATATGCTCACGCGTCTGGGGCATCGGGCCGTCCGTAGCGGCTACCACGAGGATGGCGCCGTCCATCTGAGCGGCACCCGTGATCATGTTCTTCACATAGTCGGCGTGACCAGGGCAGTCGACGTGAGCATAGTGACGGTTCTCCGTCTCGTACTCGACGTGCGCCGTGGCGATTGTGATCCCGCGTGCCTTTTCTTCGGGAGCGTTGTCAATGGAGTCAAACGAACGCTTTTCAGCCAAACCTTGCACAGCTAGCGACATGGTGATCGCTGCCGTCAACGTTGTTTTGCCGTGGTCAACGTGGCCAATCGTGCCTACGTTCACGTGCGGTTTGTTCCGCTCGAATTTTTCCTTTGCCATGGGTCAAACTCCTCTGGATGCAGGAAGGTTTGTGTTGAGAGTTATTTACTAGAGTTTCTTGCGGTTGCTTCTCGTTCAGCCGAAGATAGACTTCAAAGATACGAAAAGTTCTGATACTGGCAAGCACACGAATCCACTTTCCCGAAAAAAACGCATTGGGCGTTTCCGGTACCACATAACGGAGTCTATACCGCTCACGCGTTCCGGTAGCAGAATTACCGGCGCGTGGTCGATGGTTCGTAATGCGAAAACGTCATCGTATACGAACCACGACCCTGTGTGAGCGATCGCAACTGCGTTACGTAGCCGAATAGCTGTGACAGCGGTACGACCGCCGTAACAACCTGGAGGATATCACGCACCTGAATGCCTTCAACCCTTCCACTTCGCGAGCTGAGGTCTGCAATGACCTCGCCCACGTATTCCTCGGGCGTAACGACCTCGACGTGGAAGACGGGCTCCATGATGACCGGATTGGCCATCCTTGCCGCATCCTTCGCTGCCATCGAGGCGGAGATCGCATATGCCATCTCCGTCGAATCTTCTTCCTGATATTCCGCACCGACCAGGGCCGCCACGATGTCGATCATGGGATACCCTGCGATGGGGCCTACCTTCAGGGCTTCCAGTGCGCCCTGTTCAGCACTTTTCACGTACGGCGCCGGAAGTACGTTCGGTCCCAGTTCATTGATGAACTCGAAGCCTTTTCCAGTTCCGTTCGGACGCAATTCGATTGTAACCTGTCCGAATTGATTCTTCCCCGTGGCACTGCGGATGAACTTTCCTTCGTGCCGAGCAGGGGTAGTAATCGTCTCGCGATATGCTACCTGAGGCTTGCCGACCTTGACCGGGACGTTGAATTCCCGCTTGAGGCGATCGACGATGATCTCCAGATGGAGCTCGCCGACACCCGAGATGATGATCTGTCCGGTTTCGGCATCCGTATGGAATCGAAACGTCGGATCTTCTTCAGAGAGCCGATGTAAGGATTCCGTCAGTTTGTCCTGATCTGCCAAGGTCCTGGCCTCAACCGCCTGGTTGATGACCGGCTCGGCAAAACGAATGCTTTCAAGCAGGATGGGGTGTTTCTGGTCGCAGAGAGTATCGCCCGTACGCGTGAATCGCAGTGCGGGGATGGCGACGATGTCGCCGGCATATGCTTCGTCGATCTCGTCGCGCTTGTTCGCACGCATGCGAAGAAGCTTGCCCGCGCGTTCCTTCTTGTCGTTGGTGACGTTGAAGATCTGCTCACCGGCCTTGACCGTTCCGGAGTAGATCCGTATGAACGTGAGACGCCCTACGAAGGGATCGGTAAGGATCTTGAATGCCAGCGCCGAAAAGGGCTCGGCATCGTCGGGCTTGCGTGTGAGTTCCCTGTCGGGATTCCTGACATCGAAGCCATGGACATGGCCGACGTCGAGTGGCGACGGGAGATAGGCGATGACGGCGTCGAGAAGCTGCTGAACGCCCTTGTTCTTGAAGGACGAACCGCACAGGACAGGCGTGAGCTTGTTGTGCAGCGTGACGTGCCTGAGGACACGCTTCAGTTCTTCCGCGCCGATTTCTTCACCGTTGAGATACCGTTCGAGCATGGCGTCATCATGTTCCGCCACGGCTTCGACGAGCATCATCCGGTAGCGCTCGGTTTCTTCCTTCATATCGTCGGGAAGCGGCAGCGTTTCGTAGGTCACACCACCATCGGCTTCGTTGTAGACGACGAGTGCCCGATCGACAAGATCGACGACACCCTTGAAGGTATCTTCAGCACCCCACGGTATCTGTATCGCAACCGGGCGGGCCTGCAACCGCTCGCGCATCATGTCGAGTACGCGGGGGAAGTTGGCGCCGATGCGATCCATCTTGTTCACGAAGGCGATGCGCGGAACGTGATACTGGCTGGCCTGATGCCATACCGTTTCACTCTGCGGCTCGACTCCGGCTACCGCACAGAAGAGTGCGATGGCTCCGTCGAGAACGCGCAACGAACGTTGAACTTCTGCCGTGAAGTCGACATGCCCGGGAGTATCGATGATATTGATCGTGTATCCGTGCCATGCACAGGTCGTGGCTGCGGAGGTGATGGTTATCCCCCGCTCCTTTTCCTGATCCATGTAGTCCATGAAGGCAGTGCCTTCATGCACTTCGCCCATGCGGTGCAGCACCCCGGTATAGAACAGGATGCGCTCCGTGGTCGTCGTCTTCCCGGCATCGATGTGAGCCATGATGCCGATGTTACGCACGAGGTCGATGGCGACGGTACGGGGCATGTCGGTCGTTAAACCTTAGTTGTCAAGGAACAAGGATCAATTACCACTTGAAGTGGGCGAAGGCACGGTTGGCATCGGCCATGCGGTGCATTTCGTCACGACGCTTGATTGCTCCGCCTTCACCGTTGGCAGCGGCCATGAGCTCGGAAGCGAGCTTGGCAGCCATCGAACGGTCACGGCGCTCGGAGGCGAACTTCTTGATCCAGCGGATCGCCAGGGCGACGCGGCGCTCTTCACGCACTTCCATCGGGACCTGATACGTAGCACCACCGACGCGGCGCGGACGGATCTCGAGTGCCGGCGAAGCGTTCTGAATCGCCTTGCGGAAGACGTCCAGCGGATTCTGTTCGGTCTTCTTACCGATCATGTCCAACGCATTGTAGACGAGCGTGCGGGCCGTAGCCTTCTTGCCTTCGTCCATGACGTTGTTCACGAACTTGGCCACGATGACATCATTGAACCGGGGATCCGGGGCCACGCGGCGTTTCTCTGCACGTTTCTTACGCATAACGACTGCTGATCAAGTGTGTTCGTCGATGAATTTCGTTGTTACTTCTTGCCCTTGCCTGCAGGTGCCGGAGCGCCGGGCTTGGGCTTCTTGGCGCCGTACTTGGAACGGGCCTGGTTGCGTTTGTTGACACCCTGCGTGTCCGCCGCACCGCGAACGATGTGGTAGCGAACACCGGGAAGGTCCTTCACACGGCCGCCGCGAATCAGCACGATCGAGTGTTCCTGAAGGTTGTGACCTTCGCCAGGGATGTAGGCGGTCACTTCGATGTTGTTCGTCAAGCGCACACGGGCAACCTTCCGGAGAGCCGAGTTCGGCTTCTTCGGCGTTGTCGTGTAAACACGCGTGCAAACACCGCGCTTCTGCGGACACGAGTCCAGAGCGGGCGACTTGCTCTTCGTGATGACTGCCTCACGGCCCTTGCGGACAAGCTGGCTGATCGTTGGCACGTGATCTCCGACTTCTATTGAGTTACGATACTGGATTCTGACCTGAACTCCGGCGCTCCGACCCTTCCGTTCGCACGGAGCGCGTCGAATCTTCCAGAGCCCGCAAAGATAAGGGGTTCATGTGGACAAACCAAATGCAATGTGGGATTTGCGTCGCGGCTGACCTCTTCACGAAACTATGGCTCAGCCGGAGTATCGGCGGCAGGCGGGAGTTTTGGAGCTTTCCTAGTCGATTTTTTCTTGGATGAATCCGCTTTCTGTAACGCCTTCGACTGGCGTTTCAGGTCCTTTTTCGCTTCATTGATATCTTCCATCCTCGGCAATGCCTCGGGGGCAACTCCACTTATACTGATCATCGATTCCCGGACCTTCTTCCCGACTTCACGAGCTATTTCCTCCGCCTGTCCTTGCCCGCTGACCCTGTCTGCCTTGATCTTCAACTCCGTCTGAGACATGGCGAAGAGATTCGCAGCCAATTCATCCTTCCCCATATAGTCCAGTGGTGTTCTACTGGAATCGATGCCTCGCAATTGTCGCAGTTGGGCAATCGACCTGTTGTAGAGACCGACATAGCGGGCATTCTGGAAATATGCGTAATTGACAACACCAGCCTGTTTCGCAGTGCTGGTCAGCGACTTTTCCCGCTCGGTAATCTCACCTCGGAACGCTATGCGATCAGCATTTTCGATTTGTTCGAAATGGTCCCTGATCGCCCCGGCTATGGTCGCGAAATAGTTAATTGCCCCAGCCACCTCAGGCTTTCTGGCATCTGCTCGCATGGCTATATAATAACAGGCCACTCTGGACAACTTCGCATCCGTCTCCTGCTTCCCATCGATGGTCCTACCAACGAACATGATATGATCCTGAATTGGCATACCCAGGGTATTCAGGATCTGCATCGCTTGATTCATCACCCGTTGAAAGGAATCCCATCCAGTATATCCCAGACAAGACATCAATGTGCGGGCGTACCAGAACCTGAAACCATTCTCCTCGGCGAAAGACTCGAAGTTCGGTTCGTCTTCGTTGAAATGGAATACATGCTGCGATGTTGATTGCTCGGCCATAGGTTACGAATATGGCGAACTATCCACTATTTGACAGGGTATCGAAGTTGAGGGAATTTACCGACGGACCATATCCGTCAACGACTACAGCCCCTGGCACTACCCTACCCCACCCACGTCCGCCGAATTGCTGATGTTCGCAGCATGACAGTCCTCATCATCGAAGACGAACCGAAACTGGCGGCCTTCATCAGCCAGGGCCTGGAGGAACACGGCTGGACGACGCACGTGGCCACGGATGGTCCCCTGGGCTGCCAGGCAGCACGCGACCTGCACCCGGAGGTGATCGTCCTGGAT
The DNA here is from genome assembly GCA_001899175.1 of Candidatus Kapaibacterium thiocyanatum. NCBI lineage: Bacteria > Pseudomonadati > Bacteroidota > Eximiradiia > Eximiradiales > Kapaibacteriaceae (SeqCode) > Kapaibacterium (SeqCode) > Kapaibacterium thiocyanatum (SeqCode). The sequence goes on along the minus strand of MKVH01000024.1, from coordinate 106,198 downwards.
CTCCTCCTGCCTGGCCTGCACGGCCTGGACGTCTGCCGCGAGATCCGCACCTTCTCGACCGTACCGATCCTGATGCTGACGGCCCTGGGAACGACCGACGACAAGGTGACCGGCCTGGAATCGGGAGCCGACGACTATCTCGTCAAACCCTTCCAGTTCGAAGAGCTGGTAGCTCGCCTCCGGGCCCTCGCCAGACGCTCCCAGCCCGCATCGCAGCAGATATATCAGGTCGCGGACCTCGTCGTGGATGCCGGCAAACGCACGGTGTCGCGCGGCGGCAAGGACATCGCCCTCACGCCGCGGGAATACGGCCTGCTCGTCGAGCTCATCCGCGAACCGGGCGCCACCCGCAGCCGCTCCGAACTCGCGGAACGCGTCTGGGGCATCACCTTCGATACCGGCACGAACGTCATCGACGTCTACGTGAACTATCTGCGCAACAAGGTGGACAAGCCGTTCTCGCCCCGACTGATCCATACGGTCTTCGGCACCGGCTACGTCCTGAAGGAAACGAAGGAGCAGCCGTGACGATCCGCGTACGACTCACAGCGACGTTCACGGCCATCACGGCCGTCATCCTCGCAGGCGTCCTGGTCCTGATCTACGTGCTCACGGCACAGTCCACGCGTCACGACTTCTACGGCCGGCTGCGCGAACGCACGACGTCCGTCGCGACGGTCTTCCTCGAGCACGATACATTGTCGAGAGCGAAACTGCTCGACTTCAACCAACGCTATCACGAAGACCTCACCGACGAATCCGCAGCCGTCCTTCGCGACAACGGCCGGAAACAGGTCGTGGACCAGCATGGCGCGTTGAATACGTCGGAAGAGCTCCAGGCAGAGGCTCGCCAGCACGGCGTCATCCAGCGTCAATACGGTGAACGGCAACTCGTGGCGGAATACTATCACGACGCAGGCGGCAACTTCATCGTCGTGGTATCGGCGGTCGACCGCGCAGGCAACGAAAAACTGTCGACGCTACTGCTGCTGATGGCAGGTGGGTATTCGATGGGCCTCGTCGTACTCGCCCTCGCGGGTTCCTGGTTCGCCAAGGGCGCCATGCAGCCGTGGGAGCAGAGCATCGCCCGTGAACGCCTGTTCCTCGCCAACGCTTCGCACGAGTTGCGCACGCCACTGACGACGATGATCGGCGAGTTGCAGGTACGGCTTTCCCGTGAACGTACGGATGAGGAGTATCGCGAAACGCTTCGATCCGTCCTCATGGACGCCGAGCGTCTGAACGACATCGTCAACGGCATGCTCATGCTGTCGCAGGCCAACGCCAAACCCGACAGCATCCAGCGCGAGCCGGTACGTATGGACGACATCCTGTTCGACGTCCTGGCCATGATGCAACGACATCACGAGGCGCGGCGCATGCGTGTGGAATTCGACGTACCGAACGATGCGCACTCCGTCACGGTCATGGCGCATCCGATGATGATGAGGGTGGTCATCACGAACATCATCGACAACGCGCTGAAGTATTCGGGAAATGAAATCGTGGAGATCACGCTGCAGTCCGACAGCCATACCGTGCGGCTGATCGTGCGCGACAAGGGCCTGGGCATCGCTCCCGAGGATCTCATGCGTCTGACGGAACCATTCTTCCGAGCGGCCAGTGTGCGTCCGATCAGGGGATACGGAATCGGCATACCGCTCGCGGACAGGCTCATCACGCTATTCGGCGGCGAGTTGCAGATCAGCAGTGTGGAAGGATCGGGCACGACGGCAACCATCATCGTGCCCGTCTATGACAGGTAGGACTTCTTCGTTTATCGCTTCACGAAGCTTCGTGCTGCCGTGCGGCCGGCAGCGGATACCATGACGGTGTAAAGGCCTGGCGGAAGCGCCTGCACGGACACCGTTTCGTCGAGCACGCCTGCACCACGTACGATCGGACGGTCGACGACGATACGTCCGAGGATATCGATGATGGTCAATGACGTCGCATCCACGATGGAAGCGTCGGCGATGCGAAGGATATCGGATGCGGGATTGGGATGGACATCGGCGAGCGTATTTCCTCCGGGATGAGGCCGTCCTTCTTCCACCGTCGTGACGCGTACGGCATCGCCGTAGAGCGTCCGCTTCGACGTACTGTAGACATCGCCATCGGGCAGGACGAAGGAGAGGCGCAAGGCGCTCGCATGCGTCCCTTCCTGTTCCGGAGTGAAGCGGATCCGAACTTCGATCCGCTCATCAGCCTGAACGACTGCCGGCAGGCGAGGTACGACATCGACGATGGTGAAAGGCGCAACCACACCCTCGATGCCATTCACCGTCATCTCCATGTTGACGTTATGCTTGAAAGTCAGCACCATCTCCGCCGACCCCCCAACAGCCACCGTCCCGAACGGCACCCCGGTAGATCCTATGGGACATATACCACCGACGTGCAGGCGTTCGACGCCTGCAGACGTAGTAACGACGAGCCATGCATTGTGCGCTCCCCCACGACGGGGATCATATCGGAACAGAAGATCCCGCGACATACCGGGCCCCAGCACGATGGGCAGTTCCAGCGTTTCCGACAAGGCGAACTGATCGTAGTCGTCCCCGACGAAGTCCACGGAGGTGATCATAACACGCCGGTCCGTTCCGTTGTACAACTGTCCTGGCAGCACCGTATCGCGCGTACGGCCAGCAGGGATCGCACCGAAGAACACATGACCGACACGCGACTGCAGACCACTGGCTCCGCTCGTTCCACACCATGTTACCGTGATCGTGTCCACGATCGGACCGTCGTTCGCGATGACGCAATGCGCACGATGGATACCGGCGTGCGTCGCAGTGGCACGGAACTCCACATCCGAAGCCGCACCGGCTTCGATCCGGAACGATCCATCGGGAGTGACGACGGCGAGGCCCGCGGCATCGGGACCTTCAACGGCGATGTTACGCACCGTAAGGGCGGATACCCCTTCATTCTCGAGAATGCCGCCCAGCGTTCGATCGAGCGCCTGCCCGATATTCACGACACCGATGTCGACGACGCGCCGGGCAAGACGCAACAATCCTCTATCCGGCTCCACCGTCAGCATGCACATTACCGTCTGGACGTCCGAACATCCATTCCCGATCACTACATCGTACTGTCCCGAATCCGAACGCCGTGCGTTCTCGATGACGTAGTGTGGTTTCGTCGCATCGTAGATAGGAACGAGATCCTTCCGCCACTGGAACGACGTAGCACCCGTTGCCGCGACCCCGAGTTCGATACGGCTGCCGATGGCTCCCTTCCTCGTACCTGGAAGATCCGTCGTGACGACGGGAGCGATGCATCCCTCCGTCCGACGGACGATCATTCCATCGGCACCCACGACGACGATGGCGGAACCCGCGAAATCCAGGGCGACCGCCTGGAGATTCGGCAGCGTGCTCGTCGCAGGCGACCACGTCGCACCACGGTCCTTGCTCGTCAGGAACGTATGCCTCCCGAAGGCGATATGGCCTTCTTCCATCACCTTGTTGCCCGCGAGAGCGATTTCGCCACTCGGCCCCATGGCCGCATCGACGAACGTTCCCGCCTGATGCCCCAGCACGACGAAGGTCCGGCCGCCATCCGTCGACCGCAGCAACGGCGGCGGAATGGACAGCAGCGATTCCCCACCGGCCACGATGTCGCTCTTCGACGTCATGATGACGGAGGTCAGGAAGCCAGGCCGTTCACGCGGTCCTTCATAGGCAACCGTCCATGTGGCACCACCGTCGTCCGTGGTGCATACGAGATGGACGTCGACGCCGCTGGCCAGCACGACACTGCCCACGATACAACCATGGCCGGCATCGAACATATCGGCACCACGATACAGATGCGCGCGCTGCCCACGCAACGGATCCACCACTTCGGTCCACGTCAGTCCCGCATCCGTCGTGCGCAGGATCACACCGTCGTTCCAGTCTGCCGTCATGCCGACGATGAGCCCGACGCCCGACGGACTGATGTCCATTTCCATCGCCATGAACGACTCCGGATGGCCGCTCGGAATGGCCCGCCACGAAGCACCACCGTTCGTCGTGCGCCAGATATCGCCATCACGCGTGACTGCGACTGCGATGTCGGGACTCACTGCCTGCACGGCCCTGAAGTCATCCGTCGTCGGAACGGTCAGCCGCTCGGACCATGTCTTCCCGCCGTCCACGCTCCTCCGGACGGTACCGTAGACGCCGACGGCATATCCGGCCGTTTCGCCAGCGAACGAAACGTCGACCAGGGCGAAGCTCCCTCCTTCGACGACGACCTTCCATTGTGCCTGCACGGGTATGCAGGCGAACGATGCGAGCAGAACCAGAATCGCCAGCAGACGCTTCATGACTACCTCTTGACCATACGTGATGTACTGCGCTTGCCGTCCGACACGAGTGAGACCGTATAGGCTCCTGAGGGAACATCCTCTATATCGATGGCGGCATGGATACCGTCCATGCCTGCGTCGACGTCGAGCGTCCGCACCGTGCGTCCGAACATATCGGTGATGGAGATGCGTACGCGACCGCCAGGCCCGGGCGCATCGATCCACAGTCGGTCATCGGCGGGAATGGGCCGCAGCTGGAGCCTGCCGGCAGGGGCCTCCTCGACGGTCGCCACGATAGGTGTGCGGCCGGTGAGAAGCCTGCGCTCCGTCTGCACGACGACACCTTCCGGAGATTCCCATGAGAGACGAAGTCCCGTAAGACCTGCTCCTGGCTTGGTAGGCCTGTACCGCACGACGACTTCCAGAAGACCGTCGGCACCGACGGTGGCAGGGAGACGCGGATTGACCTCCTGGAGGGAGAAATCGCCGTCCTGAAGATCGATGGCCCGGCATATCAGTTCATCGTCGAGTACGTGTTCGAAATAGAGCGTCGTATCCCTGCTTATTCCCACGCCGACACGGCCGTAGTCCACGACGTCCGTATACCACGTCGGACGCGATACGCCGACGATCGGCAGACGTCGTTCGACACCGCCCTGTCCGATGACGAGCACGGCATGATAGGTTCTCGGAATGGACGGAGAGAAGGAGAGACCGACACCACGACCGGCACCGGACTCCAGCGGGATGGGCAGACCATCGTAGCCTTCGAGGCTGAAGCTGAAGATATCGTCACCGCTCAGATACATCGTGTCGATGGTCATCGGTTCGGCGAAGTCGTTCACGATAAGATCCGGCAACACCGTATCCTTTGTCTGCCCCATGTCGACCACACCGAAATCGACCATGCGTCTGGAATACAGCACGGGCAGACCTTGTCGTTCCGCACCGGCACTACCACTGACATGGACGACGGGATTGTCCGCACCTTCCGTCAACAACTGCAGTGCGGCCCAGTGCGTTCCGACTTCCTCCGGACGATACCGGACATGCACATCGACGGAAGCCCCGGGAGCGACGAGAGTGTTGGCGTGATTACCGACGATGGAGAAGAAGGACGATTCACCGGCGATCCGTACATCGACGATACGGACGGATGTTTGACCACCATTCAGGAAGGCACCCGTGAAGACCGTATCGCGCGTTTCACCCCGTTGCGTGGCACCGCATTCGAGATGCTTCGCCATCGCCACCAGACGGGACGGAAGCGTCACGGCAAGCGTACACACGTTACTCCTGACGGTATTGCAGTCCGAGATCACGTCGACGCGATACATCCCCGAATCCTTGATCTCCGCACCGATGATGGGATAGATCCTGTGTACGGCACCGGGAATGGCGACGTCGTTGTGATACCAGAGGAAGCGATCGGATTCCCGCTCGCTTTCGACGGACAGGGCCATCGTCGCTCCGTACGGCATCGTCGCCGAATCGGGCAGATCGCGGACAATCGACGTTGCAGGGCACTGATACGCCACATGCGCCCCCTCACCCTCGACGCCTGCAGCGAGGACACGTGTGGTACCCGCAACGGCCACGGTGGAAGGAGCGAACTTCATGGGCGAGATCGTCTCGCGTCCCCACGCCATGCCACCATTCCACGTATAGATGGCGCTCGGCATCTTGCGGACTTCCTGACCGATGACGTCCGTCACCACTCCTACGGCCACGCCGTTCGTGGTTCCGAGGAAGACGAGGTCGCGCACGTCCCGCAGATGTTCGTTGGCTTCGAAACGCCATTGCTCACCGCCGTCGTCCGACGCGAAGAAGCCGGCCGCATCATCGGGATCCACGGTACCGAGAACGAGGATAGCGTCCGATGTCGTTCGGGCTATCGCATTCGCTTCGAACCGTTCCGCAGACGTATATCGATGCTGCCAGGTCCGCCCACCATCGGTGGTCGTCAGCACGAGGGCATGGTGTTCGGAGACGCTTTGCCACGTCGTTCCGGCGATGGCGCCGCGCAACGGGTCGTGGAAGTGTATGGCTGCGTAGTTATGAGGGACGCCTTCGACCGGATTGCCCACGGTCGCCCATGTACGTCCGGCATCCACGCTATGAAGGATCAGCCCCCGCATGGATTCGGACATCGTTCCCACGATGGTCGCTTCCGTATCCGACGAGAAGACGACGGAGACGAGATTCCACTCCGAATCGAGAACGGCCGAGGTGAACTGTATTCCATCCTCCGAGCGCAGAAGTCTTCCGCCCTCACCTACGACCACCACCGTTCCCGATGGAGAAACGGCCACGCCCCGCAGGTGTTCGCGGGCATTGGAAACCAGGGGCGACCATACCGCCCCGCCGTCCGTCGTCGACGTCAGCGTACCGTGTTCACCCACGGCCCAGCCGTGCAGGGAATCGGCGAAGGCCGCGTCGCGCAGCGTCTGCGTCGTATGCATGTCGACGGGCTGCCAGCCGCCCTGGGCCCGGGCGGAGGTTCCGACGAGGAGAAGAGCGAGCGCCAGGGTGGCCGACCATAACGCGGTCCTGTACTGCCCCAGACCTGCTCCTACGAGTTGCGAGAGGAGTTCCTGTTTCGTGTTCATGATGATCGTTCGTATTCCGAAGGAATGGCATTGTGTGGATTCAAATGCAAGGACGTGCTCGGAATCGATAGGTTCACACCATTTTTGCAGTATTCTTCCAAGTCGAACGGACCCCCTCAGCCACATGCCCTCGAATGCTTCGGACTCATTGCATCGCCTGATCACGTCGTTGCACCGCACGGAGAAAGGCTACGTCAAGAAGTATTGCTCCCGCCACGTCCTCGGCGACGGCAACGATTATCTGCGCCTGTTCGACGCAGTCGATGCCATGGACGAGTACGACGAACGGCGGCTGAAGGAATCCCTCAGCGACTCGCCGATGGTGAAACGACTGCCCTCCGTCAAGAACTACCTCTTCCAGCAGATCCTGGAGGCGATGCGGGCCTATCATGCCGCGAAGTCGGCGGAACGGCAGATCGTCGAGCTCCTGGTCGATGCCGACTTCCTGTGGGAGAAAGCGCTCTACGATCTCGCCTACAAACGGATCGTGAAGGCCAAGGACCTTGCGGAACGCCATTTCGAATACGCCTTCTGGCTCAAGATCATCTCCTGGGAGAAGAACTACTGGTATCTGGTCAGGGGCATGGTACAGGAGGAGAACGGGCGGGACGTCCTGTCCAGCGAACAGGAGCGCATCGCAGCCCACCTCCTGAATACCATCGCCTATGAAAGCATCGGGAACATGCTGCAATTGCAACTCCACCGGCTTTCGTCGTCGAACGACCCTGACGCCCGCAAATGGCTGGACGCCTTCCCGGATCTCGAAGAGATCAAGGACGAAGCCCATGCCACATCTCCCCTCGCCCGCTGCAACTTCCACCTCATGCAGTACGGCTACGAGTCGCTGTATCACGACGACAACGAACAGGCCTACGTCCACGCGCGGAATCTGATAGACTTCATCCACGCCACTCCCGGACTCGCCACCGGCCATCCGAACTATCTCATGGTGGCGCAACTCGCCTACCTCACGACCTGTGTCGCGACGAAGCGGTACGACGAATACCTGGCCCACATCGACGAGCTATGGGGGGACGCTGGAACGACTGCACTGACCAGGAACATCAGCGTCAAGAAATTCTACCGCGCCCTTACGGTCGAACTGCGGTATGCCGGAGTGACCGGAAACATGGAGCGCATCCTCGATCGCCTCCCCTTCATCCTGCACCAGCTCAACGATCTGTGGGACTCCATTCCGGCGCACTACCAGGCGACATCGACCTTCACGATCGCCCAACTGTGCAGGCCCGTGGGAAGGATCAGGGAGGCCGATGCGGCCATGCGCCTGTTCAGCCGCGTTCCCGAAGACGTACGCGTCGACATCCATGCCGCCGTCCGCATCCAGCAGATGCAGCAGGCCGTGGAGCGGCAGGACTGGGACTACCTGACCAATGCCGTGCGGACGGCGAAGCGGTTCCTGAAGAAATCGGGTTTCGCCAGCAGGCGTACGGACATCATGTTGTCCTATTTCTCGAGAGTCGGTCAGGCTCCTCCCAAGCGGAGGAAAGCCCTGGTACAGGAGGCGCTGAATGCCCTGTCCAACTACCCTGCGTCGACTGATATCGCCGACGTGGTCGAGACGGCCGGTACCGAACACTGGCTCAGAAGTCTGGCAACGGCGGCGCAGTCGAAATACCAGGTATCGATATAATATTCGATCCGAACGAGCGATCCGCCATGGCCGCGGACAGGATCGGATGCCGTGGGACTACCCGCAAAAAGAAAACTCCGTGCATCGTTGCCGATGCACGGAGTCTGGATTTTCGAACCGATCGTCCGACGCTTACTTGTTACCTTCGGCGCGACGCTTCTGATATTCCTTGACCATCTCTTCCTGGACGTTGCGCGGTACGGGTTGGTACTTCTCGAATTCCATCGAGAACTCGCCCTTACCTTGCGTCACGGAACGGAGGTCCGTGGAGTATCCGAACATTTCGGACAGCGGTACTTCCGATTCGATCGTGACGTAGCCCATGTCCGTTTCCGTGCCGAGGATGACGCCACGGCGCTGGTTGATCTGGCCGATCACCGTACCCTGGAACTCTTCCGGTGCGCTCACTTCGAGCTTCATGATCGGCTCGAGGATCACCGGCTTGCAGGCCGAGTACGATTCGCGGAAAGCCTGGATGGCAGCCGTCTTGAACGCCATTTCCGACGAGTCGACCGCGTGCGTCGCACCGTCGTTGATCGTCACGCGTACACCGACGACCGGCTGACCGATCAGCGTACCCTCCTTGACGGCTTCACGGAAGCCCTTGTCACAGGCAGGAACGTACTCACGGGGAATCACGCCGCCGACGATGTCGTCCACGAATTCATACATTTCCACAGCGTCGCTCGGAAGCGGATCGATGAAACCGCCCACGCGGGCGAACTGACCCGAACCACCCGTCTGCTTCTTGTGCGTGTAGTTGAAGTCGGCGCGCGCCGTGATCGTTTCGCGGAAAGCTACCTTCGGACGACCGACGGTGATTTCCGTGTTGTATTCACGACGGATACGCTCGATGTAGATCTCGAGGTGAAGTTCACCCATGCCCTTGATGATCGTTTCGCCGGACTCTTCGTCTCGCATCACGCGGAACGTCGGGTCTTCCTTGGTGAAGCGGTTCAGGGCCTTCGAGAAGTTCACCTGACCTGCCTTGTCCTTCGGAGCTACGGCAAGTTCGATCACAGGCTCGGGAACGAACATCGACGTCATCGAATAGCGGACGTTGCCATCGGTGAACGTGTCGCCCGAGGCGCAGTCCACGCCGAACAGGGCCACGATGTCACCGGCGACCGATTTTTCCTCGAGTTCGTGCATTTCGCTGGAGTGCATGCGCACGAGGCGGGGAACCTTGACCTTCTTGCCGTTGGCGACGTTGAAGATCGTATCGCCCTTACCTACCGAACCCTGATAGATACGCATGTAGGTGAGCTGTCCGTACCGGCCGTCCTCGAGCTTGAAGGCAAGCATGACGAGCGGCTTGTTGGGATCGGGATCGAGGGTGACTTTCTCTTCGTTGTTGTCCTGGTCGAGCGCTTCGTTCTTGATCTGGTCGGGCGACGGAAGGAAGTCCACGACACCATCGAGCAACAGCTGAACGCCCTTGTTCTTGTAGGCGGAGCCACAGAAGACGGGCGTCATCTTCATGCTGAGGGCACCCTTGCGGATGGCGGACTTGAGTTCCGCTTCCGTGGGTTCTTCGTCCATGAGGAACTTCTCCATCAGACTGTCTTCGAAGTCGGCGGCGACTTCGATCAGGTGATGGCGCAGTTCCTTGGCCTTCGGCATGAGGTCGGCCGGAATTTCTTCGATACGGATGTCGTCACCCGAATCGCCGTCGAAATAGACGGCCTTCATGGTCACGAGGTTGAGGCAGCCCTGGAGCTTGTCTTCGAGACCGATCGGATACGTCACGAAGGCAGGATTGTGCTGGAGCTTCTCGCGAAGCTGGTCGACGACCTTGTCCGGATTGGCACCCTGACGGTCGGCCTTGTTGATGAAGGCCAGACGGGGTACGCTGTAGCGGCGCATCTGACGGTCTACCGTGATCGACTGCGACTGCACACCTGCAACCGAGCACAGAACCAGGACGGCGCCATCGAGTACGCGCAGGGCGCGCTCTACTTCCACCGTGAAGTCCACGTGACCGGGAGTGTCGATCAGGTTGATGTTGTAGTCGCCCCACGTGCAGTACGTGGCGGCCGACTGGATGGTGATACCCTTTTCACGTTCGAGGTCCATCGAGTCCATCTTGGCGCCGACACCGTCCTTACCGCGGACTTCGTGAATTGCGTGGATTTTACCCGTGTAATACAGGATACGCTCGGACAGTGTGGTCTTGCCGGAATCGATGTGGGCCGAGATCCCGATGTTCCGAACCTTTGACAGATCTGCCATGGCCGTTCATTGGTATAAGTGGAGAGACTGATTCGCTTCGACAGCTTTTCCGATCGGTGAGCTACCGCCATGCGGCAGACACTTCCCGAAAAAGACATCAAATGTAGTGAATTTTTCCGGATTTATCGCACGACGAAGGCCGACGTGCGGTCGCCGATCCGGACCGAATAGGCTCCTCGCATCCAGCCGGACGTCTGGAGTACGACGGACGCCGTATCGAGGCCGACCTTGCGCCGTACCACGATACGGCCCGCGGAATCGGCAACGATGAGGTCCGCACCGGCACTGCCTTCCATTCCGAAGGTCAACGTCACGTGACCTTCCGCGGGATTGGGTCGGGCGTCGATGCCGGGCTTGTCGGCCTGACCCGCCTTGACGGAGACGGCTCCGAAGAGGTCGATGTCCGGCCAGCCGTTCGTGGCCTCGATGGCAGCCAGGGCCGCATCCATCCGTACGCGCGTATCCTGGGCGAACTCGCCGATCGTCGTGATGGGAGAGCTGTTGAAGATCCATGTGAATGTCACACCAGTACGGCCGTCCCGCCAGATGAGGCTGGATGCGCCCGCGAGAATGCCCGCATGCGTCCATACCTGACCGTTCGCTTCGCAGCGGAAGGCCAGCCCCTGATACCGCTGCGGATCGTTCTCACCGGAAATCGCAGGAACGACAACCATGGTATCGATCTGATCCGCGGGCAGGATGTGCGGGCGCGACGTCGTAGGATCGAGCGACGTGAGATAGCGCACCAGATCGGTGGCCGTGGTGACCCATCCACCGTGGGCATCGGTCGTCGGCAGATGATAGTCCGCCCCATAAGCCATGCTCACCCGCGCATCCTCATCGCCCATCACGCTCCACCCGTCAGGCAGGTCGTTGCCGACGTAGTAGACGACTTCCCCTTCCATGCGTTCGATGCGCCTGGTCTTTCCGATATACGCCGCGGTGATCCCTGCCGGTGCGAAGATGCTGTCGCGAACGTAGCGTTCGTACGGCATACCGGTCACGGCCTCGATGATGCGACCCAGGAGGTTGAATCCGAAGTTGGAATAGGAGATGGCCGTTCCGGGCTGATAGTCGAGTGGCTTGTCCAGCATATACCGAATGATGGAAGCAGGATCTGCAGGTACGGGAACGGCGCAGGCCCGGGCCGCAGTACGCAGGTATTCATACTGCGGATCGCCGTTCGAGTTGGCGAAACCGGCGCTATGCATCATGAGATGACGGACGGTGATCTTGTCCCAGTCCGCATGTCTCGTCGCCCCCGGCACCGGCGCGATGCCTGCGAGGATATCCACGACCTTGTCGTCCAGATGCAGCCTGCCACCGGCAACGAGCTTCTGGATGGCCGTTCCCGTGACCGGCTTCGAACTCGATGCGATCCGGAACAGGTTGCGACGGGTCGCAGGAATCTTCGCCATGGTGTCGGCATAGCCGAAGGCACGGGAATAGACGAGACGTCCGTTCTTCGTGACGGCGAGCTGGCCACCCGGCATGTTCCAGCGCTCCATGGTACGCAGCATGAACGTATCGAGGGCACGCAACGACGGGACCTCGTCGCCATCGGCGGGTACGACCTGTGCACTCATTCCGGCGCAGGCGATCACGAACGCACAGCAATACGACAACAATGATTTCATGACGATGGATCAGTGAATGGATGATGTTCGTTCGAAGGCACGCGATGACTCGCGGAAGAGGACCACAGTCCCCGCGATGGGCAGGCGGCGGCCGGCGCCGCTCAGATTTCGTTCTGGGACAGATCCATGGCACGGAGCGCAGGCGACGTGAGGGTGACGACTGCGACGACGATCAGCGTGATGGTACCGCCGATGAGAACACTCGGAACGGTACCGAACAGCTTGGCACTGATACCGCTTTCGACTGCACCGAGCTCGTTGCTGGACGACACGAACATCGTATTCGCAGCGGCGACCCGCCCCTTCATGTCTTCCGGCGTATAGAGTTGCAGGATCGTCTGCCGCGTCACGACGCTCACGCTGTCGAAGATACCGGCAAGGACGAGCAACCCTACGGACAATGCGAAGGATGTACTCATGGCGAAGCTCAGCATGCACCCGCCATAGGCGGCAACGCTCAGCAACATGTTGCGTCCGGCATTCCGTGCCGGCGGCCGATAACTCAGCCACGCCATCATGACCACCGAGCCGATGGACATCGATGCGCGCAGGAGGCCGAGCCCGGATTCACCGACGTGGAGGACGGTATCGGCGAAGACAGGCAGCAGTGCCGTCACGCCACCGAACAGCACGGCGAAGAGATCCAGGGACAGTGCACCGAGGATGATCTTGTTCGCGAAGATGAAATCGAGTCCCTTCGTCAGATCATCCTTCATCGAACTGCCGCGCCCCTTGAGCAAGGCGGGTTTCGGCGTGAGTCGTAACACGCCGAGCGAACCGATGATCATGAAGAGGACATAGGTAATGGACGCCACCGTGACACCGAAGTGACCGTAGACGAGGCCTGCGGCCAACGGACCGGAGATCACGGCACCTTGCCAGACCGTACTGCTCAGCGCCGTTCCTTGCGGAATGAGATCACGCGGAACGATGGCCGACAGCATGGAGAACATCGACGGCGAATACATGCTGCGGGCGAAGCCATTCACCATGATCATGGCGAGCAGTCCGCCGATCACCGTCGGCTTGCCCAGCGCAGGAAGCATGGAAGGCTGCAGGAGGACGGCCGAGATCATGGCCGACACCACGATGAGCGTCAGGGCGATGCGCACGGCACGACGTTTCTCCATGCGTTCGATCACGTATCCCATCGGCAGTGCCGCACCGATGGCGGGAATGGCCTCGGCCAGCCCCACCATTCCCAGCATGAACGGATCCTTCGTGATCGCATAGACATACCAGGCGATGACGACTCCCTGCATGTGCCAACCCGTCGCCAGAAAGAACCGCAGTTGCAGGAAGGCCCGATACTCGGGCAGTTGAAGTGGTGACGTCATCGATCATCCAGGTACGTGTGGTCAGCGGACGAAAATACTATCTTCGTCATCCAACAGGACCATGCCCATGATGACACACGATACTTCGCCCAAGCCCTGGTGGCACCTTTCACTCACGAAACAGATCCTGATCGGCCTCGTCGTCGGCGGACTCATCGGCCACTTCGCCCCTGAATTCGGCACCAGCCTGTCCTGGTTGCGTGACATCTTCCTGCATATGATCAAGTCCATCATCGCACCGCTGGTCTTCGCCACGGTCGTGGCAGGAATCGCAGGCGGAGGAGATGTAAAGAAGATCGGCAGGCTCGGCGTGAAGTCGTTGCTCTACTTCGAGATCATCACCACCGTCGCTCTTTTCCTGGGTCTGCTCGTCGTCAACGTCATCCAGCCCGGCGCGGGCGTCGTTCTCCAGGGGGATGCCGGAATATTGGGAACGGTCGGACAGACGCATCCGAAGACGCTGATCGAAACGCTGGTCCACATCTTCCCATCGAGCATCATCGAAGCCATGGTCAAGGGTGACGTCCTGCAGATCGTCGTCTTCTCCGTGCTCTTCGGTCTTGGTGTTTCGGCCAGTGGCGACAGGGGCAGACCCATCGTGCAGTGGTGTGAAAGTCTGGCCTCGGTGATGTTCAAGTTCACCGGCTACGTCATGATGTATGCGCCCATCGGCGTGGGTGCGGCGATGGCGGCGACCATCGGCCATCAGGGTGTGGAAGTCCTGAAGAATCTGGGCATGCTCATCGCTTCGCTCTATATCGCCCTGCTCGTCTTCGTCGTCATCGTTCTCGGCTTCGTCATGCGCATCGCCCGCATTCCGGTGAAGCAGTTCATCCGCGCCGTACGCGAACCGTTCACCATTGCCTTCGTCACGACGTCGAGCGAATCCGCCCTGCCGAAGGCAATGGAAAACATGGAGCAGTTCGGTGTTCCGAAGCGCATCGTCGGCTTCGTGATGCCGACGGGATACAGTTTCAATCTCGATGGCACGACGCTCTATCTCGCCATGGCCAGCGTCTTCATCGCCCAGGCCGTAGCGGGCACCGTACCTGGCTTCACCTTCGGTATCGATCAGCAGATCGCGATGATGATCACCCTGATGATCACGTCGAAGGGCGTAGCCGCTGTGCCGCGCGCTTCGCTCGTCATCCTTCTCGCCTGCGTCAATTCCTTCCTTCCCGCGCCCTACGGAGCCATCGGCGTAGCCATGATCTTCGGTGTCGACGAGATCATGGACATGGCCCGGTCGAGCGTCAACCTGCTCGGCAACTGCCTGGCCGCGGCCGTCATGGCACGATGGGAAGGTGTCTTCGACGAAGAGAAGGCCCGCGCCTTCGGCGAAATCACCGCTTGACGAACATCGCTGTCGAAACGCCGCGTTCGCTGACGACACGCAGGGCATAGACGCCCGCCGTCAGGGATGAAACGGACAACGACTGACGTCCTTGCGTCATCCGTTGCGTGAGAACGATGCCCCCGTTCACGTCGATGACCTGGACCATACCGCCCATCGACAGCGAGAAAGCCAGTTCCGACTGTACGGGATTCGGATGGACGTCATGGATACCGTTGCCTGCAACGACATCGACATCACCATCGACACCCGTCGACGTCGAATCCGGGAAGCGCACATGATAGCGCTCCCATGTGTCGGAACAGAAGTGGCCGATGACTTCGAAGGTATCGCCGAGGGGACGGATGATGACGGCATCGCCTTCCATGACTTCCGCCGACGTGAAATCGATCAGCGTGAGGATGACGGCATCGTGCGTGGCGATCGCACGCGACGTACCCGCAGGCAGCACCAGTCTGGACAGATCGGCACGGCGACCGGCATCGTTGCTGGCGCCTCCGCCACTACCCCAGTATGCCACCTTCTCGTAGGTACCGTAGATGAGGAAGGCCGTCTCCCAGCACCTGCATACCGGACTGGCCAGGACTTCCGTCACGTCGATACCGAGTGCACGGCTGTGTTTGCCGATGGTGATCCCTTGCTGACGTCCTTCATAACTGAGGTTACGACCGGGGAAGCATTCCGGTGCCGGGCCCGGATCCTTCTGATCCCAGTCCGTCGTCATGTGACGATACATGTAGACGAGACCGTCTTCGCGCATTTCACGTACGATCTCACGATAGCGTTCGTGCCCAGGACGCTGCCACTCGTAGGCGCCGAGATCGATCTTGCGCTCGACCAGACGAGGATTGCCGATGCAGTCGGTACGCCAGTGGTTCACGAATCCGTCGATGACTCCTGCATCATGCGCAGTCGACATCGCATCGACGCGAAGTCCATCGTCGTCCGTTCCCAGGAAGCCGTCGGGACCGGCAGGATGTTCGATATCGATGAACATCGGATCGTTCTGCCAGAAGCCGAAGTCGAAGTCGTTACGTACCAGACAGGCCCTGGCAGCGATCATCGTATCGAGACCCGTCGTATCCAGTTGTGCGATCTGACGCTGATTCTCTTCCTCGGTTCCCCAGAAGATGCTGTTGAGGACACCTGCTCCATGCATGGCCACGGCCGCACCGACTCCCGAGCTGTCACCGTACAGGTTGCGCACGAACGTCGTGTTCACGACGTAGGGAATCGTCCTCTCGTCGGCATGGATGGCACCACCGGCGCCACCGATCCCTTCGACGCGATTGCCGTAGAAGACCGAGCTGGCGACGCGGGGAGTACCTGCATCGACGAAGCTGATGGCACCTCCACGCGATCCCGCCCTGTTGCCGATGAAGTGCGACTGCGATACGGCCGGACGCGTAAGACTGTCCTTCCTGCCTTCGTAGCAGATGGCGCCACCTTCACGCAGGGCCATGTTCTCGATGAAGGTGCAGTATTCGAACTTCGCCTGTCCCGTTCCCGTCACGTATGCGGCGCCACCCTTGCTCGCCCCGTTCCGCAGGAATTCGCAGTTGCGGAAGATCGGGGAGTCGGCACCGACGAGGATACCGGCACCCTCGCCAAGAGGATTGAAGCCGGCCGTGATCACCAGACCGTCGATGATCGTCATCGAGTCGAGATCACCGCTCGTCATGGTCACGACGTTCATGCTGTTGTCGAAGCGCGTAACGTCGCTCACGTCGATCACCTCGGCATCGTTCCCCAGAAGATCGCCGCTGAGGATCGTCCGGTTACGATACCAGTCGCGCGTTTCGCGCAGTGTCTCCGTGCCCTTGAATCCACCGTAGACCTGTCTGCGGTTCAGGATGCGGAACGTAGCGTTCTTGTCCCCGGCGGTGCGATCCGTTCCCTGATCGGGCTTGTACGTTCCCTTCGCAACCCACAGTTCGTCGCCCTGGCGGCTTGCCGTGAGCGCGTCGTTGAGATGACGGTAGGCGGTATTCCAGCTACGGCCGTCCCCACCGGGCTCGGCCTGGATGTTGACGTAGAGCGTGTCGGCCTTCGCCGAAAGGCAAAGTCCGATGACGGCGACGACCAGTACGACGACACGACGGAACAACGTCATGAGTTTTCTCCGATCCAGATTGTAAAGATGATAGCGGCACCTTCCGTGCCGACAAGGATGGCCAGGACGCTCCCGATCGTGCCTGTCATGAGCCACGCAAGGAACTGCAAACGACCGGTTTCGTTACCGATCAAAAATATCCAGATTTCGGTACGGTAATACGGCTCCCTTGATGAAGCACGGAGGGACCCGACGTCCCAGGGACTGCGTATCCGATCCATTCAGCCATGTCACATGGCACGGCTCGAACGGCCCGCCTTCACTCACCGATACCTCACGATCTTCCGCACCACACGCCGCGCACCATTGTCGACGACGCATATGTACGGACCTGCACCCAGACCATCCATCATCGCCACAACGTGATCCGTCGTGATCGCGGAAAGGTGCTCGCGCAGAATGACGTTTCCACGCACGTCGACGATGGTTACGGTACCAGGACCCGACAGATCGTCGTTCGTTGCGATACCGCCTTCGTGACGCCACTCATCCACCGACGTCAGCGGTCCCGCCACGGCGTAGACACCATCGACGGTACCTACCGTGTAGCCGGATGCCGAAATGACGGCGATACCCTTGTCGACGTCCGGAATGTCCAGCGCATATCCGTACCACGTTTCGGCATCGGCGGAAACGCAGATACCGATCGACATCGCATTCCGGCACGGCACACACCATCCCGTACCGTCGGCGGCCGGCACACCGGCGAAGCCGATGTCCGTGGGATTGCCTCCCCAGCTCTCACCACCGTTCCTGCTCGACAGCAGCATGTCGCCGAGATAGACGACGAGCGTGGACTTCGTTCCGATCATCCAGTGGAAGGCCAGGCCGTCACCATCCCGCACCAGCATGTAACGCTGCGATTCCGCCATCGTTCGCAGATCGACGACGGCAAGCACGTAGGACTGCAGCCCCTCTTCGTGATCGATGACACGCATGACGACGTAGGCAGTGTCGTTGCGCACGACCATATCGACCGGCTGACCCTCCCCGATATCGACCAGCGCCCACTCGTCCGATACGGCAGGTCGCTGTCCGTAGAGACGGCCATCGGCCGCCGCGAGGCGGACGCCATCACTCGTGGCGACGGACGTAACGGTACGGCCGACGAGGCCCCTCGATTCGAGGGATGCCCCTTCGATGTTCACTTCCCGCAATCCGTTGACAGGATCGCCGATGAACGCCCCATCAGATGTGCTGAAGATCTTCGACACGTAGGCGTCGGTATGGATGACGACTCGACTGCCCGCCACGTCGTCCGGCTTCCATATCTCCAGTGCATACCTGCCGTCGATGATGCTATTGGCGAGCAGTACGTGTCCACCGGCCGTACCCATGACGAAGCCTGCCGAACTCTGCATGCCCGACGGTCCGATCACGGCGGCATTGGAATCGCGGCGATAGGTCCAGAGACCGACGGATCGCTGCGAGAACAGCATGATACTGTCGTTGGCATAGAGCGCTTCATCGCCCTGTTCCGTGAATCGTGCTGGCCGCTTGACCATTCTCGTCCATGTCGCACCGTCCGTGCTGACGAGGAATCGTCCTGCCGCTTCGATCAGAATGGTCGTATCGACGAGGGAAAGTTCGTACGGAATCTCCGATGCCCCTTCGGGCAGGATGATCCGCGAACGGGACGGCAGACCATCGACGGCAAGTGTGTCACCCGAACCGTGGAAGTAGACCGGACCACCGATATCGCCCGTCGGGACGAGGACGCGTCGTGCCTCGGGATACAGCCGCTCGACGTATGGTTCCACGTCTGTCAATCCGAATGCGGCAAGAGTATCGTCGGAAACATAGCCGCTGACCACGATTCCCGCGGCCTTGCGATGGACCTTCACACCGCTCCGACCCGAGAGCGGCAACGTTATCGTACGCCGATCTCCGCCATGCAGCGGATAGGTCATCAGGATGGCCTGGAAAGCAGGATCGATCGTCGAAACGGTGACGACCGCGATCTCGTCGTTCGTCATGACGGCCGATACGGGAGCTTCTCCCGATGCGATGGTCATGACATGATTCCAGGAGACGCCATCCGTCGTCAGTGCGATGGAGGCGGTCCTCCGCGAACCATCCGTTCGCACGATATGGGCAAGGATGGCATCGCCGTTCGCGTCGTAAAGCCGGACTTCGACGACGTCGTTCGCCTGCGTCATGCGCTCCATGATTCCAGCGTCGTTCTGACGATAGAGCTGATTCACCGACGTGGCATAAGTGCGCCCATCCCAAACCAGTGCCGACGTCACCACCGACGCACCGTCGCCGACCGGTAGACGCTGCTGCGCGAACAGTGCGGAATCGGACACGACGATGCACACGGCCAGCGACAGCCATAGATGGAGCATCGCCTGCAGATGCGACGTCCGCCCTTCCGATCGTTCCATCATCGTTCACTCCATGCTACGTTCATGATCCGTATCGAGCGTACGGCCGTGTGAATGTGACACGAAGCCGGCACCTGTCGGTGCGCTCTTGTCCGACGCCCTAAACTACATCCCAACGCCATGCGCGCGTTCCGGCATGCGGACGATGTTCAGTCGACGGTACATTCCATCATGAAGCCACCCGGACGCAAGGGATGCTCACCGTACGATCTATCGATACGCGTGGCGAATCCTTCCTTCGTCAACGACGCGATGATCGAAGCCGGATCGTACAATCTCTGCACGTGCGTTTCCCGTGTGCGACGGTACGAGGCGCCGTCCTTCCGGAACAACGTGATATCCCGCATCAGCAGGTTTCCCCTCCGCGTGGCTTCGACGACGATGGACGAGTTCTCCGTTTCCACGAAACGGACGTTGCGATCCGAGCCTGCGTGAGGGGTTTCGTCGAGCATATCGAAGACGAACAGACCGCCCGGCCCCAGGGCATGGCGCAGCCGCCGGAACAAGGACTGCAAGGTGGGTCCGTGATCCCCTTCCTCGATGACGTAGGCGAGGCATTCATTGAAGGATACG
This sequence comes from Candidatus Kapaibacterium thiocyanatum, assembly GCA_001899175.1. Taxonomy (NCBI): domain Bacteria; kingdom Pseudomonadati; phylum Bacteroidota; class Eximiradiia; order Eximiradiales; family Kapaibacteriaceae (SeqCode); genus Kapaibacterium (SeqCode); species Kapaibacterium thiocyanatum (SeqCode). The sequence goes on along the minus strand of MKVH01000024.1, from coordinate 86,002 downwards.
ACGGCGGCGGCCTGCGGCAGTTCCGCTCCGTGCATGTCGCCGACGATGAAGGTCGCACCGGGATTGCGACTTTTCGCGATATCGATCATAGCAGCGGAAACATCGATGCCGACGACGTCGAATCCCGCCTCGGTGAAGATCAGCGATGAAGCGCCGCTGCCGCAACCCAGGTCGACGATCGTCCCGTTACGGACTCCACGAGCTGCGAGAGCTTCAACGACGTATCGCGCTCCGTGTCGGGCAGTGGATTCGTATCCATCGGCATGCACCATCGCGAGATCGGGACCATAGAAACCGTTCATGTCATGACGCTCCATTCATCGAAAAAAGAAAGAGCCCCATACGCGGAACGCAGGGGCTCTCATAACATTCAGGCAGGACGCCCGGCCATATCAGACCGTGGTCTTGCGGCGAGGAGCGCGTTTGGGTGCGACTTCCTCTTCCTTGACTTCGGGGATGATGGCGGCCGCACCGAAGATGTTGCCGACTTCGCTGGTGACGATAAGGTCCTGATAGGTACGCAGACCCGTACCTGCAGGGATGAGCTGGCCGAGAATGATGTTCTCCTTCAGGCCCTGAAGGCGGTCGGCCTTCGCTGCCGCCGAAGCGTCTGCGAGTACGCGCGTCGTTTCCTGGAACGAGGCTGCGGACAGCCACGATTCCGTCGTCAACGATGCCTGCGTGATACCGAGGAGCAGGGGTTCGCCGATCGCCGGCTCCGCCTTGCGGCTCTTGATGCCTTCCTTCTCCTTCTTCTTCAGCTCGTCGTTCAGTTCCTTGAGCTTCCGCTTCTCGACGATCTGGCCGACCTTGAGCTTGGAGTCGCCCTTATCGGTCACGACGACGCAGCTCTTGAGGTGCTCGTTCTCGTCGTTGAACCGGATACGGTCGATCTGGTCTCCTTCGAGGAACTGCGAGTCCCCTGCATCCGTGATGCGGACCTTCTGGAGCATCTGGCGGACGATGATCTCGATGTGCTTGTCGTTGATCTTCACACCCTGCATGCGATACACTTCCTGGATTTCGTTCACCAGGTAGGCCTGCACTTCGTTGATACCCTTGATGTGCAGGATGTCGTGCGGGTTGATGGCGCCTTCCGAGATACGATCGCCGGCGCGGACGAGGTCACCTTCCTGTACGAGGACGTGGCGACCGATCGGCACACTGTAGTCGCGCTTGAGCTCACCGTCGAGCGACGTCACCGTGATCACGCGCGAACCGCGCTTCGGCTTGTCGATCGAGATGATGCCATCGATTTCCGTGACCGTCGCGGGAGCCTGCGGCGAACGTGCTTCGAAGAGCTCCGTTACGCGGGGCAGACCGCCCGTGATGTCGCGCAAACGTCCGAGGTCGCGCGGCATCTTGACGAGCTTGGAACCGACCGACACCACTTCGTCGTCATCCACGACGATCTGTGCGCGCGTCGGGATGATGTAGGACTGGATGATGTTACCTTCTTCGTCGACGATTTCGATTGCAGGGCTCTTCGTACGATCGCGCGAGTCGATGACGATCTTCGTCGTGTGACCCGTCTGTTCGTCGTTGGCTTCCTTGTAGGTGAGGTTGAGCACGAGGTCGCGATAGCGGACGCGGCCCGACTTCTCCGTGATGATGACGGAGTTGTAGGGGTCCCAGTCGTACAGCATGTCACCCTTCTTGACGGCCTGGCCTTCGCGGACCTTGAGTTCGGCACCGTAGATGGCGTCGTACTTCGTGAGAACGCGATTGGAATCCGGCTCGATGATGCTGATGACACCGGAACGGCTGACCACGACGCTGACTTCTTCGGTTTCGCCTTCGTACGTCACGAACTTGACGTTCTCGAACTGGATGACACCGTCGAACTTGGCCGTCGCGACGCTCTGCGAGAGCGAGAGCGAGGCCGTACCACCGGTGTGGAACGTACGGAGCGTAAGCTGTGTACCCGGCTCACCGATGGACTGCGAAGCGATGGTACCGACAGCCTCGCCCGTATCGGTCATCTGACCGGTAGCGAGGTTGCGGCCATAGCACTTGGCACAGACACCACGACGCGATTCGCACGTGAGTACGGAGCGGATCATGACGGCTTCGACGTGCGACTTCTCGATGTTGTCGGCGATCTCTTCCGTCACCAGATCTCCCTTGCGGGCGAGGACGGTGCTGTCCACGGGATCGATGACGTCCGTGAGTCCCACGCGGCCGAGAATGCGCTCGCCCAGCGGCTCCTTCACTTCTTCGCCATCCTTCAGTGCACGCATTTCGACGCCACGGATCGTACCGCAGTCATCGTCACCGATCACGACATCCTGCGCGACGTCATGCAGACGACGCGTCAGATAGCCGGCATCGGCCGTCTTGAGAGCCGTATCGGCAAGACCCTTACGGGCACCGTGCGTGGAGATGAAGTATTCGAGAACGGTCAGACCTTCCTTGAAGTTCGAGATGATCGGGTTCTCGATCAACTCGGCGCTGGAAGCGGCAGCCGTCTTCTGCGGCTTGGCCATGAGACCACGCATGCCCGCAAGCTGACGGATCTGTTCCTTCGAACCCCGTGCCTGCGAGTCCATCATCATCCAGAACGTGTTGAAGCCGTCCTTGTGCATCTGCAGCTCGGTGTAGAGCTTGTCGGCGACACGGTTGGTGGCAGTGGACCACGTATCGATGATCTTGTTGTAGCGCTCACCTTCGGTGATGACACCGGAGTGATAGTAGTCTTCGATCTTGTCGACTTCCTTCTGGGCCTTGTCGATGATCGTGACCTTTTCGGCCGGTACCACGACGTCGGCGATGGATACGGACAGACCACCACGCGTAGCGGTGAGGAAGCCCGCTTCCTTCAGCTTGTCGAGGAATTCCACCGTCTTGGCCAGACCTGCCTTGCGGAAGCAGAGGGCGATGACCTGACGCAGACGCTTCTTGCCGAGCATTTCGTTGAGATAGCCCAGTTCGAACGGTACGATCTGATTGAACAGGATGCGTCCCGTCGTCGTTTCCACGAGCTGTCCGCCGATACGCACCTTGATGGAGGCGTGCATGCTGATACGGCCCGTGTTATGGGCGATGATGACTTCTTCGGACGAGGAGAAGATCTTGCCTTCACCCTTGGCGCCACGACGCTTCTTCGTGAGGTAGTAGACGCCGAGAACCATGTCCTGCGACGGAACGGCGATCGGTTCACCGTTCTGCGTGTGCATGATGTTGTGGCTGGACAGGATGAGGAGCAGGGCTTCGAGCTGCGCTTCGTGGCTCAGCGGCACGTGTACGGCCATCTGGTCACCGTCGAAGTCGGCGTTGAAGGCGGTCGTCACGAGCGGGTGAAGCTGGATGGCCTTACCTTCGATCAGACGGGGCTGGAAGGCCTGGATGCCGAGACGGTGCAGCGTGGGAGCACGGTTCAGGAGAACCGGGTGTCCGTCGATCACCTTGTCCAGGATATCCCATACTTCCGTCGTCTTCTTTTCCACCTGCTTCTTGGCACTCTTGACGGTCTTGCAGTGGCCACGCTCGATCAGCTTCCTGATGATGAGCGGCTTGAAGAGCTCAACGGCCATGTCCTTGGGCAGACCGCACTCGTGGATCTTGAGTTCGGGACCCACGACGATGACGGAACGACCCGAATAGTCGACGCGCTTACCGAGCAGGTTCTGACGGAAACGACCCGTCTTGCCCTTGAGCGTGTCGGCCAGCGACTTGAGTGCGCGTTGCGATTCGCTGCGGACGGCGCGGCGGGAGTTGTCGAACAGGGCGTCGACAGCCTCCTGCAACATCCGCTTCTCGTTACGAAGGATCACTTCGGGCGCCTTGATGTCGATCAGGCGCTTGAGACGGTTGTTACGGATGATGACGCGGCGATAGAGATCGTTGAGGTCGGACGTCGCGAAACGGCCACCTTCGAGCGGCACCAGCGGGCGCAGGTCCGGAGGGATGACCGGGATGATGTCGAGCACCATCCACTCGGGGCGGTTCGGCTCCTTGCCTTCGCCGGAACGGAATGCGTCGAGGATGCGCAGGCGCTTGAGAAGGTCGGCCTTCTTCTGCTGCGACATGTCCTCCTTGACCGCTTCACGCAGCCTGTAGTAATCTTCGTCGGGATCGACGCGGCGCAGCAGCTCCTTGATGGCTTCGCCACCGATGAGAGCGATGAACTTGCGCGGATCGTCGTCGTCCATGTTTCGCTCTTCCGGACGCAGGTTGGCCAGTACTTCGAGGTACTGGTCTTCCGTGAGCAGGTCCTTCGGTTGCAGACCCGTGGAACCGGGCTGGATCACGACGTACGATTCGTAATAGACGATCCGTTCGACGTCCTTGGTAGGCATGCCGATAACACCGGAGATCTTGCTCGGCAGCGAGCGAAGGAACCAGATGTGGACGACGGGCACGGCCAGCATGATGTGACCCATGCGTTCGCGGCGCACGCTCTTCTGCGTGACTTCCACACCGCAACGGTCACAGACGATTCCCTTGTACCGGATGCGCTTGTACTTGCCGCAAGCGCATTCCCAGTCGCGAATGGGGCCGAAGATCTTTTCGCAGAAGAGACCATCCTTCTCCGGTCGGAAAGACCGGTAGTTGATCGTTTCCGGCTTCGTCACTTCACCGTGCGAACGGTTCAGGATGTCGTCCGGCGACGAGATGCGGATGGTGATCTGCGAGAACCCGCGCTTCGGGATGAATTGGTATTGCATCGTAACTCCGATGTCGTGTTCTTTTTCTTTAGTCGATCTTGACGTCGAGACACAGACCCTGCAGCTCGCGGACGAGTACGTTGAACGATTCCGGGATATTGGGTGCCGGCATGTTCTCGCCCTTGACGAGCGATTCATACATCTTGGCACGGCCCGTCACGTCGTCGGACTTCACCGTGATCATTTCCTGCAGCGTGTGTGCAGCACCGTAGGCTTCGAGAGCCCACACTTCCATTTCCCCGAGACGTTGACCGCCGAACTGGGCCTTGCCGCCCAACGGCTGCTGCGTGATGAGGGAGTACGGTCCGATGGAGCGAGCGTGGATCTTGTCTTCCACAAGGTGGCTCAGCTTCATCATGTAGATCTGGCCTACCGTGATCTCGTTCTCGAACGGCTCGCCGGAACGGCCATCGTGCAGAATCGTCTTGCCCGTGCGGGGCAGACCGGCCTTCTCCAGATAGTCGCCGACTTCATCCCACGATGCACCATCGAAGATGGGCGTGGCGAAGTGTACGCCGAGCTTTTCGGCAGCCCATCCGAGAGCGGTCTCGTAGAGCTGGCCGAGATTCATACGCGAGGGTACGCCGAGCGGGTTGAGGACGATGTCGACGGGCTGTCCATCGGGAAGGAAGGGCATGTCCTCGAGCGGAACGATCTTGGACACGATACCCTTGTTTCCGTGGCGACCGGCCATCTTGTCACCGACCTGCAGCTTGCGTTTCTTGGCGACGTAGACCTTGGCCATCTGCAGGATGCCGGGCTGCAACTCGTCGCCTGCGGCGATCTTGTTGCGCTCGATGCGCGCATCGGCCATGATGTTGTTGCGACGGTTATTGTAGCTCTCCACCAGACGGTGCAGGAGCTTCATGATCTTCTTGTCGGCCACCCAGTCGTTGTCGTAGGCCATCATCGACGGCACGAAGGTACCGGCCTCGAACTTGGAGAGGATGTCCTTCTTCGTGAGCTTGGCGCCGGAGCGATAGACGACGGAGTCGTTCGCCGAGCGGATGCCGAGGCTGGTTTCGCCATCGAGCAGCGTGCTCATGCGGTCCACGCAGTCGGCATCGAGCGAGCGGAGCGTCTGCTGCTCGCGCTTCGTGATGAGGTCCTGGCGCTTCTTCTCTTCCTGACGGAATTCGCTGTCGCTCGTGAGCACGCGGCGTGCGAAGAGCTTGGTGTTGATCACCGTACCCTTCAGTCCTGGAGGCGCCTTGAGGGACACATCCTTGACGTCGCCTGCCTTGTCGCCGAAGATGGCGCGGAGCAGCTTCTCTTCCGGCGTGGGATCCGTTTCGCCCTTCGGCGTGATCTTGCCGATGAGGATGTCGCCTTCGCGAACCTTGGCGCCGATGCGAACGATACCGCGATCGTCGAGGTCCTTCGTGGCTTCTTCGCTGACGTTGGGAATTTCACGCGTGAACTCTTCTTCACCGCGCTTGGTGTCCCGGACCTGCAGCGTGTACTCTTCGATGTGGACGGACGTGAAGACGTCCTCGGCCACCATGCGTTCGCTGATGATGATGGCGTCTTCGAAGTTGTAACCGCGCCAGGGCATGAAGGCGACCATGACGTTACGGCCGAGCGCGAGCTCGCCCATTTCCGTCGACGCACCGTCGATGAGGGGTTGCCCCTTCTTCACCTTCTGGCCATAATAGACGACCGGGCGGTGGTTGACGCACGTGTCCTGGTTGGTGCGGTAGAACTTGAGCAGCGGATAGGTCTTGACACGGTCTTCGTCGAACGAGACCAGCTTGTCGTCGTCGGAGCGCTTGTCGTCGTAGCGCACGCGGATGTAGTCACCGCATACGTATTCGACCACGCCATCGTCCTCGGCGAGGACGAGTGCGCGCGAGTCGCGCGCGACGCGGGCTTCCATACCGGTACCGACGACGGGAGCCTTCGGACGGAGCAGGGGCACGCCCTGCCGTTGCATGTTCGAGCCCATGAGTGCGCGGTTGGCGTCGTCATGCTCGAGGAAGGGAATCAGCGAGGCGGCCGGCGACGTGATCTGATCCGTCGTGACTTCCATGTAGTTCACTTCGAGGGGCGACAGCACCTTGAAGTCGCCGCTCACGCGGGCCTTGACGCGGTCGCCGCTGAGTTTGCGGTTCACATCCATCGGCGTGGAGGCCGGAACGATGATCATCCCTTCTTCCTTCTCGGCAGGAAGATGTTCGATGGTATCCGTGACCACACCATTGACGACCTTGTAGTACGGCGTCTCGATGAAGCCGAACTTGTTCACGCGCGAATGGATGGCCAGCGACGAGATGAGACCGATGTTCGGACCTTCGGGGGTCTCGATCGGGCAAAGACGGCCATAGTGGGTGTAGTGAACGTCACGGACTTCGAAGCCTGCCCGCTCACGCGTAAGACCACCCGGACCGAGTGCCGACGTACGGCGCTTGTGGGTGAGCTCGGAGAGCGGATTCGTCTGGTCCATGAACTGCGACAGCTGGTTCGTACCGAAGAACTGGTTGATGACGCTCGTGATGGTACGGGCGTTCACCAGTTCGCTCGGCGTGATGTTCTCGCTGTCGCGCACGCTCAGGCGTTCCTTGATCGTACGCGCCATACGCGTCAGACCGAGGTTGAATTGTGCGGTGAGCTGCTCGCCTACCGTACGGACACGGCGATTGCCGAGGTGGTCGATGTCATCCACCGGCACCTTGCCATCACGCAGATCGATGAGGTAGCGGATGATGGCCACGATGTCTTCGATCGTCAACGTCGTCTTGTCGAGCGGAATGCCCATACCAAGCTTCTCGTTGATGCGATAGCGTCCGACGACACCGAGATCGTAGCGCTTCTCGTTGAAGAACAACTTGTCCAGCAGGCTCCATGCCGTATCGAGATCGGGCGGATCGCTGGAGCGGAGCTGGCGGTAGATGCTTTCGAGAGCGTCTTCGCGCGTGCGGGACGTGTCCTTGGCGAGGGTCTTGGCGATGATCGGTTCGTCGTTCGAGTTCTCGTACTTGTAGAGTTTGATGCTCTCGACGTCCGAGTTCCTGAGCACGGCGATCAGGTCGTCGCTCAGGATGTTGTCGCGCGTGGCCACGATTTCGCCTGTCGACATGTCGATGGCATCGGCCGCTACGCGGCGGCCGAGGTAGTCGTCATCCAGATCGGCGACGGCGACCTCACCGGAGAGGTCGAAGAGATCGAGCAATTCTTCGTCGCTCGAATATCCCAGGGCACGCAGCAGCGTGGTCACGGGGAACTTCTTCTTCCGGTCGATATAGGCATACATCACGTCATGGATGTCGGTGGTGAATTCCACCCACGAACCCTTGAACGGAATGATACGGGCCGAGAAGATCTTCGTACCGTTCGGGTGAACGGCATCGTCGAAGAACACGCCCGGCGAGCGGTGGAGCTGCGCAACGATGACGCGTTCGGCACCGTTGATGATGAAGGTACCGCGCGGCGTCATCGCTGGGATGTTGCCAAGGTAGACTTCCTGGTCGATGGCTTCGATGTAGTCTTCGGAGCTCGGATCGGCCTTGGAGGACAGACGGAGCTTGGCCTTCAGCGTCTTCGCATAGGTCAACTCACGTTCGCGGCATTCTTCCTCGGTATACTTGGGCTTTTCGACCAGGTACTCGAGGAAACTCAGTTCGTAGATACCCGAATTGTCCTCGATGGGGAAGTTCGTCTGGAAGGCCATCTGCAGGCCCGTAGGCTTGCGTTCAGACGACGAAACGTTCTCCTGGAGGAACTCGTGGTATGCGTCCAGTTGGATGCCAAGAAGATCTTGGTAGGAATGCTCCTTCTCCACGCTTCCGAAGGTGATCCGGTTGCGCAGCCGCACGAGCGGCATCGAGAAGATTGACGTTTCCTGAACATCATTCATAGGAGAGGACTCCCGAATGCAGAAAAAACAAGGATTTTTTGATGGGCGAGCCTTGACTCATCCATCAAAAAACCCTCAGCTATCGATTCCGTACGAATCGCGGTCGATCATGGAACGGTTCCGATGGTGGCGGAGAAAACGACAACGCCCGGGACGGCACAACGACCGTCCCGGGGCTGTCCGATACAGGCTTGCTTACTTGAGCGTAACCTTGGCGCCGGCTTCTTCGAGCTTCTTCTTGAGAGCATCGGCATCGGCCTTCGGCACAGCTTCCTTGACGAGCTTCGGAGCGCCTTCCACGAGGTCCTTGGCTTCCTTGAGGCCCAGACCCGTGACTTCGCGGACGACCTTGATGACGTTCAGCTTCTGAGCGCCGCCATCCGTCAGTTCGACGTCGAATTCCGTCTTTTCTTCGGCAGCGGCGGCAGGTGCACCACCGACCGGGCCACCAGCCATCATGATCGGTGCGGCAGCCGTTACGCCAAACTTGTCTTCGAGAGCCTTCTTGAGATCGGCAGCTTCGAGAAGGGTAAGATTACCGATCTTCTCGACGAGTTCTTCAACGATTGCGGACATGTTGTTCTCCAGGTTTGATATTGTTGTTTGTTCCGTGCGGGGAGTGAATCAGGCCGCCTTGTTCTTGGCGACTTCTTCGATGAGCGATGCGAGATCGCGCATCACTGCATTGACGCTGCCTACGATGCCCGAAATCGGCGCATGCAGGCTGCCCACGATACCGGCGATCATGTCTTCGCGGGTCGGGAGTTCCGATACCTGCTTGAGCTGGGAACCGTCGAACATCTGGCCTTCGACCACTGCCACCTTCAACTTGGGCTTCTCGCCCTTGTCGAAGTACTGACGAATGATCTTGGCCGGTGCGATCGGATCCTTGCCACCGAAGATGACCGCTGTCTGACCGAACAGCTTCTTGTCCTCTATCTCATAGCCACCTACTTCAGCAAGGGCACGAAGAACGAGTGTGTTCTTGGCGACCTTGATGCCGACACCCTTCTCACGCAGTTCCTTGCGGAACGCCTGATCGAGGGCGACGGTCATGCCGGTGAAGTCTATGAAATACAGGCTCGAAGCACCCTGGATCTTCTCCACGAGTTCGGCGACGGTAGCCTGTTTTTGTTCCTTCGTAATCATAGATCCCGTTTGATGATGGGCCCGTTGTTCAACGCATCCGGAGATACGCTAGAAGCTGAACGCGGAGCGATGCGTAATAACCGTTGTCAGGTACCTTACTCCTGCGTGAACGTGTATTCGTCGACGCGGACGCTGGGGCCCATCGTCGAGCTGAAGAACACGCTCTTGACGTACTTGCCCTTGGCCGTTGCCGGCTTGGCGCGGAGGATGGTCGTGTAGAGGGCCTGGGCGTTCTCCGCGATCTGGGCCGCGGTGAACGAACACTTGCCTACGGCAGCGTGAACGTTACCGGCCTTGTCGACGCGGAATTCGATCTTCCCTGCCTTGACTTCGTTGACGGCCTTCGCGACGTCGAACGTCACCGTACCGCTCTTGGGGTTCGGCATGAGACCGCGCGGACCGAGGACACGGCCGAGCTTGCCGACTTCGCCCATGACGTCGGGCGTAGCGATGATGATGTCGATGTCGGCCCAGCCACCCTGCAGCTTCTCGATGTATTCCGTGAAGCCCGCGTGATCGGCACCGGCTTCCAGGGCTTCCTTGTCCTTGGGAGCCTTGGCCAGTACGAGAACGCGGACGCTCTTACCCGTACCGTGCGGCAGGGACACCGTACCGCGGACGAGCTGATCCGCCTTGCGGGGGTCAACGCCGAGGTTCATGGAGAGGTCGAAGGATTCGTCGAACTTCGCCGTTGCATTGGCCTTGACGAGGTCGATGGCCTTCTTGAATTCGTAGGTCAGCGTGCGGTCGTAGGACTTCGCTGCCTTGTCAAAACGCTTGCCCGCGTTCTTCATCGGGGTGTTCCTTGATTCGTTGTGCGAACGGCCGCATACGCAGCCTCCAACGTGATTGAATTAGCCTTCGACGACGATACCCATGGAGCGTGCGGTACCGGCAACCATGCTGACGGCGCTCTCCATGGTGTGGCAGTTGAGGTCCTGCATCTTGATCTTGGCGATCTCTTCGAGCTGGGCCTGCTTGACCGTTCCCACCTTCGTCTTGTTCGGCTCCTTGGAACCGGACTCGATGCCGATGGCCTTCTTGAGAAGGACGGGAGCCGGCGGCGACTTGATTTCGAACGTGAAGCTCTTGTCACTGAAGAACGTGACGAGCACGGGCAGGATCATGCCGGGCTGCTTGGCCGAACGGGCATTGAACTGCTTCACGAATTCCATACCGGCAAGACCGCGCTGACCGAACGCCGGACCTACCGGCGGCGCCATCGTGGCCTCTCCAGCCTTCAGCTGGAGCTTGAAGGTGCCCATTACTTTTTTGGCCATGACCTGACTCTTCGATTAGTGATTTTCGAGTTCGACCTGATGGAAGTCCAATTCGATCGGCGTCTTGCGGCCAAGAATACCGACCTCCACCTTCAGCTTCTGCTTTTCGACGTTCACTTCCTTGACCGTTCCGGAGAAGTTCGAGAACGGACCATCGATGACCTTCACCGGATCTCCCTCGCGGAAGCTGGTTTCGACCGTCGTGATGTCCTTGCGCTCCTCCACCCGGCCGAGGATGCGATCCACTTCGTCCGGCTGCAATGCCTGCGGTTCGGTCTTCGTACCGACGAAACTGACGATGGACGGCAGCGAGAGGATGATTTCCTTCAGCCGCTTGTCCAGCGCAACTTCGATGAGTATGTATCCCGGCAGGAAGTTCTTGACCTTCGTACGGCGCTTGCCGTTACGCACCTCGTACACCGTCTCCTGAGGGATGACGATGCTCTTGACGCGATTCTGCAACCCCAAACGCACCATCTCCGTTTCGATCGACGTCTTCACACGGGCCTCATGGCCGGTGAACGTCCGGATGGCGTACCACTTGGGTTCGAGTGCCGTTGTCTGTCCTGTTGCTGTATCCATCATATCGATATGCCCCAGGCTTAGTAGACCAGTTTCATGAGCTGCGTCATGCCCAGGTCGATGAGAGCCACGATCGCCGTCAGCACCAGACAGGTAACGATCACCACGACGGTACTTTCGCGCAGCTGCTCCCGCGTGGGCCAGGAGACCTTCTTCATCTCCTTGGACACGTCGTTGAAGAACGCTTTCGTCTGTGCAAACATGGCCGTACTCCAGGACAAATTTTCTACTGCACGGGTGGCAGGAATCGAACCCACAGCCTACGGTTTTGGAGACCGCCGCTCTACCAATTGAGCTACACCCGTATGTTTCGAGCTGATGACCGGGATTGAACCGGTGACCTCCACCTTACCAAGGTGGTGCTCTACCAACTGAGCTACATCAGCGAACTCACCGGCGGAGACGCCAAAGCCCTCCGACAAACCGGCCTACAGTATGCCAGATCGCCGCAGGGTTCGCTTTCTCTGAGCGGGAGACGAGACTCGAACTCGCGACCAACAGCTTGGAAGGCTGTGACTCTACCAACTGAGTTACTCCCGCGTAACCGCTCGTGTTCTTGGTGGGCAGGGAAGGATTCGAACCTCCGTAGGTGTACACCAGCAGATTTACAGTCTGCCCTCGTTGGCCGCTTGAGTACCTGCCCGATCACCAGAGCCTGCAAATATAGGGGAGATTGGGAAACCTGCAAGCGGGTTCATGCATTCATGACAGGAATTCGTATCGCCGCCGTCCGAACACGCGATTCCGGCCGCCCCGCTCCGTCATCCCCGGAAATTCCGTCCGGGTTATGCCATCATCGCCACGAACTGCTCGAAGAGATAGTCCGAATCGTGCGGGCCGGGCGAGGCTTCGGGATGGTACTGGACGCCGAAAGCCGGCGCATCCGTGAGGCTGATGCCGGCGCAGGTATCGTCGTTGAGATTCATGTGCGTCACCGCCGCATTCGGCGGCAGCGTGGCCGCGTCCACGGCGAACCCGTGGTTCTGCGAGGTGATCTCGATGCTTCCCGACACGAGGTTCTTCACGGGATGATTCGCCCCTCGGTGACCGAACTTGAGCTTGTAGGTCGAGGCTCCTACGGCAAGACCGAGGATCTGATGTCCGAGGCAGATGCCGAAGATCGGACGCTTGCCGAGCAGCCCCCGCACGGTTTCGATGCCGTAGGTGACGGCCGCCGGATCGCCCGGACCGTTCGAAAGGAAGACTCCGTCGGGCGAGATGGCGAGGATTTCCTCGGCCGTAGCCGTGGCCGGGAAGACGGTGACGTCGCATCCGTGGGCCGCGAGACGACGCAGGATGTTGCGCTTGATGCCGTAATCCACGGCCGCCACCTTGTAGCGCCTGCCGCCCGCAGGAGCAGGGCTGCGCTCGGGTGCGCCGTAGTTCCAGGTCGTGGCTTCCTTCCATTCGTAGACGCTGCCCGTCGTGACGAGCGGACAGAGGTCGAGGCCGTCCATCGAAGGGACGTTCCGTGCCTTCTCCACCAGAGCCTTGGGATCGGCCGACGCATCGTGGGAAATGACGCACCGCATCGCTCCCTCGGAGCGGAGAATCCGCACGATCATCCGTGTATCGACACCTTCGATGCCAGCGATCCCACTGTCCTCGAGATAGCGCTGCAGCGTCCGCGTGGAACGGAAGTTCGACGCGATGTCCGACAATTCGTGAACGACGAGGCCCGAAGCCTGCACGGCGTCGTTCTCGACGTCCTCCGGATTCGTACCGTAATTGCCGATATGGGGATAGGTGAAGGTGACGACCTGCCCTTTATAGGACGGATCGGTCAGGACCTCCTGATAGCCAGACATCGCAGTGTTGAAAACCAGCTCGCCCGTGGCCTCGGTGCCGATAGCTCCGATGGCCGAACCGTGTACGATGACACCGTTTTCGAGCGCAAGAATAGCCGGACGTCGTTCCATGAAACCCGTTAACGTATGAAGAGTTGTTATTCGGGGTACAAAAATACCCTTTACTGTGTATTTTGACACCGAAGAAAGGAGGGTTGCCTTCAGTACGCACGCCCATCTGCGCCAGGAACACCACCGTCCACCGACGGGAGGGTTGGTGTCTCTCAATACGAAGGTACTGGTCCTCAACCAGTCCTACGAACCGATCAGTGTCTGCAGTACGAAGAAAGCCCTGCTCCTGCTCGTCCTCACGAAGGCCGAAATCGTCGAAGAACGTACGACCCTTTCCATCCGTACCGTCCGCTCTTCCTATCCGTTCCCCAGCGTCATCCGCCTCAGCGCCTACCTGCGCGTCCCCTTCCGCAAGATCGAACTGTCACGCAAGAACATCCTGCGCCGCGACGGCTTCCGTTGCATGTACTGCGGAACGCCGCAGACGCCGTTGACGATCGATCACGTGATCCCCCGCTCGAGAGGCGGCATGGATCAGTGGGAGAATCTCGTCTGTGCCTGCGTGCACTGCAACAACAAGAAGGGCAACCGGACGCCGGAGGAAGCAGGAATGCGCCTGGCCACGATACCGCGCAAGCCGCATCACGTGCTGTTCCTGAAGCACTACCTCGGCAAGGTTGAGGAGACCTGGCGCCCCTACCTCTTCATGGACTGAGAGCTGGGGACCGACTCCCGTCTACCGCGCGACGACTACCGGAATCGTACGGACGGCACTTCCGGTGCGGGCACGGACGGCATAGGTCCCCGCAGGGAATGCATGGACGTCGACCGTCGTACCGGTACCACCCGCTTGTACTCCGGACCATACGATCCGGCCGAGAGCATCGACCATGTCGACCGCTGCATCGCTCCTAACATCGATCCGCATGGTTTCGCCGGCAGGATTGGGCGAGATCACGATATCGCCTTCGGGCAGATCCTCCCCTACCGACGTCGCCGTCGTACCGAACTGCAGCCTGAACCACGGCGTCTTCCATTGCGCCGTGCTCACCGTCAACGTGAAACGGCCGGACGGACTCCTCGTCGCGGCGAATCGCCCGCCCGCAGGACGTCCATCGGGACCCAGCGGCTGTGCGAAGACGCTGTCGACGTCGGGGCGCGTGATGGTGATCCGGAAGGCCGTTCCCTCCATCATGGGCCGCCCCGTACCCCACGTCACGAGTGAAAGATTGTCGGCGCTGAACGTGGCACCTTCGTTCAGGACGCGCGTGGCGATCGTCAGCAAGGCGGTTCTGCCTTCCCTGATCGGCTCGGCGCCCTCGCCGACGATGGACATCGTCACGTTCTCGACGGTATCGAGTTGTTCGACGAGGAGGCCCGCTCCGGGCAGCGTGAACAGTTCACCCCGAAGCTTGCCGGACAGACCTATGTAGCGATCGGTCTGCACGCGCAGGATACCCGCCGATGCGTCCCAGAATATCTGGTCGTTCTCGGCGTTGAGCATGCGGAGGTCCACGTCGTTGCTCGCGAGCGCGGAGATCTCACGGTGCGGCAGGAAGCTGCCGATTTCCGCGGGTTCGGCATTCATCCTGATCCTGCGGAATAGCGGCATACGTCCATCGGAATAGATACCGAGCGAATACGGCATCTGGGCATGGAGCCTCGGATACGTGAACGCTTCGTCGGGTACCGTGATCTCGACGACCTTCGGTGACGGGCGGACGTCGCCACGACGCATCATCGCCGCAGTCGACGGGAGCATGACAAGGACGTCGGGCTTGTCCATGATCTCCCAGGCCGCATTGGAATCCACGCGTTCGGAACCTGCGGCAGGGCGACTCGCGAAGACGCTGAAGAAGACACCGTCCCAATCATGCAGTCCGGCATAGGCCGGGAAGATGGTCGCCACCTGCGCGTGATACGGTCGCGGATACTGGATACCGGAATGCGTGATCACCATCGCCTTGCCCTTGACGGCATTCTGCGCAGGCACGTATACCGAGCCGCCATAGTATTCGCTCAGCATCGACGTGGCATTGCTTCTCCAGTCCGTCGACGAGAACACATCGTAGTCCTTCGCGGCATGGAGCTCGGGGAAGGTCGTGAATCGGGCGCTGGGACACAGGAGCACATCACTGCGCAGCGTATCGCGCACGAGACGACGGACACCATCGAAGAGGGATTTCAGTGTTCCGATATAGAATTCGGCATTGTCCCGCGCGCGTGCGGGCGATATCGTCTCGTCGAAGACCGACGTCCGTGCGACCGTACCGTTCACGATGGACTCGCCGGGGAACAGACCGCCGAACGGTATCTCACGAAGTACGGCATCGTCGATGTAGACGTCGCCACTGTCGGAGCCGAGCAGAAAGGACACCGCGCCGCTCGTGGAGTCCGATGCCGAACACGTGAACGTGTAGTCGAACCGCTGCCATTGATCCGTGAGATTCACGACTTCGGCGAGGCCATAGGTATCGTACGGATAGGTACTGTTCTGCACGCTCACGGCGATCGCACGCGAGCCGCGTTGCGGCGTAGTCTTGGCCCAGAAGGCCACCCTGTACCGATGCAGGCGCTTCATCTTCTGCAGTATCTGGGCGAGCTGGATACCATACGACTGTTTGTTCGCATCGAGAGAGGCGATCCGTACGCGGAGCGACGATTCGCCTTCCTTCCTGTCGGCGTCGCTGTACTGCACGATGGCCTGCGCCCCTGCATTCGTGTTGACGCCGAGAATCCATGCGGCGTTGAACGGATCGTTGAAGCCGGCGTTCCGCAGCACGTTCGACGTATCCGCGACTGTCGAACTCCATGCCCTGTCCAGCGCGGCATCGGTCGTGAGCCCCTTGCTCCGCAACGAAGCGAGGAAGAGCGAATCGATCAGACGCAGATGTTGCATACCGACGGAGGCATCACCGCCGTTGGGACGTATAACGTTCTGCGTATACATCCAGTAGGCCATGACAGATGCATCTTCCGCGGCGATGATGAATGGAATTGCCGCTTCGTCCTTGTAGGCGACGTTCGTGAACTCGTTTACATGTTCGAGGAAGAGGCGAAGGATACGGCGGTGGATGGTCTGCACGACAGGATCGAAGACGAGGCCCATGCGCGTTCCCCAACCGACGGAGTCGGGTTGACGCACGCCGTCGCCCGGCCGGGGCATCCATACCGAATGAAAGGTGAAGACACTGTAGATACCGTTGCGCTTGAG
Source organism: Candidatus Kapaibacterium thiocyanatum (assembly GCA_001899175.1). NCBI lineage: Bacteria > Pseudomonadati > Bacteroidota > Eximiradiia > Eximiradiales > Kapaibacteriaceae (SeqCode) > Kapaibacterium (SeqCode) > Kapaibacterium thiocyanatum (SeqCode). Next base: position 69,398 of record MKVH01000024.1, on the reverse strand, counting down.
CTGATAGACGAGATAGTCGAGCTTGCGCATCTGTTCGTCGTCCAGCCGTTCCGTGCTATTGCCGTCGGCCAGGATGCTCACGCCACGGAAGTACGGATAGTCGAAGGCATTGAACTTCACCGTATTCACTCCGAGGGCCCTGAGCCGTCGTGCCGTACGTTCCGCCACGACGCTGTCCGGGAAGCAGCCGCTCCATTGCAACCCGGTCCCCACCATCCTCAGCCTGCCGCCATCGGCGAAGACGAAGTGACCATCGGCATCCAGCCGTACACGGCCACGGCTGCCTGCGGGCTCGAGCGGTACGGCGAGCAATGTCGTATCCAGCTCCACGCCTTCCGGCATGGAGAAGACGAATGGCTGGGAAAGCGGTTGGGCCTGTTGTGCGACGTGCACGAAGACGAAGGCAAGGACGAAAAGGAGCGAATGGCGCATCGTGATGATCGATTCGTGGACGACGGTTAACGGCTGACGGTGAGGAACGTGTGCATCGTCGCACGGTCGGCATGCAACGTGAGCAGATAGGTACCGGGATTCATTCCCTGTACGTCGAACGTGGCGATACCACTCCAGGCGTCGACGGGGACTGCGCGGACGAAACGCCCCTGCATGTCGCTTATCCGGAGTCCGACATCGGCGAACGGCTCGCAGTCGACACGCACCTGCACCGTCGTGGATGCGGGATTCGGCGACACCGAACGGAATCCGCAATGTATCCCCTGCCCAGCCTCCTGCACGGATACCGGCACGTGGAACAGCGGCAATGCCTGTTGGGAGAAATCCCTGAGGAGAACGTTCTGCGCCGTCGTCTGCGACTCGCCGAAGTACTGCAGCAGGACGCTCGCATAGACATGGCGATAGTCGTACTGCATGAGCAGGTCACCGCGCTCGTCGAGATTCTGCAAGTCGGGATTGCGTCCGAAGACCTTTCCTCCAGCCACGTAATGCCCGAAGACGAAGAGCGGTGCGGCCGTTCCATGATCCGTGCCCTGGCTTCCGTTCTCCGCCACACGGCGCCCGAATTCGCTGAAGGTCATCCCGGCCACTTTCTCCTGCAGTCCCTGACGCTTCATCTCGGCCATCAGGGCACTCACGGCATCGCCGAGTTCGCGCAGGAGACGCGCATGATTTCCCGTGACGCCTCCCTGATCGGCATGGGTGTCGAAGTTGTTGTTCGCCCACGACACGAGGTAGACCCGCGACTGCAGGCCTCCGGCGATCAGTTGCGATACGACGCGCAGCTTGGCTCCGATGTCCGTCGTCGGGAACGTCGTACCGATGTTCCCCCTGTCGGCGGTGTCCTTCACCACACGGGCGTAGACGTCGGCGGAACGCGCGATACTGCGCATGAAGGATACTTCACGTCCTGCGGGCGTATCCGACGGCGGGGCGGCCGGCACTTCGTCCGTCGCCCCCGTGTTGACGAGTCGATAGAATTCGTCGGGATCGCGAAAGCTGATTCCCATCGGGCCGTTACCACCCAGGAGGCCGAGCGACAACGACGTACCGATCTGCACTGCGAGCGGATGCGGCGGGAGCTCCTGCGGATAGCCGGGAGCGAGCGTCTGGAGATATCGCCCCACCCAGCCCGTACTGCCGAAGACGTCGGCATCGGTCGCCGTCAGCCAGATGTCCGTACCACGGAAGTGCGAACGGTCGGGATTGGGATAGGTCACACCCTGTACCAGGGCGAGCTTCCCGTCCTTGTAGAGATCGTCGAAACCCGACAGCGATGGATGCCAGCCGAGCGTATCGTCGATGCGAAGCGTCTGCGCCGCCGGAATGGCGATGTTCGGACGGCGTTCGTAGTAGAGCGGATCGGCATACGGAACGACGGTGTTGAGGCCATCGTTCCCACCCTGCAACTGAATCAGGATCAGGATACGGTCCGAAGCGGCCAGGAGGCGCTCGAGTCCCCCGTCACCGGCCGCAAGTGCACGTACCGTGAAGGAGTCCACGACGGCCGGCAGGGTCGCAAGGGCGAGGCCGGACGTACCGGCGGCGCGAAGAAAACGTCGGCGATTCATGTGTCCTCCTACATCAACTGGAATTCGGGCATACGAACGATGGCCTGCAGGAGGCTCCTCAACCGGACGACGCTTCCCGGTGCGTCGATATCCCATTCATAGACCGGAGCACCGGCGAGCATGATGTCGAGCAGGACGTCGAGCTGTTGCGGCGTCGCAGGAACGGGCAGGAGCAGGCCGACGATGTTCGCCACGAGCTTCGTCGCATCGCCATGGTCCGGGAACTGCTTCGCGAAGGCCACGACGTCGACGGCGAGCACCTGCCCCGTATCGTCGGCCAACGGCAATCCGTCCGTCTTGCGTCCGGCCACGAGATTCTCGCCGAAGCGCTGGCGTTGCGGGAAGGTCGAGCTCGTGATCCATGCATGATGTCCCTTCCATCCCTCCACCGTCGGAGGGTAGAACGGCTCCTGTGCCAGCCTGGTCATGGATGCCACGGCATAGGCCGGATCGAGCTTCGTCGCATCGAGCAGGGAAGCGAGGCCGATGACGAGATCGGCAGGACTCTTGATGAGGGCACCGCGGATGGAGGCATCGTAGAAATGATCCGAGACGAGAACGCTGCGCAACACCGCGCGTATGTCATAGTGCGTGTCGAGCAATGCCTGGGCCATCACCTCCACGACCGTAGCGTCGGGCGTCGATTGCACGTAGGTCCTGTACAACTTCCCCGCGATGAACCTCGCACAGGCCGGTTTCATGAGCGTGATCCTCACGACGTCACGATATCCCCACGATCCGGTCTCGCCAAGGATCGTCTTCGCCCCCGTGTCCGCAAGCTGCGCGTTGTAGACGCCGTTCATGCCGGAGATACGCCACCCCGTGAACGCGCGGGCCGCCTCGACGATGTCGTGTTCGGTGTAGTTGCCCACGCCGAGCGTGAACAGCTCGAAGAATTCGCGGGCGAAGTTCTCGTTCGGATTCCCCTTCACGCTCTGGTTGCCATTCAGGTAGATCAACATGGCAGGATCGCCGACGATGTTCTCGCACAGCGTCGCGAACGGACCGTAGGCATAGGTTCTCAGCAGCTCGTGCTGGCGCACGATATACTGACCATAGTAGACCGTCACGTAGTCGCTCGTCGTCACGTTGTGCCAGAAGAGCGTCAGTCGCTCGCGGAGGGACGGCGTCGTCAGCACATGACGCATCCACCACGTCTGCACCTCGGGCCAGCGCCGGGCGACGTCCACGAACGGTGTTCCGGGATCCGGGGCCACGGCGGCCCAGTCGGGCGGAGTCGGTGCTGCCCCCATGTCCAGCAGTATATCGACGGCCTGTGCAGGCGTCTTCCCCGTCATGCTTCCGACGAGCTTGAATGTCGGATGGAATGTGGTGCGTCGCACCAGGTGCAATGCGTCATCGAACGTCAGTGGCGAGGTACGTTCGGCAAGGTCAGCCATGGGTCCTCCCGGAGTAGGTCAGGTCGAGCGCCGGAACATACGAAATGACCATCCCGAAGCCAACAGCTTCATCCTGCATCACGGAATGGCTTTTTGTACTTTTGTCTCTTGCAATCAACGCTTCATTCATAGGGTCGTCCATGAATTTCATTCCGGAACGCTACCGCGATCTCGCCGCCTATGGCGTGATACTTCTCGCCGTCATCCTGTTCTTCGCCGACGCATTGTTCGGTGGCAAGACCTTTCTCGGTGAAAGCGACAACGTAGCCTTCTTCAGCTTCATCCCCTATCTGGATCAGGCCAAGCAGTCGGGTGAATTTCCGTTGTGGGTACCCTATATCTTTTCGGGCATGCCGTCGCTCGCCTCCTTCCTCGCCGCAGGCGAACGCGGGTGGGACATCGTGGCGCAGATCCTGTTCGCGATTCCGCGAACGCTCGGAGAGGTCATGAACAACGATACGGCGCGTATCGGACTCTGGTACAGCATCTACGGCTGGGGGGTCTATACGCTCATGCGTGCCAAGAAGCATCTTCGTGGCGTCAGCATCTTCTCTGCCCTCGGCGCCGTGTTCTCCACGTTCGTCATCGTCTGGATCATGATCGGCCACTCCACGAAGCCCGTCTCACTGGCCACGCTGCCGTGGATACTGCTCGCACTGGAACGCCTGCGCGAACGCTTCAGCCTGCTGAACCTCTTCATCCTGACGCTGCCGCTCATCGTTCTCGTATCGGCCACGCACCCCCAGATGATGTTCTACATCGGATGCGGTCTGGCCATCTACATGCTCGTCGAACTCGTCCATCGCCTCATCACGAAGGACGGTGCAATGGACGTCCTGAAGAGCGCCGGCGCTCTCGCCGTGGCGGGCGGCCTGGCCCTGGCCACGCATGCGGACATGTTCCTCGCGACACGCGAATACACACCGTATTCCACGCGCGGCTCCGCGCCTCTCGTCCAGAACACCAGCAACCAGCAGGATCGATCGGGCGGCAACGACTACGAATACGCCACGAACTGGTCCTTCTCGCCGGAAGAGATGATGACCTTCCTCGTGCCCAACTACTACGGGTTCGGCAAAACGAAGGACGAACGCGGCCGCATGGAGATGACGTACTGGGGTCAGATGCCCTTCACCGACGCCGCCAACTACATGGGCATCGGCATCCTGATGCTCGCACTGGTCGGGGCCTGGGCCAACAGACGCGACCCGTTCGTCGTCTTCCTCATCGTCGTCTCGGTCTTCTCGCTCCTGCTCTCCTTCGGCAAGAACTTCCCGATCCTCTACGACATCTTCTATAACCTGGTACCGTCGTTCAACAAGTTCCGGGCGCCGTCCATCGCCCTGTGCCTGTTGCAGTTCGCAGTACCCGTCCTCGCGGGATATGGCCTGACGTCCATCATCGGCTGGTCCACGAAGGCGACGGCACAGCAGAAGAAGACGGGCCTCGCCCTTCTCGGTGGAGCAGCCGCCTTCTTCATCGTCGGCGTCATCTACACCAACACCTTCGAGTCGTCCTACAAGCGTTCCATCGGTGAAGCATACATGGCCAAGATGCCGGACCGCGTCACAGATCCCTCGCAACTACCCGACGAAATGACGTCAAAGCTGTTCGACAGCATGCAGAGCGACTGGATGGTGACAGGACTGCTGGCCATCGGCTTCGGACTTCTCGCCTTCCTCACGATCCGCGGCACGATCAAGCCGGGCCTCTCGACGTCGGCCCTCATCGTCCTGCTCATCATCGACCTCTGGCGTGTGGACAAGCGTCCGTACGAACCGTCGAAGGCCAAGATCGAGCAGACGACCTTCCGCAGAACGGACGTCGTGGACTTCCTGAAACAGGACAAGGGCGCCTTCCGGATCGCCGATCTCTCCCGCAACGCGCCCAATGCATGGGCCTATCACTTCATCGAGAACGTCCACGGCTACAGCTCGGCCAAACTCCGCGTCTACCAGGACATGCTCGACATCGCAGGCGTGAGCCCCGGCTCCAAGCCCATGCCCGGCAATTCTCTCATCGTGAATCCCTTCATGTGGAACCTGCTCAACGTGAAGTACATCGTGGCGGATCAGCCCATCTATCAGAACGTCCCTCCCGCCTTCACGTCGCAGCAGACCGGGCAGCTCGTCTACGACAATCCGATGGCTCTGCCCCGCGCCTGGTTCGTCGACAGCACCGTCGTCGGCACGTCCGACCGTGTCGTCCTCGAAGCCATGCGCGATGCGGCATTCAATCCCCGTCAACGTGCCTACGTAAGCAAGGCCGTGAATGGCGTCGTGGCCGCGGACAGCACGGCAAGCGTCCGGATCACCGGACGCGGCAACCAGCATCTCGCCTTCGACGTCAAGGCCAGCGGCGACAACTTCCTCGTCGTCAGCGAGGTGTACTATCCCGAATGGCATGCCTACGTCGACGGCAAGGAAGTGGAGATCGTACGCACGAACACGCTCCTGCGCGGTGTCAGGATTCCGGCAGGATCGCATACCCTCGAATTCCGCTTCATCAGCCCCGCATTCGAATCCGGCCGCACCATCAGCATGGCCGCCAACGGCATCATCCTCGCCATCGGGGCATTGGGACTGCTGCTGACGCTGCGGGACCGCAAGCGCATCGCAACAGGAAAGGCCGCATGACGACGGAAGAACTGCTGACGCTATGCCAGACCTCCATCGAGGCCAACGGCCATCTCGTCCTCGACGACGACACGTTCCGCCTGCTCGACCCGGATCAGATCGACGCGGTGCGCTCGCGCTACGGCTCGAAGTACCTGCTGCGTCTGCCCTCGCATGAAATCGCATTCTTCGAGTGGCTCCGCACGACCGACGAGACCGTGTGGAAGGACCTATGGGAAGGCAACGAGGCCCCCTATCTCGTGAGCATGGCCTACCTGAAGGACTTCTCCGGCGCCAATGCCAACGGCGCCTTCGTCATCTGCGACCTGGTATCGACCGACAACTACTACTTCTCGCCCGATCTCATCATCGAGAAGGAATCGGACGACTACCTCGCCGCCGTCCGCGACCGTTTCCGCGACCGTCAGTCGCTCACTCCCGCACAACTCCTGTCGCTCGAGGCGAGCAACGGCCCGATCGACATCTGGCACTTCGCCCACCGCTACAACCTCTCCCTCGATACGGCGAAACGTGCCGTACTGGAACTGGTGGACGACCGCATCCTGCTCCACGTCCCGAGTGCCGAACATCTCGCAAACTATTTCGACGTACACTGATCATGCTGGTGATGAAATTCGGCGGCACCTCCGTTCAGGATGCCGTTTCCATGCGCTCCGTCCTCGACATCGTCCGTCACCGCACGTCCGAACCGGGCGGTCTCGTCGTCGTCCTGTCCGCAACGGCACGCACGACGGACGCCCTTCTCGCCCTCGCACGCGCCACCACCGACGTGAACCGCACGACGGCGCATACGATGGTGAGGGACGGCATGGCGGCGATACGGACCAGACACCGGGCGATCGTGGACGAGCTCATCACCGTGGAGACGGAACGGGCTGCGACCGGCGCTCTCGTCGATACGCTCTGCGATACGTTGCACAGATTCCTCGACGGAATGGCGATGCTCGGCGAATGCACACCGCAGTCACTCGACGAAGTAGCGTCGTTCGGTGAACGCCTGAGTACGACGATCTTCGCGGGTGCATGCAGGGCCGCAGGATTGCGCACGGCTTGGTTCGATGCACGGACCGTCATCCGTACCGACGACACCTTCGTGGAAGCCGCCATCGACATGACGGCCATCAACGCACTGTGCACCTCTACGCTACTGCCCGTCGCCGAATCCCATGACGTCGTCGTGACGCAGGGCTTCCTCGGCTCGACGGCCGATGGCCGTACCACGACGCTCGGCCGTGGGGGTGGCGATTATTCCGCTGCGATCCTCGGTGCCGCATGCGGTGCGCGGGAGATCGACGTATGGACGGACGTGAGCGGCATCTACAGCACGGATCCACGACTCGTCAAGGAAGCACGCCCCATTTCCGGCATGTCGTTCCGCGAAGTACGCGAGCTGGCGCTCTACGGCGCCAAGGTCCTCCACCCGGATACCATCGCGCCGGCCATCGATGCCGTGATTCCCGTCCGCGTACTGAACACCTTCAAGCCCGACGACGAAGGAACGTTGATCGTCGCCGCACAGCCTGACGATGCTCCCATCCACGCCGTCACCCTCCTTCGCGACACGGTAGCCGTCACGTGCACGCACGATGATGCCATGGCGTCGCTTCCCGACGCGTTGCAGCGCGAAGACCTTTCACCGGTACTCGTCTATGGCGCACTCGGTTCGGCAGCGGCAATCCTGCGCATTCCGAACGAGGAACGTCGACTGTCGGTCGACGTGGCGACGGCAGGACTACCCGTTACCGTGCAGGATGTTGCCCTGATCTGTATCGTCGGCCCTCACGTGACCGGAGCTTCGGCGATGGCTGCCATCGCCGGTGCCGTATCGTCGCTGCCCATCCTGGGTATCGTGGCGGGAATGAGTCCGGTCAGTGCGCACGTCGTATGTGACCGCGCCGATGCCGTCGATGCACTGGCGGCGATCCATGCCCTCATCGGCCGCTGATCCGTCAATCCTGGTCTTCCTCGCGGGAAGCCGCGGCGACGAGCTCGCGCATGGGGCCGATGTGACGGAGAAAGATCACGACACATGAGGCGAAGACGAAGAGCTTGAGTTCCGTCGGGTTGTCCATGGTGACGAGCGTCGTCATGCGCAACACCCGTTCCGGTGTGCTGAAGATCAACACTGCGAGCCCGATCGTACCCACGACGTTGCCGACGTGCTGGTTGCGTTTGATGGCGAAGTATCCCGTAAGGTACATGAGGTCCCACAGCAGGATCACGAAGGGATTCACGACGGCGAACACACCTGTGGCCGTCGAGAGTCCGCGCCCTCCCTTGCCCTTGAGCAGCAGGTTGAAGTTGTGGCCGCCGATCACCGCCGTGCCCATCACGGCCTTGGCCAGGAACCAGTCACCGTAGATCCACTGCGCCACGCATACTGCGAGCACACCCTTGAGAGCATCGATCACGAAGGTGATGATGCCGAGCCAGCGACTACCGGTGACGTCGTAGGTATTCATCGCCCCGACGTTACCCGTGCCTTCCTGACGGATGTCCTTGCCGTGGGAGAACTTCAGGACGAGATAAGCCGTTGGGATCATGCCGATAACGTAGGCGATGAGCAGTCCTGGCAGGAGTCCGATATTCATGACGTCGATTCCGGTTTGTCAGTCACGGCTGCCGATCAGCTTCATCTGGCCGAGCGACAGCATGAGGAGAATGATGAAGATCACATAGGCCAGCGCACAGGCATAGCCCATCATGTCCGATTGCTCGAACGCCTGTACGTATACTTCATAGACGAGCGTCGTAGTGGCACCGAGCGGCCCGCCCTTCGTCATCACATACACCTCGACGAAGATCTGGAAACTCTTGATGGTGTTGATCACGAGCACGAAGAGCATGGTCGGCTTCAGCATGGGCAGCGTGATCCGGATGAACTGCTGCCACCGCGTGGCTCCAGCCAGCTCGGCGCTTTCGTAGAGATCCTTCGGTATCGCTTCCATACCGGCGAGGAAGAGCACCATGTAGTATCCGGTGCTGATCCACACGTCCATGGCCATGATGGACCCGAGAGCCGTCGACGTATCGAGCAGCCAGCCTCGGGCAGGATACGGCAGCCCCATCATTCCCGCCAGCGCATTCACGTAACCATCACGGGCATAGAGATTGGTGAAGATCAGAGCGATCACCACGAGCGACGTGACCGACGGCATGAAGTACGAGGCCCGGAAGACCGCACTGAGGCGCGGATGGCGTCGCTGCAGGGCCGATGCGAGTGCGAGCGCGAAGACCGTCGTCACGGGCACGGTGCCGAACGTGAAGATGACGGTATTCTTCAGTGCATTCCAGAACGTGCCGTCGGTGAACACCCGACGATAGTTGTCGAAGCCGACGAAGGACATGTCGTTCGTGAGCGTGGCGTACTTCGAGAAGCTCAGGACCAGAGCGTAGCCCAGAGGATACAACCAGAAGACGAGGAGCGTGAGGATCCACGGCGCCAGCAGCGTCACCGTCATCGCTCCTTCGCGTACGCCTCTACGCATGACGTTCTCCTGCCACGAAGTCGCGCAGCGTCGTATAGAGTAGCTCGAGCGGAAGGCCGACGATGGTGTAGTAGCATCCTTCGACGCGATTGACGAAGACGGCACCGAAGTCATCCTGGATACCGTAGGCACCCGCCTTGTCGAGCGGTGATCCCGATGCGACATAGGCCTCGATCTCGGCATCGTCGAGATCGCGGAAGGTCACACGCGTATCACGAACGGCCGTCACGGAACGTCCGCTCGCCGCATGGACGAGGGCGATGCCCGTATAGACCGTATGCGTACGCCCACTCAGCGAGCGTAGCATCCGCGCGGCATCCATGGCGTCGACAGGCTTGTTGAGAACCCGACCATCGAGTACGACGGTCGTGTCCGATCCCAGGACGATGACGTCATTCCCGGACATCTCCGCACCACGAACGGCCTTCATCAACGCGAGTTGCGAAACGTAGTCGGCGGGCGGCAACGTCACCGGCACGCTGTCTTCGTCAACGTTCGGCACGACGACGGAGAAGTCGAACCCCACGTGCGTGAGCAAGGCCTGACGCCGTGGCGATTGGGAAGCCAGGACGAGCGGTACCGACAGTTCGAGAAGTCCGTTGAGCGAGAGCATCTGCGAAGATAGGACTATGGCGGCTATCGCTTGACGATCATGAATTCCACGCGGCGATTGTTCTGGCGCCCTGCCTCGTCATCGTTCGATGCGAGAGGACGACTTTCACCGTAGCCCTTGGCGACCAGACGCGATGCGGGAATGCCCTTCTCCACGAGATAGTTGCGAACGCTGTTCACACGGTTCTGCGACAACTGGAGGTTGTCGGCATCGGACCCTATGTTGTCCGTATGCCCAGCCAGTTCGATGGATACTGCAGACGTCCTGAGGAAGGAGGCGAGACGATCGAGTTCCGGGTGCGACTCGGGGCGCAGATCCCATTTCCCGCTGTCGAAGAAAACGTTGTTCAGACGGATGGCGACGTTCTCCTTGATGGGCGTCAGATACAGGTCTCGATCGACCTGCGTGTATTTGTCCAGCGACTTCGCATCGAACTGCTCGGCCATCGGATAGAAGCCTTCGGCTTCGGCGCGGACACCGTAGACCTGGCCGCTCGGCAGGGACACCTTGTATCGTCCGTCCGACGGATGCGAACGGGCGATACCCACGTCCTTGCCATCGGATAGCCGTTCGTATCGGATGGCGGCTGCGAGAGGCTGCTTCGTTTCGGCATTCAGCACGCGACCACTGACGAGGAAGACGGGATTGGGCCGCAGCGACGGAGGAACGGGCACGGATACGATATCGGATTCGCCGTAGGTATCCTTCTGCGTGGAGAAATATGCCGAATCGCCCTGCGCGGGAATGTAGAGAAAGGAATCGTGTTCGTCGGTATTGATACCCTTACCGAGATTGATCGGCGTCGACCACTTCATCCATGTATCGTCGAGGCGACGCGACATGAAGACGTCGTATCCGCCGTATCCCGGATGACCGTAGCTGGCGAAGTAGAGTGTGCGGCCGTCGGCCGCGATGAAGGGCGCCGTTTCCGCCCCTGTCGTATTGATCGTCGAGCCGAGGTTCGACGGTGCTGTCCATGTGGAGTCGTTCTTCCTGAACAGCACGTAGAGATCCTGGCCACCCTTCGAATCGTCCCGCTCGCAGGTCATGATGAGCGTCGTCCCGTCCGGTGCGAGATACGAATTGAGAACGGACGCATAGTTGTAGAAGTTCTCGATGGTCTGGTTCTTCGGCATCGACCACCCCGTGGCCGTACGATACGTGATGGACATCCCCTCGCCCAGAAACTCGCCCTTGGCATCGTACTGGTTCTGGAGCAGCATCATGTTCTGGTCGGGCGTGATGGCGATGGCGAAGTTGTGTCCTTCGTTGTTGATCGGCTTGCCGAGATTCACGGCCTTCGACCATGAACCATCGCGCTGCCGCGTCGACATCCACACGTCGCGACGCAGCTCCTTGCCCACGTTCTCCGGATGGCTGCCGCGGCTGAAGTAGAGCACCTGTCCGTCGGCCGTGAAACAGTCGACCAGTTCGTCGGACTTCGCGTTGATGTTGGGACCGAGATTCCTCGGCCGGACATTGGTATCCACACCCTCCGCAACGCTGACAGGCGCCATATCCGAGGCCTTGACACGTATCCAGTCGATGTCGACGGTACGTTCTTCATGGACGATGGGAGCGATCTTGTTACCGAAGATGCGATAGTAGGAATACGGGAACATGACGTTCGGCGTACCGTTCACGAAGCAGGTGAGGGCGTCGTTCGTACGGCGGACTTCCAGGGTGTTCCATTCGCCTACAGGGTTCAGACCGCGCACCTTGCGCCACGGAACGATGTCCTGGCGTTCGCCTTCCTTCCATCGCGCGATACGGCAGTAGCCATCATGCGTCACGATGAACTCGTACATGTTGTCCGCGTCCTGACCGTTCCAGAGAAGGCCGTATCCATGATCGACCTTTCCTTCCTTCTGACGCATGCGGATCTCGATCGACCAGTTCCTGTCGACCGGCAGATCGACGTTCTGGTAGAAGTAGCGGTATCCGTCACCCGTATACGTCATGCGATAGATGCCGTCCTCGATTTCCCCATTCGCGGCGCCATCGGACGATTCACCGGTGAACCATTCCTTTTCGTTGTCGTTGAATTCATCGCCGTACAACAGTTCCTGGGCGTGCAGCGAACCGGCGAGGACGAGACAGCATGAGAGGGACAGAAGACGCTTCGCGGCATTCGGGACGATTCGATGCATCAGAGTGCCTTCTCGATATCACGCAGGACTTCTTCGCTCATGGGATCGACGTCGCTCTTGTAGCGGTGGATGATGCGCCCGTCCTTGCCGACGAGGAACTTCTCGAAGTTCCAGTCGATCTCGCCGGCCAGAGCGGGATTACCGCCACCGCTCGTGAGGAAGGCATAGAGCGGAGCCTTGTGCTCGCCCTTCACCGTGATCTTCGAGAACATCGGGAAGGTCACGTCGTACGTGGTCGAACAGAACGTAGCGATCTCCTTGTCCGTTCCCGGCTCCTGTGCTCCGAAGTCGTTCGCGGGGAAGCCGGCGACGACCAGCCCGCGATCCTTGTATTTGCGATACAGTGCTTCGAGCGGCTTGTATTGCTTGGTGTAGCCGCAGAATGAGGCGACGTTGACGACGAGAACGACCTTGCCCTTGTACGAAGCGAGTGCCGTTTCCTTGCCGTCGATGTCCTTCATGGTGAAATCGTGCAGTGACTGTGCAGACATGGCTGTGATTCCGACGATCAATGTAACGAGAATGATTATCGCTTTCATGGGATGCTCCGTTGGTATCGTCAACGCTGGTCGAGACGCATGGGTGCAGCAGGCTTCTTCGCCGCGACGAAGACGACGGGCGGTTTGCCCTGCTGGTTGATGAAGGATGTTTCGATGCACGTGACGCCGGACTGCTCCCACGACGAGAACATGGCTCGGCACATGTCGAGCTCGCGCTCGCCTTCCTGATGACGATAGCAGACAACCGTCAGCACGCCGTCGTCGGCAAGGAGTGCCAATGCGGCATCGAGCGCGGCACGCGTCGTATCGGCCATCGTCGTGATCTCCTTGTCCCCACCGGGAAGATAGCCGAGATTGAACGTCACGGCCCGTACCTGTCCCCGATGCGAGGCATCGACATGCTCGCGCATCGTCTCGTGTCCGGCCAGTACGAGACGCGCATCGACGGGCAGGCCAGGCAGACGGACAGCCGTGACGTCGAGCGCCGTCTGCTGGACGTCGAAGCAATAGAGCGTACCGGTACCGATGCACGATGCCATCACCGCCGCATCCCATCCGTTTCCGGCCGTGGCGTCCACGACGATATCGCCGCCGCGGAGATGGGTGCGAAGCAGGGCATGGACATAGCTTACGGCATTATCGAACATCATGATTCCACCATCGAAGTACTGTTGTTTCAGGATGAAGAGCTTCACCCAGCACGAGGTGTCGGGCGAGCTGACGTGCAAAGTACGGCGCAAGGAGTGAACCCTTCGTACCCAGGCCGTTCATGATCGCGTGACATGGCCGTTCCGGATGTCGTCCGAGGAACGGACGCTTGCTCTTGGCCGCCGGCCTGATACCTGCGCGTTGATCGTGGACGACGATGTCGCGTCCGAACAGGTCCCGGGCATCGTCCAGCAGCGCCCTTCGCGCCGCGTCCGTGGCATCGACGTCGAGGTGATCCCAGTCATAGGTCGAACCGATGCGATAGCGATATGCTCCGTTCCTGTCCGGCACGCACCATATTCCCGACGATACGATGTAGGGAACGTCGAAACCGGGAATCTCCACGTCGAGGATCTCGCCCTTGACGGGCTCGAGCGGCAACCAGGACCAGAGCGGATGCCGCAGCATCGAATGGCCTTCGCACCATATCACCGTATCGAAGGATCGTCCGTTCCAGACGACGGTATCACCGTGCTCGACGACCTCTTCGGGAGATACCATCGCCTGGATATACGCTTCGGTATCGATCAATCTCTTCCGCCCGGCATCAAGCAGTGCGGGAATATCGACGGCAGCGGCTTCGTGTTGTTCGTAGCCACCGAATGGATATCGTATACCGTCATGAACGCCGGCCTCCATCGCTTCGAGCGTCATCCATGCACGTTCGGGGTCATCCCGACGTTTCCCGAACCACATCAGCGATTCCTGGTCGCGGAAGACGCGGCGGAGACGCAATGGGCGAAAGACATCGATTCCGAAGTCCTGTTCGAGACGTCGGTATTCGCGGACGGCATCGTGCCAGAGCAGTTCGCCTTCCCACGTGGGCTTGAGTCGCTTTCCCGTCAACGGATTGATGATACCGGCCGCAACTCTCGACGCACTCGACGCATCGGCCGCATCCACCGCCGTCACGACGGCGCCCGCTTCCTGCAGACTGCGTACGAGCCAGGCTCCCGCGAGACCGTAGCCGATGACGAGAACGTTCATTGTCCGTTCGTTCCATCAGGCACGACGTCCTTCACCTCGACGTCCGCCGAGAGGCCCCGGATGACGACGCTGGCACAAGCACCACCGAAGGCGGCGGGGAGATAGGATACCGTCCCGAACGCGGACTTCTTGAAGTTCAGACCATCGGTGAACATGAGCGATTCCTCCACGACGGGTTCGATGGAATAGACGGCGGAGATACCGTCGTTCACGCCCTTGCGGCGTAGCCGCTTGCGCACGTATCGTGCGAGATTGCATTTCTCCGTCGCCGAGATATCGGCCACGCGGATCTTCGTCGGATCCAGCTTCCCGCCCGCTCCCATGGCGCTCACGATGCGCATGCCCTTGGCATGGGCCCCTGCGAGCAACCATATCTTCGGCGTCAGCGAATCGATGGCATCGACGATGAAGTCGTATCGCGCGGCGAGCAGACGATCGATGCGCGATGGCGTGATGAACTCCCTGACGGCGACGAGACGGATGTCCGGATTGATGGCGCGCAGGCGGTCGCGCATGACTTCGACCTTGTACTGCCCCTCCGTCTCCACCGTCGCAGGCAGTTGCCTGTTCCGGTTGCTCGGTTCGATCACGTCTCCGTCGACGATCGTCATACGACCCACACCGGCGCGGGCGATGAATTCGGCGGCATAGGAGCCGACGCCGCCCATGCCTACGACGAGGACATGGGCACGCTGCATACGGTCGACCGGATCGTCGCCGAGCAGAAGGCGGGTACGGGATGTCCAGGACGAGTCTCTCGTCGCATGGATACGGTCGCGATAGTCATTGGCTGGATTGAGCATGGCGGACAAAAATCGCCAATTCCCGAGACCCGGGCGTCGTCGACAACGGATCGATGTTCAGGAACAGTGACCGGCATGCGAAAGGAACCGGAAGTCGACGTCAACCCCTTGCCGGGGCATGCTCCATACGTCGGATCGTCGCCGTTTCACCGTACGGCAAGCTGCGGGAACAGGTGCCGTACCGTTCGCGTCGTCATGGCTTCGATGCCTTCCGGCGTCATGCCACGAAGCGTGGCGGCCGTCATGTAGATGTCTTCGATCGTTACGGAAGCGTCGTCGGTCTCCAGGAGAACCCGACCATGCGGGATACGGGCGATGGCTGCACGTGCAGGTGAGCGTTCCTTCAGCAGAGCCTCGCCGAACGACAGGTGGCATCCGGCATCGATCAATCTGTCCATCACGTCTCCCCCCTTGTTGAAGCCGTGAAGGATCCAGGGTTGCTCCACCTCGTTGTTTCGTCGCTCCTTGATGACCTCGTCGAACGCACGTACGCAGTGCACGACGAGGGGCTTGCCGAGTTCTTCGCTCAAGGCGATATGCCTGCGAAAGATCTCCATCTGCTCGTCCCATGGCGTGTCGACGTTACGGTCGAGCCCGGCCTCTCCTATCGCCACCACCGACGGCCGATGGGCGAGCATCACGCAACGTTCCCATGCCTTTTCGATATCGTCGTGCCGCGTCCACGGATGCATTCCCACACTGCATGGTGCCGTATCCGGCAGCGACGTCGTGCCTTCGTCCACCATCACGTTCAGGATGGAGACGACGTCGAGTCGTGCGGAGCGGTGGTGGGTATGGATGTCATAGAGGGGCATGGGGCAAAGATGCGACAGACGGGGCAATGATGTTCAGACTGTGTCGGTGATGACATGCACATCGAAGCCGTACACGTCTGTCCAAAACAAAAAAAGCGGAGCCGGTTTTCACCGGCCCCGCCATGATGACTCTATCTATCGACAGA
Source organism: Candidatus Kapaibacterium thiocyanatum (assembly GCA_001899175.1). NCBI lineage: Bacteria > Pseudomonadati > Bacteroidota > Eximiradiia > Eximiradiales > Kapaibacteriaceae (SeqCode) > Kapaibacterium (SeqCode) > Kapaibacterium thiocyanatum (SeqCode). The sequence continues at coordinate 53,128 of MKVH01000024.1, read as the reverse complement.
TCTCTTAGTACATGTCCATTCCGCCGCCGTGAGGCATGGCGGGCGCCTTTTCCTTCTCCGGACGTTCCACGATCGTGGCTTCCGTCGTGATGAGAAGGGAAGCGACCGACGCCGCGTTCTCGAGAGCGACGCGCGATACCTTCGTAGGATCGATCACACCGGCTTCGAGAAGATCTTCGTAGCGCTCGGCATAGGCGTTGAAGCCGTGGGCGCCGTCGCTCTCCTTGATCTTGTTCACGATGACCGATGCTTCGAGACCGGCGTTGTTCAGGATCTGGCGGATGGGCTCTTCGACGGCGCGGCGGATGATGTTGATACCCGTGCGCTGATCTTCATTCTCGGGCTTCAGGCCTTCGAGCTTGTGGATCGTGCGGAGGTAGGCGACGCCACCACCGGGTACGATACCTTCTTCGACGGCTGCGCGCGTTGCATGGAGTGCATCTTCCACGCGGGCCTTCTTCTCCTTCATCTCGACTTCCGTAGCGGCGCCGATCTTGAGGACGGCAACGCCACCGCTCAGCTTGGCCAGGCGCTCCTGGAGCTTTTCGCGATCGTAGTCGCTGGACGTCTTTTCGACCTGCGAACGGATTTCGCTGATACGCTTCTTGATATCATCGCTGGAGCCGGCACCTTCGACGATCGTCGTGTTGTCCTTGTCGATCGTCACGCGCTTGGCCGTACCCATGTTGGCGATGGTAGCGCTTTCGAGCTTGTAGCCCTTTTCTTCGGAGATGACCATACCGCCCGTGAGGATGGCGATGTCTTCGAGCATGGCCTTGCGGCGATCACCGAAGCCGGGAGCCTTGACGGCAGCGACGCGGATGGTGCCACGCAGACGGTTGACGACGAGCGTAGCGAGCGCTTCGCCTTCGATGTCCTCGGCGATGATGAGCAGGCCACGGCCGCTTTGTGCCGTCTTCTCGAGGATGGGGAGAAGATCCTTGATGGCCGAGATCTTCTTGTCGTGGATCAGGATGTAGGGGCTTTCCAGCGTGCATTCCATCGTGTCGGCATCCGTCACGAAGTAGGGCGACAGATAGCCGCGGTCGAACTGCATACCTTCGACGACGTCGACGTTCGTTTCCGTACCCTTGGCTTCTTCGACCGTGATCACGCCGTCCTTGCCGACTTTTTCCATGGCATCGGCGATGAGATTGCCGATCATGGGGTCGTTGTTGGCGGAGATGGTACCGACCTGGGCGATTTCCTTCTTGCCCGTGACCGGACGGCTCAGCTCGCGCAGACCTTCGTGGATGGCCGTCACCGCGAGGTCGATACCACGCTTGAGGTCCATCGGATTGGCGCCGGCCGTCACGTTCTTCAGACCTTCGTGTACGATGGCCTGTGCAAGAACGGTTGCCGTCGTCGTGCCGTCGCCGGCGATGTCGCTCGTCTTGGAAGCGACTTCACGAACCATGGAAGCGCCGAGGTTTTCCATCGGATCTTCCAGTTCGATTTCCTTCGCTACCGTTACGCCGTCCTTGGTGACGGTCGGCGAACCGAACTTCTTGTCGATCACGACGTTACGGCCCTTGGGACCGAGCGTGACCTTGACCGCGTCTGCAAGTTGATCCACGCCGCGCTTGAGCGCCGCACGTGCGTCAACATCGAAGGTTATGATCTTTGATGCCATGGTTATGATTCTCCTGATTACTTGATGATGGCGAAAATGTCCGACTCACGCATGATGAGGAAGTCCTCACCATCGATGCTGATCTCCGTGCCGGCATACTTGCCGTAGAGGATCTTGTCGCCCTTCTTGACCTGCAGCGGCGACGTGCTTCCATCGTCGAGAATCTTGCCGTTGCCTACGGCGACGATCTCGCCCTGCATCGGCTTTTCCTTGGCCGTATCGGGAATGATGATGCCACCCTTGGTGGTTTCTTCGGGTTGTGCTGCTTTCACGATCACGCGATCGTGGAGGGGCGTAAGATTCATGACATACCTCGGAATGAAATTGATTGGGGGACGTGGATGCGACGTGATACTCGCCTGCCGAACGATCGGTCCGGACGATCCCGATCGTCGATTCTCATCGCCGTCGGAATCCTTCCGTCTTCGTCCGTCATGTCGTCATTTCGTGACGACCGTTCGGTCGATCGTGGCCAGTGGACGATCTGTTAGCACTCTTCGTGTAGGAGTGCTATCCTCTCGAACGATGCGAAAATATGGGCGCCCATGCGGGCGATCAAGTGAAAGTTTGGCAATCGATCCGCCAGTATGACTGCATTCATGCCATGTTGTCATCCCAGGCGATCGTCCCCGATCAGAAGATGACACCGAACAGGGCGTCGATGATGAGGATACTCGCCGCGGAGATCGTGAACGCGCGGACCGTGCTCTGGCCTACTCCTTCGGCGCCACCTTCCGTCTGGAAGCCCACATGGCAGCCGATGAGAGCGGTGAATCCGCCGAAGACGAAGCTCTTCGTGATACCCAGCGTGATTTCGGACACGGCGAAGAACGTCTTGATCGAATTGAAGAACATGGCGACGGTGAACTCGAACTTGAAGCTCGTGAGCACGTAGGCGCCGACGAGGGCCACGATGTTCGAGAACACGGCCAGGACGGGCATCATGGTGATGGCGGCGAAGACGCGCGGCATGCCCAGATACCGGTCCTTGTCGATGGCCATCATCTCCAGCGCATCGATTTGCTCGCTCACCTTCATCGTGCCGATCTGCGCCGCGATGGCGCCACCGACGCGGCCGGCGATGACGAGAGCCGTCAGCACCGGTGTAAGCTCCGTGAAGACGACCGTGGCGATCGACCCGCCGATGAACGGCCGGGCGATCCCGATGAGATTGAACTTCGCGAAGAGATTCGTGGCCTGCAGGGCGGCGATAGCCCCGGTGAAAGCTCCGACCAGGACGACGAGCGGCAGGGAATCCGATCCTACGATCTTCATCTGATCCAGCACCAGCCCCCTATCCTTGAATACACGCGGGAAATACCTCACGATTCCCATCAACAGAAGCACGACCTGCCCCACCTCGGCGAACAGATTGGTCATCATCCGCCCGAATCTGGCAACCAGAGTTATCATAAATGTCCATAACGTGTATATTGTCGCCGCATACTTACAAAAGTAACGCCCGCCCACCTAATGGTGGACGGGCGCTCGTGAAAGTACTACAATCCGGTGCCGTTGTTAGAGGGGAACACTTTCACGTTCCCCGAGCGGATGTCATCCGCCATGTTTCTTGTGGCCATTTCCACGGCCGTGGTGATGGTCATCGTCATGATGATGGTGGCCATCGTCGTCGTCATCGTCTCCATCGTCATCGCCCTGGTTGCAGCGCGGCTTCACGGGGTGACCGCCACGACCCGACAACCATTCATCCAGCAATGTCAACTGACGTTCCGTCAGGATCGCGCGGAATGCCGTGAAGAACTCGTCGCGGCACGTCTTCAGTGCTTCCCAAGCCACGGCGATCGCCGGGTTGTCGATCAGCGCCTGCATCGTGCTGTCGTTCAATGCACGCATCCGTTCGCGAGCCGTCGCCGTGTCTATCGATCCAGCCGAAAGGCTGTCGATGATGACCTGGCGTGCCGCCTTCGCCGAATCGAGGATCGCCTTCTCCGAATCACGCAGCGCCGTGATGGCCGACCGTACGCAATCTTCATGCGAAGAAAGCAGGGTCTTGACCTGTACGGTCTGCGACGAATCGAGACGCATCCTGCGGAGGACATCTCCGAACATCAAACGACGAACCGAGGCAGCGGGAACCTTGATACGCATTTCCACCTCGATCGAGGCTCCTTCATACGTAGAGCCGCTCATATCGGGATCGGGAAGCGTCGCGGAAACCAGGTTGTCGTTATCGTCAACCGGGCCTGTCGTATCACGCATACAACCGGTGATACCGACACTCACCATCCCAATGATCAGCAGCGTCATCATTACACTGCGCAGATTGCCCATCATCGCACTCTCCTGTGAAAAACCTGAAAGATTTGTGCATCAGCTTCGATGCGGATGCTTTCAAGTCATACCAGCGAGCCCTGCTTCTTGTTTCCACCAGAGCCAATCCATGAACGGATCTGGTAAAAAAATCGTTATTTCCGGCATGGAACATTTTTCCGTTTCGCGTCTGTCCTTGTTTCCCGCCCTGGTGTCGGTGATGCTTTCTTTATCCGCATCCGCCGATGCCCAGACGACGAGGGACTTCATCGTTCCACTGGAGGCCCGGAGAACTTCCGATTCGACCTTCGACCTTCGATGGACGTCGGACAAGGACGCCACATTCTATCGTGTCTGGTTGAAGACACCCGAAGCGGCCTCATGGTCCCACATCGATTCGTTGAAGGGCGATCAGCGCTCGTTGTCGATCGTGCTGAATGAGCCTGTCATTGATGTCCGAATAGAAAAGAACGGTGCCCTGCCTGACGGGACGAGGCTTGCCGGAGACGGATATGTCCGACTCACGAGCAAGAATCCACCATCGTCGAGGTTGGTTACAAAAATTCTTGTCGTTACCGATGAAGGCGTCGAATCGCTCCTGAAGGAAGACGTGGACCGGTATCGCGAGGACCTCGTACGCGACGGCTGGGTCGTCGACACGACCGTCGTCCCCTCGGACCTGCTCGACGTCGATGCCCAGATGGTCCGGGACCGCATCATGCGCTCCTGGCGCGATACGTCGAAGGCACGGCTCACGCACGTCGTCCTCATCGGCGCCATTCCCGTTCCCTATAGTGGGGGATTCGTCTCCAACGGTACACCACAGCCGCCGGACGGCCATCCTGAACACGGTGGCGCCTGGCCGAGCAATGCCTATTACGCCGACATGGAGACGTCGGCGGGTGTCGATGCGGACTACCAATGGACGGATCAGACGATCAACCTGACTGCTCCGGGCCGCCCGCAGAACCGCAATATTCCGGGCGACGGCAAGTTCGACCAGAGCATGATTCCGACCGATCTCGAGCTCTGCGTCGGACGGGTCGACATGCGCCGTCTGCCTGCCTTCGGAACGAAGGACGGCGACCGCACCGTCGAGCTCGCATTACTGAAACGTTATCTGGCGAAGAACCACCGGTATCGTACGAACGACGTTTCCATACGGCCCATCGCCATCATCGACGATGCGTTCGGTCCGTTCACGAATACGATCAACTCCTATCTGACGGCCGAGATCTTCGCAGGCAGTGGCTGGAGATCCTATTCGGCACTCGTCGGAGCCGATAGCGTCTTCGCCGGCGATTTCGTACACGATACCATGAATCCGGGAAAACCTGCGCTAGACACCATGTCCGCCCTCTTCTCGTACGGCTGTGGCGGCGGTGGCTACGAGCACTGCACGGGCGTGATCACGACGACCGAATTCGCGGCGAACACGTTCAACTCCGTCTTCCTCATGATGCTCGGCAGTTATTTCGGCGATTGGGACGCCGAAGACAATCTCATGCGCAGTGCACTGGCATCCGAGGGATCCATCCTCACCTGCGGATGGTCGGGGCGCCCGCACTGGTTCCTCCATCCCATGGGAGCAGGCGCGACGTTCGGCGAATGCGGCCGCATGGCGGCGAACAACGACGGCACGTATCGCAGTGGCATCGCCATCAACCTCAACACCCCGTCGCAAACCTTCGGGCTGAGCTTCGCCCTCCGTGGCATACAGATCAATACGCTCGGCGACCCCACCCTGCGCATGCCCGCACCGGCATTGACGACGCTACTCTCCGTCAGCGAGGAGAACGGCGTGACGATTCTGGAATGGGATAACGTTCCCACTGCCGAAGGCTTCATCGTGGAAGGTGCCGAACACGCGAAGGACGCATTCTCGGTCCTGCAGGACGTCCCAGCCACGACGGACGGATCGCGCATGTCGGTACGACTGGCACTTCCGTCCACAACGCGCGTCGTGCGCATCCGCCCCTACAGATCGTATTCCACGACTGCGACGTCCTACACCAACATCGGCTACGGCAGCATTGCGTATCGTGGAACGGCATCCGTCGCGGAAGCCCGGGCGACGCACGACGTCCGACTCCACTCCGACGCATCGTCGCTCATCGTGGCCACGGACATCGGGAACGCCACCGCGGCTATCGTACACGACCTGCGCGGCAACGTCGTGGAGACGATATCCCTTCATCAGGAAGGTGCGACGGCCTTCGGGCATTCCAGTCGTCTCGTCCCGGGATTCTACATCGTTACCGTCACCAACGGTACGAAGACATCGGCATCGACCATCGTCCATCGATGACCATGCCAGCCGGCCTGACCCGTCGGTGATTTCGTAACATTGCCCTCATTCCGTACTCATTGCAGGCGGACCGGGGATGATATCCATTTTCTCTTTTTCAGCATGAACAAAGCACTACTTCTTGCGGCCACGGCATTGGTGTGTCTTGTCGGCACCATCGCCGCTTCGGCCGGAACCGATTCATATGTCGTCGACCGCCCGGCATACACCCTGCCCAACGGCGTTACCATCCAGGCACGCTCGTATCGCATCGAGCGCCCGACACCCGGAACCTTCGTACCGGGCATCGTCATCGTCCAGACCCGCGCGAGCTACGGCGTCGGCAAGGGGGACCGCACACTTGCAGGCAGCCCGCTGAACCAGGCTCTCGCATCGTCGCGCGTACGCGACATCGGCTATGCGAGCTTCGAACCCGGTGCAGCACAGCTCAACAGCATGGAAGCACGGATGACGGGGTTGAACAGGCTCTACTCCGTCCGCTACGACGAACCCATCGAACCGTTCGATCTCTGCAAGCGGCTGATGTCGAATCCGGACGTCGAGTATGCCACGCCTCTGTTCATGCACAACCTCACCTTCACCCCGAACGACCCGCGATTCGTCCAGCAGGGCGCCCTTACCAGGCTCCGCGCCGCTCAGGCATGGGACGTCACGAAGGGCTCGCCCGACGTCCTGATCGCCATCATCGATTCGGGCACGGACTACGAGCACGAAGACCTCGCACCGAATATCTGGACGAACACGAAGGAGATTCCGAACAACAACGTCGATGACGACCAGAACGGCTACGTCGACGACGTCCGCGGATGGGACTTCGTCGGCAACGTCAGCTACAGCGACGTCATGAGTGGCATCCTTCGGCCGGACAACGATCCGAAGGTCCGCAGCGGCACCATGACGGACGTCCTTGCCCACGGCACGGCTACTGCCGGATGCGCATCGGCCGCCACCAACAACGGCAAGGGCATCGCCAGTGTGGGCTTCGGCTGCCGGATCATTCCCATCAAGTGCGGTTCGGACAATCCGCAGATCACGGCAATCCTGCAAGGCTATCAGGCCATCCGTTATGCGGCCGACCTCGGCGCCGACGTCATCAACTGTTCGTGGGGCGGCGCAGGCTCCGACCCTTCGGCACAAAGCGTGATCGACTACGCCGTCAGCAAGGGCGCCGTCGTCGTAGCCGCAACCGGCAATGTCGGTGCGAACATGGACGTCACGCCGTTCTTCCCGGCATCGGCACAGAACGTTCTGGCGGTAGGCTCGGTATCCGACAACGACATCCCAAGCGGCTTCTCCAACTACGGATGGGGAGCCACGACGTATGCTCCGGGTGAGAACGTCCTGAGTACCTATCCCGGCAACCAGTATCGCGGGCAGTCCGGCACATCCTTCTCCTGCCCTATCGTTTCGGGCATCTGCGGCCTGGTGAAGTCGGTACACCCCGACTGGACTCCGCTCCAGATCATCCAGCAGGTCCGCTCCACGAGTGACGTCATCTCCAGCGCGATCGATCGCCGCCAGCAGTTCTACGGCCGTGCCAATGCCGAGCGCGCAGTCAAGGTCAATGCATCATGGACGACGGGTGAACGCCTGCCAGGTCTCTACGTATCGGCCACCCAGGTGAGCCCCGGCGCAGCCATCACGTCGTACGACAACACGACGGTCCAGTTCACGCTCTCCAACGCTCTCGCCGACGCGCCCAATACAGTGGTCAGCATCCAGCCCTTCGATGTACGGACGCGGGTGATGTCGGGCACGGACGTCAACGTCGGCACGGTCGCCCACAACGGCACCGCCACCGGCTCCTTCACCGTCAAGCTCGCGGACAACTATCCGTGGTACGAAGACAACGCACGCTTCGGTCTTACGATCCGCAGCGGCAACTACGTCAACTACCATCTCATCGAGATTCCGGTCCGCCTCTCGACATCCAATTCCCAATCAATACTTCAGATGGCAGCCGAGTACGACTGGAATTCCATACGACTCACGGCCGATGGATCGCTGTGGGCTACGGGACGCTTCATCCAGGCGGGCGGCGTCCCCGTCTGGGTACGGGCAGGTAGCTCGGGCGGTACCAACCTCAACGCACTACCCTTCGTTCCGACGGCGATCGACGCCGTCGACGCATCCACTGCCTTCATCGGTGGCTCGGCATCGTCATCGACGACGATCATCTATACGACTTCGGGCGGGGCCGGCTGGGGTCAGACGAACGTCGGCAACATCGCTGCCAGCGTGGAGGGCATCCGCATGTACAATGCCAACGAGGGCATCTTCGTGGGCAATCCGGCGGGTTCGAAATTCGGTGTAGGACGTACGACGAACGGCGGCCAGACGTGGACGGAGTACGGAACGCGCCCGCAGGTCACGAACGGCGAGACCATCGTGCCGGGTAGCGTCTTCTTCCATGGCGACAGTTGCTGGTTCGCTTCCTCGACGAATCGTATCGTCCGCACCACGAACAAGGGCCAGGTCTGGGCTTCCGCACCGTTCGGCATTTCCGGCGCACGCATCGTGTCGCTCGCCTTCCGCGACGGCAAGAACGGTATCGCACTCTATCGCACGTCGTCCAGCACCGACGCACCCTATCGTTTCGCCGCGAGCACCGATGCGGGACAGACCTGGAAGGCCACGCAGTTCTATCCCTCGACGCTGGGCTTCGTACCGGTCGGCGTGATGAGTCCGGGCGGCCATCACGTTCTTCTCGGTAACGGCGGTGAAGTCTTCGGAAGCGACGACAATGGCGCTTCATGGCAGCCCATTCTCTCCCGCCCTGCGGGATGGGTCACCTACGGTACGGCTACCGTGGCCGGCGCACGTCCTACCATCGTCATGGCCGGCCAGGGTCTCTCGATGCTCCAGTATCGGTACTCGGGGCCGAACGGTTCGCGCATCCTGGCCTTCAACAGCAACACCCTCGACCTCGGGGATCTGAATCCGGGGCAGACGCGTGTACGCTATGCGCAGATCCATAGCAGTGGTGAAAGTGCCGTGCGGATCGACAGTACGGTCATCTCGATCGAGAACGGTCCTGCGGATGGCCTCGTCGTGGCCGTCGGCCCCGGCTCCATCATCGAACCCGGCGCGAGCAAGCAGGTTGGCGTACGTCTCACGGCGTCGGATACCGGCACCTATCGCGGCACGCTCAGGATCTTCAGCAATGCCGCTGCGCCCATCATCTCCATCCCGGTTACCGGACGCGTCCAGGCCGCAGTATCGGTGGAAGAGGATGCCGTCGCCGGTATCATCAGCGTCGCACCCAATCCGGCTGCCGACGTGGTGACGATCCGCACCGGCATCGGCGCGACGCTCACGCTGCAACTCGTCGACACCCGCGGCGCGATCGTACGCAACGTCAGATCCAGCGCGGCCGACGGCCATCATCGCCTCGACGTCTCCGATCTCGCACCCGGCATGTATCGCCTCGTGATCACGGGTGGCCCGTCGATCCGCACCGTCCCGCTCGTACTCACGAGATAAGGAATGGTGGCAGCGCGCCACCGATGATCCGTACAAATCGGAACGCAAAAAGGGCAGCCCTCATCGGACTGCCCTTTTTCTTTGTCGATTCGTTCGATGCGATCAGCCGAAGGACGATCGCGACATGTCCAGCCCGCCGTTCGCACTGCGGCGACGGCGGTTACGGACCCATACGTAGACGATGAAGGCGACGCCTCCTATGACCAGAACCGTGAAGAACAGCGTTCCCCACTGGAACGTCCCCGGATAGGCGCTCACCGTACCGTCGGGATTCGCGACCGTATAAGGGCGGCTGTAGTAATAGGCCGGATGGAAGGGCATGCTGTAGTACCACGGCACACTGCCCATCAGATAGCCCATCATGAAACCGTCGCCCATACCGCCGTAGCGATTGACCACGTAGTTCGTTCTGCCACCGCCACCCGACGAGAACGTCGCGCGCTCCGTCTTGCGGGGAATACCGTAGCGGCTGGTATAGTCACTGGACGTGCTCAGACGCGAACCGCCGAACGAGTTGCGCTGTACGGACGGCGAGGATTGGGCCCGGGGAACCGACGACGTCCGTCCGCCCGATCCCGAATAGGGACTGGTCGACGGCGACGAGCGTCGCGAACCGAAACTGCCGCCACCACTGCGGGAACCGAAGCTTCCCCCACCGCGTGATGGCGAGGAGTAGGAGCGGCTCGAGCGGCTTCCACCGAAGCTGCCGCCGCGTCGTTGTGCGTCGAGGTCGGCCGGTATGAGCATCACCAGGATGGCGACGAGCATGGCCGTCAGTGATATGCGTTGCAGAACCTTCATCAGAATACTCCTTCGGTCGAGAGCGAGTCATCATCGTTGCGATAAGTGATTTCGGCCTTGAATTCCGGCCTGGAGCCTTGAGACGTTTGTGCGGGGGCCTTCATGTGGAGGAAGAGGCTGACGATGCCACCTTGCTCCTCGTCGTTGATATAGACGAAGGTATTGTTGATGTCGCCGTCGCTCCGGATCGTGATCAGGCGCAGTTGCGCCGCTTCCTCTTCCGTGAAGGTGGGCTCCATCGTCTGCACGTTGTCCAGCAGATCCACGAAGATCTGCTTCGTATAGAGCTGTTCGTCCGTTCCCTGATATTGGACAACGGCATCGAACGTACCGTTCTCGTCCAGATTCAGCATGATTTCACGTACGCCCCGGAGCTGGTCACCGTTGTAGTAGACGGCGGTTTTCTCGATGCGTCCGTTGCTTTCGATGGAGAATTCGGGCATGGTCTGTCACACGAAACGTGGTTGGAAATGGTCCCGCAAAGTTAGCCGAAAGGCCGAGCATTGAACGGAAGTCGGGACATGAAGTTTCGCTGGCATATGCGGTTCGCCGCTTGAGTATATTGCCGACTGCATTACCGGAGGTTGCATGGAAGATCCCGCAGTCACGTACGACGCAACGGACAATCCGTATGCTCGTCCGAGTTTCACGCTTGGCATCGAAGAAGAGTACATGGTGCTCGATCCTACCACGTACGATCTGCGATCCCATGTCAACCTCGAATTGCTGTCGAAAGGACGCCTTCTCCTGCACGAACACATCAAGCCGGAAATGCACGGCTCGATGCTGGAAATCGGCACAGGGATCTGCAGGAACGTGAAGGAGGCCCATTTCGAGGTCACGAAGATCCGTTCCATCGTCGCCCATCTCGCACGGCAGAACGGACTCCTCATCGGCGCCGCCAGTACGCATCCCTTCGCGCACTGGGAAGACCAGGATATCTATCCCGACGATCGCTACCGCATCCTGATCGAAGACATGCAGATGCTCGCGCGATCACTCCTGATCTTCGGCATGCACATCCACATCGGTATCGAGAACCGCGAAGTCCAGATACAGATCATGAACGAGATGCGGTACTTCATGCCGCACATCCTGGCGATCTCCACGAATTCGCCCTTCTGGGAAGGCGTCAATACCGGTCTCAAGAGCTTCCGTTCGAAGATCTTCGAACGCTTCCCCAGGACCGGCCTGCCGGATCGCCTTGCGGGCTGGAGCGAATACACGCAGTACGTGAACCTGCTCGTCAAGACCGGCTCCATCGACAATGCGAAGAAGATCTGGTGGGACATCCGTCCACATCCGTTCTTCCCGACGCTCGAAGTACGTATCTGCGACCTGCCGATGCGCATCGAGGAAACGATCGCCATCGCTGCACTCTGCCAGGCCCTGGCGGCCAAGCTCTATTCGCTCTATGCCAAGAACCTGTCCTTCCGCCAGTACCGCCGTTCCCTGCTGATGGAGAACAAGTGGCGGGCCGTACGCTACGGTCTCGATGGAAAACTGATCGACTGGGGACGTCAGAAGGAACTTCCGGCACGCGACTTGATACGCGAACTGCTCGACTTCGTGGACGACGTCGTGGATGAACTCGGCTCACGACAGGAAATAGAATACATCCATCATATCCTCGAAACCGGGTCCGGCGCGGATCGCCAGATCAAGGTCTTCAACGAAACCGGCAGCATCCAGGAAGTCGTCCGCTACATCCAGCGGGAAACGACGAACGGACTGATCGAAGACGTGACGCCCTTCCTGAGCGGGATACAGCCGCCGTCGGACGAGGCGATGCAGGAAAAGATTCTCTCCATCAGATCGGAAAACTCACCCAAATAACGGCTCTGCTCCATGCGTTCGCTCAAGTCCCTTCTCATATTCGCTTCCTTCGTCATCTCCATCGGTAGTGCATCCGCAGCGGACTCCACGTCGAAGACCACACCGCAGATCATCCAGCCGCCCGTCACGACGCGGCACGAGATCACCATCGGCGGTCAGCGCGTGCAGTACGATGCCACTGCAGGCCATCTGTCGTTGACGCAGGAAGACGGTACCGAGCGCGCCCGCATCTTCTTCATCGCCTATACCAGGACGGGAACCACGGATCCCGCCACGCGCCCACTCACGTTCTCGTTCAACGGTGGCCCCGGCTCGTCGAGCGTATGGCTCCATATGGGCGTTCTCGGCCCTCGCCGCGTCCTGCTCAAGGACGACGGCAATGCCCTGCCCCCGCCGGGCAAGCTCGTCGACAACGACCAGTCATGGCTGGACATGACGGACCTCGTCTTCATCGATCCCGTCAGCACGGGGTATTCCCGCGCCGCGGTCGGAGACAAGGCGAAGGACTTCCATGGATACAATCAGGACATCGAATCGGTCGGCGATTTCATCCGCCGCTACGTTTCGGAATACAAGCGCTGGGCTTCTCCGAAGTATCTCATCGGCGAGAGCTACGGCACGACGCGCGCATCGGGATTGTCGGCACATCTGCAGCAGCGATACGGCATGTTCCTTAACGGTGTCATTCTTGTCAGTGCCGTGCTGAACTTCCAGACGCTGGACTTCGCCGAAGGCAACGACCTGCCGCCCAATCTCTTCCTGCCCAGCTACACCGCTGCCGCATGGTATCACAAGAAGCTCGGCGCCGATCTCCAGGCGAAGCCGCTCGCCGACGTCCTCAACGAAGTACGTGCATTCGCCACGGGAGACTACACCGTGGCCCTGATGAAGGGTGATGCCCTGCAGGGTACGGAACGCACTGCCGTCGTCGAGAAACTCGCGCGCTATACCGGGCTGTCGACGCAGTACATCGAGGCAACCGACCTCCGCGTCGTGATCTACCGCTTCTGTCAGGAACTCCTTCGCTCGAGCGGCCGCGTCATCGGAAGATTCGACGGACGGTATACGAATCCGCAGGTGAATCCCCTGAGCGAGTACATGGAAAACGATCCGAGCTACGCTCCTGCTGTACAGGGTTCGTATTCGACGCTCGTGAACGACTATCTCTCGCGTGAGCTGAACGTGCGTACGAATCTTCCCTACGAAGTCCTCACAGGCCGCGTCCATCCCTGGGACTATTCGAACGCCCAGAACGAGTATCTCAACGTGGCTCCCCGACTTCGCGACGCCATCGTCATGAATCCCGACCTGCGGATATGGGTGCTCAACGGCTACTACGATCTCGCCACACCGTTCTTCGCCACGGAACATACCTTCCGTCATCTCGGCCTGCCGTCGTCACTGCGTCCCAACATCGACATGACGTACTACGAGGGCGGTCACATGATGTATCTCATCAAGTCCGAACTGGTCAAGATGAAAGAGGACGCGAAGAAGTTCTACCGGTAACGGACCACAAACAATCTATTCTTCTTCATCCGTCATGCGGAGCTTGTCGATCACATCGGTCATCGCCTGGACCACACGTCGCTGAAATTTCAGAACGGTTTTCAGTTCGGATTCGCTGTATTCGCCAAGTACTGTTTCCCATGCCTCGAAGAACGGGCTGAAGGCGGCCATGACTTCCTCCTTCCGGCCCGGGACGGTCGTCACCACGACCTTGCGCCGATCGTCCGGATCGCGCATCCGCCGTGCCATACCGGCCTTTTCCAGCCGGTCGATGATCGTCGTCACCGCACCCGTCGTCAATCCGGTACGTACGGCCAGTTCACCGGCCGTCAGTTGTCCGTGTCTGTCGAGCAGATCACCGCATTTCCAGTCCGTCGCATTCAGTCCGAACTTCCGTGCGAACAACGTGTGCATGAGCACGGTCACGGTACTGAGTTCGCGCCCGGCATCCGAAAGTTCTTCCATCAGATCGGTGTTCGACACTGCTGTTCCATTTGTTTTTAATTTGATGATTGAGATATTTGCGAATCAAGATAACAAGGAATCAAGATGACGGCAAGCTACGATACCATTGCAGCGGACTCCGGGGTACTGGACAGGCTGTCCGAGCGTCGTTGCATCATCCATAATGGCGTCGTCGGACTGCGCATCAGTGCCCGACGGACGCTGGCGAACGTCGAAGCTATCTTCCAGGGCCCTTCCCCGAGGGTCATGGAGGACGGACGGAACATCCATATCTCCGTTCCACGGTTCCGCACGATGATGCACGAGCTGTGTATGGGCAGCGAGACAGGCTGGAGCGATCTGAAGCTCCCATCCGTCTCTCCCTGGGACGTCGTCATCCATGGCGGCGTGGCCGACCTGGAAGTGGACATGCTGGAATCGACGCTGAACGGGCTGACCATCCATGGTGGTGCCGTGAACGTCGACATCGTCCTTCCCGCTCCGACATCGAGAATCTCCATCGACATCCACGGTGGCTGCAACAACGTCCGTATCCTGCGTCCGCACGGCTCCGATCTCGGCATGGCCATTCACGGCGGTTGCACGGGTATGAAGCTCGACAACTGGAATGCCGCCGCCCAGGGGAAACCGTTCACCTGGTTAAGTGGCCCTTCCATGAACAGATACGACGTCAACATCCACGGCGGCGTGACCGACATGGAAGTAGCGACGTTCAGGGAATAGGGCCAGATACGAGGCAGGCGACGTTCAGGGAATAGGGTCGGATACGAGGCAGGCGATGAATCCGGTTACCTTCTGCCGATCGCCCGCGTCTGCCACCCGAATCGCAGGGCAAGCATGCGGATGACGACCGTCACCGTCGTCCCGATGATACCCGATACGTCAGCCGGTACCGTCGTGAAGGCCTCGAACGTCACGAAGACGATGATACCTGCGATGGTGGCCACGGCGAAATACGTTCCCGGACGAAAGACTTCCGGTTCGTTGCGGACGATGATGTCACGCAGCAATCCCCCGCCTACGGCATTCAGGAAGCCGATGAAGACGGCGGACAACGGGCTGAGTCCGAGCAGCAACGCCTTCTGCGCCCCGAACACTCCGTAGAGTCCGAGCGATGCCGCTCCGACGATATCGAGGATGCGCTGGAGCCTGGGCACCATCCGGTGCAGCATCAATCCGACACCGGCTGCGCTCCACGCCGCGGTCAGATACCACGTACTGCGCAGGGCCATCGGCGTACCTGCCTGCAGGACGACGTCGCGCAGCAGACCTCCGCCGACACCACCCACCAGCGACAGCACCAGGACACCGATGATGTCGTACCCGCGCGTGATGGCGAATCGTGTTCCCACGATGGCATAGAGGAAGGTGGCGAGCAGATCCCACCACATCGGCAGTTCGAAGGTGTCGGTCATGCGACGACGGCTGTTGCCTCGATTTCCACGAGAAGACGCTGATCGATGAGACCGCTGACGACGACGATCGTCGCCACGGGCCTGATATCACGGAAGACCTCTCCGTGCGCTCGAAGAACGTCGTCGATGACGAACGAAGCCGTGACGTACATCCGCGTCCGCACGATATCGCCCATCCCGCCGCCCGCCTGTTCGAGTGCATGCTGGATCTTCCTGAAGATGAAGGCCGCCTGGGCATAGGCATCGCCCTGCCCGACGATGTCGTTGCCTTCCACGGCCGTCGTCCCTGCGACTTCGATGAGATTCCCCACACGAAGGGCACGGGAATAACCTACCGTGGCTTCCCACGGTGTGCTCGATGATATGAGATGTCGTTCCATGCGGCAAGTTATGGATGTTTCACGATGCTGGCCCGATCAGCGATTCTCCAGCTTCAGCACCCCGCGCGGACAGACCGTGGCACAGACGCCACAGCCGACGCACGAGGCCCGGCGGATATCTTCTCCACGCTGCGCATAACTCCGTACGTCGATGCCCATCTCGCAGTACGTACTGCAGTTGCCGCAGGAGATACACTGGCCGCCGTTCGTGGTAATCCGGAATCGCGAAGCGAATCGCTGCAGGATTCCGAGCACCGCCGCCATCGGACAGCCGAACCGGCACCAGACCCGCGACCCGAGAATGGGATAGAATCCTACGCCGATCACGCCACTGAACAGCGCGCCGATATAGAATCCATACGCACGACCGATACCCGAAGACCATGAGCCGAGCATGGCCCCACCGAGAACGGAATTGAGCCATACCACGATCGTCGTCACCACGACGAAAAGGAGAACACCATGGACCATCCAGCGTTCGACCTTCCATGCCGCCAATGATTTGTCCGAATTGTGCCGGAAGGGATCGCCCGCGGTTTCCGCCAGACCACCGCATCCGCAGATCCACGAACAGTACCAGCGTTTGCCGTAGAACCACGTCAGGATCGGCGTCGCGACGAACGTCATGACCAATGACCAGAATCCCATGAACATGAGCAGGCCGTCCGACGATCCGAGCAGCGTATCGATCGTATCCGGGAACAGGTATTCGTACTTCAATGGCCAGAAGTAGCTGAAGTAGAATTCCTTCGACTCCATCCGGATAAGCATGGCAGGAATGAGATAGGCCGCCACGAGCTGTGCGGCCATGACGCTGAGCGTACGGATGACGTGATATCGACTGTGACGGTACTTCGCCAGCATCCTGATGCCCATGACGACGATCGCCAGCGTATACAGCGTTCCGTAGAAGAACCAGTGATCCGCCGCCCTGCCGCGTAACAGCATGCTGAGTGGGTCGGCAGCAACAACGATGTGCGACAGCGTCGAAGGATACCAGTAGAGAAGAACGTAGAATACCGTGAAGAGCACACCCAGAGCCCATGCGATGGCTCCACGGCGTTTGGCCGGCGACCACATGATACCGTTGTTCCGTATACCGGCCGGTCCATCGGCGAAGCCCGGCAGAACGGCCATCAATCCTCCGATGGTTCCGATGCCGAGCGTGAGCAGCATATGGAGCATCGGATGTCCGTCGAACATTCCGCCTGCGCCAACGATGAACATGAGCACGGCAGCACATACGAGAACGATTCCCGCACGCTCGATCGGCATCAGCCGGTTGGCCGATCCGATCTCCTTCGGTACGTCGAGCGTCAGCATCGTCATGCGGCCCTCCTCTCGCGTCCGACACGTTTGATCGTCCGTGTGAACTCCGGATCGAAGTCGGCTTCATCGAGACGATCGAGGACCTGGGACAACGGCGTCCTGTTCCGTATCCATTCCATGCATGCCGATGCACGCAGGCGGATACCCAACGCGTTGAACCCGGTCACTCCCTGTCCGTCGTGAACGATGCGCAGGAAATGTCTGCGATCGGGATGCATCCATGTGAACGATGCGTCGTTCCGCACCTGCGCAGGAACGATGCCATAGGTCTGATATTCGATGTCGAAGAACTTCGCCGAATTGTAGAAAACGTCGCGTCGGTATGGAGCCCCATCGCCACAGATGACGCGTGCGACATGTTCTCCGTGATCCCTGGCCGTATACCACAACTGATCGACACTGCCGTCGGCATGCTGGGCGCAGTCACCGATGGCGTAGACATCGGGTGCGGTGGTCGCGAAACATCCATCGACGACGATGCCGCGATCGACGTCGAGTCCACTCGCACGGGCAAGCGCGGTATTCGGTGAGACGCCGATGGCGAGGACGACCGTTCGGCAGGCGATCTCGTGCCCATCCTTCGTCACCACCGCACGCACCCTGCCCGACGTATCGGAGAATATCTCACCGAGCTCCGTCGACAGCCGAAGATCGACCCCATGATCACCGACATGGCGGCCGATGACGGCCGATTCTTCCGACGGCAACACATTACCCCAGTATCCGGATTCACGTGCGAGCAACGTGACGCCCACATTCCGGGAACGGAGCATCTCCGCGGCTTCGATGCCGATGAGGCCACCACCGACGACGACGGCATGCTCCGTCGAACGCGAGCTCACGTCGAGATTCCGCAGATCCTGCAGCGAATACAGGCCCTGCACGCCTTCGCTTCGCTCGCCGGGCCATCCTCCATAGTTCGGGACCGATCCCGTGGCTACGATACAATGGTCGTAATCGATAGCATTCCCGCCGTCGATCATGACACGCCGCGAGGCCGTGTCGATGCCGGTTGCATGACCGAATACGAGATCGATACGATTGCGCTTCCAGAACCCGTCGTCGTAGGGTTTGAGATGGTCGAACTCCATGCTGCCCATGAAGAGATACATGAGGGCAGGACGGGAGAAGAAGTACTGCGATTCACTCGAGACGATGGTGATCCTGTGATCCGAGCGCTTGCGGATGTTCCGCGCTGCGGTCACTCCGGCTACGCCATTTCCGATGATGACGACGTGTCCCATGATTCTCCCTGGACTTCCTGCGGGATCGATCCCGTCATACGACATGCTTGCCGACACGCTGCAGGAACGAATGATCGCCGGGCAGCGCTGCAAGGACGGAGCGAAGATCGTCAGCGGTATCGATATCGCGCAAGGGCTCCAGCAGAGCGCACGTATGCCCTCGCTCCGCCGCGATACCGAGCGTCTGCGTGAGCACCCGGTCGGTACTCCACGCGATACCCTCGAACAACTCGAACAGCGGCTCGGCGACACCGATGAGATAGTATCCACCGTCGTATGCCGGACCGATCACGACGTCGTGATCGTGCAGCTTCCGTTCGGCAGCATACAACAGGGCATCATCGAGCAACGGTGCGTCGGTGCCGATGATCAACGTCCGGCTGGCGCCATGCGCGAAGGCGACGGCGATCGCCTGCTTGAGCCGCGCACCGAGATCGGCGCCTTCCTGTACGTGGACGTGATCCAGCGACAGCCACGCCCTGACCGCTCCCGCATGCTCATTCCCGTCGACGAAGACCGCTACATGCATGTTCAACGACGACCACATACGGGCCAGTCGTTCCACGCAGGCACGATAGACGTCGAGAGCGGCATCCGTACCGATCCCGTCGGCCAGTCGCGTCTTCGTCGTTCCAGCCACTGGTGCCTTCATGAAGACGATCAGCCACGTACTGTCCATCATGTGAGTTGACCGCCGCATGAGCTCCCCGCCCCTGCCGTACAACCATAGCAATGCTGTCCGAGAACGACGGCGCGGGCTTCGAGCTTCGCCATATCGAAGTCGTGAATCGACGATGACGATGCTACGGGCAGATCGAGCTGCTGATTGAAATCGCAGTCGTAGATCGTACCGTCCCAGCCTATGCTCAGCGTATTCCTGCACATGACGTTCGCCGCCGCGGCAGGATTGAAGGCATTCACGAGCTTCTCCATGTATGCCGCATAGTTGCCGCTCTCGATCAGGAATTCGAGGAAGCGCGAGATGGGCATGTTCGTGATGCAGTGGAGATCGTTGAATACCACTCCATGCCGCTTCATCAGTTCACGCTTGAAATCGGCCTCCAGCGCCTGTTGCGGTCCGGGCAGAAGGGCACCGACCGGATTGTAGACGAGGTCCAGCACGAGCCCGCTTCCCTCCATGCCATACCCGACGGCGTTGAGCATCTTGAGGGCACGCATGGAATCGTCATGGACCCCATCACCGCGCTGACGATCGGTATTCCGTGCATCGTAGAACGGCAACGACGATACGACGTGCACCCGATGCTCACGATAGAATTCCGGCAAATCGTGATACTTCGGATTCGATACGATGATCGTCAGATTGCATCGCACCATGACGGTCCTGCCGAGCTTGCGGATCTCTTCCACGAACCAGCGGAAGTCCGGATTCATCTCGGGTGCACCGCCGGTGATATCCACCGTCCGTATGCCCGTCGATGCAAGTGCGTCGAGACAGGCCTGCATCGTATCGCGGGTCATGATCTCCTTGCGGTCGGGTCCGGCATCGACGTGGCAATGCCGACAGACCTGATTGCACATCTTGCCCACGTTCACCTGGAATATCTCCGTCGGTACCGGCCTGAGCGGATACAGGCCCGCCGTGCGCAGCTTGTCCCCGAACGGTGCGAGTGGCGGCATATCGCCACCCGCACCGTTCAGCACACGAAGCTGCAGGGCAGTGCTCGCGAGCTCACTGCCCCTGAACTTCAACGATTTCGTTATTGATGCCATGGCGACCTCACATCAGGACTTCTTTGGCCTTGTTCATCATCTGCACGCTGTGGACGAGCGATGCACCACCACGAATGGCGGCCGTGACATGAACGGCTTCCATCATCTGCTGCTCCGTGGCGCCCTTCTCGAGCGAGTCCGTCGTATAGGCGTCGATGCAGTACGGACACTGCACCGCATGCGCCACGGCAAGAGCGATCAGGGACTTCTCGCGCTGCGTCAGTGCGCCTTCGGCGAAGACACTGCCGTAATAGTCGAAGAACTTCTTCGCAAGGTCTTCCTGGAACTCACCGATCGCACCGAACTTCGCGAGATCTGCGGGGTTGTAATACGTGCTCATTATTGGTCCTTGTTGTGTTGTCGTGTACGACGAAAGATTCCCCTGCCGCACCTTGCGGCGAGAACATGTAGAAGGTCGACCATTCCATGGCCGATGACCGCCGATCAGTGCATCATCGGTGACGGACCGATGGAGGGGCGCGTCCGTCGATACCATCGACGACGACGAGAAGAGGCGGGGGGACGTGTCGGGGGCGTCCGTAGACGACGTGGTCCGCATCATCGGCGAGACCACGGAGATACTTGTCGGGGTGGGCGCGCAGGATCGTGCCTGCCACATCGAAGTCGAGCCGTGCTTCGACGACGGAAAGATCCAGGCCGGTGACATCTGGACGTCCTCCGTTCCAGCGTTCCGCATCGAACAGGGCAGCAGCCGGAGATCCACGCATCAGCTTGAGGATGTAGAAGCCTCCATCCCAGGAATGACCGATGACATCGGTACCGGCGTCCAGGACGTTCTCGACGAGATCGCGGGACAGCGGAGTATCGTTTCCGACGATACATACCTGGGCATATCCACGCGCGAACAGATCATCGACGGCGTTCTTCAGGCGTTCGCGCTGATTCGCGCCGCGCTGGCATTCGTTGGTATGGATGCCATGCCTGTGGAGAACGTCGGATTCGATGGGGACATCGGACCACCAGTGAAGATCGGCGTCGACACCCGAAAGCACGGTCAGGACACCCTCCATCATCGCGCGTATGATGCGCTCCGCACGACCGGTATCGGTGATACCGAGGGGCTTGGCGACGGCTTCGGTCGCCCAGCTCCGGCTGAAGAACAGTATTGCGCATCCTGACATGGCGTGAATATAGCATTCGGGCGATGGCTCACGTCATTCGAACGGAAACGGGGTGCCGATTCACATCGGCACCCCGTTCATTACGTTCATCGCCGTTCGGACGGCAGCTTACTTCGTCCGCTCGAATTCGATACGGCGGTTCTTCTGCTTGTT
This sequence comes from Candidatus Kapaibacterium thiocyanatum, assembly GCA_001899175.1. NCBI lineage: Bacteria > Pseudomonadati > Bacteroidota > Eximiradiia > Eximiradiales > Kapaibacteriaceae (SeqCode) > Kapaibacterium (SeqCode) > Kapaibacterium thiocyanatum (SeqCode). The sequence continues at coordinate 31,425 of MKVH01000024.1, read as the reverse complement.
GGCGTCGGTGTCGTTCGGCGCGATCGGACGATCCGGGCCGAAGCCCTTCGTCGTCATGCGTGCCGCGGAGACTCCACGCTGTACCATCCACTGCTTGACGGATTCGGCACGGTCGGCGGACAACTTCATGTTCTTGTCGCGCTTGCCTACGTTATCCGTGTGGCCGGTGATCAGTACCTCGACTTCGGGATTCTCGTTCATCGTTTCCAGGGCACCTTGCAGGATCGGCTCGGATTCGGGCTTGATGGCAGCCTTGCCCGTTTCGAAGACGATACCTTCGAGGACGATCTTCTTGCCGAGTTCGAGCTTGGGTCGAGCGCGCTCCACATCGTCCAGCGGATCGAGCGGATTCTTCTTGCGGCGTACTTCCTCACCGTCGGGCATGCCACCCTTGTCCGTATCGCGGTCGTTGGGATTGGTGTTGTACTGACGTACTTCCTCACCGTCCTTGAGACCGTCGCCATCCGTATCGGGATTGGTAGGATTGGTCTTGAAGGTATTCACTTCATCCCCATCCTTGAGGCCATCACCGTCCGTGTCGGGATTCGTAGGATTGGTCTTGTACGTATTCACTTCGTCGCCGTCCGTCAGACCGTCACCATCCGTATCCTTCTCGAGAGGATTGGTCTTGTGGGTGTTCACTTCGACACCATCGCCGAGTCCATCGCCATCGGTATCCATCTTGAGCGGGTCGGTCTTGTGCTTGTTGACTTCGTCACCGTCCGTCAGACCATCGCCGTCCGTATCGGCCTTCAGCGGATCCGTTTCGTACTTGCGTACTTCGTCGCCATCGGTCAGACCATCGCCATCCGTATCGGCCTTCAGTGGGTCGGTCTTGTACTTGTTGACTTCTTCGCCATCCTTCAGACCGTCGAAGTCCGTATCGGGGTTGTTGGGATCGGTACCGAGTGCACGTTCCTGTTCGTTCGTCAGGCCATCGCCATCGGAATCGTTCTGGCTGTTGTCGAACACATACAGGATACCGAGCGTTCCCTTCCAGTAACCGTCCTTCTTCTCATCGTATGCAGGATTGATATCATCCGTGAAGGTCGGCACGGCAGCGACCTGGAAGTCGATACCCCAGTTGTTGCTGAACATGTACTGGAAGCCCGCTCCGAGGATACCGGCCAGTGCGGCACCACTCTTCTTCGCTTCGGGATCGGCATTGTACGGACGCTCGCTGTTATCGTACAGGGCAGCACCGAGACCACCGGTCACGTAGGGATTGAAGGCACCACGGGTGAAGTAGGCGCGGATACGTACGTCGGGCTGGATGATGGACGTCTTGTAATCGGAGAAACCGCCGACGTCCTTGCTGCTGTTCGTCGTGAAGCCCAGACCGAGTTCGAGAGCGATCGTCTCGTTCAGGTCGTACAGTCCGTTGACGCGTCCAAGGAAGTTGAAGGAACGATTCTTGATCTCCGTTTCGTTGACTCCCCAGGAGACACCACCGTTCAATCCTACCGCCACTCGGCCATCGTATTTCGACTGTGCGGTCAGCATCGTCGATGCGGCTATCGTGGCAAGAAACACGTGAAGAAATCGTGACATAAGACAACCTCAACTGATAGTTGGACAGGTATTCGTTTGTTTGAACGCGCCCTTATACTTCCATGTCGAAGGTTTGTTCCCTGAACGACTACATTTTTCGCTCCATCATCAAACCTGCAGTATATATACCGATGCCGGCGATGAACATCGTCAGCATGATAGGTAGGGTCAGCGATGCTCCGATGTATGCGGACAATCCGATGGCGGCTATACCGGCCGACTGAACGGTCAACGTAAAGGCGATACGTCGTCCCGATGCGACGCGTGCGTGATTGATCGCCATCAGCATATACATACCGACCGACAGGATCGTACACGTCACGGAAACGAGAAGTGCTGCGATGACGGCGAGGAGCGATGCTCCTGCGAACTTCGAACCTGGTTCTCCCACTTGTGCGTCCGACTGGACGATGAGGCCGAATACCAATACGGTGAGCGACAGCGGCAGGGATATCCATCGCAGAAGGCGGGTGATCTTCGATGCGCGATCAGCATCGAGGTAACGGATGGAAGCCCTGATGACAAATTCAGAAGACAGGATAAGATTTGCAACAATAATGATGAGCTTCAGCATGAGCCGCATTCTCCCTGATCGTGCAGGTCCCGCGTCTCGACCTGAACCGTTGCATGATCGATCGAGAAGCGTTCACGCAGACGGTTCTTGACGTCGATGACGACGTCGTCCGTAGCCCTGCCGGATACGACATGAACGGTCGCCGTATAGTCATTGGCACCGAGCTGCCAGACATGGACGTCGTGAACGTCATCGATACCTTCGAGATCGAGCAGTGCCTCACGCACGTCCTTGGGCATGATGTGTTCCGGCGACGACTCCATGAGGATCACACCGGCCTGCCTGATGACGCGGATGGCGCCACGGATGATCACGGCGGCGATCAGCAGCGAGATGAGAGGATCGATCCATTCCCAGTCCGTGATCGTCAGGATGACGGCGGCGATGATGACGCCACCGCTCGACATCAGATCCGTCATCACGTGCAGATAGGCACTCCGCGTCGTGATGTGCTCGGACTTGTGCAGATACATCGCACTGATGGCGTTGGCGATGAAGCCGACGATGGCGATGACGAGCATCGACTCGGCGTGGATGTGATGGGAATGATCGACGAAGCGCTTCACCGCTTCGATGATGATGTAGATGCAGATGCCGAGGAGCAGGAAGCCGTTCGTGAGAGCGGCGAGTATCTCGATTCTCCGGAGGCCGAAGGTGAAGCGCATGTCGTGCTGATCCCGGGCACGCGCAGCGAGCTTCAATCCGATGAAGGCGATGAGCAGTGAGGCGAGATCGACGAAGACATGTCCGGCATCGGACAGCAGGGCGAGACTGCCGGAGTACAGCCCGCCGACGACCTGGGCGACGAAGACCAGACCCGTCAACGTGATGGCGATCCTCAGTGGCCGGATGTCCCGATGCTCATGGATATGGACATGGCCCGGACCATGATGGTGATGATGTCCATGATGATCGTGATGATCATGATCGTGCGACGATGCCATGCGAAAGGTATTAACCGTGATACAAGTTGACGAGCACCAGGATGGCACAGATCAGCGGAGCCACGAAGAGCATGCTGTCGAACCGGTCCAGCACACCGCCATGTCCGGGAATGAGGTGTGACGAGTCCTTGATCGTGGCGTCACGCTTCATCAGCGATTCGGCGAGATCGCCGATCTGGCCGAATACTCCGACGATTCCACCGAGCGTCGCGAGCAGCCACATCGGTGCATGGGGCAGCAGCCAGCCGCCGAGCACTATCGCTGCGACGATGGCACCGAGGCCGCCTGCGACGGCGCCTTCCCATGACTTCTTCGGACTCACGCGAGGGAAGAGCTTGTGTTTGCCGAAGGCCATGCCCGCGAAGTAGGCCACGCTGTCGCACATCCATACGGACACGAAGAGCGTCAGGATGAAGGAGGCACCGCCATCGGCGAAGCGGGCGTCCAAGAACCACGGATGATCGTATCCACGCAGATAGATCAGTGAACCGAGTCCGCCCGAAACGTAGATCACGCCCGTCACTGTGGACATCACGTTCAGCAGGGCGTTCGGCTTGTTGCGCCACAGCTCCAGCGTCAGCGCCAGAACCGTTCCCGTGACGACGACAGCGGAGAGGACGATCGAGCCTGCCGTAAGCCCGGCCGGAGACCGAACCATCCATGCGATGGCGAGCTGCACGCAGATTCCCCAGATCATGCCGAACGGTACGTTGGCATCGGCATGCTTGGAGAGCCCGAGGCCATAGAATTCGCGCAGGGCAAGTGCGGATATGATGATCATGACGGCGGAGAACGGCCAGCCACCGAAATACACCAGGCCGATGACCAGTGGTATCCCCACCAGACCGACCAGGATACGTTGCAGCATATTGCTCATGAGACGCAAGATAGCGGTTATCTTTGTAGCCATGACCGTATACAACCTGCCTACCGATCCCCGATTCAACGTGTTGCTGACAGGCGACCTCGACTTCGTTGAAGAATTCGCAGCGATCCTCGACGCAAAGAGCGTCCCCTTTTCCATCCTTCCCCCGATGGATGAAGTGGACGAGATGGACATGCACCTCGACCTGATCGATCAGGATTTTCAGGATGGGACCACCCAGCCCGAGATCTACGGTCCGTATGCCGACCGCGTCGTCTACGACATCCGTACGGCCGCAGGATCGTTCACCCACATCGTCGACCTTTCCGTCGGAACGCCCTTCGAGCGGAAGATCGGACTCGAAGTGGCGGGAAGCATCAATCCCAGGGCCACGATCATCGCGAGCTCGCTGACGAATACCGCCACGGAGCTGGGCTTCTTGGGCAACGTCATCAACCGTATCGTCGGTATAGGTCTCGTCCCGTCGATGATGTCGTCCGTCACGATCGTGGAAGTGGCCCCCGGACTGAATACGACGGAGGATCATCGTGCCAGGGCCGAAGCACTGCTCGCCGCTCTGGGCTATACGACTGAGCGTGTGGAAGATCGTGTGGGTCTCGTGCAGTTGCGCGTCCTCGTCACGATCATCAACGAAGCGGCATTCTCCGTGATGGAAGGCGTAGCCTCGCCGGAAGACATCGACAAGGCCATGATGCTCGGCACGAACTATCCCAAGGGTCCGCTCGCATGGGCCGACGAAATCGGCCTTCCCGTCGTGACGCTGATCCTCGAAGGTCTCTATCGCGAGTACGGCCAGGAACGTTATCGTCCGTGCGTCCTCCTCAAGCAGTACATGCGCGCGGGATGGAACGGCAAGGCCGCGGGCAGAGGTTTCCACACCTATCAGGCATGATGGCGAGGATGGTACGGATATTCATCGACTTCGACGGCACGATCACTCGTGAAGACATCGGCAACGAACTCTTCCGCACCTTCGGCGACTTCGACACCATCCACGACGACCTTCTCGCCGGATCGATCTCCGTCGCGGAATACTATCGACGGTCCTGCGCAGCTCTCCGCATCGACACGACGGTCGAAGCTCTTCGCGACTTCGCCGAACAGCAGACCGTCGACGCATCGTTCCCGGCACTGGTGCGCTGGTGCGATGCCAACGGCCTGCCTCTGACGGTCGTCAGCGACGGCTTCCGCTCGTACATCGATCCGATCCTCGCACGCGTGGATTCTTCCCATCTCACCGTCCATTGCAACACCATGGAACGAAGGAACGACGTATGGCAGCCCGACTTTCCCGGCGCTTCCGAGTCGTGCTCGTGCTACTGCGCATCGTGCAAACGCAATGTCCTGCTCGATACCGCAGGCCCTGACGACGTCATCGTCTACATCGGCGACGGGCATTCCGACCGGTGTGCGGCCGAGCATGCCGACATCATCTTCGCCAAGGGCCATCTCGCTGCCTACTGCACGGCGAACGGCATTCCCCATCATTCCTTCAAGACCCTGTTCGAAGTGCTTCACGTACTGCGTACGCGCCACGAGAAACGGGCATTCAAGCAGCGCCGCCAGGCCGTCCTCTCGAGGAAGCGGGCCTTCGAGGAGGAGTGATCCGGACCGGATCGTGATCCGTTGTTAAACCTCCCCCTATGGGGCAGGGTCTAGGGGCACATTCAGCACAGACACGGTTCGATACTCCCACATTCGAGGTACGATCATGAAAACGACGATGGTGATGGCACTCGTCCTTCTGCTCAGCATCGGTCAGGCGAACGCCAAGGCAGGACGCCCCGACAAGGATCGCGCGGCCAACAAGGAAGCCTTCAACGAACTCCGCACGTCGATGCATTCCTGGCTCGAGAAGTCGGTCTTCCCGACGCTCTCGGAATGGAAGCGGACCTACGACGCCTCCCTCTCCACGCAGGATCTCACCGAACTCAACAAGCTCCGCGCCGAAGCCAAGGTCAGCCGCGAGAACATGGGCAAGGAGATGCGTTCCGCGATGACGAAGAATCACGAGGATCATTCCGAACGCCACGATGCGATCAAGGGAATGCGCGAGCAGCACAGGGAATCCATGGAATCCATCATGGAACGCCTGAAGCCGATCGCGGACCATTCGAAGAACAAGCTCCGCAGCATCTTCGACTCCGGTGAACCGAAGATCGAAGCATGGAAGAACGAAGCGCAGGCACTGATGAAGGCATGGCACGACAAGTATCCGGACCTGAAGTCCGGGCGCCTCGACCATCACCGCATGAAGGGTCTGCCGCTCGGCATCGGCGACGGAGGCAAGCGCTCGGCCACACGCTTCATGCTCTGGGACGGCACCATACCTTCCAGGGACGAGTCTTCACTGCTCTTCCCGTCCAGCGGCACGACGGGCCTGAACGACGCATCACGTGACGGCGGCATGTCGCTGCACATCACGCCGCTCCCTGCATCGTCGGCGGTGACCGTACGTCAGCAGGGCCTCCAGGACGGGCCGGCTACCATCGAAGTCTTCGACATGAACGGAGTGCTGGTGCGCTCCGTCCCCACTACGGTCAGCAACGGAATCCTCGAACAGCATATCAGCACGGACGGCATCCCTGCAGGGACGTACATGACGAGCATCAACTCGCCGTCCGGACGCAGAACGAGCCAGATGGTCATCGCACGGTAGGACCTCAGTTACGCACGGTGCATTGGACACCTCCATCGTCCTCGGACAATGGAGGTGTTGTCTATTTTAGACCGGCCGTACCGTCGGGATCCGGCGTCGCAGTTCCTCCGAACGGTGGTCCATACGGCATATGGTTTGATTTGTGTGTTTAAACACATATATTGCGTTCGAACCTCGATGTGAACTATACCGGAAGGGAAAGTACATGATGAATCTCGTTGGAATATCCGGGTCGCTGCGCAAGGCCTCGACGAATACGGGTCTGCTGCGCGCCGCGCAGACACTCCTGCCCGAAGGCGTATCCCTGACGATCGCCGGCCTCGCCGACATCCCGTTGTACGATGAAGACGTCGAGCACGCCGGAGAACCGGAGGCCGTAGCGGCATTGCGCAAGCAACTGGCAGAAGCCGACGGTATCCTGATCGCGTCGCCCGAATACAACTACTCGCTGAGTGGCGTCCTGAAGAACGCCATCGACTGGATGTCGCGTACGCCGGTGAAGCCGTTCAACGGTAAACCCGTCGCCATCATGGGTGCATCCGGAGGCAACTTCGGAACGGTACGGGGTCAGATCGCCCTGCGCACCGTCCTCCAGTCGCAGAACGCCCTCACGCTCAGCAGACCGGAAGTGCTCGTCACGCAAGGTCGCACGAAGGCCGACGAAGCCGGCACGCTGATCGATGAAGCATCACTCAAGGTCCTCGGAACACTGATCGAGGCACTCGTCCTGCATGTCCGTCGTACACAAGCCACAAGGGAACTACAATGACCACGCTCTTCATCCCCGCCGATGATCGCGGTGGGTTCGACTTCGGCTGGCTGAAGACCTTCCATACCTTCAGCTTCGGTCATTACCGCGATCCGAACCGTGTCCGCTTCGGTATGGTCCGCGTCTTCAACGACGACATCGTCGAGCCGGGAAAAGGCTTCGGGACCCATCCGCACGACAACATGGAAATCATCACGATTCCACTCGAAGGCACCGTGATGCATCGCGACAGCATGGGCCATGCGGAAGCACTGCGTCCGGGTGAGGTGCAGGTGATGTCGGCGGGCACAGGCATCACGCACTCCGAATACAACGGCTCTGCGGACGAGGCTCTGAAGCTGCTGCAGATCTGGATCATTCCGGAACGTATGGAGGTGGAGCCGCGATACGAACAGATGGCCGTGCCCACCACGAACGGCATCACGACGATCGTCGGTCCGCACGGCAAGGGGCTTCCGCTCTGGATCAACCAGCAGGCCTATATGTCGCTGATACGGTTGCCGCGTGGTGAGAAGGTCACCTATACCCTCAGGAACGGAGGCAACGGAGTCCTTGTCTTCGTCATCGAAGGTACGATGAAGATGGGCGGCGACACACTGCGACGCCGGGACACCATCGGTGTCACCGACGTCGGACAACTCGACGTCGAAGCCGTCGACGACGTCTATGCAGTGCTGATCGAAACACCGATGACACTCTGATCGTCGTCGCTCAGCCGCGGATCCTCCTGCGGAGAGCCTTTTCGATGGTCACGAGCAAGAGAACGACGATGCCGCTTGCGACGGCGCCTACCCAGACGTCGAGTGCGAGCGGCACTGTCTTGAACGCCATGTTCATGAAGGGTAGATACGTGAAGGCGAGTTGCAGGATGATGGTGAGCGCAACACCGCCCCATACCCAACCGTTGCTGAAGAATCCTACCGTCCGCACCGGCAGCACGAGCGTACGACAGGCGAAGAGATAGAATATTTCCATGATGACGAAGCCGTTGGCTGCGGCCGTTCGTGCGGTATCGATGCTTTCGCCCCGATCGAGTTCCCACAGGAAGAGCGAGAACGAGAAACACAGGAGCAGCGTTCCCACGAATATCGTACGCAATAGCAGATCCTTCGAGAGGATCGGCTTCGACGCATCGCGAGGCGGCCTGTCCATGACGTCGGGCTGACGCGGCTCGAAGGCGAGCGGCAGGCCGAGAATGATGGCCGTCGTCATGTTGATCCACAGGATCTGTACAGGCAGGATCGGAAGCTCCATACCGAGGGCAATGGCCGCGACGATGACGAGGCCTTCGCCGATATTCGTCGGTATCGTCCACACGATGAACTTCAGCAGGTTGTCGAAGACCGTCCGACCTTCCTCGACGGCTGCGACGATCGTCGTGAAGTTGTCGTCGGTCAATACCATATCGGCAGCGTCTTTCGCGACGTCCGTTCCGGTCCGCCCCATCGCCACGCCGATATTCGCCGCACGCAGTGCGGGCGCATCGTTGACTCCGTCACCGGTCATCGAAACGACGTGACCTTTACCCTGGAGCGCTTCGACGATCCTGAGTTTCTGTTCGGGCGTGGCCCGTGCGAAGACGGCGACGTCGTTGGCGGACCGGGCGAAACTCTCTCCGTCCATCGCCGAAAGCTCCGCGCCCGTGCGGGCTACGAGTCGTCCGTCTTTCTCTGCACCCGACAATCCGAGCTGCATGGCGATGGTCGATGCAGTGGCGGCATGATCTCCGGTGATCATCTTCACGGTGATCCCGGCACGCTGACATTCCCGGATCGCCTCCTTGACTTCCTCGCGCGGCGGATCGACCATTGCAACGAGGCCGCAGAAGATCATGCCGTTGGCGACGTCCTCCCGCTCGAGAGCGCCGTGCGATGCATCGACATCCTTCACGGCGAGAGCCAGCACGCGCAATCCCTGCGCGCTGATGTCGGCAGCCTGTGCCAGTACCGCATCATGATCGAAGGCATGGGATCGGCCATCGCCCGTGCGCCGCTCGACCGACCGCGACAGCACCGCTTCGACGGAACCCTTGAGATGGATGCGCATCGTCTCGCCTTGACGATGTAGCGTCGCCATGAACTGATCTTCGCTCGAGAACGGAATGGTATCGACGAGCGGATGATCGCGTTCTTCGGCATCACGTTGCATACCGGCCTTCATCGCCAGAACCACGAGAGCGGCTTCGGTGGGATCGCCGATGGCATCCCAGCGTCCTTCACGGTTCTCGACGACGGCCGTGCCGCAGAGCAAGGCCACGTGCAGACAGTCGTCCAATGCCGCATCCGCGGCGACGTCCACGGCTTCACCGTTACGCACGACGCGACCGTCGGGCGCATAGCCCGTACCCGTGACATCGTAGACCACGGCATCCGTCATGATGGTCACCACCGTCATCTGGTTCTGCGTAAGCGTGCCGGTCTTGTCGCTGCAGATGACCGTCGTACTGCCGAGCGTCTCCACCGCGGCCAGACGACGGATGATGGCACGGCGCTTCGCCATGCGCGCCACACCGATGGCGAGAATGATCGTCACTGCTGCCGGTAGTCCTTCCGGGATCGCCCCTACGGCAAGGGCCACGGCAGCGAGCACCATTTCGAGGAAGGGCTCGCCACGGAGCAAGCCTGCTCCGAAGGTCAGCGCCGCAAGGATGATGATTCCGACAAGGAGGTAGTTGCTGAATCGTTCGATCGCTTTCGTCAACGGCGTCGCAAGAATGACCGTATCGGCCAGCAGCGTGGAGATGGCGCCTACTTCCGTATTCGCACCGGTCGACGTCACGATGCCGACGGCACTACCGTACGTCACGACCGTGGACGCATAGGCCATGTTGATACGATCGGCAAGGACGGTCGCGGCATCGAGTGGACCAGTGCGCTTTTCGACGGGGACGGACTCACCGGTCAATGCAGCCTCGGCGATGGCGAGATCACGTGCATTGACCAACCGCATATCGGCGGGTACGCGATCGCCGCTCTCGAGAACGACGACGTCACCCGGCACGAGATCGACGACGGCGACCTGCTGCTTGCGCCCGCTCCGTATCACGCGGGCATCGGTTCCGACGCTTCCGGCGAGAGCCTCGAGCGCCTCGACGGCCTTCCCTTCCTGGATGAAGCCGATGAGTGCATTGACGAGGACGACTCCGAGAATGACGCTCGCATCGGTGATACCACCGAGGATGATCGTGACGAGTCCCGAGATCAGCAGGATATAGACGAGAGGATTCCGGAACTGCTGCAGGAAACGCGCAAAGGCGCTCTGTTTGCGCTGCCTGGGCAACTCATTGACACCGTGTTCGCGACGACGTCGCTCGACGTCGTGATCCGACAGACCTGCATCGACGGAAACGTCGAATGCCATGCAGACATCTTCCGACGTACGTGCATGCCAAGCGTCGCCCGTCATTCGTGCAGTCCTGCAGCATCGCACACCGTTCCATCGGCAACCAGTCGGCGGACCTTCTCCATGTCATGATAGAGCACACGGTCTTCGTCGGCGAATGGTACGTGCTCACGAATGCGTGCGATCACACGTTCGAGTCGTTCGCTCGATGTGAGCGGGCGCAGCAGATCGACGCCCTGAGCGGCACACAGCAGTTCGATCGAGAGGACGCATTCGACATTGGCGACGACGCTCCACAGCTTGCGCGCCGCGATACTGCCCATGGAGTTATGATCTTCCTGATTGGCGCTCGTCGGAATGCTGTCCACACTCGCAGGATGGGCCAGCACCTTGTTCTCGCTGACCATGGCAGCGGCCGTGTACTGTGCGATCATCATCCCGGAATGCAGGCCACCGTTGGGCGTGAGGAATCTCGGCAGTCCACCGAGGGAATGGTTGACGAGACGCTCGGTACGCCGCTCGGAGATGTTGGCGAGTTCCGCGATGGCGATGGCCAGGAAGTCGAGCACGAGGGCCAGTGGCTGACCGTGGAAGTTGCCACCTTCGAGATGACGGTCTTCGTCGGCGAAGATGAGCGGATTGTCCGTAGCGCTGTTCATTTCCCGTTCGATGACGGAGGCGACATGGTCGATGGTATCGCGGGTGGCTCCATGCACCTGCGGCATGCATCGTATCGAATAAGCGTCCTGCACGCGGTTGTCGTGCTCGCGATGCGATTCGCGGATGGCACTGCCGTGCATCAATTCGCGCAGGTTCCGCGCAGTTGTACGTTGTCCGGGATGCGGTCGTACCGCATGGAGTCGCGCATCGAAGGCATTGTCCGTTCCCCGCAGGGCATCGGCACTCAGGGCTCCGGCGATATCGGCCACGGCCATGAGCTGGCGGGCACGATGGAGCGACAGCGCGCCATAGGCGCACATCATCTGCGTACCGTTGATCAGGGCGAGTCCTTCCTTGGCCGCGAGGCGGACGGGTTCGATACCGTGACGTCGCAAGGCGACGTCGCTCGGCTCACGCTCGTCCATTCTCCACGATCCGTCGTCGTTACGGACGAGTACCTCGCCACGTCCGATCAGTGCCAGCGCCAGATGGGCGAGCGGGGCGAGGTCGCCGCTCGACCCTACGGATCCCTGACCCGGAATGGCAGGAACGATACCCGCATTGAACATGGCGATGAGGGCGTCGAGCGTGGAAGGCCTGATGCCGGAATATCCCTTGGCGAGGGCGTTGATGCGCAGGATCATCATGCCGCGAACGATGTCGGACGGCAGCAGCGGCCCCATGCCCGCACTGTGCGAAATGATGAGATTCTCCTGCAGCGCTTCCACCTGATCGGCAGGAATGAAGACGTTCGCGAATTCTCCGAATCCCGTCGTCATCCCATAGACGACACGGCCTTCGGCGATCCAGCGTTCGACCGCATCGCGTGATGCTTCGACGCGGAGGCGCGAATCGGAAGTGAGAGCGATCGTTGAATCGGACGACTTCACGGCCGTCACGAAGGCCTCGAGGGCCAGCGATTGTCCATCTAGGTACAGCATGCACCCAAATTACGACGTCCGCTCCGCAAAGTCCCTCAACCACAGCGGAAGATCGGTACGATCGTCCATGCCGAGTTTGCGCCGGATGGACTGACGGTGCTTCTCCACGGCTCTCGGCGTCACGAACATCAGCTCCGCGCTCTGTCGTGCGGACAGACCCGTCCGCAGGTAAGCACAGACGTGAAGTTCGGTGGACGTCAGGACGGGATAGGCCGCCTTCAACTGCTTGCAGAAGCTACTGGTCAGCGTCGCGATGGCACGTTCGATCTGCGTCAGCCTGTCGAACGTCCGCAACTGCCCCTTGATTTCCTTCGTCAGGCTCAGCATGGTGCGGCGCAGTGTATCGTCATCGGCCGAGCGCAGTTCATCCATGCGTGTCGCGAGGTCGTGCAGGAATGCCCGCTTGCGCTGCAGGTGCAGCACAAGGACCAGACGATCGTCGGAAGGCCCGAGGGCACCGATCACGTCATCGTGCAACGACGGGGCTTCACCCTCCTCATCCCCCGCCGCTATTTTCCGTTCCTTGATTTCTGACCACCCCTTGGTGCGTCCGGTCCGTTTAGAAACTGGCTCCATTTGAGTTCCGACGGTGTTGCTCGCCCTTGTTTCGCAAGATCGATGAGATAGCTCGCCGACGTCGACAGCACCCATTCGAAGTTCTCCTCCTGGATGGAGGTTCGCTCCGCATCGGGAGCCGGATTCATGTAGTCGATGGCGTACGGGATACCGTCACGCACGGCGAACTCGATCGTATTGAATCCGTAGCCGAGAATGTTGCAGATACGGATGCAGAGGTCTTCCAGCATGGCCTTCATTTCGGGCGTTGGCGCGAAATCGGCCTTGTATCTGAGATGATGCGGATTACGCGGCTCGTACGGCATGATGTGCACGTGCTTGTTACCGATACAGTAGCAGCGGTAGTATTCCGTGAAGTCGATGGATTCCTGCAACGTCATCACGATATCGCCCGTCTCGCCGTAGGAGGCGAAGAACTCTTCGACGTCATGGACCTTGTAGACATGCTTCCATCCCCCGCCGTCGAACGGCTTGAGGTAGGCCGGGAAACCGACGTAGGCGAAGATCTCTTCCCAGTTCAGGGGATAGATGAGGTTGCGGAAGGATTCGGACGTCGTGTCGGGCGGATGGCTCTTGCTGGGCAGCAGGGCCGTCTTCGGCACGGGAATGCCGGCCTTGTTGGCCACGGCATAGTTGAAGAACTTGTCGTCCGCACTCCACCAGAACGGATTGTTCACCAGCCGTACCCCTTGCAGCGCAGCCAGCTTGAGCATTGCGCGATAGTACGGCACATCCTGGGAAATGCGGTCGAGGATGACGTCGTACTGGAACAGCTCGTCGAGCGTCACGCCACCGATCTTGACGAATTCCGCGGCGACGCCTGCATCGCGGCTGTTGATCTCGGCGACCAGCGCAGGCGGGAACGATTGTTCCATGCCAAAGAGAAGACCGACCTTTTTCATCATGCCCTCACTACTTGATGTCGACGATGGTATAGTCCTTCGGAACGGTGAACATCGCAGGATCGATGGCCGTGCCCTCATCGAAAGAAATCGGGCGCAGCACCATGCGATTGCCGTTGTGGTTCACATCGATCTTCAGTGGGATGTTGTTCCATACATGATAGGTACCCCGCATGCCGGTGGACTTGTCGTCGATCATGTAGATCGTGCATTCCCGGCCGAGGACGGTGTCCTTGCCCTTGCGGACCATGTTCCGGACCTGCATCATGCTGTCCGTCATGCCTTCGAAATCGACGAAGGCCGCATCGACCGTGCCCTCGGGAAGGATCATGCGCCGGGCCCGACGTTCCGCCGGATTCAGCGAATACACCGTCCGGCCCGTCGTGATGTTGATGGTCTTCGAATTGATGGACGGCTGCCCCGGCTGGGCGATCTTCATATCGTGTTCGCTGCGTTCCAGACGACCGTAGTCGTCGAACATCATCGTGGTCACGCCCGAACTGCCCATATCGGGCATCTCGCTCTGGGCCTTGAGGATGCCGGACTTGATCCGGTAGCGTCCGCCGGCCGCGGCATTCGCCTGCTCTTTCGAGGGCGGGGCCGGCTTCGGGACGTTCCGCTCCAGCTCACAGGACGCAAGAAGGACGATGCACGCGATGGCGCCGGGGATGAAGTGTCGTAGTGTCATTGTTGGGGCGCAATATAAACAAGGCCCGACTGGAGGTATTCGTGTACCGACCCCAACGACATGATACGTGTGGCAGGATCGAAGATGCCGAACGTCGGGTCGTTTCCGAGCCAGTCTCCGAGATTGACGTAGGTGCCGTCCGGCCGACGCTCCTCCATCGCACGATGGCGATGCCCCATCACGACGACGTCGTATCCCTCGTGGATCTTCTCGATGGCGAAATCCCTGATACCGTCCACCGGACCGAAGTCCCTGGCTGTCGTGTAGTCGCGGCTGCCATGACTGGTATGAGCCGCCAGGCCGATGCCGAGATTCGGGTGGAGCATCCTGTAGATACGCTGTGCGAAACGGTTGCGGAGAATCGAACGCAGGATGAGATATCCCTTGTCGTTATGGGCTTTGCCGTCACCGTGGGCGATGTAGAACCGGCTTCCCGCGATGTCCGCATGCACGTCGCCGGTGACGACGGTGATGCCGAGCTCTTCGTGGAAATAGGTGAAGTGGCCGAAGTCATGGTTCCCCATGAGGTAGGTGATGGGCAGGCCCTGTTCGCGGAGTCCGGCCAGGGCTGCCAGGGTCCGCACGTGACCACGGGGAATCACGGTACGGTAGTCGAACCAGTAGTCGAAGAGATCACCGACGATGAAGAGGTGGGCGGCATTCGACGACATCCGGTCCAGCAGCCGCAGCAACAGGGCTTCGCGCTCCCGGTCGCGGTCGCGGGATCCGAATCCCAGGTGAACGTCGGAAACGAAATAGACATATTGGCCCGACATGGCCTCGACGGCCATCCTTGTCAGCGAGGTAACGGGAGAAAACATCCTGCGAATCTAACGACTTGGAGGCGTGTTGACCGGAATATGCGTGGCGATACGTTTTGAAATCATAACATCGCCGTATGCCGATCGTCGAAAATGTTTGTTCTTCGGGTCATTCTGTACTTTTGCCCTTATGTCTGCAACCCCAACCTTGCGTAGAACGGTCACGACGCGTCGTCTGATCGAAATGAAACGGACCGGGACACCGATCGCCTGTCTCACGGCCTACGACGCCATGACGGCCGAATTATTCGACAATGCCGGTATCGACGTCCTCCTGGTCGGCGATTCCGTGGGCAATGTCGTCCAGGGTCACGACACGACGCTACCCGTGACGCTCGAGCACATGATCTACCATACGCAGGCCGTTCTCCGTGGGGTCTCACGGGCCCTCGTCGTTACCGATATGCCCTTCATGACCTATCAGGTCAGTCCACAGGAAGCCTTCCGCAACGCAGGCCGTCTCATGAAGGAGACGGGATGCAGTGCCGTCAAGCTCGAGGGTGGAGCGCGGGTAATCGAGGCCGTACGTATGATGACGGAGGCCGGGATTCCCGTGATGGGCCATCTGGGGCTGACGCCACAGAGCATCCATCAGTTCGGATCCTACAAGGAACGCGGTACGACACCCGAAGAAGCCGATCAGATCAAGCGCGACGCGGTGGCCCTTCAGGAAGCGGGCGCCTTCTCCATCGTCCTCGAGAAGATTCCCTCCACGCTTGCCGCCGACATCACGGCGATCACGGACATCCCCACGATCGGCATCGGAGCCGGACCCTCGTGCGATGGCCAGATCCTCGTCTGGACGGACATGATGGGCATGAGCACGGAATTCCGCCCGCGCTTCGTCCGCAGGTATGCCGAGCTGCACGACACCATCGGTACGGCCGTCGGACGGTACGTGGCCGACGTTCGGGGACATGCGTTCCCGGGTCCCGAGGAGAGCTATCCATGATCCGGTGGCTGGCCGTCATCCTTGTCGCGGTTTCGACGATCCTGCTCGGTGCGTCGGCATGTTCGACGAATACGATCACGAATCCGCAGGATATCGTATTTCCCGACAGTGGCGTCAGCTATCTCCGACACGTCCAGCCCTTCCTCACGCTGTCATGTGGGTTCGCGGCATGTCATGGAGATGCGAGCCCGGCAGGCGGCGTGCGGCTCACCAGTTATACGTCCGTGATGTTCACCAGCCGTCCCAACCTGGCCGTACCCGGCAAGCCCGACGAAAGCCTCATCATCCAGGTGCTCGACAGGCGGATCCCGCATTCGATCGCCGTACTGGATCGCGTGACGTCGAACCAGTATCAGGGCATGCGGCGCTGGATCATCGAAGGCGCCATCAACAACTGAACGAAACGATCATTCATTATCCCATCTGGAGTTCACATACCATGACCATGCTTCGCTTGCTCGGGCTCTCGGCACTGGTGGCACTCGCTGTTGCCGGTTGCGCCCGCAAGGCCGAGTCCGTCAAGATCGACGGGTTGACTCTCTACAAGGACGAGGTCCGTCAGTTCGAAATCAAACTGCCCAACGGATGGCACAAGCAGTCCCTCCCGGGCCAGCTCGTCGTCGTGCATTCGACTCCCACCATCGGCAGCCGCTTCCTGAACTTCTCGAAGGGCGAAGGCGGATGCAAGATCGAGCTGCGTGCCATACCGGTCGACAGCGCGCTGACGCTCGATACGCTCGTGAAGAACAGCAAGCTGCAATTCGAGGATGGACTGGACCGCTACATCAAGTCGTCGGCCACGCTCGGCGGCAAGCCTGCGCAGAAGCTCACGGTAGAATTCGATCAGGAGGACGGCAAGTACAAGTCGGAATCGTACTTCGCCGAGCAGGACTCCGTGGTGACCGTCGTGACGTTCGCGGCCTTCGGCAATACATACGGCGACTACGAGGATGACTTCAAGGAGATCCTCGCCTCCGTCAAGATCGCACGGCGTCAGGTCGAACTGAAGCCCAAGGTCGACACCGCAGCACCGAAGGGCCCCGAGCCGCCGTCCGACACCCTGCGTTCCTACAACGCGCCGGACTTCGCCATCGAGATTCCCCAGAACTTCAACGGCTCCAAGGCGCAGAGCTCGGGGCTGTCCTCCGTCAGCTTCGCCGGCTCGCGTCTGGACTGTACGATCCAGGTCGACGTCTTCGATGCGTCGAAGCAGAGCAACCTCGACAAGATCATCGAACAGAACAAGGCGAAGTACGGTGGTGGCAGTGCGACGGGCACGACGCTCGGCGGAGCCAAGGCCTACTACTTCAGCTACAATCCTGCCGCCAACATCGGCAGCCGCGCATACTTCACGGTCAAGGGCAACAAGATGTACCGCGTGACCGTGAACTGGTACAAGCCCGAACAGAACGTCTACCTGCCGCTCTTCGAGCGCTGCATCGCGAGCGTCAAGCTCAAGTAGAACGCATCGGCCGCATGAGGAATCCGAAACAACGCCGGGCATATGCCCGGCGTTGTTTGTTGCGCATATTGCGCCCATGCACGCCCTCCCGGTGATATCGGCCGCCCTGGTCATCTGCCTCGTCGCAGCGGCCTGCTCCAGCTCGTCCACGAATCCCGTCCCCGATTCTCCGTCCGACAGGAACTGGAACGTCCGCAGCTTCCTCTTCCTCCGCCAGCCCGGCAGCTCCTATACCCTGCAGTATCGAACCGTCAATATCACCGCCACCGGTGAGCAGACGACGACCATGGGCTCGGCCTATCGCTATACGGTGCTGGACACCGCCTTCGTACGCAGTACGGACGGACGCCGCTGCGTCATGGTCCTGCGGGAAACGATGGCATCGACCGGCGGCAGCGTGCTCCAGACCGATACGACCTATCAGTTCGCCGACGCTTCGCAGCTCGTCGTCTACGAACGGATGTCCGATACCGTCGGCCGCCGGCGCCTCGCCGAACCACTGCGCACGGGCACGACCTTCCTCTATCGCGACTATCTCGGAAGCGTCGAGAGTAACATTTATCACATCATCTCACTCGATAGCACCGTCAGCACCGTAACGGGCAATCTGCCCGCCGTACATGTCCGGATGTCCACCAGCACATCGGACTCGACGGGGCGCACGGTATTTCAGGACGAACAGTTGTTCTCACCGTCGATCGGCGTCATCGTACAACGGCAGACACGCCGTTTCACGCCGGCCGACGGAGGTGCATCAACGACGACGGTTCTTGAATTCTATCTTGTACAACGATCATGGTGAACCGTGATACGACTTCGACGCTTGCCGATCCACCTTGTCTACGTCATCCTCACCATCGTCACGCCCGCCACGGCATTCGCCATTCCGCAGTATTCCCTCCTCAGCGGCAACCGCTGTTCGGCCTGCCACGTCGCCCCGGCAGGCGGTGGTCTGCGCAGCGAGCTGGGATGGTATAGCTGGAACGACGTCAGTATGATTCCCCGCGACGCCCAGCCCCTCAAGGCGCTCTTCGCCGGCGACGACTCGAACACGTTCTTCGATGGCCTGCTCACCCTCGGCATGGACATGCGCCTGCAGAACACACGCTCGTTCTACAGAGATTCGGCGGAACGCACGACGTTTCCGATGCAGGCCGCACTCTACGCCGCCATCACCCCCATCAAGGCCCTGACCATCGAAGGCAGCTACAACCTGGCCGCACTGCGCAAGGAAAGCGGAGCCACCTCGACGGCACGGTTTCCCGGACAACGCGACGGTCACCTCAGCGCCATCATCTACCCCGATTCCTCGGGATATTCACTGCGCGTCGGTCTTTTCCGCCCCGGCGTCGGCATGCGGTACGACGACCATACCATGTTCCCCTACTCGTACGTGACGTCCACGGCGCGCCAGACCTACCTCGCGCCGAACTGGTCCGAGTTCGGCGCGGAGTTCACCTACGAGACACCGCTCTGGCTCACGGCCCAGGCAGGCATCTTCGGTTCGGAAGGACTGTCGCAGGTACGCCTCAACGACGGAACGCACAGCCATAGCGCCGTGAGCGGATCGGCACCGACACTGACCGGACGCGTGATCTTCTGGCCGCGCGCTCTGGACGACAAGCTCAACATGTACGTAGGCACGGGCCTCCTCGTCAACGGCGGCTTCTCCATCGTGAACTCCTTCGCAGGGATAGGACTTACCGACAACCTCGCCCTGATGCTCGACTACACGCAGACGTCGCGCAAGGACATCCAGACATCGAGGAACTTCATGGCCGAACTCATGTGGCAGGTCTGGTCTCCAGCCCTGCTCTATGCCCGGTGGGAACGGGGAGCCACGACGTTCGCCCAGGCGGCCGACGAAGCGGTCGTCTACAGCGCCGTCCTCGGCGCACAACTGTTCGTCCTTCCATACGTCGAGCTGCGTCCGGAGTATCGGATCTGGGATACGATGCTCGACGGGCGTACGACCCGCTGGAACGTTCAGCTACACATCTTTTATTGACGGGGGACGCGATATGGGACCACGCATTCTGATCATCGTTTCCGTGCTGGCCATTCTCATCGCAGGTGGGAAATGGATCTCCGACGGAATGGAATGGTATACGAAGGACAGGAAACAGGTAACCGAGCTGGTCAAGGACGAGTTGTTCGGCACCACGGAAAAGAAAGTGACATGGGTGGACGACCCGCGCTTCGGCCTGCTGCCGGACGATGCGACGATCACCGCCCTGCCGAAGAGCTTCGGCTTCGTCCTCGGCATGGGCACCGTCGGCATCATCGCAGGAATGTTGTGGAGCCGCCGCAAGACACGCACATCTTCGAACAGGACACCATGAAACGGGCATCATCGATCGCAGCACTATCGGCATTGGCCATCCTCGCCGCGGCATGCAGCAAGGACGACGTGACCATCACTCCACCGAAGGACGACGGCGCGCCCAGGATCGTCATGTTCAATGTCGATGCCGAGCCCGCACTGAACGTTCCCGGTGGCGTCGTCCTGAAATCATGGACGGGGATGAACAAGGGCAGGCCTATCGCCATCGTGCGGATCACGACGAACTTCTTCGCGGCTCATCGTGCACAGTGCACGAAGGACAGCGTCAATCTCCAGCTTGGTGGCGACTATCTCGTCTGCCCGGTCGACGGTACGCGTTACCGCACGGAAAGCGGTACGGTCGCGACGCAGCCTCCTTCGGGTGGCGCCACCGAACTGCGTCATGTCGCCGTTCTCTTCGACACGACGTCACGTTCGATCACCATCAGCGAATAGAACCATGAACGACATCGATCTCGACATGGAACGCCAGCAACGACGGCTGTTCCTCCAGCGGGCGGCGGCTTCGGCAGGACTGGTTCTGTGCGCCGGATCGGTCGCCAGCATCCTCACGTCCTGCGAAACCACGGAACAGGCACCCTCGCCCAGCGGCAAGACAGTCACCTTCCTCGTCCAGGGGGTCACGGAACTGGAACAGCCCGGTGGCATCGTCCAGCGTACCATCAGCGGCCTCAACAGCGGCGGCCCGGTCTTCATCTCGCGCATTTCGCCCACGGCCTTCGCCGTCTTCAGTTCGATCTGCACCCATGAAGCGTGCGTCGTCGATATCCCTCATGACCCGGCGGAACCGTGCATCTGCCCATGCCACGGCTCCACCTATTCCCGCACGGACGGCAAGGTTCTGAGCCAGCCCTTCAGCGGAGGCAGAGCCACCGACCTGCCAACCTTCGCATCGACGTTCGATGCGACGACACAACAATTGACGATCAACACCTGAGCAGCGTGACACAACTCGACCACGACATAGGCCGGGCCATCGC
This sequence comes from Candidatus Kapaibacterium thiocyanatum, assembly GCA_001899175.1. NCBI lineage: Bacteria > Pseudomonadati > Bacteroidota > Eximiradiia > Eximiradiales > Kapaibacteriaceae (SeqCode) > Kapaibacterium (SeqCode) > Kapaibacterium thiocyanatum (SeqCode). The sequence goes on along the minus strand of MKVH01000024.1, from coordinate 10,374 downwards.
CGACGTAACACGGAACGGCCGACATCTCTCCACGGTCATCGACGAACTCTTCACGGCCTATCGCCCCGACGCGGACACGGCGGCCGATATACGATCCCGCATCGTCGAAGCCGTACGAACCATGCCCGAGTGGTTGCGTCAGCGTATCCGGGCGGCATACGGCGACAAGGCGACGCGGATTCTCGAAGCACTGCGATCGGAAGCACCCGTCTTCATTCGCGTCAACACCCTGAAGACGACGGACAGGGATGCGCTGCGCGCATTGCGGGATGCAGGCGCCGAGCCTACCGAACTCGAGCACTGCCTGGTCGTCGCACGGCCTTTCGGACTCTATCGCAGACAGTCCTTCCGTGACGGCTGGTTCGAGCAACAGGACATATCGTCGCAGCGCGTGGCGCTATCCATGGACCTTGCACCCGGCATGCGCGTCGTGGACGCCTGCGCAGGAAATGGAGGCAAGACGCTGCATATGGCCGCCCTCATGGGCAACAGGGGACGTATCATCGCCCTCGACCCCTATGCGGAGAAACTGTCGACGTTACGTTCACGAGCCGCACGCGCAGGCGTCTCCATCGTCGAGCCTCGCGCCATCACATCCACCAAGACCGTCAAACGCCTTGCGGAAACGGCCGACCGCGTCCTCGTCGACGTCCCGTGCTCGGGAACGGGCGTACTGCGACGCAATCCGGACATTCCCTGGCACCTCACGGATGCATCCATCGGCGAACTGGTATCGCTACAGCGCGACATCCTGCGACGCAGTGCCAACTGCGCAAAGCCGGGCGGTCTCGTCGTCTATGCATCGTGCAGCATCCTTCCGGAGGAAGGCCCGGACCAGATCCGTACCTTCCTCGACCAGTCTCCGTTCACTCTCGAGAGCGAATGGGCCTCGATGCCCGACAATGCTCCGCACTCCGGTGACGGCTTCTACTGCGCCGTGCTGCGAAGGAATCCATAGAGCGTTCGTCTCGACGTGTTACGAGATAAGATGTCTCATCAACTTCCGCTTCGCTACGGGAAGGATGGTTTCCTCGAACGGGAAATCCAGATCGGTATCGCAGATATAGGTTGCCGGATTGGGCAGATCACGATGGCCACGCACGAGTTCGAGCTTGATCGATTCTGGCGCCTCCTGGACGTAGCGTGCATCCCGCGTCTCCACTTCGATCGTCCGCATCGCACGGTATTGTTCCTGCTCGGCCGTGAACAGCGCCAGTTCATAGCGCAGGATATGGAAGATCTGGGTCCGCAGGTCCGGTATCATCACGTACCCTTCGTCCTTGTAGATTGGCATGATGCCGACGATGTCGAGCGACATGTGCTGGCTCACGAAGTCGAACATCGCCGTACCTTCCTCGACCAGCAGCTTCAGTGACGGCAGGGCCCACATGATCAGCGTGAAGAGGTGTTCCACCGCTTCCTGATCGGCGGGAACCGCGTCCAGCGTAAGGGTCTTCGTTTCGAGGTCCACACCCGTAATCGTTTTCGGGAGATTACGTCTGTAGTGTTCGCCCTGCTGCCGGATCGTTTCCAGGATCGACGTGAGTTCGATCAGATCGGGAAGGGTCGGATACAGCCGACTGTGATGAAAATCGCTGCGTACGGATGCGATCCCTGCAAGGATCCTGTACTGACTCGATTCAAGGTCATGCCCGGCCTTGGTAAAGAGTTCAAGATTCAGCGTGCCCATCGGGTACCTCCTGGTACCAGTGAATGAATCGTTGCTGTTCTTCCTGATTAACAATCCCCATGCCGAAAATGTTACCCGTCATCGTCGTCTTCGATGGAGTCTGCACGCTCTGCAATCACAGCGTGGACTTCCTCATGCGCCACGATCGCACGGAGTCACTGATGTTCACCTCCTTCCAGTCGGAAGCAGGGCGAACACTCCTGGCACGACATGGCATCGATCACGCACCGACGACGATCTACGTGGTCGAGAACGACCGGATCTACACCGAGAGCACGGGCATCCTCCGTCTGTGCAGATATCTTGACTGGCCATGGCGGGCAGGAACCGTACTGCTCGTCATTCCCGCCTTCGTCCGCAACATCGTCTACCGCATCGTCGCCCGCAATCGCTACCGGTGGTTCGGCGAACGCGATACATGCCGCCTGCCGACTCCGAAGGAACGGCGAAGGTTCCTGGAGTAACGTCCGTCGGAATGCGGGTACGTGACAGGCCTGCAGACATCGTATCTCAGCTACGAGTCATGAAGGCCCGATGCGATCATCGCTGTTGCGCCACGTTGCACTGTGTGCCCATCGGCGTCACCGAAAGGGAGATGAGATAGCTTCCACCGGTGGAAACCGTGAACGTTCCCGAACACGAATGACCTTGGGTCACGACCTGGAGCGACATTCCCATCGCCCTGTAGATGATGATGTTCTGCAATTCGAACGTATGCTTGCCCGCGGAGATTCCGTCGATCGTCGTCGACAGATTCACACTACCGGGAACGTTGCTGAGAAGGCCCTGGGCTTCGCCGTCGACATACAGTCCGAAGGTTGCAAGGCTTCCCTGGAATCGATCCCACATGGACATCCGGATGTCATGTCCGGGATCCGGTTCATCCGTTGCGTTCCGGACGTTCGCGGCACGGACGTCGCTCTTGCTGTGCTGATAGTCCCCGGGCATATCGGGCAGCATGTCGAGCATGGCGACAACGGGCTCCGTATCGTAGCTATGCTGGACGAGGAATTCCGCAGCCCAACGATCGGCGGCATCCTCGCTCTCCGTACCGCGTCCGCTGCTGTACACGGGAAAGACCTGCGTACCGGATCTCACGAGATGCGGGGTCACGTGGCCAAGAACCTGATGGGCATACTCGTGTGCCATCCAGAATGCCGTCACTTCCTGATCCCGGTGTCCGAATACGGCATAGTCGATGATCACGGTTCCATTGGGCAGTGCCCGTCCGATGCTCGACACATCGGTAATGAAGACCGGATACGACCTGCCGCTGTACTGTGCGAGCTGGAACCATATCTCCCTGAATCTGCCAGCCGCGGTCGGATCCGTAAAGGCACGGAAGGTATTCTCGACCCGTTCCTGAAAGAACCGTTGCACCCTGTCCCCTTCCTGTCCGTTGCAGACCGGTACCGCGAACAGGAACGACAGTGCGGTGCAGGATGCTGCAACGATCACTCCCGCACGGACGATAATCTTGCGCATAACCTACTCCCTTGGTATTCGTGACATCAGAACACGTATCTCCATCCCCTCGACGGCACAATATTATTCAATATGAAAGTAAGAACATATAGCAAATACCCGTATTCCGCATAGGATGAACGAGCTTACTGGCCATGCACGAGAACCAGCGTCGTCGTCCTGCCGACGACAACGTATGGCCCTGCAGGCGGAGGCATGGCAGGCACGAAGCGGCACGAAGCAGTGGGTACAACGTGGATCATTCTGCCCGTGAGGTCGTAGACGGCGATCCGCTGCCCGTCGGACACCCCAGTATCCCGTATCACGAAGGCCTGACCATCCCAGTAGGCTCCATCCTGTCCACCGACATCCGATGTCGGATCGTCCTTCGCCGACAGGACCGGATCTATCGAGATATAGAGCCCGCGGTCCGTCGCTACGATGAGACGATCGCCATGGACGATGGCATGCGTCGGCAGCTCGGTCTCTTCCCACGATCCCGTCACGAACTGCCACGTGATGCCGCCATCAGTGCTTTGCACCAACCCACGTCCGCCTACGTACAGCGTACCGTCGGATGCGATCGACATGCGCATCCTGTTCCGGATCTCCACCGGAAGGAGGCTCGCGAATCTCCACGTACGCCCCTGATCATCACTTCGGTACATCTTCGCCTGCGTATACGTCGTCGGATGAAGAGCATAGCTCATGAGAGCGTAGATCGTATCCCCCCGATGCTCCATAGCCCAGCAGTAGATGTCCGTGCCGATCCCTTCATTGGACATCATCCAGGACCTTCCTTCGTCGGTCGACATCAGGATTCCGTACCGGTCGACCACGGTGGTGAGCGAATCGGTGCCGATGTTCCACGCCTCCGTGGTTCCCACCACGATGCGGCGCGGTTGCGAGCCCAGGATGACTCGACCGACTGGCCCGGTGGTATACCCTTGCTGGGTGCGGGGCCAATCGGTCTCCATGACCGTGGCCGTCGCCGTCCTGACATCGACCGTATACCAGAACTTGTTCGCGAAGAGGAGAAGTGTGTCGGGCGCCAACTGGATGGCCTGCAACGCCGCCCCTATCAGGGCCTTGCCGCTCGTGTCCTCGACGACCGTCGCCACCGTATCCATACCTCTGAGAATGCCCGTCGTACTCTGATCGTTCACGATCGTGAAGGATCGGAAGGGATAGACGTACTGCGGGTTGCACCGCTCGCCGGTGTCGAACGTCAGTCCATACCATCGCCCCGCATCGGGATCATGGAGCGCCATCTCGCGTTGACAACATTGCGTATGGAGAGCGAAGAACCGGGATGCACCATGCAGAACGGGAACGAGATCGGGATAGGACAGGCCCGTTTCCACGACAGGAGATGGTATCACGACGACCGTATCATCGAGAATCCGCAGAAGATGGCTGCCGATCGCTGCGATGAGGGCGCCGTCGGCACGTTCGGCCACACCCTGGATGTAGCCATCGACATCGTCGAAGGCAGGATGCGGAGCGAAGGTTGCGCCGTCATCCGTAGATACGAAGACCAATGGCGCAGCGGTATCAACCTGGGATTGAACGTATGCCACGACCCTGCCATCGGCCAGACGAAGGAGCTTGTCCACCGCTCTGTCCGGTCCGGCAGGTATATCGACAGCATCACAAGCACTACGGCGTACTATATGGCGATTCGATATCGAAAGGATACCTCCGTTCGCAAGCACGATATGTTCCGCCGAGCCGAACGCATGCGTCATCCTGTTCCACGATCCATCGACAGGATCATATCGATACGATGCCGTGTCCGGCTTCCCATCGGGCAATCGATCGATCACGGTCATCATCGCGGAAGAACAGGCCGAAACGTAGGACAGCCGTACCGACTCCGGTGCGTTGACCGGAAGCGTATCGAGACTCTTCCGCTCTCCGTCGATGAATACCGAAGAGAAGAGACGCCTCGTACCCGGTGTCGCGCTTGCCTCCAGAAGCAATCCTCCTGGTATTGAAACGATTGCCTGAAGTGGCCGTATCCGATCGACGCTCCCGATAACGCGGACCTGACCCAGCGAATCGACGTAATCCACCTCCTGTGTGGATCGCAGGACATACAGTCCCGAGTGCTCTCCGGGTGCCACCACTGCTGCATAGTTCGACATACTGTATCGCGCACAGGCCTCCCATTTCTGCCGTTCTTCTCTCCACATCACAAGAGCCGTCGAAGAACTGACTGCCCAACACGACGTCCCGGACCGCACCAACGCTCCGATCCCCATCGGCTCCACCGGCATCGGAATCCTGCGTACCGGAACATACTGGGCAGACGCGTCGATCCGGGTGAACAGAAGAACGGCAAGCAGAACTGGGAGGGCACTCATGTCTCGGCATCCGGAAACTGATCGGGAATCGCGCCATTCACTCGTCCGTACAGGAAGGCCGGTACACCATCTCTCGAAAGAGCCGATATACCGGCCGTCATTACATCTTCACGGCATCAATATCCACAGAGGATACACTGCATCGGATTCTGGCATTCACCGGTCGTCTTGCCCGTCGATCCCGGAACATAACGGAACTGCTTTCCTCCAGGACAGGGATTGGGGCACAGGGGTACGGCCGTAGGACATGCCGGACCGCACGTGTAGGCCTCGTACCACTTGTAGCAACTGTTGTTGTCGCACGGTGTCACGGTCAGGCAGTTGGTTCCGGGTTCTCTTTCGCACTGGAAACATGCCGGCAAGCTCAACTTCCATACGGTCTTGTAGTTCGAATTCGGATCGTTCCACTGCGTCGCGGTAGGAACGAAGTGCCCATGAGGATTGACCTTCGCTACCTCGAGCATCACGTTCTGCAGGATGCTGTTCATTTCGAACGATTGACAATCGACCTCGCAATCGCTCGGGAAGCATACCTTCGTCAGCTTGTATTCGCAACTGACTCCATACGGCACTCCGTATCCGCACGGCGTGCCTGTGATGTTCCTGCTGCAGAAATAGATCTGGGCCATACATGTTCCCGTACCCACGGGTACGGCCAGTAGCAGCGAACCATTCGTCCAGGCTGCCCCGGGACATGCCGCATCGGGCGGCGGGCAGGCGGGAACCGGAGGTTGGCATAGACAGTTCTGGGCATTCGCATGTGTTCCGACGACCGCCAGTATGGCGACTACCATAAGACAACGGACAACGATCTTCATAACCACCCCGAAAGATTAGTGATGCAAGAACCGACGCACTACTGATGCACTACTGATGCACTACTGATGCACTACTACAGATAACTATCACGTGGAAGTAAGCGGGAATATAGTAAACTCATGTTCCAGGACCATCGAACGACAGGCGATCAACGACCATGCACCAGTACGAGTGTCGTCGCCGTTCCGACGACGATATACGGTCCTGCAGGCAGCGGTGCTACCGGGACGAAACGGACGGGCACTGTCGATACGACCTCGATCATCCTGCCGGTGAGATCGTACACGGCGATTCGCACACCATCGGATATTCCGGCATGTCGTATCACGAAGGCCTGACCGTCCCAGTGGACCGTCTCATCGCCATCGCTGCATACCTGGGCCTGCAGCGTTCACCGGTCGAGAACGTCAGTCCATACCATCGTTTCGCATCGAGATCGTAGAGAGCGGCATCCTGCGGACAACATCGGGCATTCAGGGCAAGGAAGCGGGACGCGTCATGCGCGATGGGAACGAGGTCCGGATACGGTGCGGCCGTCTCTTCGTACGGTGGCGGGATTACGACGGCCGTATCACCGACGACGTTCAGGAATTTCTCGGCAGCCGTAGCGATCAGGACACGGTCGGCACCTTCCACCACGAAATGAAGGTTATCGTCGAGACCTTCGAACGCCGGATGCGGACTGAAGGTCGCACCATCATCGGTCGACATGCAGACTGCCGACGATACGGTATCGGGTCCGCGCCGGATGTATGCCAGGATGCTTCCATCCGAGAGGTGGTGGATCTTGTCGACAGCGTTGTCCGGACCGAATGCCATGCTGACGCCATTGCAAGCGGTCCGCCGGACGATACGGCGATTCGACAGCGAGAGGATATCTCCATTCGCGAGAACGACGCGATCCTCCGAGCCCAGTGGATTCGTCATCTTCTCCCATGATTCCCGGACCCGGTCGTATCGGTACGACGTCGTATCGAGCGTCCAGTTCGGTAACCTCCCGATCACGGTCATCACTGTCGAAGTTCCCGAGTGTTCTCCCGGAGCGCACGTCACCATGTAGTTCGACCCGGTGTATCGTATGCAGATGTCCCACGTCTGCAGCTCCTCCCGCCATATGGCCAGCGTCCGACTCGACACTGCCCAGCACAGGCCCCCCCGACTGCACCAGCCATCCCGCCATCATCGGCACCTGTGGCATCCGAATCCTGCGTACGGAAACGTACTGGGCGAAGGCCTCGTATCCGGTGAGCAGAAGGACGATGAAGAGGGTTCGGAAGATTCTCATGGTGGTACCGGGATTGGATCGGAATCACGGGCATCGGATCGAGCGGCGAACGAAGCGGGCTTTGCCGCCCGCTCGATAAGGAGCCCGGAGCGGACCTTTCGTCACATCTCCGAAATGACCGCCATCCCAGGAATCCGGCATCCCCGATCGGCCCGTTGACCCGGAATATCCCCGGAATAGGCCCGGGCGAAACAGCCCGACGGTACCGTATCAGTTTGATTCGTTGATTCCCATAGACTTACAACAACATTTCTGCTAAGTCCTTGGTTCTACATTCTGATGCGGCATCTTTGAGAGTAGATAGTACCCCGGCGAATTCTGTATGGATCAGTCCTGAACTCACCTTGGAAGAGAGGCCGAACTCCGAGATCGGACTTGATTAGGATAATGGACAGGCATATGGGAAAGATGCACTGAATGCAGCTTACTTTCCGTGAACCGGAGGTGCAAATGTGGCGAATGCCTGTTGAACGATTTTACGATGCTCTTTTCTTATATGCTTGCTATTCACTACGCAACTAAGAATATCGGGAAGGTCCTTGATGCTAAAGAGGGGCATGACAGTCCCACTTTCAATCTGGGAGATAACAACCTCCCTGTAGTCCTCATAGAAACCACTTGTACCTAGATCAAGCCATGTTGACTTTGAAAAGTTACCTGCACATTCTGCACAAAAGTAGTGTGGGAACTTATGCGTATGGTTGCAACCGACGTTCTCTGGTCGAGTATGGGGCTGAGAAGTGGCAACAACAAAAACTACCTCATCCTCAGTATGACCAACACACAGAAGTAATTTCCTTCCATACGTTTCGTCAGTTTTTAGGTAGTTATTGTGAACGTAGACTGTCCCTACTTTTAGCATAGGATTAATCCTTATAATTCGTCGTCACTTCCATATAGGATTCCAAGTATGTGCTTTTCATATTCGCTTCCCTTTAGCATATCGCTTGGGGTGATGCGTCTTGAGTATTGTTTCGCCAAGCCACCAGCACGTGCCCACGGAGTTTCAACAGGGTTGTTCTGATAATCATCACCGTAGTGGGTGATCATTTCCAGCACTGTGGAGGTCATACTCCCATATCTCTCCACGATAGACTCTAACAACTCCATTTGAAAGTCTGAGAATAGTGAATCCGAAAACTGGGCACCTTCAACCAGCTCAACGTACTCTGCCGGGTACGAGTCTGCATATGCCGGTTCAGTCCTGCTTTTTGCAAATGGCTGAATAGAACGTGGCCAATTACGGAATACAGCTTCGGGAACGGGACCATGTTGTTCGACCAGATAGGACTCACCAGTGATAGTAAGTCCTGTCTCCAGAACGTGGTTATAGTCAACCAGCCAAAGCAGCTTAAGCAGTTTGGTCTTGGTCATTGATTGGCAATTCTGCAACAGAAAGATCACGACAGATCGCAGACGCTCTTGAGCTTTCCGTCTTTGAAGGTCATTCATAACGATGCCCCCACTAAGTAGTCTTATTCTATATGCTGTAGATTCACAACGGCAAAATATCAAAAAGTCTGGCACTTTGATGTCCCCGTGTATCTGACCACTTGGCCCAATTCTAATGCTCATGACACCCAGTTCTTCAGTGAAATGGACGTCTTACATAGTAAGACGTCCATTTGTCCTATCATATAGGAAAACGATCATGGCCACTTCGTCAGAAAAACCTACAGTGTCACGTATCAGTGTTGAACCCGACAACGGTACGTCACCGTACTTCGAACTGCCCAAGGAAATCGTGTATTCAGTACCTGTCGTCTTTCGGGCACCTGTTAGGTTCGAAGTTCCTGTAGAATTCTGTGCTCCCGTCTCATTCAAGGATTCGGTGGATTTTCAGAAGGACCCGCAATCGGATCAAAAAGACCAATCACGTTAGTGTCGAACGACATAAATGATCCGCATGTATTGCACACAATGTGTGCGAGCTTGAACTTGATGTCTGTGAGGGTTTGACCCTCATGAATGTAGAACTCTGCCATAGAGTGGACGAAACAATGCGAATATACACAGCCCTGCCGCCAACCACTTCAAAAGCCCAATGGCTTTCTTCAGGTCAGTGGCTTTAGATTCGAATGTATTCACATGATCCCTGATAGTCACCCCCAAGTTTGAAATGATCTGTCGTTTGAAGGCATCCTCTGTGTCATCCCAATGAGCTTTGTACATACCCTCAAAATTGTAATCATACTTGTACGGTCGAAGATCAAGAACTTTGATGCAATGGTAGATGGAAAGGACGGCGATGATGAGAATCGCTAGTAGCACCAAGTGAAAGGCAATATACCATCCGCCTGAAGTGATCGTCGATGGTATGGCCGCCATCGACGCACTCGTAAGCAGAGCGACAGCAGCGATAATAACTTGTGCTTTCCTTTCCTGTCTGTCGGCTCTAGCCTGTAGTCCATCAAGAATTTTCTGACCCTGTTCATACAGGGCATGTATCGAGGTGTTCTCATTGGTCGGTCTGTTTTCCACAAGGTCTCCTTCTGTTCTAACATCGTCCATGAGTTCTTCTCCTGTGAAGCCTAACGATTCTTGATGATCGCAATTCTATTTCTTGCTTCGCCATCCCTGATGGCATTCGCAGGACTCTCAACGTTGTCCATATCAAGAACCCAACCCAATGATTCCGTTCAGTTTTACTGGGCTTACAGGAGGTTTCGGAGTTGGGAGTTCTTTAGGGTAGACTCCGATAAGGCCAGAGACTTGCATACGGCCAAGGAAATGTTTGACGTTACGTTTTC